>JAGTRW010000039.1 GCA_018262095.1 Pseudomonadota bacterium
GCCTCAAGGTCTTCCGGCGCGGCCGGCTGGTCGCCGAGACGCCGGCCGCGACCAGCGCGCTGCAGTTGCCGGGACGACCGGCGAGCACGTCGATGATGACACGCACCGAGCAGACCTGGGGCATTGGCGAGTAAGGTAGCCGACACCCGCTCCGGCTTTGTTGCCGAACACCCGAAACACGCCCACCCCGTCTTTCTGAAGACGCCGCTATTGCCTCTAGTGCCCGTATCCTAGACAATGCGGAACCATTTTGAGCTGGCCCGCCGTGCTGCCTGCACCTCACAACGTGATCAATGAACGCATCCACGTGTTGCAAACACGCTGGGAGAGCTATGTCACCGGCGGCGCCTTCGAGTGCTTTATCGAATTTGCCGTGGCCGTCAACTGCCTGACCGAGCAATTCAACCGAATGCGCTTGCCCGGCCTGGTGCGGCTCTGCGAGGGACTGGAAAATTCCACCTTGGCGCGCCTCGGCGTGCCGGCCTCGCATCCCATTGCCAGAGAAGACATCACCGCACTGCAGCGGCAGGTCGACTCGCTGCTCGGCGCCGTGAGCAACTCCCGCCCGACAAGCCCCGAACGACGCATCAAGGAACGGGTTCAGGAAACCCCCGACAGCGACTGGATCAAGCCGCGCTCGGTCTGGCTGGTCGTCGGTTCCGAGGCGCATGAGATGGTCGAGGCGCTCGGACAACAGCTCAATTTCTTCGGTTTTCATACCCGAAAAATGGCCTGGGGAGAAAAACAGCCGGACGCCGATGTGCCGCTGGCGGTGCTGTTCATTCCGGCGGCGGATATGCCGCGCACCGACGAGCACGCTTATATCGCCACCATGCGCTCGAACTGCGGGGCAAGTCAGCTGATCTACCTGGGTGTCCGTCCAGCGATTGAAGCCATCGTCGCATTGATGCGATCGGGTATTGACCTGACGATCCCCCGCGAGGAAGGGTCGTCGATGGTACTCAATTGCGTCCTCGACCTCGTTCAAAACTTCGAGACTGAGAAGTATCGCGTTCTGGTCGTTGAAGACTCGCGCGTTGCCGTCGCCCTGATCCAGCGCACATTGACCGAAAATGGGATCGACAGTCATGCGATCCGCGATCCCGCGACATTGCTCGACGTCCTTGAATCGTATCGCCCCGATTTGATCCTGATGGATATGTACATGCCCGGCTTCACCGGTGTCGAGGCAACACGAGTGCTGCGTCAGATATCGGCCTACAGCGCGCTGCCCATTGTCTATCTGTCAGGCGAATCCGATGTCGGCATGCAAGTCGAGGCCTTGCGCCTGGGCGGCGACCAGTTTCTCAATAAGCCCTTCAACCCGGTCCTGCTCGCCGCGGTGGTCAAAACGAAGATCGAACGTTTCCGTGAAACCCAGCGCTCGACACGGCTTGATGGCCTGACCGGCCTGCTCAATCACACCGCCGCCAAATCCCGGCTGCAGATCATGGCGAAAAACATGACGGGGCATACGGCACTTACGGTGGCCATGATCGACATCGATCACTTCAAGTCGGTCAACGACGCCTACGGCCACCCGGTGGGTGACCATGTCATCCGCGGCCTCGCCTGGCTGCTCAAGGGGCGCTTGCGCTCATCGGACATGATCGGTCGCTACGGCGGCGAAGAGTTTCTGGTCGCCTTGCCCAACGTCACGCCAGACCAAGCCAAAGCGGTCATCGACCGCATCCGGGAAGACTTTGCATCGCTGCCGCACGCCCATTCGACGGGTGCCGTGTTCGCCACGTTTAGCGCTGGAATCGCGTCCTATCCCTATTTTGACACGGCACAGAGCCTGACCGAGGCCGCCGACAACGCGCTCCTCGAAGCCAAGCGCCTGGGCCGAAACCGCGTAATCAAAGCGTCAGATTGTCGAAACGATCTGCAGTTCGGCGCCTGCACCGCCTGACGCAGCGCCGGCACAAAGCTGAGCTCTGCCGTTTCCCGAAGAACGGTCGCCCCGGCTGATTAGAAGTTGCACCGCGTTTCTGCCTTGCCGCTCAGAACACCATCCTCACCGGATTTTCCTGGCGCGCGTGTGCCACATGAAGACAATGGCGACGACACTGATCGCCGTGCCCAGCAGAAAGGCGTTCGAAAATCCGGGGGCGAGTTCTTTGGCGTCGGTAATCACGGCCAGGTGGCTGTTGTTGATCGAAACGTGATGCGGAATTGAATCGGAGAAGATCGTTTCAAAGAAGAGGACGCCAAGCGCCATCGACAGGCTGCGGCACAAACTCATCAGGCTGGAAACCGAACTGCTGCCGCCGGCTGGCGCGCAAGACATGATCAGCGCGGTGTTGGGCGACTTGCTCAGTCCCTGGGACAGACCGAACAGCGCGAGGGAAACGACGATGGTGACGATCAGGCTCACCGGGTCGAGGTCGATAAAAATGAAGAAGGCACAAACGCCGACTGCCATCCCGGCCATGCACAGCGTCCAGGCACCAAACCGTTTGGCGATGCCGCCGGTGAACGGGCCGATGAATTGCCCCAATGAGGGAAGCATCATGATCGCCCCCGAAACATGGGTGTCGAGCTGCCGATACTCTTCCAGATAAAAAGGAAAAATGAACATCACGCCGCCAACGGTGATCAGGCTGGCGGAGAAAGCCAGCATGCTGAAGAGCATCACCTTGTCGTTGAACAACTGGAGATTCAACAGCGGATGGTCGCACTTTCGTTGCTGAATGACGAAAAGAACGGTCAGCAGCGCAGACGATGCAAAGCAGGACAGGATGGTCGGCGACAGCCAGCCGAATTCCAGGCCCATGTTAACGGCAAACAGGAAAAGGACCAGCGCGGCAAAGGAAATAACGGCCCCCTGGTAGTCAAACCGCGTATCAGAGGTTCGCGGATACGCTGAAGGGATCGACTGGCGGGTGGCAACGATGGCGGCCAGACAGAACGGGATATTGACGAAAAAGATCCACCGCCAGCCGATGAAAGCCGTGATCCAGCCGCCGATTGCCGGGCCGAGCGCCACGCCGGCGGCGGCCGCGGTGGTGACCAGGCCCATGGCCTTGATCCGGCGCTCGGGCGGCAAATAGATCGGCACGAAGGACATCATCACCGTAAATAGCATGGCTCCACCCAAGCCCTGCAATGACCTGAAGGCGATGAGTTCGTTGATGTTGGCCGAGGTGCCGCAGAGCAGCGAGCCGATCATGAAGACGACAAAGCCCGCCTGATAAACCAGCTTGATTCCCTTGATGTCCGCGAGCTTGCCAAAAGGCAGCATGAAACCGGCTTCGCAGAGCAGGTACGCCAAGACCGTCCAGGAAACCACGCTCGGACTCACCTTGAACTCGGCCGAAAGCGTCGGCAGCGCGATATTGACGATCGTGGCGTCCAGATTGGCGATAAAAGCGCCGGCGCACACCAGCGCTATCAGCAGATTCTGGTCCTTCGTTTTTTCGATGAGGTAACTGTTCATGGCGACTTGTCCACGTGGGCACGGCGACGTATTGAGCACCATCGAAAATGGCGAATGGTCGCACCACCATTCGCGGCGCCAAGTGCAGCGAATGCTATCCGACGCCAGCTGATCACGCAATGAACGCAGGGCTATCGTCGCGTGCGCGCGCGCCCTCCTCCTGCGCCATCAATTCGCGGCAGGCAGCGCGCAGCCGTTCGGCGCCGGCGGTCAAACGCCTTTCGGCGTGCCAGACGAGGTAAAAGCGCCGCTCCAGCGTCACTTCCGGGACCGCGATCGCGGCGAACTCGCCCGACTCGAGTTCGCGGCGCACCGCGCGGCGCGACGAGCAGGTGACGCCGCGGCCAAGCCGGATGATTTCGCGGATCGCTTCGCCGCTGCCCAGTTCGAGCGCCACATTGAAGCTGCCCAAGTACGGCAACAGGATCGACTCGAGCGTCTGGCGAACGCCCGAGCCGCTTTCGCGCAGGATCCAGGGCGCGCCGGCCAATGCCTCGCGGCTCGGCGGCTGGCGCGTAAACGGATGATCGGCGCGCGTATAGATCACCATCTCGTCGCGCAGCCAGAGTTCGGAAACCAGATGGCTGTCGGTCAGCGGCGCTTCGATCAGGCCGATGTCGGCGCGGCAGTCGAGCAACATGGCGACGACGCTGTGCGAGTTGCCGATTTCCACCTCGTAGCGGTGGCTCTCGTGCTCGGCCATCAGCGGCGCGAGCAAACCGGGCAAGACGTAGTTGCCGATGGTCAGGCTGGCGGCGATCCTGAGCCGGCTCGGCGGACCGGCGACGTAGGTCCGTTCTAGCTCGCCGGCCTGTTGCAGCAGATCGAGCGCCGGCGGCAACAGATAACGGCCGTGCTCGTTCAACACCACGCGCCGGCCGATCCGGTCGAACAGCGTGACGCCCAAGCGCCGTTCAAGTTCGGCGACGGCGCCGCTGGTCGCCGACTGCGACAAGCCCAGCTCGTCGCCGGCCGCGGTAATTTGCCCGGAGCGGCTGATCGCGGCGAAGACTTCGAGCTCTCTCAAGGTGATGCGCAGCATGGCTGTTTCTTTCCTTTACCGGTTTTTCCGATACGTATAACCCGCAAAATCAATTATTTCAATAGATCTTCCGACGATATAGTTATTCCCAATTGATCTATAAACCACTTTGGGAGAAGCCAGATGTTTTACAAGAGAACGATTCCCTTGCTTCCCGGCGTGCTGCTGGTGCTCGCGCTGGGCGGAGTCGCCGTCGTGCTGGGCCGGGCCTTCCCCTTGATCGGCAGCGCCGTGCTGGGGATTTTCCTGGGCATCGTCGTGCGCTGGCGTTTCCCGCCCGCGGCGCGTTTTGCGCCGGGGATCGCGTTTTCATCGAAGCAGGTCTTGCAATGGTCGATCGTCGCGCTGGGCTTCGGCCTGCCGATCGCCGAGGTCGCGAAAACCGGGATCGATTCGCTGTCGATCACGCTGGCGACGATCAGCGCGGCCTTCCTGAGCGCGCTCTGCTTCGGCAAGTTGCTGCGCGTTCCGGGCAAGCTGTGCGTGCTGATCGGCACCGGGACGGCGATCTGCGGCGGCTCAGCGATCGCCGCGATCACCCCGGTGCTCAAGCCCGACGCCCACGAAGCGTCGTTTTCGCTATCGACGATCTTCCTCTTCAACGTGCTCGCCGTCCTGCTCTTTCCGCTGCTCGGCCGCGCGCTGGGACTCAGTGATCATGGCTTCGGCCTGTGGGCCGGAACCGCGATCAACGACACTTCGTCGGTGGTGGCCGCCGCCTATTCGTGGAGCGAGAGTGCGGGAGAGTACGCAACCATCGTCAAACTGACGCGCGCCATGTTGATCGTTCCGGTCACGCTGGCGATCGGCGCCTGGGTCATCGCCCGCCAGCGCAAGGACTCGCCGAACGGCCTGCTGTCGTCGATCGGCCAGGCCTTTCCCTGGTTCATCGCCTGGTTCGTCGTCGCTTCGGCCGGCGGCCGCTTTCTGCCGCCATCGATCAGCAGCGCGGCCAACGGCCTGGCGCCCTTGATGATCACCGCGGCGCTGACCGCCATCGGTTTATCCACCGATCTATCGAAAATGCGGCAAACCGGCTGGCGGCCCGTCGCTCTCGGACTCCTGGTCTGGATCAGCGTTGCCGGGACCAGCCTGCTGGTCCAGTCGCAGAGCGCACGCTGGTAGATCCGATTTCGGACGCGACGCGTCCGGCGTTCGGTCGGCAACGCCGGCCGAATTTGGCGGCGAGCTTGTCATGCCGGAGCGCGCAGGGTAGATTGCGAGCACGCCCCTGACGCAGTCAGGCACGCGCCACCACGCAGACGGAGAGACCATGGGCACAATAAACGGCTTGTCTTTGCGCAGCAAATTGAATGTCCTGACGGTGCTTACGGTGATCGCGCTCTGCCTGCTGGCGGCGATCGTTCTGATCGGAGAGAAGAGCCAGTTGCTGGCCGATCGCAAGGACAAGGTCCACAGTCTGGTCGAAGTCGCTCAGGCCACGGTGGCGCTCTACGAGAAGCAGGCGCGCGACGGCAAGATCAGCGTCGACGAGGCCAAGAAACTGGCCATCGACGCGGTCCGCGGCATGCGCTACGACCAATCCGAGTACTTCTGGATCAACGATCTGGGCAAACCGGCGCCGCGCATGATCATGCATCCGACGGTCCCGGCGCTCGACGGCCAGGTCCTTGATGCGCAGCGCTTCAACAAGGCCACCGCGAAGCAGGCCGGCGTCGACGGCCCGACGCAGTCGCTCGACGGCAAGAACCTGTTCGTGACCTTCGTCGAAGTTGCCGAGGCCGCCGGCCAGGGCTACGTCGCCTACCTGTGGCCGAAGCCGAAGGCCGGAGGCGGTGTCAGCGAAGAGCTTTATCCCAAGCTCTCTTTTGTCCAGAAGTTCGAGCCCTGGGGCTGGGTGATCGGCAGCGGAATCTACATCGACGACGTCGATGCGCTGTTCCGTCAGAATGCGCTCAAGCTGCTCGCCTGGATCGTCGTGATCGGCGGCTTCATCGCCGTTTCGCTGACCATCGTTTCACGCCAACTGACCCGCACGCTGGGCGGCGACCCCAGTTACGCTTCGCAGATCACCAAGCGCATCGCCGCCGGCGACCTGAGCGGCGAAGTCGCCTGCGCCCCCGGCAACAGCGTGCTGGCCGGGATGAAGGACATGCAGTCGACCTTGCGCACGATGGTCGAAGAAATCGTCGCCGACGCGCAGCAAATCGCGTCGGCGTCGGCCCAGATGCTGCAGGACTTCGAAGACGTTTCGCTGCGCACTCGTCAGCAGGGCGAATCGGCGTCGTCAATGGCCGCCGCCGTCGAGGAAATGACCGTCAGCATCGCCCAAGTCGCCGACAACGCGCACGAGGCGCACGGCATCTCGGTCCAGGCCAGCGATCTGTCGGCGAGCGGAACGCAGATCATCGAGAATGCCGCAAACGAGATGCACAAGATATCGGAAGCCGTTCAATCGTCTTCGACGATCGTCGAAGACTTGGGACGCCAGTCCGAACAGATCACGTCGATCGTCAATACAATCAAGGAAATCGCCGACCAGACCAATCTGCTGGCGCTCAACGCCGCCATCGAGGCCGCGCGCGCTGGCGAACAGGGACGCGGCTTTGCCGTCGTCGCCGACGAAGTACGCAAGCTCGCCGAGCGCACCAGCCGGTCGACCAGCGAAATTGCCGAGATGGTCGAGAGAATTCAAGCCGGAACGCGCAATGCGGTGAGCAGCATGCAAAGCGGCGTCGCCCAGGCGGGCAAGAGCGTCGAACTGGCGAACCAGGCCGGCAGTTCGATCAACGAGATCCGGGCCGGCGCGCTGCGCGTCATGAACGTCGTGACCAGCATTTCCGACTCGATCCGCGAGCAGGGAACGGTGTCCAGCGAAATCGCCCGCAGCATCGAGCAGGTCGCGCAGATGTCTGAAGAAAGCGCGCGCGCCGTGCAAAGCACGACGCAGGCCGCGCATCACCTTGCCGAGCTGTCGGCCTCGCTGCATCATTCGGTCAGCCGCTTCAAGCTGCACTGACCCGCCCCGGCCGCTAATGCTAATGGCCGGGGCTTTTGCTCAGACCTTGTCGAAACGCATCACCCCGCCGGTACAAGCGACGCGGATCGAATCGCCGGCGGCGAAGCGGCCTTCGAGGATCGCCTTGGCCAGCGGATTTTCGAACTCCGACTGGATCGCGCGCTTGAGTGGTCTGGCGCCGAACACCGGGTCGAATCCCGCGGCGGCGATTTCGGACAGCGCACTGTCTTCGATCTCGACCTTCATTTCGAGCGCAGCCATGCGTTTTTCGAGCAACCCGAGCTGGATCCTGGCGATCGACTTGATGTTCTTCTCGTCGAGCGCGTGGAAGACGACGACCTCGTCGATGCGGTTGATGAACTCGGGCCGGAAGTAGGTCTTGACTTCGCCCATCACGGCGAGCTTGATCACCTGATAGTCGTCGCCGGCCATCTGCTGGATCATCTGCGACCCCAGGTTCGACGTCATCACGATCACCGTGTTCTTGAAGTCGACGGTGCGCCCCTGGCCGTCGGTCATGCGTCCGTCGTCGAGCACCTGCAGCAGCACGTTGAAAACGTCGGGGTGCGCTTTTTCGACCTCGTCGAGCAGGATCACGCTGTACGGCTTGCGGCGCACCGCTTCGGTCAGGTAGCCGCCCTCCTCGTAGCCGACGTAACCCGGCGGCGCGCCAATGAGACGCGAAACCGAGTGCTTCTCCATGAATTCGCTCATGTCGATGCGCACCATGTGCTCTTCGGAATCGAACAGGAAATTGGCCAGAGCCTTGCACAGCTCGGTCTTGCCGACGCCGGTCGGGCCGAGGAAGAGGAAGGACCCGTAGGGCTTGTTGGGGTCGGCCAGCCCGGCGCGCGAACGACGGATCGCGTCGGAAACCAGGCGCACTGCCTCGTCCTGACCGACGACGCGCTGGTGGATGCGCTCTTCCATCTGCAGCAGCTTCTCGCGCTCGCCCTGCATCATCTTCGATACCGGAATCCCGGTCGCGCGCGAAACGACCTCGGCGATTTCCTCGACGCCGACCTGGGTGCGCAACAGCTGGTTCTTCGGCGCGCCGGAGCCGGCACCGTTGCCAACGCTCTCGGCAGCCTTGAGCTGCGCTTCGAGCTGCGGCAGCTTGCCGTATTGCAGCTCGGCGACCTGGTCGAGCTTGCCTTCGCGCTGCAGCCGAACGAGCTCGGCGCGGAGCTTGTCGATCTCTTCCTTGATGTGCGCGCTGCCCTGCGCCTGCGCCTTCTCGGCCTTCCAGATTTCCTCGAGGTCGTTGTATTCGCGCTGCAGCCGCGCGAGTTCGTCCTCGATCAACTGCGTGCGTTTTTTCGACGCCTCGTCCTTTTCCTTGCGCACCGCCAAGCGCTCGATCTCGAGCTGGATCATTCGCCGGCTGAGCTTGTCCATGACCTCGGGCTTGGAGTCCATCTCCATGCGGATTCGCGCCGCCGCTTCGTCGATCAGGTCGATCGCCTTGTCGGGCAGGAAACGGTCGGTGATGTAGCGGTGCGAGAGCTCGGCTGCGGCGACGATCGCCGGGTCGGTGATGGCGACCTTGTGGTGCAGCTCGTAGCGGTCGCGCAAGCCGCGCAGGATGGCGATGGTGCTCTCGACCGACGGCTCGTCGACCAGCACCTTCTGGAAGCGGCGTTCGAGCGCGGCGTCCTTCTCGACGTACTTGCGGTATTCGTCGAGCGTCGTCGCGCCGATGCAGTGCAGCTCGCCGCGCGCCAGCGCGGGTTTGAGCATATTGCCGGCGTCGATCGCGCCTTCGGCCTTGCCGGCGCCGACCATGGTGTGCAACTCGTCGATGAAGACGATGATCTTGCCTTCTTCCTGCGCGATCTCCTTCAGGACGGCTTTGAGGCGTTCCTCGAACTCGCCGCGGTATTTGGCGCCGGCGAGCAGCGCCGCCATGTCGAGCGAGAGCACCTTCTTGCCCTTGAGCGTCTCGGGAACCTCGTCGTTGACGATGCGCTGCGCCAGGCCCTCGACGATCGCCGTCTTGCCGACGCCCGGCTCGCCGATCAGTACCGGGTTGTTCTTGGTTCGCCGCTGCAGGATCTGGATCGCGCGGCGGATCTCGTCGTCGCGGCCGATCACCGGGTCGAGCTTGCCCGATCGCGCGCGCTCGGTAAGATCGATGCAATATTTTTTCAATGATTCGCGCTGGCCTTCGGCCTCCGCGTCGTCGACGCCCTGACCGCCGCGCACCGACTCGATCGCCTGCTCGAGCGCCTTGCGCGACACACCATGCTGTTTGGCCAGACGTCCGGTCTCGCCCTTGTCGTCGCAGACCGCGAGCAAAAACATCTCGCTGGCGATGAACTGGTCGCCGCGCTTTTGCGCTTCCTTGTCGGTGATATTGAGCAGGTTGGCGAGGTCGCGGCCGACCTGCACCTCGCCGCCGTGACCTTCGACCTTGGGCAGGCGGTCGATGGCCTGATCGAGCGCCGCCTTGAGCGCCTGAACGTTGGCGCCCGACTGCGCGAGCAAGGACGACGTACCGCCGTCGTCCTGCTGCAGCAGCGCGAGCAGCAGGTGCTGCGGCGCGATCATCTGATTGTCGTGGCCAACGGCCAGGCTCTGCGCATCGGCGAGCGCCTGCTGGAATTTGGTGGTGAGCTTGTCTTGTCGCATCGCTTATTCCTCGCTGGATGGCTTTTGAATAAACGGTAGGTGGGGCGAAGATGCGCCGTTTTCAAGAGCGTTCCGCTAATTGTCATAAGCGGCACCAGAGGAGATCGGCGCACGCATCAATTGCCAAGCGGCGTTGTCCGCGGTAGATTCGCGCACTCTCGGCCACGTCCAGCCGTAGCCGAGGCGAGTTGCGCGATAGTCGCCGTCTCTGACCCCATGGAATGATTATGTCAGCCATCGATTTCCTCCGTGCCGCACCTGCCGATGCCGCGACGCCGCCGCGCTGCAAAAACAGGGCAGGCGGCCTGCTGGCCACGGCAATTCTGGGCGTTGCGCTGCTCTCAGGATGCGCTTCGACGATGGCGCCGCATAACGCGCCGTTTGCCGGCAAGGTCGCCGAGCACGGCTACCGTGCCGGCGCCGCCCGCCCTGCCGCAGCGCCTGAGAGTCTGGTGTTCGGCCTGAGTTTTTCGGGCGGCGGAACGCGCGCTGCGGCGCTCGCCTACGGCGTGCTCGAAGAGCTGTCGCGCACCTCGGTGGCGATCAACGGCGAGAGCCACCGGGTGCTCGACCTCGTCGAAACGATCTCGGCGGTTTCCGGCGGCAGCTACACGGCGGCGTACTACGGCCTGTTCGGCGACCGCATCTTCAAGGACTTCGAGCCGCGTTTTCTCAAGCGCGACGTGCAGAACGAGCTGGCCACGACCTTCTTCTCGCCGACCAATCTCTTCAACATGTCGTCGCCGTATTACGGCCGCTCGGACGTCACCGCCGAATACCTCGACCAGATCCTGTTCGAAGGCAAAACCTTCGCCGACCTTGACGCGGCAGTCCGTCAGCACGGCCGCCCCTTTGTGCTGATCAACGCCACCGACATGGCGCACACCAGCCGCTTCGAATTTTCGCAGGACCAGTTCGACCTGCTGTGCTCGGATATCGGAACGTACAAGGTGTCGCGCGCGGTTGCCGCGTCGAGCGCCATGCCGGTGGTTTTCAGCCCGATTACGCTCGCCAACTTCGCCGGGCAGTGCGGGTTCACTACGCCGCAGTGGATGACCCGCGCGTTGCTCGATCGCCACGATTACGTGCGGCGCTATGCCGTCGCAGCGGATCTATCGACCTATCTGGATGCCGACAAACGCAAGTACGTGCACCTGCTCGACGGCGGACTCTCGGACAATCTCGGCCTGCGCGCCATGCTCGATCGGCTGGCGCTCGCCGGCCCGGTCGAACTGGCCGACAATTATCAGCGCAAGAACCTGCGGCGGCTGGTGCGCATTGTGGTCAACGCGCAGGCCAGGCACGAATATCCGCAACTCGACCAATTCGCCGAGGTGCCGACGCTCAGCGCGATCGCTTTTGCCGTCGGCAATACCACCGACCGCTACACGGTCGAAACGCTGGCCTACGCGCGCAGCAGCATGAACGAAGCGGCGCAAGCGATCGCCGCGCACCAGCGCGATCTCGGCGTTCCCGACGGCGGCGACGTGCAGGCGATGCTGATCGAAATCAGCTTCGACGACTTGGAAAATGAAGACGAACGCGCCTACTTCAACGCGCTGCCGACGAGCTTCAATCTGCCGGCTGCTGACATCGACCGCTTGCGCGAAGCGGGCGGCCGCTTGCTCAGAGCCTCACCCGACTACCAGCGCCTGCTGCGCGACCTGCCGACGCTGCGCTGAGCTTATTTCCACGCCAAGGCGTTTAAGCCGCTTACCCGAACTCTTCTCGCGCCATCGATTCAATAGCGAGACGAACCAACACGCGCGCTTTTTTGCGCGAACGACGATCGACAGAATATTTTCTCCGCCGCCGACGCGCCGCACCAAAACAATGCGGAAAAATCGACAAATGCACCATAGCGGGTCACTATCCGCGCTCGAAAAACCCCGCTAATAACCAACATTCCCATTTGTTTACAAAGAAATACGATAAATACCAAGCACCACCGACGATGTAAATATATTTACTTTACTTTACGAATCGATGTAACTATCATTTCAAGCGACCTCTTTATCCGAACCTCAACGCATGCCGCGCAAACCACGACAGCCGCAAACGATCACGATCAAGGACCGGATTGCCAAGGCGATGCCCGACCTGACTCCGGCCCATCGACAAATGGCCGACTATGTGCTGGCCAATTCGTTTCGTTCGGCCACCATGATGATCGACGAACTGGCCGCGGCCACCGGCGTCTCCGTCGCCACCGCCAACCGCTTCGCGCATACGCTGGGCTTCAACGGATTCCCGGCTTTTCGCGCCGAACTCGTTCGCGGCTTCGAAAGCGCCCTGGCGCCGGTCGAAAAAATGCGCGACGAACTCACGCGCACGGCGACTTCGGCCGAGGTCATGTCCGCCGCCTTGGGCGACAACCTCAACAATCTCGAAATGATCAGGAAGAACCTGCCGGCCGACACCTGCGAGCAGATCGTCAGCGCGCTGCTCGGCGCGCGGCGCGTGCTGGTCGCCGGCTTCGGCACCAGCGGCTTTCTCGCCGGGGCGCTGGCGCACGGGCTTGAACTGCATTGCAACTATGTGCAGTCGCTGGCCGGCATCGGCGGACCGGCGCACGGCGCGCGAACGCTGTTCAAGTTGAGCGCCCAGGACGTGGTGATCGTCATCTCATTCCCGCGCTACGTGCGCGACAGCATCACCATCGCCGCCAAAGCGCGCGAACGCGGCGCGCGCATCGTCGCGCTGACCGACAAGCCGAGCTCGCCGCTCGCCGCGCTCGGCGACCTGACACTCTACCTGCAGACGGACAGCGGCTTTGGCGCCACCTCCGATGCGACCGTCTATGCCGTGATCGAAGCGCTATGCGCCGCCGTCGCCCGACGCGCCAAAAACTCAGTCAAATCCGCCGCGGCGATGACCGAATTCGTCCTGCCCTGGCTGCACAACGAGGAGAAAACCAAATGACCGCTGTCATCGCCATTCACGGCGGCGCCGGAACGCTCACCCGCGGCGCGCTGTCCGCCGATCGCGAAAAGGACTACCTCGACGCGCTCGATCACGTGCTGCAAGGCGGCCAGGCCATCCTCGAACAAGGCGGCAGCGCGCTCGACGCGGTGACTGAAGCGGTCTTCCGGCTCGAGGAATGTCCGCTGTTCAACGCCGGCAAGGGCGCCGTATTCACCGAGCAAGGCGGCCACGAACTCGACGCGGCGATCATGGACGGGCGCACGCTGGCGGCCGGCGCCGTGGCCTGCGTCAAATCGCTGCGCAACCCGGTGCTGGCCGCGCGCGCGGTGATGGACGACGGTCGCCACGTGCTGCTGGTCGGCGACGGCGCCGAGGCTTTTGCAAAGAGCGCCGGACTCGAACTGGTCAGCGCCGACTACTATTTCACCGCCGAGCGCTACGCCCAGTGGCTGCGTTCGCAAGCGAACGGCTCGACCGACCTGCTCGACCACGATGCCCAGGCGATGCAGCACGAGGCGGCACCGATCGACGCCGAAAGCAAGCTGGGCACCGTCGGCGCCGTCGCCCTCGACAGACACGGCAACCTCGCTGCGGCAACCTCGACCGGGGGACTCACCGGCAAACGCGCCGGGCGTGTCGGCGACAGCCCCCTGATCGGCGCCGGCTGCTACGCCAACAACCGCACCGTCGCCGTGTCGTGCACCGGCTCAGGCGAAATGTTCATCCGTTCGCTCGCCGCCTACGACGTTTCCGCGCTCGTCGAATATCGCCAATTACCGCTCGACGAAGCCTGCCGCATCGTGGTCATGGAAAAGCTGCCGATGATCGACGGGCGCGGCGGCCTCATCGCCGTCGATGCCCAAGGCAACGTTTGCCTGCCGTTCAACACCGAAGGCATGTACCGCGGCCAGGCGCGCGCCGGGGGACCGCGGCGCACGGCGATCTACCGCGAAGAAAACCGGAGAGCGAATTGAACAGCACCGCTGCCAGCGAACTGATCCTGCCCGACCACCGCGTCGTCGCCGTCGATCAGCTCACCGTCTCGTTTGCCACCAGCGAAAGAACGGTGGTTGCGGTGAACAATCTGTCATTCCACGTCGATCGCGGCGAAACGCTGGCCATCGTCGGCGAATCGGGTTCGGGAAAATCGGTCACCTCGCTCGCGCTGATGCGCCTGGTCGAACACGGCGGCGGCAAGATCACGCACGGCAGCATGCGGCTGCGGCGCAACAGCGGCGAACAGCTCGACCTGGCGCGCGCCGACAGCAGCGCGTTGCGCGGCGTACGCGGCGCCGACATCGCGATGATCTTTCAGGAACCGATGACCTCGCTCAACCCGGTGTTCACCGTCGGCGAACAGATCGCCGAGCCGATCCGCCTGCACCAGGGCAAGGATCGCCAGGCGGCGCTCGCCGAGGCGCTGCGCATGCTCGAACTGGTGCGCATCCCGGACGCCCGCCAGGTATTGCAGCGCCATCCGCACCAGTTATCCGGCGGCATGCGCCAACGCGTGATGATCGCCATGGCGCTGTCGTGCCGTCCGGCGCTGCTGATCGCCGACGAACCGACGACGGCGCTCGACGTCACCATCCAGGCGCAGATCCTGCAACTGATCCGCACGCTGCAACACGAGATGCAGATGGCGGTGATGTTCATCACCCACGACATGGGCGTCGTCGCCGAAGTCGCCGACCGCGTGCTGGTGATGTACCGCGGCGAGAGCGTCGAACAGGGCGAGACCGTCGCATTGTTCACGGCGCCACAGCATGCCTACACGCGCGCGCTGCTGTCGGCGGTACCCAAGCTCGGCGCGATGCACGGCGAGGATTACCCGGCCAAGTTCCCGCTGCTGCAGCTCGACGCCGACGCTCCGACGCCGCCCGCCGAGCCGCAAATGACCGTCGACCAGAGCGCCGGCCCGATCCTGCGCGTACGCGACCTCACTACCCGCTTCCCGGTGCGCAGCGGCCTGTTCGGCCGCGTCACCAAAGCGGTGCACGCCGTCGAGCGCGTCAGCTTCGACCTTTACCCCGGCGAAACGCTGGCGCTGGTCGGCGAGTCGGGTTGCGGCAAGTCGACCACCGGCCGCTCGCTGCTGCGCCTGGTCGACAGCCAGAGCGGCAGCATCGAGTTCGCCGGACAGCGCATCGACGCGCTGCAAGGTCCGACGCTGCAACGTCTGCGCCGCGATATCCAGTTCATTTTCCAGGACCCTTTCGCTTCGCTCGATCCGCGCGTCACCGTCGGCTTCTCGATCATGGAACCGCTGCTGGTGCACAAGCTGGCCGCCGGCAAGGACGCCGAGGCGCGCGTCGCCTGGCTGCTCGAAAAGGTCGGCCTGCCGGTGCAATTCGCGCAACGTTATCCGCACGAGTTTTCCGGCGGACAGCGCCAGCGCATCGCGATCGCGCGCGCACTGGCGTCCAACCCCAAGGTCGTGATCGCCGACGAATCGGTTTCGGCGCTCGACGTCACGATCCAGGCGCAGATCGTCAACCTGCTGCTCGACCTGCAAAAGGAATTCGGCCTCGCCTTTCTCTTCATTTCGCACGACATGGCCGTCGTCGAGCGCATCGCGCATCGCGTGGCGGTGATGTACCTCGGCCAGATCGTCGAAATCGGTCCGCGCCGCGCGATCTTCGAAAACCCGCAGCACCCGTACACGAAGAAGCTGATGGACGCCGTTCCGGTCGCCGACCCGGCCAAACGCCAGCGCCAGCGCGCTCTGCTCAGCGAAGAAATACCCAGCCCGATCCGTGCGCTGGGCGACGAACCCAAGCTCGCCCCCCTGTACGAGGTCGGCTCCGGGCATTTTGTAGCGCGCCATACGCTTTCCGGCGCTTTTTGAGTGCACCTGCCCTCGCGGGCTATTGATAAAGGACGTTTTCAATGAAATCGACCCACCGCCTCATCAGCCTCCGGCACTTCCTGATCGCCGGAACGCTCGCCGCCACGGCGCTATCCACCGCGGCCTTGGCCGCCAAGGATGTCGTCCTGGCGGTCAATTCGACCTTCACCACGCTCGACCCCTACGACGCCAACGACACGCTGTCGATGGCCGTCGCCAAGTCCTTCTACCAGGGCCTCTACGGCTTCGACAAGGACTTGAAGCTCACCAATGTGCTGGCCGAGAGCCACCAGGTCAGCAAGGACGGGCTCGTCTACACCATCAAGCTGCGCTCGGGAGTCAAGTTCCACGACGGCAGCACCTTCGACGCCGCCGCAGTCAAGGCCAACTTCGACCGCGTCACCAACCCGGACAACAAGCTCAAGCGCTACACGATGTTCAACCGCATCGCCAAGACCGAAGTGGTCGACGCGCACACCGTCAAGTTCACACTCAAGGAACCGTTCTCGCCGTTCATCAACGTTCTGGCACACCCGTCGGGCGTCATCATCTCGCCGACTGCGCTCAAGAAATACGGCAAGGACATCGCCTTCAACCCGGTCGGCACCGGCCCCTTCGCCTTCCAGGAATGGAAGCAGACCGACTACCTCAAGGTCAAGAAATTCGACGGCTACTGGAAAGCGGGCCTGCCCAAGGTCGATACGCTGACCTGGAAACCGGTCGTCGACAACAATACCCGCGCCGCGGTGATTCAGACCGGCGAAGTCTCGTTTGCCTTCACGCTGCCGTACGAGCAGGCCGAGCAGCTCAAGACGAGCCCGAAGGTCGATATCGTCGCCGGCCCGTCGATCATCGCGCGTTATCTGTCGATGAACACCAAACAGAAGCCGTTCGACAACGTCAAGGTACGCCAGGCGATCAACTACGCGATCAATAAAGAAGCGCTGGTCAAGGTCGCCTTCTCGGGCTACGCGGCACCGGCCGAGGGCGTCGTTCCGGAAGGCGTCGAATACGCGCAGAAATTCGGCGCGTGGCCGTACGACCCGGCCAAGGCCAAGCAGCTGCTGGCCGAAGCGGGCTATCCCAACGGCTTTGAAACGACGCTGTGGTCGGCGTATAACCACTCGACGGCGCAGAAGGTGATCCAGTTCGCCCAGCAACAACTGGCGCAGGTCGGCATCAAGGTCCAGATCCAGGCGCTCGAAGCCGGACAACGCGTCGAGCGCGTCGAAAGCCAGCCCAACCCCGATGCCGCGCCGGTTCGCATGTACTACATCGGCTGGTCGTCGTCGACCGGCGAAGCCGACTGGGCGCTGCGTCCGCTGCTGGCCTCCGAGGCCTTCCCGCCGAAGCTGCTCAACACCGCGTACTACAAGAACGAACTGGTCGATGGCAACATCGCCAAGGCGCTCAACACCACCGACGCGGCGGAAAAGGAAAAGCTCTACAAGGCTGCGCAGAAGCAGATCTGGGACGATGCGCCGTGGGCCTTCCTGGTCACCGAAAAGGTGCTCTACGCGCGCGCCAAGAACCTTTCCGGGATCTACGTGATGCCTGACGGCTCGTTCAACTTCGACGCCATCGAGCTCAAGTAAGCGTTAAAACCAAGGGACAAACCACGGCGGCACGGCGTGCACGGCGAAAAGCCACTATTTTCGGAGTCTTGTCGTACCCGCAGGGTGATTGATGCGGGCGCTACAAGTTATCGTTATTTCGCTGTCCCATAGGGATTTGCTTCGCGGCATGTTCGCTGTGTTCGCCGTGGTCAACTGTTTCTTTTTGGCTCAACTGCTGTTTCAACGAATTTCTCCGGGTTCAAGATGCTCAATTACGTTCTCAAACGTCTGCTCGGCCTGATCCCGACGCTGCTCATCGTCGCCGTGCTGGTCTTCCTCTTCGTCCACCTGCTGCCCGGCGACCCGGCGCGGCTGGCCGCCGGCCAGGAGGCCGACGAGGCGACGGTCGAACTGGTGCGCCAGGATCTCGGGCTCGACAAGCCGATCCACGTCCAGTTCGTCACTTTCTTCGGCAACGCGCTGCGCGGCGAATTCGGCAAATCGATGAGCAGCAAGCGCCCGGTCAGCCGCGAAATCGCCGAGCGCTTCATGCCGACCTTCTGGCTCACGCTGGCCAGCATGGGCTGGTCGGTGCTGTTCGGCATGGGCATCGGCATCGTCTCGGCGGTCTGGCGCAATCGCTGGCCCGACCGCCTGGGAATGACGCTGGCGGTGTCCGGCATCTCGTTCCCGGCGTTCGCGCTGGGAATGCTGCTGATGCAGGTCTTCTCGGTCGGTCTCGGCTGGCTGCCGTCGATGGGCGCCGACTCATGGAAACACTACATCCTGCCGTCGCTGACGCTCGGCGCGGCGGTCGCCGCGGTGATGGCGCGCTTCACGCGCGCCTCGTTCGTCGAAATCATGCAGGAAGACTTCGTTCGTACCGCTCGCGCCAAGGGCGTCAGCGAACCGCTGGTGGTGCTCAAGCACTGCCTGCGCAACGCCATGATCCCGGTCGTCACGATGATGGGGCTGCAATTCGGTTTCCTGCTCGGCGGCTCGATCGTCGTCGAGAAGGTATTCAATTGGCCGGGGCTCGGACGACTGCTGATCGACGCCGTCGACATGCGCGACTATCCGATCATCCAGGCCGAAGTGCTGCTCTTCTCGCTCGAATTCATCCTCATCAACCTGATCGTCGACATGCTCTACGCCGTGATCAACCCGACCATCCATTACAAGTGAGCCAGCGATGAGCACAAGTTCTTCCGCCAGCATCGCACCGATTGCCGCCAACGCCGACGACGTCCGCACGCCCTGGAGCGAGTTCTGCCGAAAATTCCGCAAGCAGCGTCTGGCGATGATCGCCGGCGGCTTCGTCGTTTTTCTGGTGCTGGTCGCCCTCCTCGCGCCGTACATCGTTCCCTTCGACGCCGAGAATTTCTTCGACTACGACGCGCTCAACGCGACGCCTTCGGCGAAGCACTGGTTCGGCGTCGACTCGATGGGGCGCGACATCTTCAGCCGCATCCTGATGGGCTCGCGCATCTCGCTCGCCGCCGGAATCGTCTCGGTCGCGCTCGGCGCGCTGATCGGCACCTCGCTCGGCCTGCTCGCCGGCTATTACGAGGGCTGGTGGGACCGCATCACGATGCGTCTGTCCGACGTGCTGTTCGCCTTCCCGGGAATCCTGCTGGCGATCGGCGTCGTCGCCATCCTCGGCAGCGGCATGAGCAACGTCATCGTCGCCGTCTCGATCTTCAGCATCCCGGCCTTCGCCCGGCTGGTGCGCGGCAATACGCTGTCGCTCAAGCACCTGACCTACATCGAAGCGGTACGCAGCATCGGCGCTTCCGACTGGACGATCATCACCCGCCACATCCTGCCGGGGACGATCTCGTCGATCGTCGTCTATTTCTCGATGCGCGTCGGCACCTCGATCATCACCGCCGCCAGCCTCTCTTTCCTGGGGCTCGGCGCACAGCCGCCGACGCCGGAATGGGGCGCGATGCTCAACGAAGCGCGCGCCGACATGGTCACCGCGCCGCATATCGCGATCTTCCCGAGCCTCGCCATCTTCCTCACCGTGCTCGCCTTCAACCTGCTCGGCGACGGTCTGCGCGACGCGCTCGACCCGAAGATCGAACGCCAATGAGTTGCCTCTCCGACGACGCACCGCGCGTCGGCTACCTGCCGAGCGGGCCGCGCGACGCGATCAGCGACGTCGGCGAAATTCGGGTCGGTCACTTCACGCTCGACCAAGATGCCGTGCAGACCGGCGTCACCGTGCTCGTGCCGCACGGCGGCGACCACTTCGTCGCCAAGGTTCCGGCAGCGACGGTGGTGCTCAACGGTTTCGGCAAGAGCGTCGGGCTACTCCAGGTCGACGAACTCGGCGTGCTCGAGACGCCGATCGCACTGTCCAATACCTTTGCCGTCGGCCTGCTCGCGCAGGCGCAGATCCGCGCCGCGCTGGCCGCACACGCGCAGATCGGGCGCGACTGGCCGACGGTAAACCCGCTCGTTTTCGAGTGCAACGACGGCTATCTCAACGACATCCGCGCGCTGGCGGTCACTGAGGCGCATTATGCCGAAGCGCTGGCCAAGGCCTCGCCCGACTTTGCCCAGGGCAGCGTCGGCGCCGGTCGCGGCATGAGCGCCTTCGAACTCAAGGGCGGCATCGGCAGCGCCTCGCGCCTCGCCGAAAAGTACACGGTCGGCGCGCTGGTGCTCGCCAACTTCGGCAAGCTGCCGATGCTGACCATCGCCGGGCGAGCGCTCGGGCGCGAACTGGCCGACCGCCAAGAAGCCGACGAGACGCCCGAGCGCGGATCGATCATCATGCTGCTGGCCACCGACGCGCCGCTCGACGCGCGCCAGTTGCACCGTCTGGCGCTACGCGCCGGCGCCGGACTGGCGCGCAGCGGATCGTCGTTCGGCCACGGCAGCGGCGACATCGCGCTGGCGTTGTCGACCGCCTATACGCTGCCGCATCTGGCGACGACGCCGATGCCGAGAATCGCGATGGTGCATGAAAGCCGCCTTGACCCCCTGTTCGCCGCCGCCGCCGAAGCCACCGAACAGGCCATCGTCAATGCCTTGTGGCACGCCACGGCGGTGAGCGGGCGTGACGGCCACCGCCGCCGCAGCTTGCGCGACGCGCTGCAACAGCTCGAAAGGAAAGACCAATGAAAATCCTGATTTCAACCGACATCGAAGGCGTTGCCGGCGTCGTCCACCCGGACCAGACCCGCGCCGGGAACGCCGAATACGAGCGCGCCCGACGCTGGATGACGCAGGAAGCCAACGCCGCCGTGGTCGGCGCGTTTGCCGGCGGCGCGACGGCGGTGCTGGTCAATGACTCGCACGGCGGCTATCGCAACCTGCTGCCCGACGAGATCGATGCGCGCGCCCGCTGCGTGCTCGGCAAACCGCGCGCGCTGGGAATGATGTCGGGACTGGAAACAGGCTGCGACGCGGTAATGCTGATCGGCTACCACGCGCGCTCGCAAGCGGCCGGCGTGCTGGCGCATACGATCAACAGCTTCGCCTTTGCGCGTCTCTGGCTCAACGAGCAAGAGCTCGGCGAGGCCGGTCTCTATGGCGCGCTGGCCGGCGAAATGGGCGTTCCGGTGATTCTCGCGAGCGGCGACGATGCGTTCGCAGCGGAAACGCGCCAGTTGCTGCCGCACTGCGGCTTCGTCGTCACCAAGGAATCCGGCGGCCGCCACAGCGCCATTTCGCTCTCGCCGCAAGCGTCATGCGCGGCGATCGCCGACGGCGCCCGACAGGCGATGGGCACGCTCGCGCAGGCGCAGCCGTACAGACTGCCGCCGCCGATAAGCACCCGCCTGCAGGTGCACACGCCGGCGTTCGCCGACCTGTTCTGCCAATGGCCGACGCTCGAACGCGTCGATCCGGTCACGCTGCAGTTCACGTCGGCCAGCGTCGAACACGCGATACGCGTGCTCAACTGTCTCTCGGCAATGTCCTTCATGCTGCGCTGAAAGCCCGGCCTAACGGCAATCGTCGGCGCCCGCGCAGCCGACCGCGAAGACTGCAGCGAAACCGCCGCCAGGGGTGCGGAAATTGGTCGTCTGGCCCTGATAGAGCCGCGCCGAGACGAGCTCTACGGCGCCGCGATAGACGTAGTTGCGCAGGTCGAGCTTGAGATTCTGTGGAGCGCCATCGACCAGCAGACGCCGTTCCGACGGCGTCACCAGCGCCTGCGCGACATAGCCGCCCTGCGAAATTTCAGCGAAGACGCGTTTGGTGAGCTTGTCGCCGCGATACGCGGCTTTGCTGCCGTAGCCCGCCGCCGGCTTGAAGAACCACTGCTTGCGACTGGCCCAGAACGACTCGGCGTGCTCGGGCAGCACTTCGACCGTCGGCGGAACGCCCGACTTGAGCAGTCGCCGGTCATCAATGCTGACGCCGGCCGCCTGCAGCCACGCTTCGTCGGTGAGCAGCGCGAGGTTGCGCTTGTCGGCGTAGAGCGCGTGCGCCTGCGGGTGCGGCGTTGCCACCACGGCGTCGGCCAGATACGCGGCGCGCAGCGCAGCGTTGGCCGGCTCGTCGAGCGCGAAGTCGGTGAGCCGGTTATAGACGAGATCGACGACCTGCCCGCGGCAGCACAGCGCCTTCCCGTCGAACGAGAGCTCGGCGGGGTCGGCGATCAGCGCCGCGATGCCGGCCTCCTCGAACAGCTGGCGGAAGAGCTCGAACTCGGGCGCCAGGAACTGCGTCGCGGGCGTCTGATCGACGATGGCGATTCGCGTGAGAGGCGCCTCGCCGCGCGAGCGCGCCCATTCTTCGCGGAACATTTCGACGAAGCGCTCTTCCGGCGTCTTGTCGGGCTGCGGGACGGCCGGCGTGCAGCAGGCGGTCTGCGCGCGCAGCAGCTTGGCGTTAAGCAGCGCGCCGCCGGCGTTGGTATTGATTTCGATCAGCCGCGGCCCGTCGGAGCCCAGATGAAAATCGTAGCCGAGGAAGACGCCGGCCGCCGCCGCACGATGGCCCGCGATTTCCGGCGCATGGCCGAGAACCCGTTGGCGCCAGGCGTCGGTCGCGACCACGCGTTCGATCGCGGCGATCAGTTCGGCCATGAAATCGAGGTGCGAGCGCGCGACATAGACCTGCGTCTGCGAAAAAAGATGCGGACGACCGTCCAGCAGTTCGGCGAGCGCAATACCGCCCCCGCCGCCACCCGCCAACGCCTGACTCAATCGTTCGCGATCGACCGAATTGCAGACGCAGTCGCGATTGAGCTCCGCCGCAGCAGCGCGGCAGTCGGCCGGCAGGGTCGGGGCAGCGGGCGTCGTCGGCAAGTTGGTCATATGGGTCATGGCTGCCGGAAGAAGGCCAGCACCTCGTCCAGCTCACGCGTGCGCTTCATCGGCGGCAGGCTGCGCCAGACTCGCTTGCCATACGGCTTGCTGATCAGCCGCGGGTCGCAGATCATCAGCACGCCGCGGTCGGTCTCGTCGCGGATCAATCGGCCGGCGCCCTGCTTGACGTTGATCACCGCGCGCGGCAGCTGGTAGTCCATGAAGGCGTTGCGCCCATCCGCCTTCATCCGGTCCAAACGCGCCGAGAGCACCGGGTCGTCGGGCGGCGCGAACGGCAGCTTGTCGATCACCACCAAGGACAAGGCCTCACCGCGCACGTCGACGCCTTCCCAGAAGCTCTGGCTGGCGACCAGGATGGCGTTGCCGAGCCGGCGGAAGCGTTCGAGCAGCTCGTTCTTGCTGCCCTCGCCCTGCAGCAGCAGCGGAAAATCGAGCCCGGCGAGCGCCAGCTGCTGACCGAGCAACTCGTGCGTGCGGCGCATCGCGCGCAGCGAAGTGCACAGGAAGAAAGCGCGACCGCCGCTCGCCTGCAGCACCGGAAAAGCGGCCATCACCACCGCCTCGATGTAGCCGTGGCTGTTCGGATCGGGCAATCCGGGCGGCGCATAGAGCAGCGCCTGCTGCGCGTAGTCGAAAGGGCTGTCCCAGCACGCCGAATCGGCGCCTTCGAGCCCCATTTCAGCGCAGTAGTGGCCGAAGTCCTTCTGCACGGCGAGCGTCGCCGAGGTGAAAATCCACGAGCGCGGGTGCGCGCCGTTGCCGCTCATCTGCTTCTGCATGATGCTGGCAATGACCAGCGGCGTCGCGTTGAGCTGCAGCGAATGCGTATAGGTTTCGCCCCAGCGCACGTAATCAGCGTTGCTGCCGGCCTGCCAGCGGCGCAGCTGGGCGCAGAGCTCGCCGGCGCGGCGCCAGCAGTTCTCGAGCCCTTCGGAGCGCTGCGCCTGAGTTTCGAGCAGCGCGGTAAAGAGCTCGACCTCGCGCACCAGACCGACCAGGTTGTTATCGAAGCCGCCGCGCGACTCAAGCTGAGCGAGCGAAAAACGCGCAGGTTCGATCGGCAGCGTCAGGCGCAAGTCCTTGGCCGCTTTTTCGAGCGTGCCGCAGAGCTTGGGCAGATCGAGGCAATCCTTGGCTGAAGAGAGGCCCTCGGCGCGAGCGTCGCGAGTCAGATCGAGGATCTGCGAGGTCGACACGTTGTCGCCGAAAAACAGGCTGGCGGTTTCGGGCAGCTGGTGCGCCTCGTCGAAGATCACCGTGTTGCACGCCGGCAGCAGCTCGGCGGTGCCTTCGTCGCGCAGCATGACGTCGGCGAAGAAGAGGTGGTGATTGACCACCACCAGGTCGGCGGCGAGCGCCTCGCGGCGCGCCGCGAGAACGAAGCATTCCTTGTGCTGCGGGCAGTCCTGACCCAGGCAATTCTCGCGCGTCGAGGTCACCAGGCCCCACACCGTCGAGTTCTCGGGAACGTCGCCGCAGTCGGCCTTGTCGCCGGTCTGGCTGGTCTTGGCGAAGCGCGCGATGCGCTGCGCGTAAGCGGCATCCTCGCGCGCGACGAAACGCCCGTCGGCCAGCGAGTTTTCGAGATGGTAATGGCAGATGTAGTTGGCGCGCCCCTTGAGCAGCGCGACCTTGACCGGCGAACCGAGCGCCTGGCGAACCGTCGGGATGTCGCGCGCGAAGAGCTGGTCCTGCAGGTTCTTGGTTCCGGTCGAGACGATCACCTTGCCGCCCGAGAGCAGCGCCGGAACGAGGTAGGCGAAAGTCTTGCCGGTGCCGGTTCCGGCTTCGGCGACGAGCACCTTGTTCTGAGCGATCGCTTCGCCGATGCGCTGCGCCATCTCGACCTGCTGCGCGCGCGCGCGGTAGCCCGGAATGCTCGCGGCGAGCAGTCCGCCGGGAGCGAAAACGTCGGAAAGCGGAATCGTCATGGGCGGTAACAGCCCGACGACAAAGCCGAGGACGGAGCAAAAGCAACCCCTCCCAGCCTCCCCTTGTCAGGGGAGGAGCGGCTTGTCGCTCGCTGATGGCGTGCTCCCCCCTGATAAGGGGGGCTGGGGGGGTTGAGCGGAGGGATAGTCTTCATCAAGTGCCGGAAAAAACGCATTGCCGCATTAAAGCATGTTTTCCAGAAACGCCCGGGTGCGCGGATGCTCGGGCGAAGCGAACAGCTCCCTGGCCGGACGCGCTTCGACGATTTCGCCGCCGTCCATGAACACCGCGCGGCTCGCGACTTCGCGCGCGAAAGCCATCTCGTGCGTCACCACCAGCATCGTCATGCGCTCTTCGGCAAGTTCGCGGATGGTGCGCAGCACCTCGCCGGTGAGCTCCGGGTCGAGCGCCGAAGTCGGTTCGTCGAAGAGCATGATGTCAGGCTCCATCGCCAGCGCGCGGGCGATCGCGACGCGCTGCTTCTGCCCGCCCGAAAGGCGCGACGGATAGACGTTGCGCTTGTCGAGCAGGCCGACCTTGGCGAGCAGACGCTCGGCCTTGGGCAGGATCTCGTCGCGCGCCATTCCCTTGACGGTGATCGGCGCCTCGACGATGTTGTCGAGAACGGTGAGGTGCGGAAACAGGTTGAAGTGCTGGAAGACCATCCCCATGCGGCTGCAGATGCGGCGGATCTCGGGCTCGGCGACATAACGTGCGATGCCGCTCTCGTCGGTCGATACCAGCGCGTCGCCTTCGATCTCGACGCGGCCACGATCGATCGTTTCGAGGTGGTTCAGACAACGCAGGAAAGTGCTCTTGCCCGAACCCGACGGGCCGATCACGGCGATCACCTCGCCCTTGGCGACGTCGAGCGAGACGCCCTTGAGCACCTCGAGCGCGCCGAAACGCTTGTGCACGTCCTGCGCGCTGATCATCGTATTCATCGACTCACTCATCGTAGACCGCATATTTCTTTTCCAGGTGCGCAAAACCCAGCGTCAGCACCAGCGTCATCAAGAGATAAAAGGCTGCGGCGACGACGAAGGGCGTGGTCGTAAAATCGCGCTGGACGATTCCGCGCGCCGCGCGCAAGAGGTCGTTCATCGCCAGCACGTAGATCAGCGAAGTGTCCTTGACCAGCGTGATGGTCTCGTTGGAGAGCGGCGGCAGGATGCGCTTGACGACCTGCGGCAGCACAATGCGCCGCATCGTCTGCGGATAGGTCATGCCGAGCACGCGCGCGCCCTCGTACTGGCCGCGGTCGATCGACTGGATTCCGGCGCGGAAGATCTCGGCGAAATAGGCGCCGTAGTTGAGAACGAAAGCGACGATCGCCGACGGAAAATCGGGAAGACGAACGCCGATCACCGGAACGAAGGGCAGCGCGAAGTAGATGAACAGCATCTGCAGCATCAGCGGTGTGCCGCGCATCAGCCAGATGTAGCCGTTGACCAGGCTGCTGACGAGACGAAAGCGCGAGATGCGCAGCAGCGCCAGACACAGGCCGAGCGGCGCCGCCAGCACCAGCGTGATCAGGAAGACCTGCAAAGTCACCGCCGTACCGGCGAGCAGCGGACCGAGGATGTCGAACACGTAATTCATGCGTTGGTTTTCAAAAACAAAACACTTTTCTCACGTTCAAAAATAGGGTCGTCCGTCGCCAAAGCGGTAAAGGAATCGTCATTCCGGGGCCGCGAAGCGGAACCCGGAATGACGGGCCGTACCATGTCGCCGACCACCTGCTGTCGAATGAGCTTTACTTCTTGACGATGTCCTTGCCGAACCACTTGGTCGAAATCGCCGCCGCCGAGCCGTCCGCCTTCATTTCGTCGAGCGCCTTCTGCAGCTTGGCCATCAGTTCGGCATCGTCCTTGCGCGTGCCGACGCCGTAGTCCTCGGTGCCGAAATTCTCGTCGAGCACACGGTACTCGCCGGGCTTCTTGGCGGTGTAGTAGCGGCCGACCACCTCGTCGACGACCAGCGCGTCGAGACGCCCGGTCGACAGGTCCATCAAGGCGGTGACGTTGTCGGAAAATTTCTTGAGCTCCTTGAACGACTTGGCGGTCGCCTCGTCCTTGCCGATCGCCTCGATCGCGCTGCTGCCGTCCTGGACGCCGATCACCTTGCCCTTGAGCTCGGCCTTGGTCGCGATCGGCGACTTCTCGAGCACCACGATGATCTGGTGATTTTCGAGATACGGCGTGGTGAACAGGATGTTGGCCTTGCGCTCTTCGGTGATGGTCAGGCCGTTCCACAGCACGTCGACGCGCTTGCCGTTGAGCTCGGCTTCCTTGGCGTTCCAGTCGATCGGCTTGAACGTCACTTCGGCGCCCAGGCGCTTGCCGGCTTCCTTGGCGAGGTCGATGTCGAAACCGACGAGTTCGTTCTTCTCGTCGCGGAAACCCATCGGCGGGAAGTTGTCGTCGAGCCCGACGACGATCGCCGCGACCGGCGCCGCAGCCGGTACCGGCGCAGCGGCCGGCGCTTCTTCCTTCTTGCCGCAAGCGGTCAATAGAACGCCAGCGAGCAGCGCGGCGATCAGCAGTGATGATTTCTTGTTCATGGCAGCTCCTTGATAACGTTTAAACTAAAAGCAAGCTTAACCACGGCGAACACTGCGGGCACGGCGAAAAACGAGAGGAAAGTGCAAGCAAAAATCGTCCGATCTAGCGAACCATTTCAAATTCTGCTTCTCGCCGTGTTCGCCGTGCCCGTTGTGGTTAGCTTTCTGAATCTACTTGCTCGCCGCCGGTTGCGGCAGCAGCAGGTTGAGCAGCACGGCGAGAACGCCGCACAGGCTGATTCCCTGCAGCGAGAAGCTGCCGATGGTCACGCCGAGGCCGCCGATTCCGGTCACCAGCGTCACCGAGACGATGCACAGGTTGCGCGCGCTCGAAAGGTCGACGCGGCCGTCCATGATCGTCTTGAGGCCGATTCCGGCGATCGAGCCGAAGAGCAGCATCATGATGCCGCCCATCACCGGCATCGGAATCGTCTGCAGCAGCGCGCCGAACTTGCCGACGAAGGCCATCAGGATCGCGAAGCACGCCGCCCAGGTCATCACCACCGGGTTGAAGTTGCGCGTCAGCATCAGCGCGCCGGTCACTTCGCCGTAGGTGGTCACCGGCGGGCCGCCGAACAGGCCGACGATATTGACCGCCAGCCCGTCGCCGAGCAGCGTGCGGTGCAATCCGGGCGACTCGGTGAAGTCCTTGCCGGTCACCGAGCCGATCGCCAGGATGCCGCCGACGTGTTCGACGATCGGCGCGATCGCCACCGGAATCATGAAGAGGATCGCCGCGAGATTGAATTCCGGGCGGCCGAAGTCGGGAACCGCGAGCCACGCCGCCTGCGTCACCTTCGAGAAATCGACGATTCCGAGAAACAGCGAGACGACGTAGCCGACCAGCACACCGACCAGGATCGGCACCAGTTTCAGCAGGCCCTTGGCGCGAATCGCCGTGAGCATCGTCGCCAGCAAGGAAACCGCCGCCACCGCCAGCGCCGTGCCGTAGGGAACGACCTGCGCAGCGCCGGCCTTGCCGGTGGCCATGCTCACCGCGACCTGCGCGAGGCCCAAGCCGATCACCATCACCACCGGGCCGATCACCACCGCCGGCAGCAGACGATGAATGAAGCCGACGCCGCGCCATTTGACGAGGCCGGCGGCGACGTAATAGAAGAAGCTCGCGCAGGCCAACGCGCCCATCGTCGCCGGCATTCCCCAGGTCTGCACCGAATAGATCACCGGCGCGATGAAGGCGAAGCTCGACCCCAGGTAGATCGGCACCTGGCGCTTGGTGCACAGCTGGAAGACGAGCGTGCCGATGCCGGCGCCGAGCAGCGCCAGGCTGGGGTTGAGCCCGGTCAGCAGCGGCACCAGCACGGTCGCGCCGAAGGCGACGAAAAGAATCTGCGCGCCTGAGAGCGCGGTGCGCCAGACGGGGTCTTTGCTTACAGTGCTCATGGGAGTCCTATTTGGTTCCGAAAATCTTGTCGCCGGCGTCGCCCAGGCCCGGAATGATATAGCCGATCTCGTTCAAGTGGCTGTCGATCGCCGCGGTATAGATATCGACGTCGGGATGCGCCGCCTCGACCGCCTTGATCCCTTCCGGCGCGGCGACCATCACCAGCGCGCGCACCTGTTTGCAGCCGTTGCGCTTCAGCATGTCGATGGTGGCGATCAGCGAGCCGCCGGTGGCCAGCATCGGATCGATGATCAGCGCCATGCGTTCGTCGAGCTGGCCGACGAAGCGCTCGAAATAGGGTTCGGGCATCAGCGTCTCGTGGTTGCGCGCCATCCCGACGACGCTGACCTTGGCGCTCGGAATCAGGTCGAGCACACCGTCGAGCATTCCCAGGCCGGCGCGCAGGATCGGCACCACGGAAACCTTCTTGCCCTTGATCTGGTCGATTTCGACCGGACCGGCCCAGCCCTGGATCACGCAACGCTCGAGTTCGAAATCGCGGCACGCCTCGTAGGTCAGCAGGCGAGCGAGTTCGGCGGTCAGTTCGCGGAATTTCTTGGTACTGATATCGACCTCGCGAAGCAGGCCGATTTTGTGCTTGACGAGCGGATGGCGTACTTCGATCACCGACATGGCGTTCTCCGAAAAAGTGGCGATAGGCAAAGACCGCAAGGTTATCGGATTCGGGTCGTCAGCGCACCCAAAACAAGCAAAAGAGATGAAAAACAGTCAAATCCGCCCCGCCGAGACGATCCCGGCGGGGAAACGCAGTTATTTGATCTTGAGCACGCGGGCGATTTCCGACGCGTAAAGCTTCTGAATTGCTGGTTCGTAGCTGGCCATGAACTTGTCGATGGTCGGTTTGACCGCCGCGCGCATGCGCTCGATCTCGGCCGGCGAAACGTCGTTGTACTGCATTCCCGCCGCCTTGAGCTCGGCGACCGCCTGCTGCGCCGCATCGACGCTGACCTTGCGCTGGTAATCGCGAGCTTCGAGCGCGGCTTCGCGCAGGATCTTCTGCTCGGTCTTGGACAGTTTGTCCCAGAACACTTTGCTGATCAGGATGATGTTGGCGGCGTAAACGTGGTTGGTTGCGCTGACGTATTTCTGGACTTCGAAGAACTTGTTCGAGCGGATGACGGCGAACGGATTTTCCTGACCATCGACGGCTTTCGTTTCGAGCGCGGTATAAAGCTCGCTGAAGCTCAGCGGCAGCGGAACCGCTTTCAAGGCCTGGAAGGTTTCAAGAAAGACCGGGTTGGGAATGACGCGCAACTTCAGGCCGCTGAAATCCTCGAGCTTGGCGATAGCATGCTTGCTGTTGGTGGTGTTGCGGAAGCCCAGGTCCCAGAAGGCCAGGCCGACCAGCCCCTTGGCCGGCAGTTTCTCGAGCAAGGCATTGCCGAGCGGGCCATCGACCAGCGCAAAGCCTTGCGGATAGGTGCTCACGGCAAACGGGAAGTCGATCACTCCGAGATCCTTGACCAGCCCGACGATCGAGGTCGTCGCCGGCGATTGCATCTCCTGCGTTCCGGCGCGCAGCGCCTGCGTCTGCTGCTGCTCGGTGCCGAGCATGTTCGACGGGTATTCCTTGACCTGCATCTTGCCGCCGCTCTTGGCCGCGATGATTTCGCCGAATTTCTTGACGCCGGCGCTGACCGGGTGGTCCGGGTTGTTGAGGTGACCGAAGCGGATTGTCCGCTCCTGGATCTCCTGTGCCGTAGCGGGCGACAGCGGCGCCAGGAAAGCGCCGGCAATGAGCAGCGAGAAAATGCTTAGGGATCTGATTTTCATAGTAATCTCCAGTTGTCCTTCGAACTTCAGGATATCGACGATTCGCTTGGACGCACTCGCCGATCCGGGCTAAATCACCCAAGCTTAAGGCTTGCGTGAAATCGGTTGGGGCCGCTCGCGCCGCCCGCAAGCTTGCTGCACATCGCTACGACAGCCACTTCATCGGCACCAGAACCAGCGCCGGGAAGAGCACCAGAACGAACATCAGCAGCGTTTCCGCGAGCAAAAATGGCCAGACGCCCTTGACGACGTTGTCGAGCTTTTCCTTCGAGACGCCGGCGACGACGTTGAGCACGGTGCCGACCGGCGGCGTCAGCAAGCCGATGGCGTTGTTCATGATGAACAGCACGCCGAAGTAGATCGGGTCGATTCCGGCCTGCTTGACCACCGGCACCAGAATCGGACCGAGGATCAGAATCGTCGGCGTGATGTCGAGCGCCGTGCCGACGACGATCACGATCAGCATGATCACGAACATCAGCAGAATCGGACTGCCCATGAACGGCGCGAGCATCGCGACGACCTGCGACGGGATGTCGGCGACGGTGATCAGCCACGCCGAGACCATCGCACAAGCGACCAGGAACATGATGCAGCTCGACGTCTTGAGCGCCGCCAGCGCCAAAAACGGCAGCTTGCGCAAATCGAGTTCGCGGTAGATGAAAGCGCCGGCGATGAACGAGTAGTAGACGGCGACCGAAGCCGCTTCGGTCGGGGTGAACACGCCGGCCTTCATGCCGCCGATGATCACGAACGGCAGCACCAGCGCCCAGACGCCGTCGCGCAGCGCCTTGAGCAGGCGCGCAAGATCGAAGTGCTGCTTCGGAGCGTCACGAAACTCCTTGCGCGCGACGATCCACCAGGTCACGGCGAGCACCACGGCCATCATCAGACCGGGAAAAATCCCGGCGAGAAACAGCTTGGTGATCGACAGGCCGGTCGTCACCCCGAGGATGACCAGCGGAATCCCCGGCGGGATCACCGGCGCGATGCAGCCCGAGGCGGCGATCAACCCCGCCGAAGTCGGGACGTTATATTTGGCGTTGCGCATCATCGGGATCAACAGCGCCGCGACCGCGGCCGTGTCGGCGACGGCTGAACCTGAGATGCTGCCGACGATCACGCAGGCGATCACCCCGACATAGCCCAGCCCGCCGCGAACGTGGCCGACCAGCGCGTCGGCGACGTCGACGATGCGCTGCGACAGGCCGCCGGCGTTCATCAGTTCGCCGGTCAGCATGAAGAAGGGAACCGCCATCAGCGGATAGTTGTTGGCGCCTTCCATCAGGTTCTGCGCCAGGATTCCGGCGTCGAACATATTCATCTGGACCATCATCGCGACGGCGCAGATCAGCAGCGAGAAGGCAATCGGCGCGCCCAGCGCCATCGCGCCGAGCAACGCGATCAGAAAGGTGGCAACGGTCATTGTTCTGTTCTCCTTGTTCTCATTTACTCTTCGCCGTGCGGAACCAGTTCTTCGCGCGGCATGCGACCGCTCACTTGCCGCCACAACGAATGCGCCATGAACAACGCGATCCCGACGCTGGCAATGAGCAGCGACGACTGAATGATCCCGAGCGGGATACCGGTCACCGGCGCCATGTCTTCCATACCCAACTGCACATGCTGCCAGGAGCCCTTGACCAGCATCACGCAGCAGCCGAGCGTCAGCAGATCGGCGATGAAGCGGCAAACGCGTTGCCCCCGCTCGCCGAGCAAGGCGACGACGCTGCTCATGCCGAGGTGGCCGTTATCCTTCATGACCACCAGCGCACCGATCAGCGTGATCCACATGAACATGAAACGCGACACTTCTTCCGAAAAAACGATGCCGTAGTTGAAGACGTAGCGCAGCAGTACATTGGCGAAAACCAGCGTCACCATCATCAGCAGCAGCGCGACCAGAAACCATTCGACGCCCTTTAGCAGCTTGTTGAAAAAATACATCGTTACCCTCCCGAAAAAAAAGTCGGCCGCTACCGCCACCGTTCGCTTGCTCAAAGCAACTGCTCACTGAAGCCTGTCAAGGCTATTTAAGCAACGCGATGTATCGCCAATATGTCGATCGGCGCGCAGCTTGTATCGGCGTATGTCGAATCCGCGAATGACACATTCGGATACAAAGCAAAAGAAGATAAGGCTGGAAAAACAACCCGGGAAGACGTTAAATCGCGGCTATGGATGAACAACGGCTGGCCCACATACTGGTGGTCGACGATGACCGGGGGATTCGCGAACTGGTCGGCGACTATCTCCAGCAGAACAGTTTTCGCGTCTCGACGGCCGCCGATGGCAGGCAAATGAACACCGTGCTGGCGGCCAAATCGCCGGTCGATCTGATCGTTCTCGACCTGATGCTGCCCGGCGAGGATGGCTTGTCGATCTTCCGCCGGCTGCGCAGCGACATCCGCCCGCCGATTCCGGTCTTGATGCTGACCGCGCGCTCGGACGATGTCGACCGCATCATCGGGCTCGAACTCGGTGCTGACGATTACCTCACCAAGCCTTTTGTGCCGCGCGAACTGGTCGCGCGTATCCGCGCCGTGCTGCGCCGCGTGCGCATGCTGCCGCCGTCGGCAGCGAGCGAACCGACGTGCCGCATGGTGAATTTCGGCGACTGGCGGCTCGACCTGCTGCAGCGCAACCTGATCCACTCGAATGGCGTGGTGACGCCGCTGGGCGGCGCCGAATACAGCCTGCTGCGCCTGTTTCTCGATCATCCACAACACATCCTGAGCCGCGACCAGTTGCTCACGCAGCTCGCGCACCGGGAGTTCGAGATCGAGGATCGATCGATCGACCTGCGCGTCAGCCGCCTGCGCCGGCGCTTGGGTGATCACGCACGCGATCCGCGTTACATTCGCACGGTGCGCAATGAAGGTTACGTCTTCGCCCAACCGGTCAACTACGAGGGCTAATCATGTTCCGTTCGCTCTCGGCGCGCCTGTTCGCCATCCTCACCGTCGGGCTGGGCGCCATTCAGGTCATCAGCTTCATCGCCTTCATGAATTTCCGCGGCCAGGAGATCAAGGAGCAGATGACGCGTTTCCTCGGCGCCGATCTGTCGTTCGCCTACGACTTCATGCGTTCGCTGCCGCACGAACAGCGCCTCGCCTGGCTGGCCCGCCTCAACCAGGGCTTTCACTACCGCTTCTCGCTGGAGCCGGCCAAGGCTCAGCGCGATGACTTTCAAACCGTCGACCCGAGCCTCGCGACCTTGACGGCGATCCTCAAGGCTGACCTGCCGCCCGAGGCCAAGCTTTCGTTTCGACTACCGAACGATGTGCCGTCGTCGGTTCGCGACAAATCGATCCAGGCGGTGTTGGCGATCGATGACAACGAAGCGCTGGTACTGCACCTGTTCGACCCCTTCAGCATGCCGTCGGAAGGCTCGCTGCTGCTCTATCTGGGCGTGGTCTTGCTGGCCGTCAGCCCCTTCGTGTGGTGGGCGGTCCATTTGTCGACGCGGCAGATCGACCGCATGCTGGGCACCATCGAGCAGTTCGGGCGCAACCTCAATGCACCGCCGCTCCCCGAGACCGGCCCCGAGGAACTGAAAAAGGCCGCACAGGCGGTCAATGCCATGCGCGAGCGGATCGTTCAGCATATCGAAGAACGCACGCAGATTCTGGCCGCCATCGCCCACGATTTGAAGACCCCGCTGACCCGCCTGCGCCTGCGCGCCGAAGCGGTAGAGAACAGCGCCCAGCGCGAACGCATCGTCAGCGAAGTCGAATACATGGCAAGTCTGGTCAGCGAAGGACTCGACTACGCGCGCAGCGCGCATCTGTGCGAATCGTCCAGCCTCATCGAAGTCAATCACTGGCTCGAAGGCATGGTCGACGACGCCCAGGACGCCGGGGCGACCTGCCGCATCAAAGGCCAGGCACTCGCCCCCTACCGCGGCGCACTGCGCGCGCTGACGCGGGCGATGCAGAACCTGATCGAGAACGCGCTCAAGTTCGGCTCCGAGGCCGAAATCCAGATCGAGGACTCGACCGAACGCCTGTTGATCCGCGTGCTCGACAACGGTCCGGGATTGAGCGATGCGCTGATCGAAAAAGTTTTCGATCCCTTTTTCCGCGCCGAAATGTCGCGCAATCGCGATACCGGCGGCAGTGGCCTGGGCCTGAGCATTGCCCGCAACATCGTTCGCGCGCACGGCGGAGAGATTCATCTTCACAACCGCGCCGGCGACGGACTCGAAGTGCTCGTCGAATTGCCGCGCCATCGCGAAGACAGAAACTGAACGAAGTTGTCGTCAACGGCCTCGTACTCGTCCGCATGCAGTCAACGAAACCTGGGGCCAAAGCTCAGTCCAGCGCTCAGCGCGGGTGATACGCGCCGTCGGCGAACAACGCGACGCGACCGACCGGCAACGGCGTCCATGTTTCGTTGTCGGTGAGCGGCAAGGTGGCGACCAGCACGACGCGGTCGTCGGGCGAGGTCACCTCGTTGAAATCGACCGCGACGTCCTGATCCTTGAGGTGGGCGACGGCGAACGGCGCCTGACGAACGATGTAGTGCAACTCGGTCGAGCGGTGCGCGAACAGGCAGTCGCCGTTCGACAGCAGGAAATTGAGCGGGCCGTGCGGCCGCACCTGCGCCGCGAAGTCCTCCAGCGCATCGCGCAGCGCACTGCGTTCGGGCGCGCCGTCGGGAAAGCGCTGGCGCAGTGCCTGCAGCAGCGCGCAGAAGACCCGCTCGCTGTCGGTCTGGCCGACCGGCAGGAAACTGCCGTCGAGCGTCGGCGAATAATCCTTGAGGTTGCCGTTGTGCGCGAAGATCCAGTAGCGTCCCCACAGTTCGCGCATGAACGGATGGGTATTCTCGAGACCGACCGGACCCTGCGTCGCCTTGCGGATGTGCGCGATGACGTTGAGCGAACGGATCGGATAGTGGCGAACCAGTTCGGCGACCGGCGATTCGCACGACGGTTGCGGGTCGAGAAAGACGCGCACCCCGCGCCCCTCGAAAAAAGCGATTCCCCAGCCGTCGCGATGCACGTCGGTATTCCCGCCGCGCGCCTGGAATCCGGTGAAGGAAAAGCAGATGTCGGTCGGCACGTTGCAGTTCATCCCCAGCAACTCGCACATAGCGTCAACTCCAGCAGGTGGTTGTGCGCATTATCGGGCTCCCTGGCCGCGTTCTGAAACCACTGGCGACCGGTCAGATCTGCGCGAGCGCGTTTTCGAGATCGCAGCGCAGGTCGACGACGTCTTCGACGCCGACCGACAGGCGAACCAGCGAATCGCTGATGCCAATCTTTTGACGTACTTCAGGAGGAACGCTGGCATGGGTCATGATCGCCGGATGCTCGATCAGGCTTTCGACGCCGCCCAGGCTCTCGCCCAGCGTGATCAACTGACAGGCTTCGAGGAAGCGCACGGTACCGGCCAGATCGCTTTCGAGCTCGAACGAGATCATTCCGCCAAAACGGCCGTTCATCTGGCGCTGGGCCAGTTCGTGCTGCGGATGCGAAGGTAGGCCAGGGTAGCTCACGCGGCGGATCTTGGCGTGCGCTTCGAGCCAGCCGGCAAGTTCGAGCGCGCTGGCGCAGTGCCGCTGCATGCGCAGGTCAAGCGTCTTGATTCCGCGCAGCACGAGATAGCTGTCGAATGGGCCGGCGATGCTGCCGATCGCGTTATGCAGGAAAGCCAGTTTCTCGGCGAGCGCGGCGTTGCGCGGCTCGCTGCTGACGACCGCGACGCCGCCGATGACGTCGGAGTGGCCGTTGAGGTACTTGGTCGTCGAGTGGATCACGACGTCGAAGCCTGACTCGAGTGGGCGCTGGATCCACGGCGTCGCGAAGGTGTTGTCGGCGACCGCAATGAGTTGGTGCTGACGGCAGAAGGCAGCCAGCGCTTCGAGGTCGGCGAGCTTGAGCAGCGGATTGGTCGGCGTCTCGACGACGATCATTCGCGTTTCCGGGCGCAGCGCGGCGGCCAGCGCCACGGGATCGGCGAGGTCGACGTAGCTGAACGAGAGACCGGCGCTGCGCTGGCGAACCTTGTCCATCAGGCGGTAGGTGCCGCCGTAGAGGTCGTCGCCGGCAATCACATGGGCGCCGGAGTCGAGCAGTTCGAGCACGCTGGCGATCGCCGCCATGCCGGAAGCGAAGGCGAACGCCTGTGACCCGCTTTCGAGGTCGGCGACGCAGCGCTCGAGCGCCCAGCGCGTCGGATTGTGCGAACGCCCATAGTCGAGCCCCTGGTGCACACCTGGACTCGAGTGGACGTAGGTCGAATTGGCGTAGATCGGCACAGCGACAGCACCGGTGCTCGGGTCGGGCGACTGCCCGGCATGGATGACGCGGGTGGCAAAACCATGGCGAGGCGCGCTGAGAGAATGGTCGGTCATGCTTTTTCCATAAGTGTTAAGAAAGCCAAAGAACTGTTGCCCATCGCCGAGGAGCAACCCTGCCGACAAGGATAGCAGATCATCGGCAAGGCTCTGACTGAACGCTGGCACTCATCTTGCTGTCAATACGGGCGAACACTGATCATCGGAGACCATCATGGAATGCAACGAACTCTTTCTACTGCTGACGCTGGGCGCCGTAGCCCCCTATCTTGCCGAGGCGGCAAGCAGTTGGCTGGTGAGCACCGGGAGGCACAAAACAGGTGCGCATGCACCACGCGGGGTGCGCTGCTGCAACAGTCCGGCCAACGACTAGGCCAGCGCAGAGTGGGCGTGATTCAGCAGGGCTCAGTCGCGCAGCGGGTTGCTCACCTGCAACAGGTCGACGCCGAGGACCTGCGCCCTTTCGCGCCGCGCCGCCGTATCGGCGCCCTCGATCATCACCTGCGCGCCAAGCTCGTGCAGCCGGTCGACCAGACGTTGCGGCTGAGGCGTCGCAGCCAGTAGCAGCGGATCGAGCTTGACGATTGCCGGAGCGATTTCCTGCAGCAGCGCGAAGTTGACTTCGCGCCGACCGAAGCGGCCGACCGCAATACCGTAACCGCGTGACTTGTAATTGGCGACCGCGCCGACCAGTTGGGCTTGGTCATCGACGCCGTCGATCTCGATCTCCAGCGTGATCTGCGCCGGCATCAGCCCACAGGTGCGCAACACTTCCTCGAAAGCCAGACCGTGGTCGGCACTGACGCTCGCGACGTGGCGCGGATGAACGCGCAGCAACAGGCTGCCGCGCGAACGGCGCTGCGCATAGATCAGATAATTGAGCGCGTGCAGCGTGCGCACCAGCCGGTCAAGATAGGAGAACTCAGCGTCGTCGCTCGGCAACACGAACACGGCGTCGGGTTCGAGCAACTGACGATTGGCGATCCCGAAAGCGTTGAGGCCGGCGGCGTGGCCATGCAGTTCGCCATCGGCGATGGCGACGATCGGCGAATAGAAGGACTCGAGGCGCAACTTGGCAAAGTGCACGTACACTTGGCCGTTTTCGGCAACGAAAGGCGTGGTCGAGCGCCCCCCGGAGCCGGTCGGCGCTTTCTGGGCGTTGAGGTAGCGGACAAATTCGGACAGCGGCATGACAGGGCCTTGATCAGGGTTGCGCGGTAGGCGTCAGCAGGCAAGGCATCTATGGTAAGCGAATCGACCGCGCATCGGAACGAACTTTTCTTGCGTGGCTTGTTTTTTTACAAGGAATGGCGGGTCAACGATTTCCCGCGAAACTTATTCGCTGCGCTGCTATCGATATGAAAAATAAGTCCTTGGTCGCCGCAGATTCGGCTGATAGATTGAATGGCTAGCGCGATTATTTTTTCCGAGCGCCCACCCTTCGCACCCGAACCTCACAGGAGAATCACCATGAGCATCGCCAATAGCGTCACCGACCTCATCGGCAACACCCCGCTGGTGCGCATCAACCGCATCAACGACGGCGGGGTTGCGACGATCGCCGCCAAGCTCGAATACTTCAACCCGGCGCACAGCGTCAAGGACCGCATCGGCGAGGCGATGATCGCCGCCGCCGAAGCCGCCGGACAGATCAAGCCCGACACGATCCTGGTCGAACCGACCAGCGGCAACACCGGAATCGCGCTGGCGATGGTCGCCGCAGCGCGCGGCTACAAGATCGTGCTGACCATGCCGGAAACCATGAGTAAAGAGCGCCGTGCCTTGCTGCGCGGCTACGGCGCCGAGCTGATCCTGACCCCGGGACCCGACGGCATGGGCGGCGCGATCAAGAAGGCCGAGGAGCTCGCCGCGTCCGATCCGCGCTACCTGCTGCTGCAGCAGTTCAACAACCCGGCCAACCCGGAAATCCACCGCCGAACGACCGCCGAGGAAATCTGGCGCGATACCGAAGGCAAGGTCGACATCCTGATCTCGGGCGTCGGCACCGGCGGAACGATCACCGGCGTCGCCGAAGTGATCAAATCGCGCAAGCCGTCGTTCAAGGCCATCGCCGTCGAGCCCGACGCCTCGCCGGTGCTTTCGGGCGGCGCCAAGGGACCGCATCCGATCCAGGGAATCGGCGCCGGTTTCGTTCCCAAGGTGCTCAACACCGAAATCTACGACGAGGTGATCCGCGTCAAGGCCGACGACGCCTTCGCCTACGCGCGCCGCGCCGCGCGCGAGGAAGGCCTGCTGGTCGGCATCTCGTCGG
>JAGTRW010000040.1 GCA_018262095.1 Pseudomonadota bacterium
CATGCGCCGGTCGTGCTGCTGCTGCTCTGGCTGCTTGGCCTGACCCTGCCTTACGTTCCGCCGGTTCTCGGCTAGCGCCGTCCGGGCTGGAGGCTAGGCTCCAGCTCTCGGCTTCGCAACGCCCGCCATGCGCGGGCGTTTGCACGTCTGTGCTGCGCGCCGTGCAACTCAAGCGCTCCGGTGCGGTCAGACTGGGCGGCGCTGACGGTATTCGGCAGTGTTCTTCAAACCTTCGATTGAAATAGACCATGCACACGACCGACAAAGATCTCCCGCTGCGCGACGACACGCGTCTGCTTGGCCGCCTGCTCGGCGACACCGTTCGCGAACAGGAAGGGCAGGAAGTCTTTGCCATCGTCGAGCGCATCCGCCAGGACTCGGTACAACTCGAGCAAGGCGCCGATGGCCAGCTCGATCCGGCGATGCGCGCCGAACTCGAGGCGATCCTCAACAATCTGCCGCGTGATTCGATGATATCGGTCGTTCGCGCCTTCAGCTATTTCCTGCACCTGGCCAATATCGCCGAGGATCAGCATCACATCCGCCGCCGTCGCGCGCACGACCGGTCGGGCTCGGCGCCGCGCGCCGGCAGCCTGGCGCACGCGCTCGACCGCGTCGTCGAGGCCGGCGTCGCGGTCGACAAGATTCGCGAATTCTTTGACGTGGCGCTGGTCTCGCCGGTGCTCACCGCGCATCCGACCGAGGTCTCGCGCAAGTGCATCCTGCAATGTCAGCACGAGATCGCCAGCCTGCTCGACCGGCGCGACCGCCTGCAGCTGACGCCCGACGAGACCGCGCAGAGCGAGCTCGCGCTGCGCCGCGCGGTGCTCACGCTGTGGCGCACGCGCATGCTGCGGCCGACCCGGCTGGCGGTGGTCGACGAGATCAAGAACGGCATCAGCTATTACGACGACACCTTCTTCGCCGAGCTGCCGCGCCTCTACGGCCAGTTGCAGGACCTGCTGGTCAAGCGCTTCCCGGGTGAGGACTGGCAACTGCCGCCGTTCTTCCGCGTCGGCAGCTGGATCGGCGGCGACCGCGACGGCAACCCCTTCGTCACCGCGCAGATCCTCACGACGACGCTGCGCTTGCAATCGACTGCGGTGTTCGAGTTCTACCTCGGCGAGGTGCATGCGCTCGGCGCCGAGCTGCCGCTCTCGCAGCTGTTGCTCGCTATCTCGCCCGAGCTCGCAGCGCTCGCCGAGCGCTCGCCCGACCATTCGCCGCATCGCGCCGACGAGCCCTACCGGCGCGCGCTGACCGGCATCTACGCGCGCCTCGCGGCGACCGCCCGCGCGCTCGACCAGCACGAGGTGCTGCGCCATGCGCTGGGCGAAGCGCAGCCTTACGCGAGCGCCGGCGAACTGTACGCCGACCTCGAAATCCTCGCCAACTCGCTGCTCGCGAACGGCGCTGCGTTGCTCGTCGGCGGTCGGCTGCGCAGCCTGTTGCGCGCCGTGCAGATCTTCGGCTTCCATCTGGCGCCGGTCGATCTGCGCCAGAACTCCGAAGTGCACGAGCGAACGGTCGCCGAACTGCTGGCCTGCGCCGGGCGAATCGAAACTCGTGCCGCCTACGCGGCGCTGGGCGAGGATTCGCGCATCGCGCTGCTCAGCGACGAGATCGCCTGTCCGCGCCCGCTTTACTCGCCGCATCTCGATTATTCGCAAGAAACTCAGGACGAACTCGCGATCTTCTTCGCCGCGCGCGAACTGCGCCGCCGCTACGGCGACGCGGCGCTGCCCAACGTCATCATCTCCAAGACCGACGGCGCCTCCGACCTGCTCGAAGTCGCGCTGCTGCTCAAGGAGGCCGGGCTGCTGCGCCCGGCCTCTGCAGGCGGCAAGGCGCCGCAGCTTGGCGTCAACATCATCCCGCTGTTCGAGACGATCGCCGACCTGCGCCACAGCCCGGTCGTCATGCAGCGCCTGTTCGACCTGCCGGTCTACCGCGCGCTCGTCGCCGCGCGCGCCGACGAGCACGAAGTCATGCTCGGCTATTCGGACAGCAACAAGGACGGCGGTTTCCTGACCTCGGGCTGGGAGCTCTACAAGGCCGAGGTCGAACTGGCGCGGGTCTTCGCCGGCGCCGGCGTGCGATTGCGCCTGTTCCACGGGCGCGGCGGCTCGGTCGGCCGCGGCGGCGGCCCAAGCTATCTGGCGATCCTGGCGCAGCCGGCCGGCGCGGTATCGGGGCAGATCCGAATCACCGAGCAGGGCGAAGTCATTTCATCGAAGTATTCGAACCCCGAAGTCGGCCGCCGCAACCTCGAAATCCTGGCCGCCGGAGCGCTCGAAGCCACCTTGCTCGATCTTGAGCAGGAGACCGAGCCGGCGGCCGACCGCGCGGTGCTCGAAAGCCTTTCCGAGCTGGCCTTCCAGGCCTATCGCGGGCTGGTCTATGAGACGCCCGGCTTCAACCGCTATTTCCGCGAATCGACGCCGATCGCCGAAATCGCCGGCCTCAATATCGGTAGTCGGCCGGCGTCGCGCAAGGCCTCCGAGCGCATCGAGGACCTGCGCGCGATTCCCTGGGTCTTCAGCTGGGCGCAGTGCCGCCTGATGCTGCCCGGCTGGTACGGCTTCGGCTCGGCCGTCGAAGCCTGGCTGCACGACAACCCCGACGGCCTCTCGACGCTGCGCCGGATGGTCGGCAACTGGCCGTTCTTCCGCAGCCTGCTGTCGAACATGGACATGGTGATGGCCAAGGCCGACCTGCCCATCGCCTCGCGCTACGCCGAACTGGTCAGCGACCCGGTCTTGCGCGAGACGATCTTCGGCCGCATCCGCGCCGAGTTCGAACGCACGCGCCATTACCTGCTGGCCATCGAGGGCCAGAACGAACTGCTCGCCGACAACCCGCTGCTGCGCCGCTCGATGCGCAACCGTTTCCCGTACATGGACCCGCTCAACCACCTGCAGATCGAGTTGTTGCGTCGCCATCGCGCCGGCGAGGGCGACGAGCGCGTGCGCCGCGGCATCCATCTGTCGATCAACGGCATCGCCGCCGGCCTGCGCAACAGCGGCTGAGCGCCCTGCACGGGAACCCCATGCCGGGTAGTGGACACGGTTTCGCGCGCTCGGACGACCTTCGGCGAGAGCTCGCCATCCATCGCCAGGATCGCGCCGAAGACGTCGCTGGTCTTCGCCGAGCAGAGAAAGGGCACCGTGTTGGCGGCGCCGCCGGCAAGGTGCGCGATCTGGCCGGCTATTCGACGCTGCAATTGCTCTTCCATGCGCCGGTCGTGCTGCTGCTCTGGCTGCTTGGCCTGACACGCCTTACGTTCCGCCGGTTCTCGGCTTCGCAACGCCCATGCGCGGGCGTTTTGGCGTCAGGGGAAGCGTTTGTCGTCGCGTCATCGGCGATGGCGGCGCGCCCAGCCTGTACCCTCTCCATGCGTTCAATTTTTACGCAATGCCGCTGTTTCGCGAAACAGCGATGATTGCTGATCTTTGGAAAATGCACATGGCTCGCGAATGGCGGCTGAATGAGATCTGACGGGTCGTTCAGGATTTTTGCGTGACGAGTATGTCATCTGTCACAAACCACCCCGTATTTTGAAACATGTCGGAAATCAAGCTCCTGCACCATTCAGTTGCGGCCCCGATAAGCAATGAGAGGCTAGCGCGGGTCGTCGTCAAGCATACGCTGACGTTGTTATTAACCCTTGTGGCACATTAGCGAGGAGAAGCAAAATGCTGAAGAGGATGTTGATTCTGGTTGCTCTGACTTCGGTAAGCGCTTTCGCCGTGGCCGACGATAATGACGCCCGTAGCGCGGCGCAGCAGGTAGTCGAATTGCAGGACGGCTCCACGGTCTACGTTTTCCAGGATGGAAAAATGGCGGTGGAGAACAAATACGGCCGGGCAGTCAGTACGAAGCCCGGCACCACCCTGCAAGCCAAGGACGGTAGCACCATCGTCATCAAAGGAAACGAGGTCGCTCGACTCGATCGCCTGCTGATGAACGGCAAGGAAAGCTGAGCTGCAATCGCTGGTGATGATCGGTGAAAGCCATGGAAAGACGCGAAAGATCGCGCCGCTTGGGAAGCGGTTCTTTATTGAGCCGCTTCCCGCTGCAGCGGGAAATCCGAACTCGAATCTCAGAACAAGGTTTCAACCTCGCTGGCTAGCCGATAGCCTGCTCCGCGCTCGGTGATGAGCAGCGCCGGATGCGCCGGGTCGACCTCGATTTTCAGGCGTAGCCGCCTGATCTGAACGTCGATTGTCCGATCGTAAACCTCAGCCTCGTGCAGGCGCGACATCGACAAGAGTTGGTCGCGTGAAAGAACGCGCTGGGGCGCCCGGCAGAACGCGCTCAAGAGACTGAATTCACCGTTGGATAGTTCAACGATTTCGCCTTCTGGCGAGATCAGTCGCCGGGTGCGAAGGTTCAGTTCCCATCCCGAAAAACGGAATGCACGCCGCGCGCTGTCGCGTTCTGGCAAGGTGCTTTGAACCTGGTAACGACGCAGCACGGCACGCACGCGAGCCAATAATTCGCGCGGGCTGAAGGGTTTGGTCACGTAATCGTCGGCGCCGAGCTCCAGGCCCATGACCCGGTCTGCTTCTTCGTTGCGCCCGGTCAACAGCACAATCGGCAGGGTGGCCCGTTCGCGTAGCATGCGCGCCAGTTGCAAGCCATCCTCGCGTGGCAATTTGAGGTCCAGCAGCACGAGGTCAATCGGCTCCCTGTCGAGCAGTTCGAACATCTCCCGCCCCGACCCCCCGGCGCTGACTCGCATATCGTTGTGCTCCAGATATTCGGTGACCAGCTCGCGAATAGCGGGATCGTCGTCAATCAGGAGAATGTGCGGAGAGGTAACAGCATTCATTTTCGTATGGATGAAGAAAGTACTGCCAGCGAAATTTTCAGCGCGCACCGAGATTGCTTGCAACAAGCTAACATAACACATGATCATAAATCTGCGGGATCGCCTGTCAGTGCCTCGGCTTTGGCTGGTCACCTTTGCGCTGTGGCTGGCCATTGCCGCGCTCACGGTCGGCGCACTCTGGCATCAGCGGCGCGAAGCGTTGGACGGCCAGACGCGCGAGATCGGCTTGCTTTCGCTGGCCTTGAGCGATGAAATCGATCGCAGTTTGCATGGCGTCGAAGAAGGCTTGTCGGCGCTGCGTCTTGAACTGCGCGGCGAACATTTGCCATTGACCGGCACCGAGGCCGAAAACGCACTGTATAGGCGGGTCAGGTTGATGCCGACGGTGCGAATATTATGGCTGATCGACCGCGGTGGCCATCTGTTATCGGCATCCGCTCCCCTGCGACCGCCTGATCTATCGTCGTTTTTGCCGCCGCTTGATCAACTGGCGGACGACGGGACGGCTTTGAGTCAGCATCTCGGTATGGGCGATACGCGCTCCGCGCTGGTCGTTCTGGCGGCGCATTTCTCCACGACCCCAGGCCAGGGCGATGGCTGGGTGCTGGCGGGTATTCCGGACACCACCTTGCTTGGCGCCTTCACCGCCGCCTCCCCCGGGGCGGATGCACGAATGGCGGTCTTTCGCAACGATGGGGAGCGACTGGCCGGCTCACTCGTCGACGCACCAGCGGTCGGCGAGACGAAATTTGGCGAGCACCAAGGGAGCTTAACGAACATCGCGTTTCGCAGATTCAGTGATGGCGGCGAGCGTCTGGTCAGCCAGCAGAGCCTGCCGCGCTACGGTCTGAAAATTGTTCTGACGCGTGACATGGGGGCCGTTTTGAAAGTCTGGCGCGAGACCGCCGAACTCGCCGTGGCAGGACTCATGCTGCTCCTCGTCATCCTTGCCGCATTGGCGCGCCAGGTGAGACGCGCCGACAAGCTGCATGCCGAAGCGCGCCGCGCGTTACAGACGCAGCGCTCGCGCTCCAGAAAACTTGAGGCTTTGGGCACCTTGGCCGGCGGGGTGGCGCACGACTTTAACAATGTCCTTGCGGCGATCTTCGGCTTTGCCGAAATGGCACAAGACGCGGCGCCTCCGGGCAGCGATCAAGCACGCCATCTGGACAAGCTGCTGCAAGCCGCGTTGCGCGGCAAGTCTCTGGCCGAGCGCATCCTGGCGTTCAGTCGAGGTGGCGGGCATGCCATGATCGTCTTTGAACTTGAACCTATCGTCGATGAGGTACTGTCTTTGTTGGCGGCATCGCTTCGCCCGGGCGTGATTTTGGAGAGCCGTCTCGAGGCTGTCGCCGCGCGCTTGCGTGGCGATCCGACCCAGACCTTTGAGGCGATCATGAACCTATGCACCAATGCGATGCAGGCGATGTCCGAAGGCGGCGGCACGTTGAGCGTTCAACTCAAACGCCTCCATGTTGCTGGACGACTTGCGCTGTCGCACGGCCAACTGACGGAGGGGGATTATCTGTCGCTGTCGGTGTCCGACCAAGGCGCGGGGATAAAGCACGAGGTTATGGAGCATTTGTTCGAACCCTTCTTTACGACCCGCGGCGCCCAATCGGGTACCGGATTGGGGCTCGCCGTGGTGCACGGCGTGGTGACCGAATTCGGCGGAGCCATCGACGTACAGAGCACCGCAGGGCTCGGCTCACGGTTCACCCTTTACTTTCCGGAATGTTTCGACCCGATTGGGGCAACGGAACCGCTGTCAAATGAGCTTCCCATGGGCGTTGGCCAGCGAGTGATGGTCGTCGACGATGATCCCGCTCTGGTCGCCCTGGCCGACGAGGTGCTCAAGGGCTTGGGTTACGATCCCGTCGGATACCACGACCCTATCGCGGCGTTGGCAGCGCTGAAAGACGATCCTGAGCGGTTTTCAGCGGTCATCACCGACGAAGTAATGCCCCGGCTCAGTGGAACCCAACTTACCGCAGCGCTACGACCAATCGCGCCGGACTTGCCGGTATTGCTGGTCAGTGGCTATGGCGGCGCTTTCCTGGCGTCTCGGGCCGTCGCCGTTGGCGTCACGCGGGTACTGTCCAAACCATTGCAACGCGCTGAACTCGCGCGCGTATTGGCAGAACTGCTTTACTGTCGTCGGCGCCCGGAACCCGTCATAAAATCTGCCTCGAGCCAACGCTAGCGATGGCTGACTTCTGAGGCTACCCGCTTTGACGAGCGCCGAAGGATAGACGGTTCGGCTGCTACAGACCTCTGAATGGCCACTCTCTGCTATTGACCTAAGTCGGCTCACGACCGCGACTTGCCTGTTAGCTGCCGGCCCGAATAAGCGCAGGGCTGCGGCGTCGGCGCCGCATTTCGTCGCGGCGAGGTCGGCGACAATCGCCAGGCAACGCTTGGTCAAGGCATAATCGGCCAATGACTCTGCGCTGCGTTCGCCTCGTATCCTTCGTGCTCGCCTGCTGGTTCTGCCGGCCGGCGTTCGCGCTGCCGTCGTTCGCCGCGCTGCGCGCCGCCTACGTCGAGTCGGACGCGGTGCTGCTGGCGCGCGACGGCCGGCCGCTCTCCAGCCGGCGCATCGAGATGACGCAGCGGCGTTTGCCGTGGACGACGATCGAGGATGTTTCGCCGACGCTGTTGCGCGCGCTGCTGGCCTCGGAAGACCGCAACTTCTACGCGCATTCCGGCGTCGATTGGGGCGCCGCGGCGGCCAGCGCCTGGCGCAATCTGTGGGTGACCAAGACGCGCGGCGCGAGCACCTTGAGCATGCAGCTCGTCGGTCTGCTCGACGAGTTCGACTCGCTTGAGCGCGGCGAAGCGACCCGCCACGGCCGGCGCAGCGTTGCGCAGAAGCTTTCGCAGGCGGCTGGTGCGCTGTGGCTCGAGCAGCGCTGGCGCAAGGATCAGATCCTCGAAGCGTATCTAAACCTCGCCGGCTTTCGCGGCGAGCTGGTCGGCGTCGCGGCGATGAGCCGCGGGCTGTTCGGCAAGTGGCCGGATGGGCTCGACGAGCGCGAATCGGCGCTCGCCGCCGCCTTGCTGCGCGCGCCCGGCGCTGCGCCACCCGCCGTTGCGGCGCGCGCCTGCGGCGTGCTGCAGGCGATGGCGCAGCTGCAGCGCGGCGTGGCCGCCGACTGCGCCGGGCTCGACGCGCTGGCGCGTCTGGCGCTCGCCGGCGGGCTGCGCGACCCGGTCGGCGGCTGGCTGGGCACTGAGCGCTCGCCGAATCTCGCGGCGCACCTCGCGCAGAAGCTGCTGACGCGCGCCGGTGAACGGCGGCGCAGTACGCTCGACGCCGATCTGCAGCGTTTCGCCAGCGCTGCGCTGCAAGGCCAGTTGCGCGCCATCGCGCGGCAGAACGCCGAGGACGGCGCGCTGCTGGTGATCGACAACGCGTCGGGCGAGGTGCTCGCCTGGGTCGGTTCGAGCGGCAGCCTGTCGGACGCGCGCGAGGTCGACGGCGTCAGCGCACTGCGCCAGGCCGGGTCGACGCTCAAGCCCTTCCTCTACGCGCTGGCTTTCGAGCGGCGCGATCTGACGGCGGCGTCGCTGATCGACGACTCGTCGCTGGCGCTGAGCACCAGCAACGGGCTCTACGTGCCGCAGGATTACTCGCCCGAGTATCGCGGCTGGGTCAGCGCGCGCCTGGCGCTGGGCGGTTCGCTCAACGTCCCGGCGGTGCGCACGCTGGTGCGCGTCGGCGCGGATGCGTTTCGCGATCGCTTGCACGCTTTCGGCTTCGCCAGCCTGACCGAGGACGGCGACTACTACGGCTTCAGCCTGGCGCTGGGGTCGGCCGACGTGTCGCTGCTGATGCTCGCCAACGCCTACCGTACGCTGGCCAACGGCGGGTCGTGGACGCCGCTGCGCGTGCTTCGGGAGCAAAGCCGGGCGCCGCTGCCGTGCGCCGGCGGCGGCTGTCGCGGCGTCTTCGACGGCGCGCCGCATCGCGCCGCGCCGGCGGCGCCGGTGTTCATCGTCGCCGACATCCTCGCCGACCGCGCCGCGCGCGTCGGCACCTTCGGCCTCGAATCGTGGCTCGCGACGCCCTACTGGAGCGCCGCCAAGACCGGCACCAGCAAGGACATGCGCGACAACTGGTGCGTCGGTTTCTCGCCGCGCCATACGGTCGCGGTGTGGGTCGGCAACGCCGCCGGCGAGGCGATGCGCGATGTCTCGGGGGTTTCAGGCGCGGCGCCGGTCTGGCGCGAGGTGATGGATTATTTGGAGCGCGGGCGCCGGCCTGAAGCAGGCGTTGCCAATACGCCGCCCCCCGGCGTCGTTCGCCAGCCGATCCGCTTCGCGCCGCCCGAGAAAATAAGGGAAGCGCCACGCCAGGAATGGTTTCTCGCCGGTACCGCGATGAGCGTCGTGCAGCTGGCCGAAGCGACGGCGCTGTCGCATATCGCTTATCCCGGGCAGGGAACGATCATCGCGCTCGACCCGGATATTCCGCCGGCGCGCCAGCGCATCGCGCTGCAGCTCTCCGGCGCGGCGGGCGCCGGCTGGCAATGGCGAATCGACGGTCAGCGCGTCGGCGCTGCCGCGCGCAGCGCGCACTGGTTGCCGCGTCCCGGACACCATCGTCTGGCGCTCGCTGACGCGCAGGGGCGCGAGATCGAAGCGGTCAGCTTCGAAGTACGCGCGCTGCGCGGCAAAACCGGAAAAATGGCGAAGCGCTGAGCGCCGCGGCGCCGGCGATCGTCCCTTGGCGCCCCAGCGGTAAGGACTCAGACCTTGAAGCGCTCGATCAATCCCTTGAGCGAAACGGCAAGCTGCTCCAGTCGCTCGGAGGCTTGCGAACTCTCCTGACTGGCCGAGCGGTTGGCCTCGGCCATCTGCGCGATGGCTTCGACGTTTTGTGCCACGCTGGCGCTCGCCGCCTTCTGTTCCTGCACCGAGGCGGTGACGTCATCGACACCCGAACTCGTCTTCTGCACCGAGCGGGTGGTGTTCGAGAGAACCTGGGCGAGATTTTTAACGAAGTCGAGGCTTGCCGAAAGCGAGTCAAGACCTTCATTGACCGAGCGGTCGACCATCACCGATTTGCTGTTCAAGCCCTTGGTCACTTCGGTGATTTCTCCCGCCGACCGCGAAGACCGCTCGGCGAGCTTGCGCACTTCATCGGCGACGACCGCGAAGCCGCGCCCCTGTTCGCCGGCGCGAGCGGCCTCGATGGCGGCGTTGAGCGCCAGCAGGTTGGTTTGGTCGGCAATTTCCCTGATCTGCTGAGTCATCCCGGCGATCGAGTTGGTGCTGCCGACGAATTCACGCACATGGGTCGCAATCGCATCGACGTCGTTCTGGACCTTGGCCAGCTCGTTCTGCAATTCCGCAATGCTCTTGTCGCCTTGCTGGGCGTCCTCGATGCTGGCAGTGGAAAGCGCTCGCACTTCGCTGGTCGTGTCGGCGATCGAAGCGACGCTGACGCTCATCTGTTCGATCGCGGCGGCGGTCGATGCGGCCGAATCGGATTGGTTGGCGGAACTGCTGGCGACCTGCCGCGCCGTGCTGTTGAGCTGAGCGGCGGAAGCGGATACGTCGCTGGCGCTGACCAGTACGTTGCGCAAAATGGTCTGCATTTCACCGACAAAATCATTGACGCCCGCAGCGATCTGGCTCAGTTCGTCACCGCCGCTCGCCGGCAGGCGTTCGGTCAAATCGCCCTGACGCAAGCCGCCGATCTTGCGCAGGATTCCAGTCAGGCTGTTCTGCAGCGACAGCGACAGCGCGACGACCAGCGCGATGTTGATCACGGCGACGACGACGATCAACGAGACCATGGTCCAGTAGGTGCGCGCCGCAACGCTCTGCGCGTCGACGCGGCCGGCCTTGGCCTCGACCAGCCGGTCGGCGACGAATTTTTCGAGTCCCGTCTGAAACGGCTTGAACTGGTCGTTGTAGAGCGGCACCAGGTGGTCGTTGGCCGACTTGGGGTCGCTGCCGGCCAGCGCGATCAGTTGCCGCGACGCCTGGTCATACGCCACCCACTTGGCGATCAGCTGCTTGAAGGTTTCGCGCAGTTCGGGCCGCTTGATGATCGCCGTCACCTTGGTCTGCAGTTCGTCGATGTTCTTTTCGGCGTCGGTGAAAATATCGCTCGTTTCCTTGATCGCCGGGTCGAGCATGATCGTCGATACGGCGCTGGCCTTGATTTCGACGAGCATCAGCGAATAGCCTTCGCGCCTTTGCGCACTGGTTTCCGCGTCGTGCATCGAATTGAGGCCGGTGATCGTGGCGAGCAGAATGATGCCCAGTCCGCTGATCGTCACCAGGGCAAGCACCTGCAATTTCCGTCTGATCATCATGGTCTTGCCGCTCCTGGAACGTTTCTCTTGGGGTCGTAATGGTTTGGCCGGAGATGGTACACCATTGTCCAAATCCGATCTTCTCATACGTTGAGCAGGGCCGTGAAAAAGCTGCGCGCGCAACGCTTCAGCAGACGTGTCTGGCGGACTGATCACGGTTTGACGCTGCAAGATCGTTCAATACTCATCGCCGATGACCCGCGATAGTGGCGTCTTTCCCTAACCGTAGGAGATCACCATGAGCCAGCAAACATTGATTGAAAATCTCGACCAGGCGTCGTCAGCCGCCTGGACCGCGCATCCGAAATTTCCGGGCGTGGCGATCAAAACCGTGGTCGGCAGTACAACGACGAACGGTGCCTTGAGCCAGCATCTGGTTCGCGTCGACGCGGGCTGTGCGCTGGAAACGCACGTTCATGCGGCGCAGTGCGAGCTGCACCTGGTGCTCGCCGGCAGCGGCCAAGCCTGGCTCGAAGATCAGCCCGGTGCTTACCGCCCCGGCAGCGTCAGCACCATCCCCGCCGGAGCGGCGCATTCGGTGCGCGCCGGTGGCGACGGCCTGACGCTGCTTGCCAGCTTCACTCCGGCGCAGGACTGAAGTCGGCGGACCTCGCCGAGGCCTGGCGATAGGCCTGCGGCGTCGTTCCGTAGGCGCGCCGGAAGAAACGCTGCAAATGGCTCTGGTCGGCAAAGCCGGTTTCATAGGCGATGTCGGCCAGGCTCTGCTCGCTTTCGCGCAGGCGGCGTGCGGCGAGTCCCAGGCGAAGCTGTACCAGGTATTCGTAGGGCGGCAGCCCGAAGTGCTGGCGGAACAGGCGGTTGATCAAGCCCGGGCTGCATTCGGCGATTTGCGCCAGCGTCGTCAGCCGAACGGCTTCGGTGCAATGCGCGTCGAGCCAGTCGCGGATTTTGAGCAGCCGCTCGGGGGCCAGTGGCGCGTCATCGATTCGCTCATCGCCGGACAGCAGCGCTTGCTGCAGCGCGACCAGGCGGCTCTCGATGGCCAGCGCTTGATGATCGCTGCGCAGGCCGGCGACAAGTCGCCGCGCCGCCAGCAGTGCTGGTGATCCGGCGCGCAGGATCTGCGCCTGTTGGGGCGCTGCCGCGAACGCTTGCCACAGGCTCGGCAGGATGCTGACGACGCGGTAGCTGTGCGCTTCGTCGATGGCGCAGCGGTGGGGCAGGTCGGCGGGCAGCAGAAAACCGTTGCCGGGCAAGACGTGCAGTTGGCCGTCGGCAAACAACAGCCGGCGCTGGCCGCTGAGCACCACGCCGACGAGAATCGAGCGGTGGCTGTGGTGCCGAAAGTCGGCGTTGATCGCGCGCGCACGAATCAGGCGCAAGCCCGGAAGACACTCGCACTCACCGAGGCGCGGCAGGGTCGTCTGATGGCGTCTAAATTTCATGTCGCCATTCTACGGGGGGAACGTTGCTTTCTCGGGCGTCGACGGGCTGGCGACGCCGCTGACTCGTGCTACATTGGCGCGATCTTTCCCAAGGAGCGAAGCGATGCGTTTTTCCGACCAGGTCGTGTTGATTACCGGCTCCGGCGCCGGTATTGGCCGCGCTGCGGCGCTGGCTTTTGCGCGCGAGGGGGCCAAGCTGGTGGTCAATTCGCAATCGTCGGCGAGCGGCGCGGAAACGCTCGAGCTGCTCAAGGCGGCAGGCTTCCCGGCGCTTTTTGTCCAGGGCGACGTGTCGTGCAGCGACGATGCCCGGCGTATCGTCGAGGCGGCGGTGGCCGGCTTCGGGCGACTCGATGTGCTGGTCAACAACGCCGGCATCGTGTTGCCCGGACGCGTCGATACGATCAGCGAGGACGACTGGGAACGCACTTTCGCGGTCAACGTCAAGGGCACGTATCTGGTTTCGCGCCATGCGGTCAAGGCGATGCGGGCGAACGGCGGCGGGGTGATCGTTCAGGTCGCCTCGGTGGCTGCGCAAAAGGGGCTTGCCGACCGCGCCGCGTATTCGGCGTCGAAGGGCGCGCTGCTCGCGTTGACCCGCGCCATGGCGAGGGACTACCTGGCCGACAACATCCGGGTCAACTGCGTGAGTCCTGGAACCGTTTCGACGCCGTCGCTCGAAAAGCGCCTGCAATCGTTCGCCGACCCGCAACTGGCGCGCGCCGAGTTCGTCGCGCGCCAGCCGATGGGGCGCTTCGGCCGCGACGACGAGATCGCCGCGGCGATCCTGTTTGCCGCCTGCGACGAAGCCGCTTTCATGAACGGTGAAAACATTTCAATCAACGGCGGGATGACCATTTGAGCGTGCAGTCGGGAAGCGAAATGAAAATTGCGGTGCTCGGCGCCGGTGCGGTCGGCTGCTACTACGGCGGGATGCTGGCGCGCGCCGGCCATCAGGTGGTGCTGGTCGGGCGAGCGGTGCATATGGACGCAGTGCGGCGCGCCGGGCTCTTGCTCGAGACGTCGTCTTTCCAGGCGCGCCCGAGTCTGGCGGCGAGCACCGACGCGGCGGCGATCGCCGGCGCGCAGCTCGTGTTGTGCTGCGTCAAGGCCACCGACACCGAGCGCGCCGCTGCCGACATGGCGCCGCATCTGGCGTCCGGCGCGCCGCTGCTGAGCCTGCAGAACGGCGTCGACAACGCGTCACGCTTGCAGGCGCTGCTCGGTCGCGAAGTCGCCGCGGCGGTCGTCTATGTCGCCGCACAGATGGCCGGTCCCGGTCACGTTCGCCACCATGGCGGCGGCGAACTGGTGATCGGCCCGTCGCCGGACTGCGCTCGACTCGCCGCGCTGTTTGCCGAGGCCGGCGTGCCGCTGCGGATTTCCGACAACGTCGCCGGCGAGCTGTGGGCCAAGCTGATCGTCAACTGCGCCTACAACGCGTTGTCGGCGATCAGCCAATTACCTTACGCCCGGCTGGTGCAAGGCGAAGGCGTCGACGGCGTGCTGCGCGACGTGGTGGGCGAGTGTCTGGCCGTCGCCAAGGGCGCTGGCGTCAGCGTTCCCGGCGACCCCTGGGCGGCGGTCGAACGCATCGCGCGAACGATGCCGCAGCAGCGCTCGTCAACCGCGCAGGATCTGGCGCGCGGCAGGCGCAGCGAGATCGACCATCTCAACGGTTACGTGGCGCGCCAGGGCCTGGCGCTGGGTATCGCGACGCCGGTCAATCGCGTGCTGCACACCCTGGTCAGGCTGCTCGAGGACCGCTAAGCGTCCGGCGCTGCGACCGTCGCGGCTGATGACCGCCGTATAATCGGCGTTCCGGTTGCGACCGGCTTGAGGAGAAAATTGATGCTGGCCACTGCGCTTCGCCTGTTGATCCTGCTCGAACTGGCGTTTTATTCGACGCTGGCGCTGCATTTTTTCGATGCCACGCCGCTCGCCGCGCTGCTGTTCGCCGTCGCCGGCGTGCTGGCGCTGCGCTTGTGCCTCGTCATGCTGGTCTACGCGCTGGGCCGCGGCCAGCGCACACCGGCACAGCGGCTGCGCTGCGCGCCGGCGATCGCGATGTTTGGCGCTGAATACGCGGCGTTCATCGCCAACTTCGTTTTGATCTCGCCGTTCGAGTGCTGGTGGATGGGCGGCGATCGCCTGCGGCCGACCGATGGTCGACCGCCCTTGCTGCTGATTCACGGTTACGGCTGTTCGCGCGCCGCCTGGTGGTGGCAGCGCCGGCGGCTCGAGGCGGCGGGCTGGAACGTGGCGACGATCAATCTCGAACCGCTCTACACGAGTATCGACAATTACGTCGAACCGCTCGCCCGGCGCATCGACGAGGTGCTCGCGCAAACCGGCGCAGCGCGTTTGATCCTGATCGGTCACAGCATGGGCGGGCTGGTGGCGCGCGCCTATTTGCGCCGTCACGGCGCGGCGCAGGTCAGCCGTCTGGTGACGCTGGGGACGCCGCACGGCGGCAGCGAACTGGCGCGCTTCGGGCTCGGCGAGAATGCGCGCCAGATGCGGCCTGGTAGCGCGTGGCTGGCATCGCTGGGGGCGCCGCCGGTCGCTACGCTGATCATCTATAGTGTGCACGACAATTACGTGTGGCCACCGTCCTGCCTTGAATTGCCGGGCGCCCAGCGCTGTCCGCTGGAACGTCTGGGACATCTGGCGATGCTCTTTTCGCCGCGGGTCAGCCAAGCCTTGCTCGACGGGTTGTCGCGCGTTGATGATTCGCAACAAAGCGCTTGAGGAGTCGCTCATGAAACCACTGCTGGTACTCGTCGTCCTGCTGCTGCAGTGCTCGGCGTCGCCGGCGCAGGGCGTCTATGTGACGCCGGGGGCCAACGGACCGGTTTTTTCCGACAAGCCGCAGCCCGGCGCCAGGGAGGTGAGCTTGCCGCCGCTCAACGTCGTTGCGCCGCCGCAGCCGCCTTCAACGCCCGTCGCGACGCCCGGCAAGGATGAGCGCGCCAAGCCGGATACTGAGGCGGTGGCCTACCGCAGTTTTGCGATCGTTGTTCCCGAAAATGAGAGCGGCGTGACGGCCAACGACGCCGTCTTCGCGGTGCGCGTTGTTGCCGACCCGCCGCTGCAGTTGGGCGAGGGACACGCTTTTGCGGTGAGCATCAACGGGCGCGCCGTCGGCCGGCGCTTCACGACGACCGAATTCATGATTCCGCGGGAGTTCTGGGGCGATGAGGTGCCACCGCACAATTTCAGCGTGCAACTGGACGCCAGCATCGTCGATGCTCGTGGGCAGGCGCTCAAGCAGGCCGCTGCAGTTCGTTTCGTGATGCTGCATTCATTCCAGTGAAGTGCTGAAGGGGGTTTGCGTAGCCGTCCGTCAGGAGACGTACATGAAATTTTTTCTGGCAATGATGCTCTCCGTCCTGCTGCTGCAATGCTCGGCGCTGCAGGCGCAGGGCGTCTATGTGACGCCGGGGGCCAACGGACCGGTTTTTTCCGACAAGCCGCAGTCCGGCGCCAGGGAAGTGAGCTTGCCGCCGCTCAACGTCGTTGCGCCGCCGCAGCCAGTCGCGACGCCCGCCACTGCGGCTCGGAAAAATGAGCCGCCAAGCCCCGAGGCGGCGTTCGTCTATCGCGCTTTTTCGATTGTCCAACCCGAAAATGACGGCAGCGTGCTCGCCAACACGGCGCTCTTCGAGGTGCGCGTCGCCGTCGATCCGCCCTTGCAACTCGGCGCGGGCCACGCCTTTGCGGTGCGCATCGACAGGCGTTCCGTCGGCCAACGTTTCACCGCCAGCGAATTCATGATTCCGCCGGAGTTCTGGGGCGATGTCGTTCCGCCATCTGGCCAGAGTTTGCAACTGGACGCCAGCATCGTCGATCGCGAGGGACGAGAACTCAAGAAGGCCGATCCGGTACGCTTTTTCATGCGCTACGCGCCGTGGGTCAATACGCGGCCGCCACGCCCCGTTCCCCCGCGGCCGCCGAGTTTGCCGCGCCCACCGGTTCCGGCGGTCGGCGCGGCAGTCCAGTAGACGCTACGAAAATCCGGGGAGCAGCGCCTGTTGCGGCCGGTGGACGGGTTCGAGCGTTCCCTGAAAAAGCGCTTCGATGACCGGCGGTTCGCGCCAGCGCTCGTTCATGAACGGCAGGCCGATTTCCTCGACCAGCGCGCCTTTCCAGTAGTAGCTCGAGACCTCGTCGAGCGTCGACAGGTTGAGGCTGTGCGGCAGACGCAGGTAGTCGAGCCAGCTCGAATCGTGGAACGAGACGACATACGGTCCCGTGCTGTGCGCGCAAAAAAGGTATTTGCCGCAGACGCGGCCCGGATGCTTGGCGCGGAAGTTTTCGGCATCGACGCGCGTGGCGAATAGCAGCAAGGCGTGCAGGCGACTGGGAAAGCCGTTGTAAAGGCGTTGCCGGTAGTATTCCAGATGGTATTCGGCAAAATAGTTCTGCACCGTGGTGAATTGGTCTTCGGGCAAGGTGGTGCCGAAAGGGTTGCCGGTCAGCACGTCCCAGCCCGGCAAGTCGGCTTCCGGATCGAGCCAGGCGAATAATTCGAGTGTCGCGGTGTCTTTGATCAGGTGGCCCATCGTCTAACCCGTCAGTGTGCTTGGCCCCATTTTGACCCTCGCGCAGCGATTGTCAAAGCGGGGTGATCGCTCTCGCCAGTTCGAGCAGCAGGCGAATCGCGCCGGCCATCAGCAGCGCGCTGGCCAGCGAGATGCCGACCGACAGCCAGGCTTCGCGGCGCCCCAGCGTCTTGAGCATCACCGCGAAGGTCGACAGGCAGGGAACGTAAAAAGTCAGGAAAACCAGGAAAGTGAAAATCTGCACCGGGTCGAGCAGCGCTGCGATTTCGAAAGTTCCCAGCGCCTGGTAGATCATCAGCAGCGACAATTCCTTGCGCAGCACGCCGAACAGGATCGGTACCCCGAGCACGACCGGCAGGCCAAGCCACCACGCGGTGACCGGCGTCAGCGCGGTATTGATCAGCGCATCGGCGCCGAAGTGGCTGAGCAACGCCAGCACGACGCTGCCGATCACCAAGAGCGGGGTGACGATGGTGACGATGTCTTCGGTGCGCTCCCAGGTCTTGCGCCAGATATTTCGCCACGCTGGCAGCGCGTAGGGCGGGATCGCCAGCACCATCCCCGGCGCGCTGTCGGCATAACGGCGCGCCAGCAGCTTGCCGAGCGCGGCGATGACGAGCAGCGTCAGCATGAAGATCGCGAAGACGCCAATGCCGCCCAGGTACTTGCCGCCGATTGCCAGAATGATCGCCGAACGCGCCGAGCACGGAACGAAGGTGATCAGGATCGCCGAAACGACGCGTTCGCGGCGCGATCCGCTCATCGCCGCCGCCGAAATCGCCGGCACGTTGCAACCCAGCCCGATCAGGAAGGGGACGGCGACGCCGCCGTGCAGACCGATATGGTGGAAGCCGCGATCGACGACAAAGGCGACGCGATGCATGACTCCCGATTCTTCGAGGGTGACCAAGAGCAGCACCAGCGGCAGCATGTAGGGGATGACGATGCCGATCAGCCCGACCAGGCCGTCGGCGACGGCGCGCCCGACGACGCCGGCGGTCGACTCGGGTTGCCATTGCTGCACCCAGGCGGCGAGCCGCGCCGAGCTCCAGGCGTCGAGCGTGGTGCTGATTTCGAAGACGATCAGCAGCACCAGCGCGAAGACCAGCAGGCTGCCGGCAAGTCCCCAGCGCGGGTGCAGGAACAGTTCGTCGAGCCAGCGCCGCCAGCCTTGGCCAGCGTCGATTCCGCGCGGCCGGCTGACCGCTTCGAAGAGTTGTGCGGCGCGATGGTGGCGGTCGGCGTGCACTTCTTCGGCGAGCGGGCGCGGCAGCGTCTTGGCGGCGGCGGCGCGCGCGGCGGCGATCTGCGGCCACAGCGCCGGGTCGAGTGCGCGCAGGAAATAGTCGTCGTTTTCGGCCAATTGCGAGATCAGCAGCGCGCGCGGCACGTCGAAGACCGCTTCGATTTCGGGGCGGGAAACGATGGCTCTGAGCGCCTGCAGGCTTTCGCCGATATGCCGCGCCGGCGGCTGCGGCAGCGGACAGGCATTGGCGCGCGCGACGTCGAGCACTGCGGCAAAGAGCGCCGAAATACCCTTGCCCATGTGCGCGATGGTCGGGATCACCGGTACGCCCAGGCGCTCGGCAAGCGCCTGAACGTTGATGAACAGCCCCTTCTTGCGCGCTTCGTCGACGCGGTTCAAAGCGATCACCAGCGGTCGTCCGAAGAGGCCGAGCTCAAGCGAAAGTTCGAGGTCCTTCTCCAGCGTCGTCGCGTCGACCACCTGAACCAGCACGTCGGGCGCGGCGCAGCCGACGTGCTCGTCGCTCTCCTCGTTGCCGGTGACGAGCGGCCAGTGGTCGCCCCACAGCAGGTACTTGAGCACCGTCTGGTCGTGTTCGCTGAGTTGATGCAGCGAATCGATCGACGGCAGGTCAACCAGCGAAATCTGGTCGAGCCCGACGTCGACCACGCATTCCTGATAAGCGCCGCCGACGCCGGCCAATCGCTCGTGGCGAACGACCGGGCTCGCCGCAGCGTCGAAAATGGTGCTCTTGCCGACCCCGTGACGGCCGATCAGCGCCACGCGTGGGCGCCGTTCGCCGCGCAGCAGCGGGCCGCGTAGCGGGATCGAGGTGACCGTGGGTTTTTCCGAGGTGGCCATCGTCAGCGATTCAGCCCGGCGCCAGGTGATCCCGGTCCGGCCGCTGCGCCGGGTCGACGTGCGTCAGCAGGTTGAGCACGCGATGGCGCGCGATGACGCGCTGGCGCACGTCGACGGCGATGTCGTGACCGGCTTCGACGCTTAGCGTCGCCTCGACTTCGATGTGCGCATCGACGACGATCAGGTCGCCCATTTTGCGCGTGCGCAGGTCGTGCACGCCGAGCACCCCGGGGGTTTGGCTGATCGTCTGACGAATGGCGCAGACTTCCTGGTCGTCGGCCGAACGATCCATCAGGTCGTGCAGCGCGTCCCAGCCGAATTCCCAGCCCATCTTGCTGACCATGAAGCCGACGATCAGCGCGGCAATCGGGTCGAGGATCGGATAACCTGCGAGGTTGCCGATGATTCCCAGGCCGACGACCAGCGATGAGGCAGCATCCGATCGGGCGTGCCAGGCGTTGGCGACCAGCATGCTCGATTTGACGCGTTTGGCGACCGCCAGCATGTAGCGGAACAGCGCCTCCTTGATCGCCAGCGCGCCGCCGGCGATCCACAGCGCCAGCACATGCACGGTCATCACGGTTTCCGGCGCTTCGAGTTTCTTGAACGCCGACCACAGCATGCCGATGCCGACGGCGAGCAGCAGACCGCCGAGTGCCAGCGAGGCGGCCGTTTCGAAACGATGGTGGCCGTAGGGGTGATCGTCGTCGGCCTCCTTCTGGCTGTGGTGGTTGGCGAAGAGCACGACAAAATCGGCGATCAGGTCGGACAGCGAATGGATACCGTCGGCGACGAGGCCCTGCGACTTGGCGAAAAGGCCGGCGGATATCTGCGCGACCGTGAGCAGCAGGTTGACGATGACGCTGACCCAGGTGCTGCGTGACGCGGCGCGCGCGCGTTCGCCGGCGTTGTGCTGCGCGTCGTCGTCTTCTTGGTCCAATTCGGTGAGTTGCAAGGGAAGCGTCCTTATCTGGTGTGCCGGCGAGCAGCGGGCCGTCGCGATTGGGCCGGGGAGTGCGGCGCGGGGGAAGGCCGGCGGAACGCGACAGCGCGAGCGGTGTTAAACTCGGCGCGGCGCCGACCGCCGTCAATTTACCACCAAACTGCGCCCCTTCACCATCCGACTCGCAGTCGGCCTTGCCCTACGCTGCCCCCTTCGTCCACGCTGCTTTCGCGATCAATGCCCACTTCTTCACGCCGACCGCTGCTGCAAGCCCTGGCCCTTTCGCTGCTGCTCCATGCCGTACTCTTGTCCGGTGCGCTCAGGCTGTTTCCGGCGCAGCTTGAGATGCCGCAAGCTGCGCTCAGCGCGGTGATCCGTGATCGTGGCGCGGTCGTTCCGGCGCCGAGCGCGTCGCCAATCGCCGCGCCGCGCGAAGCGGTCAGGCCGCCTTCGCCGCGCGCAGCGACGCCTCGGAATGTGGTCGTGCCGCCTGCGGCACCTGCCGCCGCGCAAGTGAGTGCGCGCTCGTCCGAAGACAATTGGTCGGCGTCGTCGTCCACTTCAACGCCTTTGGCGGGGGGCGCGTTGGCGGCCGGCGCGCCGTCCTCTTCGACGCCAGGCGCGGTCTCCGGCCAGGCGCCGGTCGGCGGGCGAGCGGGCGTCAGCGGTGACGACCTGCGCCAGTACCGCCTGTCGCTGGCGAGCGCCGCGCGACGCTTCAAGCGCTATCCGGCGCTGGCCAGCCAGCGCGGCTGGGAAGGGACGGTTGAGGTGGCGCTCAACGTCAGCGCGTTGGCGCCGGTGCCCGAAGTCGTGCTGGTCCGCTCAAGCGGGCGCGGCGTTCTCGACGAGCAGGCGCTGGCGATGCTGGCGCAGGCGGCGCGCGTCACGGCGCTGCCCGAGGGGCTCAAGGCGCGCGATTTCCGTATCGTGCTGCCGGTGCAGTTCAGCCTGGACAATGATCAGTAGCGCGTGATCGGCAGCGGCTCAATAACCCTCGTCCGGCGACAGGTCGTCTTCGTGAAACCTGAACAGGCCGGCCCGGCGGTCGGCGAAGTAGGCTTCGAGGCAGCGCGTGACGCTGCGGAAGGCGAGATCCTGCCAGGGGATCTCGTCTTCACTGAAGAGTGCCGTCTCGAGGCTCTCGGCGCCGGCGGCAAAGTCGGTGTCGAGCAGCCGGCCGCGGTAGAAGAGATGCACCTGGTTGATATACGGCACATTGATCAGCGCGAAGAGATCGTCGATTTCGACGCGCGCGCAGGCTTCCTCGAGCGTCTCACGCAGAGCGGCGTGGGTCGTCGATTCGCCGTTTTCCATGAATCCGGCGGGCAGCGTCCACCGGCCAAGGCGCGGCTCGATGGCGCGGCGACAGAGCAGGATTCGTCCCTGCCAGTGCGCGACGGCCCCGACGACCAGTTTCGGATTGAGGTAATGGATCGTCGCGCAGCGCGTACAGACGTGGCGCGGCAGGCTGTCGCCTGGCGGGATACGCAATTCGACGGTGGCGCCACAGTGCGCGCAGTACTTCATGGGGGCTCGCCCTTGTTGAGTTGCCTGATCGCGTATCATAGGCGATCGCTGCGCGGTGTGGCGCTGAAGCAGGGGCTTTGGGCTAATCATTGGCCGTTAGTTTTTGTCACTGGCGCGGTGCCATCCCGCTACAATGTGACCATTATTCGAACGACAGGACCGGGTGTCTGCCACGCGGTCAGGGAGAGCTTGAATGTTTCTGATCATCGGTTACGTCGTCATTCTGGCCGGGGCGCTCGGGACCTACGCGGTGCACGGCAGCCTGGCGGCGCTGTGGGTGCCGATGGAGTACATCGCCATCGTTTGTCTGATGGGCGGGGCTTTCGTTGCGTCCAACGATATCAAGATCGTCAAGGTGACGCTTGGCGCGCTGCCCAGCCTCTTTAGAGGATCCAAGCTGACCAAGGCGCTGTACGTCGATCTGCTGGCGATGTTGTTTGAGGTGCTGGCCAAGGTGCGCAAGGAAGGATTGATGTCGATCGAGAACGATGTCGAAAGTCCTCACCAGAGTCCGATCTTCGGCAAGTATCCGGCGATTTCCGACGACCATCACGTGATGGAATTCATTACCGACTATCTGCGCATGATGGTCGGCGGCAACCTCAATGCGCTTGAAATCGAGAACCTGATGGATATCGAGATCGAGACGCACCACCATGAAGTGATGGTCCCCGGCCACGTGGTGGCACAAATCGCCGACGGGCTGCCCGCTTTCGGTATCGTCGTCGCGGTGATGGGCGTGGTCAACGTCATGGGCTCGGTCGGCGAGCCGCCGGCGGTGCTCGGCAAGATGATCGGCGGCGCGCTGGTCGGTACCTTCATCGGTATCCTGCTGGCCTACGGCATCGCGGCGCCGATCGCCTCGCTGCTGGGACAGAAAGCCGAGGAGGGGTCGAAAATCTATCAGGTGATCAAGGTGGTGCTGCTGGCCTCGATGTCGGGCTACGCACCGCAGGTGGCGGTTGAGTTCGGACGCAAGGTGCTGTTCTCGGGGGATCGGCCGACCTTCATCGAGCTTGAGGAAGAGCTCAAGGCCCGCAAGGGCCGCTAAGCGGGCCGTGGATAAGCAATGAGCGAAGACGTCCGTCCAATCGTTATCAAGCGCATCAAGAAGGTGGCCGGCGGTCATCACGGCGGCGCCTGGAAGCTCGCCTACGCCGACTTCATGACGGCGATGATGGCCTTCTTTCTGCTGATGTGGCTGCTCAGTTCAATCGCCACTGAGGATCTCAAGGGGATCGCCGAATACTTCAGCAATCCGACCAAGATCAACACGCCGGCGGCGACTTCCGGCGATCCGGTCAGCATCCTCAAGGGCGGCGGCAAGGATCTGACCCGTGCGGCAGGCCAGGTCAAGAACGGCGATGTGCCCAAGATCAAGGATGTGCGGGCCGAAATTCGCAAGGAATTCGAGCGGCGCGAGAAGGCGGCACTCAACGAGCTCAAGCAGAACATCGAGAAACTGATCGAAGTCAATCCGACGCTCAGGCAGTTCAAGAACCAGCTGCTCATCGACGTGACGGCCGAAGGCTTGCGCATCCAGATCATCGACGAGAAGAACCGCCCGATGTTCGACACCAGCAGCGCCGAACTCAAGCCCTATTCGAAAATCATCCTGCGTGAAATTGGCCGGGCGCTCAACGCCGTTCCCAACAAGGTTTCTTTTTCCGGGCATACCGACGCGGTGCAGTTCAGCGGTGGCGAAAAGGGCTTCTCGAACTGGGAGCTTTCGGCCAATCGGGCCAACGCGTCGCGACGCGAAATGATCGCCGGGGGGATGGACGAGAACAAAGTGTTGCGTGTGCTCGGTTTGTCGTCAACGGTGCTGTTCGACAAGAATGACCCCTTGAGCCCGTCCAATCGGCGGATCAATATCGTGGTGCTCAACAAGCGCAGCGAAGAAGCCATGCTGCAGGAAGATGGGAGTGCTACGATCGACGTGGACAGCGATAACGGCGTCAATGAGATGTTAACGCCGGCCAAACCCGCTGCTGCGAAATAGTCATTGGCCGGGCGGCCATGGTAATGGCGGCTTGGCCACATAAGCGAGGGCCTGATTGGTGATTGAGCAAAAAACCGCATGGAGCACCGCGCCGGTCGCGCGCGATTCGGGCGCGCGCGAATTCGCTTTTACCACCGCGGATTTTGAACGGGTGCGCAAACTGATCTACGCGCACGCCGGAATTTCGCTGTCCCCGGCCAAGCAGGACATGGTCTATAGCCGCCTGGCGCGGCGTTTGCGCGAAACCCGCCTCAAATCCTTCGGCGAGTACCTGGCCTTGCTTGAGCGAGGCGACAAGGGCGAATGGGAGAAGTTCGTCAATTCGCTGACCACCAATCTGACGTCGTTTTTCCGCGAGCCGCATCACTTTCCGATGCTCGCCGGGCATCTCAAGAAGCTCCAGGGAAAGTCGCCGATCAAGATCTGGTGTTCGGCGGCGTCGACCGGCGAGGAGCCCTACAGTATTGCGATGACCGTGGTTGAGGCCTTCAATAGTTTCAACACGCCGGTGACCATCGTCGCGTCCGACTTGGATACCAATGTGCTGGCGACCGCGGCGAAAGGCGTTTACGCGAACGATCGAGTCGATAAGCTCTCGCCCGAGCGCCTGAGCCGGTTTTTTTTGCGCGGCGTCGGCGCCCAGGACGGGACGTTTACCGTCAAGCCTGAGCTGCGGCGAATGATCACTTTTCAGCGTCTCAATCTGCTTGAGCCGAATTGGTCGCTGCGCGGCCCGCTCGACGCGCTTTTCTGCCGCAACGTCATGATTTATTTCGACAAGCCGACGCAGTACAAGATCCTGTCGCGCTTTGCGCCGCTGATGAGCGACAACGGCCTGCTTTTCGCCGGGCATTCGGAGAGTTTTTTGCACGCCGCCGACCTGTTTCGCTCGCTGGGCAAGACCGTCTATGAACTCGCGCCCAAATCTCGTTGAGCCCGACGCGGCGGCGGGCAAGTCACCTCGGCCGGTAGCCAGCGGCGGCCGGATCATTTTTGTCGGCGCGTCGACCGGCGGTACCGAAGCGGTCAAGACCTTTCTCCAGGGGATTCCGCCGGATTGTCCGCCGATCCTGGTCGTCCAGCACATGCCGGAGTCCTTTACCGCGTCGTTCGCGGCGCGCCTCAACAGCCTCTGTCAGCCGCGCGTGATCGAGGCGCAGGGCGGCGAGTCGCTGGCTGCCGGGACCGTCTATATCGCGCCCGGACATTCGCACCTGCGGGTCAAGCGCGGCGCGTCGGGCTATCTCACCGAACTGCTCAAAACGCCGCCGGTCAATCGCCATCGCCCGTCGGTCGATGTGCTGTTCGATTCGGCGGCCGAGCTGGTCGGGCGCAATGCGATTGGCGTGATCCTCACCGGCATGGGCAAGGACGGGGCCTGCGGTCTGTTGCGCATGCGCACGGCGGGGGCTCGCACCTTCGGTCAGGACGAGGCCAGTTGCGTCGTCTATGGCATGCCGCGCGAAGCGGCGATGATCGGCGCGGTCGAGGAAGTCGCCGCGCTCGATGCGCTTTCCCGGCGCGTCCTCTCGATTCTTGGCCGGGGCGCCGGCTGACTGGCTTCTTGGGCGACCGGTCGGCTCGATGGGGATGGTGGAAAGGCAGTTTTCGATTAAGATGTGCGTAACAACGCCGTAGGGTTATTACCCCCATTGGGAGTTCAGGCATGTCAGAGTTGCTCAAAAGTATAGATGCGCGTACCAAACTCGCCGGCACCAACAAGCTGGAGATTTTGTTGTTTTCGCTCGGCACCAATACGAGTACCGGGAGAAGAGAGACTTTCGGCATCAACGTGTTCAAGGTGCGCGAGGTCATGCGCACGCCGCCGATTACCTCGGCGCCGGAGATGCCTTCTTCGGTCCAGGGAATGGTCAGCCTGCGTGGGGTGCTGGTTCCGGTCGTCGATCTGGCGCACTACGCCGGAGTCGTTACCGAGACACCGCGCTCGATCATGATCGTCACTGAATACGCCGGCCATACCCAGGGGTTTCTGGTCGAGGGCGTCGATACCATCCTGCGCCTCGACTGGAGCCAGATGAAGGTGCCGCCGGACATGCTGGTGGCCGAGATGGGTGGTCTGGTGACCGCCGTCACCGAGCTGCCCGATGGCCGCCTGGTGATGATGATGGACGTCGAAAAAGTGCTTTCGGAAACGACCAATTACGATGAGGAAATCGTCTACCGCAACATCAAGCCGCTCGATGATCCGTCGCTGACGGTGTTTTTCGCCGACGATTCGGTGGTCGCGCGCAAGCAGATCACGCGGACGCTGGAAGCGATGAACGTCAAATATGTCAGTTCGATCAACGGCCTTGAGGCGTGGAACGAACTTGAAAAAATCGCCGCCTACGCGCACGCGTCCGGACAGAAAGTGACTGATCTCGTGAGCCTGGTGCTCACCGACGTCGAGATGCCGGAAATGGACGGTTACATCCTGACCAAGAAGATAAAGACCGATCCGCGTTTCGCCGGGGTGCCGGTCATCATGCATTCGTCGCTCTCGGGAATGTCGAACCAGCAGCTTGGCAAGTCGGTCGGTGTCGACGAATACGTGCCCAAGTTTGAAGCGCAGAAGCTCTCGGAAACGCTTTCACGGCGCTTGCTGGGGTCGCTTCCTGTTGTGCAGCCTAATACCTGAAGCACTGATCGCGCTGGAGTGTGACGATGACGATGGACCTGGTGGAAAAGAAAAACCTGCTCGATGGCGTTGATGCGAGAACGCGCCTGGCAGGCTCGAACAAGATGGAGATCCTGCTGTTTTCGCTGGGCACGCGCGAGACCTTCGGGATCAACGTATTCAAAGTGCGCGAAGTGGGGCGTACGCCGCACATCACGCGAACGCCCAATATGCCGCGTGGCGTCGAGGGGCTGGTTTCGCTGCGCGGCAACGTGATCCCGGTGCTGTCGCTGATCAGCTTCCTTGAACATCAGGACGAGTCGATCGAGCGCGGCAAGACCATGATGGTTGCCGAGTATTCCAAGCGAACGCTGGGCTTTCTGGTGCACGAGGTTGATCGCATCATCCGGGTGGACTGGGAAAAAGTCAGGGCGCCGGAGAGCATCCTGTCTTCGAATCAGGGGCTGATCACAGCGATCACCGAGCTTGAGAACGGTACGCTGGTGTCGCTGCTCGACGTCGAACAGATTCTGGCCAACGCGTTTGGCGAGGCGATCATCATCGATATTCCTCCGGCCCAGGTCAGTGAAGACATCGGCGTCTTTTTCGTCGATGACTCGGTGGTTGCGCGGAAAAAAATTACCGAGGTGCTCGACAAGCTCGGCGTCAAGCACAAGCACGCCACCAACGGCGTCGAGGCCTGGGGCCGTTTGCAGGGCTTGGCCGCGCACGCGCAGCAAACGGGAGCCTCGTTGCGCGACGATGTGCGCCTGATTCTGGTCGATGCCGAAATGCCGGAAATGGACGGCTACGTGCTGACCAAGAATATCAAGGGCGATTCGCGTTTCGACGGTATTCCGGTGGTCATGCATTCGTCGTTGTCGTCGGAGGCCAACCGGGCCATGGGGCAGGCGGTCGGTGTCGATGCCTATGTAGCCAAGTTCGACGCCGAGGTTCTGGCCGATACGCTGCGTCCAGTGCTTGAACGATAACAAGAGACACAGGAGTAAAGAATGGCTGATCCGAAGTTGAGAATTTTGGTTGTCGACGATTTTTCGACGATGCGCCGTATTGTCAGGAACCTGCTCAAGGAGCTGGGGTTTACCAATGTCGACGAGGCCGAGGACGGGGCCATTGCTCTCCAGAAGCTGCAGTGTGGCGGTTTTGAATTTGTCGTCACCGACTGGAATATGCCCAATATGGACGGTTTGCAGCTGTTGCAGGCGATCCGCTCGACGCCGGCGCTGGCGCATCTGCCGGTGATGATGATTACCGCCGAAGCCAAAAAGGAAAACATCATTGCCGCCGCCCAGGCCGGCGCCAGCGGTTACATCGTCAAGCCCTTTACGGCAGCGACGCTGGCCGAAAAGCTACAGAAAATTTTCGCCAAAATGGGTGGCTAAGATGAGCGAAGCGAATACCTCTGGCGATTCGAATGAACTCGAGGCTTTGTTCGATAGCATTGCCGGCGCCAGCGCGGTGCCGTCACCAGCGCCGGTGGCAGCCCCTGTGGCGCCGCGACCTTCGTTGATGCAGCAGGCCCGGGAAAGCGATGGCTTGACCGACGATTCGCAGGATTTGCAGGCCTTGTTCGATTCGATCGCCGAGCAGCAGGCGGCGTCTGTCGCCGCCCCCGGCGGTGTCGAGAGTTCTCGGGAATCGGACGAATGGCCGGTTCAGAAAAAAGTGTTTACGCAGGTGGGGCAGATGGCCAGGCAATTGCACGACACTCTCGGCGACCTGGGCTACGACAAGCTCATTGAAAAAACGGTCCATGCGCTTCCTGATGCGAAAGATCGGCTGGCGTACATCGCCAATCTCACCGAGCAGGCGGCGTGCAAGGTCTTGAATGCCACCGATATCGCCAACCCGCTGCAGGAAGAGCTTGAAGCCGGAGCGTCCCTGCTCGGTGCCAAGTGGGACCAGCTCTTTGCCAACCAGATGGGGGTTGACGATTTCAGGTTGCTCGCCGCCGAAACCCATGCTTTCCTCAAGAACGCCGTGCCACAGCGGACCACCGCGACCAAGGAGCAACTGCTCGAAATCATGATGGCACAGGACTTTCAGGATCTGACCGGTCAGGTCATCAAGAAAGTGGTTGCGGTGGCGCAGGAACTGGAGTCGCAACTGATGTCGGTGCTCATCGAAACGATGCCCGGAGAAAAACGTACCGACTCCGTCAATAGCTTGCTAAACGGGCCAGTGATCAATGCCGAAGGGCGTACCGACGTCGTTGGAAGTCAGCAGCAGGTCGACGATCTGCTCGGCAGCCTAGGATTCTAGGGGGTTCAATATGAGTGATTTTTCCGGAATGGAAGACCTGCTGCAGGATTTTCTGCAAGAGGCCAGTGACCTTCTCTCCGACGTCGACAACAAGCTGGTCGATCTGGAGCGGGACCCGCATGACCGTCGTTTGCTTAACGACATCTTTCGCGGGTTTCACACCGTCAAGGGCGGCGCGGGTTTCCTCAATGCCACCGAGTTGGTGACGCTTTGTCACTTGACCGAGAATCTTTTCGACCAGTTGCGCAACGGCGAAATGGCGTTGACGCCCGAACTGATGGATACCATCATGGCCGCGACTTCCGGCGTTCGCAATATGTTCGGCGAGCTCGCGCAGGCTTCGTTGCCGCGTCCCGCCGAGCCGCACGTGATCGCCGCGTTGCGCGCCGCGCTTGAGGGTGAGCACGTCGAGCCGGCCGTCGATCCGGCACCGGTCGCGGCGCCAGCGCCTGATGCGCCGGCACAAGCCGCTGGCAAGGCCGGCGAGCCGGACTGGCAGGTGCTGCATGCGGCGGTGAGCGGTCAGGCGACGCCGGCGCCGGTTGAGGTCATCAAGGCCGCAGCTCCGGCGGTGCAGCTGACGCCCCACTTTCCGCCGGAAGGCCGGCGCGAAGTCGACAAGCCGGCCGTGGCGGCTACCGCGCCGACCGGTGGCCGACGCACCGAGGAAAAAGCGATTGCGCGCGAATCGACGATCCGCGTCGATACCGCGCGACTCGATCAGGTGCTCAACCTCTCGGGCGAAATCGGCCTGACCAAGAACCGTCTGACCAGTCTGCGTGCCGACATTCTTGCCGGGCGCAACGATTCGGATACCCTGCACGCGCTCGACCAGGCGGTCAGCCAGCTCGATCTGCTGGTCTCCGATTTGCAGAATTCGGTGATGAAAACCCGGATGCAGCCGATCGGCCGGCTGTTCCAGAAATACCCGCGGATTGCTCGCGACCTGGCGCGGCAGCTCGGCAAGGACGTCGAGTTGGCGCTGATCGGCGAGGAAACCGAAGTCGATAAGACGATGATCGAGGATCTGGCCGATCCGCTGGTGCACCTGGTGCGCAATGCGGTCGACCACGGCATCGAGTCTCCGGCCGAGCGCCTGGCCGCCGGCAAGCCGGCGAAGAGCATCGTTCGCCTCGAGGCACGCCAGGAAGGCGATCACATCGTGCTGATCATCGCCGATGACGGTCGCGGCATGAGTCCTGAGCGAATCCGCGCCAAGGCCATCGAAAAGGGAATCATCAAGGAAGAAGAGGCCAATACGCTGGACGACCGGCAGAGCCTCAATCTGATCTTCCTGCCCGGTTTTTCGACGATGGCGCAGGCTTCTGCGGTGTCGGGCCGCGGCGTCGGCATGGATGTGGTCAAGACCAACATCCAGAAGCTCAACGGTTCGGTCGAGATTCGTTCCGAGCCAGGCAAGGGGTCGGTCTTCATCATCTCGCTGCCGCTGACCCTGGCCATTCTGCCGGTGCTGCTGGTGCTGCTCGGCGATCAGCCGTTCGCGCTGCCGCTGTCGATGGTTCGCGAAATTCTGCCGATCGACAAGAGCAAGATGCAGGAGGTCGGCGGCAAGGAAACGCTGGTCGTGCGCGGTGAGGTGTTGCCGGTGGTCGCGCTGTCTCGCCTGCTTGGCTGGCCGCAATTGAAGGTTCCCGAGTACGGCGTCCTGATGCAGACCTCGGAGCGCAGTTTCATCCTCTCGGTCGACAGCTTTGCCGGGCGCGACGACGCGGTGATCAAATCGCTCGACGACTTCCGCCCGCGCGGAGTGGCTGGCGTGACGACGCTTTCCAACGGCCAGATCGTGCTGATTCTGGACATGAAGGAGTTGCTGGTCGATCTTAATGCGCATATCGATCGCGAATTGGGCGTCAGGCAGTCGAAGTCGCTTGAGCTTTACGTATAAAACGTAGTTAAAACAAACGACTAGACAGGGGGCTTCGGCTCCCTGTCTTTTTTTGTGCGTCAATCCGTCGTGTTGCGGGCGCGCTACTATTCTAGAATCAATGTAAATAAACTCTCATACCTCTTTATTTTTTATGGTTTTTTTATATAATACCCCCTAATTAATTGGATCCCGCTGATGGCCGAAGAAAGCGATCTCGAAAAAACAGAGCCAGCGTCTTCCAGACGCCTGGAGCAGGCACGCGAGGAGGGGCAGGTTCCCCGCTCGCGCGAGATCGGTGCTTTTTTGATTTTGATGGTTTCGGCCAGCGCTTTCTGGTTCGTCGGCCCCTGGATGATGCAGCGCACTGCGGCGATTGTCAGGCGTGGCCTGATCCTTGAGGAGCCGATGGCGCGCGACCCCCAGTTCATGCTGGTGCGGCTCGCCGATCTGTCGCTTGACGCCTTGCTGTCCTTTGCACCGCTGCTGTTGGCGCTGGTCATCGCCGCGCTGGCTTCGCCTTTTCTTCTCGGCAGCTGGAATTTCTCGCTCAAGGCGATCACCCCCGACCTCGGCCGCCTCGATCCGCTCAAGGGGCTGGGTCGGCTGGTCTCCTGGAACGGTCTGCTCGAACTCGTCAAGGCCATCGCCAAGGTCCTGTTGGTCGGCGGCGTTGCGGTCTGGGTGTTGTGGCGCCAGCGCAACGACATCTTTGCGCTTTTTGGGCAGAGCGTCGATGCCGGCCTGTCGAGCGCCGGCCACCTAGTCAGCTATAGCTTCCTGATGATCGTCCTGACGATGCTCTTGATCGTTGCCATCGATGTGCCGTTCCAGCTCTGGCAATACTACGACAAGCTCAAGATGAGCAAGGACGAGGTCAAGCAGGAAGGCAAGGAAATGGAAGGCAATCCCCAGGTCAAGGGGCGTATCCGGCAATTGCAGCGCGAGGCGGCGCGCAAGCGCATGATGGGCGCGGTACCGACCGCCGACGTGATCGTCACCAACCCGACGCACTTTGCGGTGGCCTTGGCCTACAAGAGCGGCATGGGCGCGCCCAAGGTGTTGGCCAAGGGCATGGGCGATATCGCGCTCAAGATTCGCGAAATCGGCGCGCAGAGCGGCGTGCCGATGCTCGAGGCGCCGCCGCTGGCACGCGCGCTTTATCGTCACGCCGAACTCGATCAGGAAATTCCGGCGGCGCTCTACGCGGCGGTCGCCGAAGTGTTGGCTTACGTCTTTCAACTCAACACCTGGCGGCAGGTCGGCGGCAGCTATCCGACGCCGCCGCGTTCGATTGCCGTTCCCGCCGAGCTGGTGCCGGAGCTGATCAATGGCTAACGCGACGCTCTCGCTGCAGCGTTTCCTGGGGCGCGACAACCTGCAGCAACTGGCTGGACCGGTGCTGATCCTGCTGATCCTGTCGATGATGGTGCTGCCGCTGCCAGCGTTCATGCTCGACCTGTTTTTTACCTTCAACATTGCCATTTCGGTGATCGTCATGCTGGTCGCGATCAACGTGATGAAGCCGCTCGATTTCTCGGTCTTCCCGACCGTGCTGCTGATTACCACGCTGTTGCGCCTGTCGCTCAACGTCGCTTCGACGCGCATCGTGCTGCTCGAAGGGCATACCGGCCCGGGCGCAGCCGGTCAGGTGATCGAGGCTTTCGGTCACTTCCTGGTCGGTGGCAACTACGCCGTCGGCATCGTTGTTTTTGCGATTCTGGTGATCATCAATTTCGTCGTGATCACCAAGGGCGCCGGCCGCGTCGCCGAAGTTGCGGCGCGCTTCACGCTCGACGCGATGCCGGGCAAGCAGATGGCGATCGACGCCGACCTCAACGCCGGATTGATCGGCGAGGACGAAGCGCGCAAGCGTCGCGCGACGATTGCCGACGAGGCCAATTTCTTCGGCTCGATGGACGGTGCGTCGAAGTTCGTTCGTGGCGACGCCGTCGCCGGCATCCTGATCATGTTCATCAACGTCATCGGCGGCCTCTTCGTCGGCGTGCTGCAACACAATCTCGATCTGGGCGCCGCGGCCAAGACCTATACGCTGCTGGCGATCGGCGACGGCCTGGTGGCGCAGATTCCGGCGCTGATCATCTCGATTGCCGCGGGCATGGTGGTGACGCGGGTCGGCGACACGCAGGATATCTCGCAGCAGTTCCTCACCCAGCTCTTCAACAATCCGCGCGTACTCGGCCTCGCGGCGGCGATCATCGGTCTGCTTGGCCTGATTCCCGGCATGCCCAATTTCGTTTTCCTGCTGCTCGCCACCGTTCTGGGCACGCTGGCGTGGGACATGGACCGCCGCGCGCGCACCGTCAAACCGGTCCCGGTGGCCGCGGCGCCGGTGGTGGCGACCGAGTCGCAGGAAGCGAGTTGGGCCGACGTGGCGCCGCTCGACGTGCTCGGCCTGGAAGTCGGCTATCGGCTGATTCCGCTGGTCGACAAGGCGCAGGATGGTGAGTTGCTGCGCCGCATCCGCGGCATCCGCAAGAAGTTCGCTCAGGAAGTCGGTTTTTTGGTCTCGCCGGTGCATATTCGCGACAACCTCGAGCTTAAGCCCAACGCCTACCGGATTCTGCTCAAGGGAGTCGAGATCGGCCAGGGCGAGGCTTTCCCCGGCAATCTGCTGGCGATCAACCCGGGACGCGTTGCCGGGCAATTGCCGGGTACCGCGACCAAGGATCCGGCCTTCGGTTTGCCCGCGGTGTGGATCGACAACGCCTTGCGCGACCAGGCGCAGGCTTATGGCTATACCGTCGTCGATGCCAGTACGGTGACGGCGACGCATCTCAATCACCTGATTCTGTCTAATGCCGCTGAACTGCTTGGGCGTCAGGAAACGCAGGCGCTGCTCGATCACCTGGCCAAGGAGATTCCCAAGCTGGTCGAAGACCTGGTGCCCAAGGTGCTGCCGCTCGGCGTGTTGCAAAGAGTGTTGCAGAACCTGCTCGCCGAAGACGTGCACATCCGCGACATGCGCACCATCATCGAGACGCTCGCCGAAAGCGCGGTGCGCTCGCAGGATCCAGAGACGCTGACGACGCAGGTGCGCATCGCGCTGGGTCGCTCGATCATCCAGCAGCTCTACCCGAGTGGCGCCGAAATGCAGGTGATGTCGCTCGATCCACAACTCGAACGCGTGCTGCTGCAGGCCATCGCCGGTGCCGGCGAGCACGCCAGCATCGAGCCGGGGCTCGCCGAGACGCTGATCCGCGAAACCTCAGCTGCGGCACAGCGCCAGGAGGAACTCGGTTTGCCCTCGGTGCTGCTGGTTCCCGGCAATCTTCGTCTGCTGCTGTCGCGTTTCCTGCGACGCGGCATTCCTCAATTGAAGGTGCTCGCCCACGGCGAAGTGCCTGAAACGAAAATAATCAAGGTCACCTCGATCATTGGAGGTAGGGTATGAACGTCAGGAAATTTGTCGCCGCCACGGCGCGCGATGCGTTGCACAAGGTCAAGGAACTGCTCGGGCCTGATGCGATCATCCTGTCCAACCGAGCGATTCCCGGCGGCGTCGAGATCATGGCGGTGGCGGCCAGCGAAATGGATTTGATCATTCCGACCAAGGCCGACGTGCGGCCGGACGACTACACGGTTCGCCTGTCGTCGGCGCAGCCCAGCGCGCCTGCCCGGGGGGCACCGTCGGCGCCGACCAGGGCGGCGCACGTGCCGCCGCCCTTGCCACCGCTGATGCCGCGCCCGGCGCCGCAGATCGACCGGCCGCCTGAACCGGCGCCGGGCGTTGCGAAGCCGCAGGCCGAGATCGTTCCGGCCGAGGTGATGGACGAAATCCGCTCGCTGCGAAAAATGTTCGAACAACATCTGGCCGGTGTCGCCTGGGGTGAAACGGCGCGTTCCGAGCCGGTCAAAACCGAGATCCTGCGGCAGATGCTCGACGCCGGGTTTTCGCCCAGGTTTGCGCGCGACCTGCTCGCCGAACTGCCGCGTGACCTCAATGCCATGGAGGCACTGGCCTGGGTCAAGGGCGGCGCCGATCGTTCGTTGCTGACGATCAACGCCGACAACGACATCGTCGATCGCGGCGGAATCTACGCGCTGGTCGGTCCGACCGGCGTCGGCAAAACGACCACTACCGCCAAGTTGGCAGCGCGTTGTGTGCTGCGTCATGGCGCCAGCAAGGTCGCGCTGGTGACCACCGACGGCTATCGTATCGGCGCCCACGAGCAGTTGCGAATCTATGGCCGAATCCTCGGCGTCTCGGTGCACCTCGTCAAGGACGCCGACGAGCTCAAGCAGACGCTCGTCGACCTGCAGCACAAGCACATGGTGCTGGTCGATACGATGGGAATGAGCCAGCGCGACCGAATGGTCGGCGAGCAGGTGGCGATGTTCGGCAACAGCCAGGTCAAGCGCCTGCTGCTGCTTTCGGCGACCGGACGCGGCGATACCCTCGACGACGTGGTGCGTGCTTATGACGGCCCGGATCTGGCCGGCTGCATCCTGAGCAAGGTCGACGAGGCGGCCAGTCTGGCTTGCGCGATCGACGTGATCATCCGCCACGGCCTGCGCCTGCACTACGTTTCCAACGGCCAGCGGGTGCCTGAAGATCTGCACCTGCCCAACCGCGCCTACCTGTTGCACCGTGCGTTCAAGGACCTGCCCGAGATCTCGCCGCACCGTCTTGACGGCGTCGAGCCCGGGCTGATGATGGCCAGCGCCGCTTCTGGCCTGGTTGCCGCCGGAGGCCGTCGTGGCTGAGTTTCAGGGCGATCAGGCGGCCGGATTGCGGCGCCTGTTTGGTCGCGAACAGACGCGCATCGTCACCTTCGCGGCAGGCAGCGTCGGCGTCGGCAAGAGCATTCTGGTGGCCAACCTGGCGGCGACGCTGGCGCGCCAAGGCAAGGAAGTGCTGGTCTTCGACGAGAGTACCCGCAATAGCGTGGCGTCGTGCTACGGCGCGCTGGCGCGTCACGACCTGCTGCAAGTGATCAATCGCGAAAAATCGCTCGCCGACGTGCTGCTGACGGTGGCGCCCGGCGTGCGCGTGCTGCCGGCAGCCAAGGCGGTCAAGAAGCTCGGTCTCCTGAATGCGCAGCAACAGGATGCCTTGCTGCAAGCGATTACCGGCATGGAGCATCCGGCCGATGTGATCCTGGTCGACGCTTCGCTCGACCATCCGCTGGGCTTTTCGCCGCTGGGCCTGGCGGCGCATGAGACGGTGATCGTCATCTCGGCGAGCAGTGCGTCGATTACCGATGCCTATGCGCTGATCAAGAAGGTCAGCCTCGGCTACGCGCGCCGCGATTTCCGGATTCTGGTCAACCGCGCGCGGACGGCCGATGAAGCCGATGCGATCTACCGCAATATCGCCGAGCTGACGCACCGTCGTCAGCTCGCGCGCCTCAAATACGCCGGATCGGTGCCGCTCGACGAACAGCTGCGCCATGCCGCGCGTTTGTGTCAGCCGGTGCTCGGATTGTTCCCCGAGGCGCCGGCGGCAAAGGCGTGTCGAGCGATCGCCAGCGAGCTGCTCGACTGGCCGGTGCCGGGTGAAGTGAACGGAGAAGGCGCAGGGCTCGAACAATTCGTTCAACAACTGCTACACTTGAGCCAACATATCGATCCGATAGCCATTTACGCCTGACTGTTCCAATCCATGTATAACGCTGCGGGTCAGATCAACAAGGACCAACTGGTACAACGCTTCGCTCCGCTCGTCAAGCGCATCGCTTACCATCTGATGGCACGCTTGCCGTCGAGCGTCCAGGTCGACGACTTGGTGCAGAACGGCATGATGGGTCTGCTCGATGCCATCAACCGCTTCGAGGCGGGCATGGGGGCGCAGTTCGAAACCTATGCCGCGCAACGCGTGCGCGGCGCCATGCTCGATGGCCTGCGCGAGAACGACTGGTTGCCGCGCAGCCTGCGTCGCGATTTTCGCCGCATCGAAGTGGCCATCTCCCAGCTCGAACAGGAGCACGGGCGCGCGCCCAGCGAGCAGGAACTCGCCGTGGCGCTCGACATGACGCTGGCCGACTACCAGAAGATGCTGCAGGATGCGCGCGGCCATCAGCTCATCTCATTCGAAGATCTGGTCGAGGACGGCGACGAAGATTTCCTCGAGCGACATCTGACCGACCACACCAGCGAGCCGTCGAAGATTCTCGAAGACGAAGGCCTGCGCCAACTGCTGGTTGCCGGCATCGAAGCACTGCCCGAGCGCGAAAAACTGATGATGGCCTTGTATTACGAGCAGGACCTGAACCTGCGGGAAATCGGAGAAGTCATGGGCGTAACCGAGTCGCGTGTCTGTCAGCTACACACTCAGGTCGTCGCCCGCTTGCGCGCGCGGATTTTTGCCGGCCCCGGAGCAAAGAAAGCCAAGCGCAATGGATAAGATCAGCGTCCTCGGTCTGCTGCTCGGTATCGTCGCGATCATCGGCGGACAGATTCTCGAAGGCGGCAATGTCGGTTCGTTGTCACAGCCGACCGCGCTGCTCATCGTGCTCGGCGGAACGATGGGGGCGGTGATGCTGCAGAGCCCCTACGCCACCTTCATGCGCGGCGTGCGCATGGTGCGCTGGGTGTGGTATCCGCCGGTCGTCGATTACCGCCTGTTGATCAAGCAGATTTCGAACTGGAGCCAGGTTTCGCGGCGCGAGGGCTTGCTGGCGCTGGAAAACGTGATCAATCAGTTGCGCGATGATTTTGCGCGCAAGGGGCTGCAATTGCTGGTCGACGGCGCCGAGCCGGAGCGCTTGCGCGAAGTGCTTGAGGTCGAGATCAGCACCTTCGAGGAGGAAATGAAGTTGTCGGCGAGGATCTGGGAAGCGGCGGGCGGCTATTCGCCGACGATCGGCATCCTGGGCGCGGTGCTCGGTCTGATCCACGTCATGGAGAACCTCTCCGATCCGTCCAAGCTGGGCGCCGGAATTGCCGTCGCTTTTGTCGCGACGATCTACGGGGTGGGTCTGGCCAATCTGGTTTTTCTGCCGATGGCCAACAAGCTCAAGGCGCATATCAATCGCCTGGTGGTGCAGCGTGAAATGATCGTCGATGGGCTGGTCGGCATCGCCAACGGCGACAACCCGCGCATCATCGAAAGCCGTCTTCAGGGCTACGTCTTCTAGACCATGGCCCGTCGTCGTCGCCACGATCGTCGATACTCAGACGAAGTCAACAACCACGAGCGTTGGCTGGTGTCGTACGCCGATTTCATCACCCTGTTGTTTGCCTTCTTCGTCGTGATGTACGCGCTGTCTACGGTCAACGAAGGCAAGTACCGGATCTTGAGCGAATCAATGGTCAGCGCCTTTCGCAATGTCCCGATCAACGCCGCGTCCGATCGGCCGATCGTCGTGATGCCGCCGATCCCCGCGGCGCAGAAGGCCAGTGCGGCAGTCAAGACGCCGGACGCCAGCAAACAGAAGCAGCGCGATAAAATGCGCAACGTCGCCAAGGACATCCTTGCCGTCATGGCGCCGCTGATCGAACAGGGCAAGGTGCGGGTGCTCGAAACCAGTCGCGGCGTGACCATCGAGATCAACGACAGCATCCTGTTTTCGCCCGGGCAAGCGTTGCTCCAGCCGGCGCTGGTCAAGGCAATGCGCGCGATTGCCGAGGTCCTGGCGCCGACCGATTTTCCGATCACCATCGAGGGGCATACCGACAATGTGCCGATCAATACCGCGCAGTTCCCGTCCAACTGGGAGCTCTCGGCGGTTCGTGCGACGACGGTGCTGCGCCTGTTCGCCGATGCCGGCGTCGCCGGCGATCGCTTGACGGCAATCGGCTATGCCGATACCCGTCCGGTCGAACCCAACGTGCTGGCCGATGGCCGGGCGCGCAATCGTCGGGTCACGATCCTGATCGACTCGATGGTTCCGGAAAAAGGCCAAGAGGTCGGCCTCGCCACGCAGGCGCCGTCGGCGCCGTAGTTGGCTAGCAACTAAGGGAGACCCCCCGGCTCTGCCGGGGAGGCAGTAAAAGTTTGACGTATTCGGGGTTGTCCATCACAGAAACTTCCAATCGTGAGCCGC
>JAGTRW010000072.1 GCA_018262095.1 Pseudomonadota bacterium
CCGCGGCCGCATCCACTTCGGTCACGTGCGCAACGTCAAGGTCGAACCCGACGGCACCTTCTACGAGTCGGGACACCGCTCGTGCGAAGGCTCGCTCGATCTCGCGGCGATCATGAAGGCTTACCACGACGTCGGTTTTGACGGCTATATCCGTCCCGACCACGGCCGCATGATCTGGGGCGAGACCGGCAAGCCGGGCTATGGCCTCTACGACCGCGCGCTCGGCGCCGTCTATATCAACGGCCTGTGGGAAGCGATCGACAAGTTCGCGCCGGCAGCCAAAGCCTAGCCATCGTCCAATTTCAGGAGAACAGAATGATATTCGGTAACGTGAAAGATCTCGAGTCGACCTTCGCCTGGTTGCCCAAGCCGCTCAAAACCGCCGTTCAGCACCTCAAGGACACCGATTTTGCGGCGCTGCCGGTCGGCAACTACGATCTGCAGGGCAAGGACATCTACGTTCAGGTGTTCGACGCGACGACCAAGCCGATCGCCGAAACTCGCGCCGAGGTGCATCGCACCTACATCGACGTGCAGTATTCGTGCAACGGCAAGGAGCGCATGGGCTTTGCCTCGGAAACCGGCAACAATACGGTGCTCGAAGATCTCGTCGAAGCGCGCGACCTGCTTTTTTATACCGGGATGGAAAACGAATCGACGCTGACCATGACGCCGGGCAGCTTCGCGGTGTTCTTCCCGAGCGACGTTCATCGTCCGGGATGCCTTCTTGACCAGCCAGCGTCGGTACGCAAGGTGGTGATCAAGGTGCGCGCTTCGCTGCTCTCTGCTGGCCAGTAACGATGAACAAGACCATTCGCTGGGGAATGATCGGCTGCGGCGCCGTCGCCGAAGTCAAGAGCGGTCCCGGGTTCTACAAGGCGAACGACTCGTCGCTCGTCGCCGTGACCAGCGCCGATCGCGAAATGACTCGCTCTTTCGCGCAGCGCCACGGTGTCGCCAAGCCTTACGATACGAGCGAGCAACTGCTCGCCGATCAGGACGTAGACGCCGTCTATATCGCGACGCCGCCGTCGTCGCACAAGCCGCTCTCCTTGCTGGTCGCCAACGCCGGCAAGCACGTCTATGTCGAAAAGCCGATGGCGATGCGCTTCGAGGAATGCCGCGAAATCGTCGATGCCTGCGAGCAGCAGGGCGTTCGCCTGTTCGTCGCCTTCTACCGCCGCGCCATGCCGCGCTTCCTCAAGGTCAAGGAATGGCTCGAGAGCGGCGCGATCGGCGAGGTGCGCTGCGTGCGCGCGGTTCAGCACCAGATGCCGGCGACCGAGGACCTGTCGCGCGAGACGCTGCCGTGGCGCCTCAAGCCTGAAGTGTCGGGTGGCGGCAAGTTCCTCGACATGGGAATTCACACGCTCGACATGCTCGATTTCTGGTTCGGCGCGATCGAGGAAGTGCATGGCATCGCCAGCAACCGCGCCGGACTCTACGACGTCGAGGACACGGTCACGGCGACCTGGCGGCACGCCAGCGGCGTCCAGGGTTCGGGTTCGTGGTGTTATGTCTGCGGCGAAGGCGAGGACTATGTTGAAATCATCGGTTCGCAAGGGCGTATCGAATTCGAGTTCTTTACCGACGCGCCGCTGCGCCTGATCAACGCGGCCGGCGTCGAGGAAGCCGATATTGCCAATCCGCCGCACGTACAGCAGCCTTTCATTCAGAGCATCGTCGACGACCTCAACGGGATTGCACCTTGTCCGGGCAATGTCGAGAGCGCCGTGCGTTCGACCTGGGTCGCCGACGAGGTGTTGAAAAATTACCGTCAGCAGAAGGGCTACTGAGTCCCGATCAAATTCGCAGACGCCGCTGGAAAATCCCATGCTGGCCGGCGCTGCGCCCAACTTATCATTCAAGGAACAAGACATGCCACGTATCCCGTTTGAAGAACTGAAGGCGCAGTTCAAGCGCGTCCTGATCAAGAAGGGCTGTGACGAAGCTGCCGCCGACCTCTCGGCGCAACTGATGACCGAAACGAGCTGCGACGGCGTCTATTCGCACGGCGTAAATCGCTTCCCGCGCGTCGTCGAATACATCGACAAGGGTTATATCGACCTCAAGGCCAAGCCGACCAAGACTGAAGGCATGGGCGCTTTCGAGCGCTGGGACGGCAATCTGGGTCTGGGCAACGTCAATGCCAAGCTGTCGATGGATCGCGCCGTCGAGCTCGCCAAGGAATTCGGCATCGGCTGCGTCGCGCTGGCCAACACCAACCACTGGCTGCGTGGCGGCAGCTACGGCTGGCAAGCCGCCGAGGCGGGTTGCGTCGGCATCTGCTGGACCAATACCCAGCCCAACATGCCGGCCTGGGGCGCGCGCGATCGCCGGATCGGCAACAACCCCTTCGTGATGGCCGTTCCTCGCAAAGAGGGACATGTCGTCGTCGATATCGCGATGGCGCAGTTCTCCTACGGCCAGATGGAAAACACCGCGATGCGCGGCGATATGTTGCCGGTTCCTGGCGGTTACGACGAGCAGGGGCAGTTGTCGTGCGACCCGAAGGAAATCGCCAAGACCTGGCGCGTGTTGCCGATCGGTTACTGGAAGGGTTCGTCGATGTCGATCGTCATGGATATGATCGCTGCGGTGCTTTCCGGCGGTCGTTCGACGGTCGGTGTCGGCAAGCTCGGTAGCGACGAATACGGCCTGTCGCAGATCTTCATCGCCATGGACGCCACCCGGATTGCCGGCGAAGATTACCTGGCCTCGGCGATTGCTGAAGTGGTCGACAATCTGCACGGCTCCGACCGTGTCGATGCCAACCAGCCGGTGCTCTATCCCGGCGAGCGGTCGCTGGGACACCGCCAGGAGAATCTGGCCAAGGGCATCCCGGTCAGCGATGAAGTGTGGGCCAAGATCAAGTCGCTGTGAATCGAACTGAACTGTTAAAGGATCAATCATGAAAACTCGGGCATGTGTCTTGCACGCACAGGAAGATGTGCGGATCGAAACCCTTGAGGTCGGTGATGTCGGCCCGCAGCAGGTGCTGGTGCGCATCGGTGCCGGTGGTATCTGCGGATCGGACATCCATTATTACTGGGAAGGCGGCATCGGCACCATCCGCGTCAGCGAGCCGATCGTCATGGGCCACGAAGTCGCCGGGACGGTCGAGGCCGTCGGCAGCAAGGTGACCCGTGTTCGTCCGGGCGACCGTGTTGGCGTCAATCCCAGCCGACCGTGCGGCAAGTGCAAGTTCTGCCAACAGGGCCTGCAGCAGCATTGCCTTGAGATGCAGTATTTTGGCAGCGCCATGCGCAAACCACATACCCACGGCGGCTTCCGCGATCTGCTGGTCGCCGAGGATTTTCAGTGCGAACTGGTCGGCGACCAGGTGTCGATCGGCGAAGCGGCGTGCGCTGAGCCGTTCTCGGTCGGCTTGCACGCCGTCAATCAGGCCGGCAGTCTGCTCGGCAAGCGCGTGCTGGTGACCGGAGCCGGTCCGATCGGAGCCTTGCTGATCGGTGCCGTGCGTTTGGCCGGTGCGCAGGAAATCGTCGCTGTCGATCTTTCCGAAGCGCCGCTCAAGGCCGCTACTGCGATGGGCGCGACCTGCGTGATCAATGCCCGCCAGGAGCCCGATCGTCTGCTCGCCGACTATTCGGCCGACAAGGGCTATTTCGATGTCGTCTTCGAATGTACCGGCGTCGGTGCTGTGCTCAGGCAAGCCTTCCCGGTTATCGCTCCGCGCGGCACCATCGTCCAGGTCGGCGTCTCCGGTCCGACCGAAATCCCGATCAACGCGCTGGTCGGCAAGGAAATCAAGCTGGTCGGCACGCACCGCTTCCACCAGGAGTACGCCGTGGCGGCGCGCCTGATCCGCGAGCAGCGAATCGACGTGCGTCCGGTGATTTCGTCGACGATCCCGATGGAACGAATTGCCGAAGCCTTCTCTGTCGTCCGCGATCGTTCGTCGCAGATGAAGGTGATTCTGAGCTTTGACTGATTGGCCATTGACTGGTGGATAATTCTCGACAACAAGAACGATGTGCCGAATATTTTTAAAAGTGGTAGCATGTCGGAACGTTGTTCCATTATTACGGAGGCTGACTTGGCTAGTAAACACGTAGTGATCGTCGCGGATTGTGACCATCAGTCGATCGACATTGAGAAGGCCGTGCTGGCGGATGTCTGCTCGGAACTGCCTTGGCTCAAGTGTCGGAGCGAAGACGAACTGATCGCCCAGTGCGCTGACGGCGAAGGAATCATCATTATGTACGCGCCGATGACGCGGCGCGTGATGCAGACGCTCAAGAACTGCAAGATCATCGCGCGTTACGGCGTTGGCGTAGATAGCATCGATCTGAAGGCAGCCGCTGAGCTTGGCATCATCGTCAGCAATGTGCCCGACTATGGCACTCACGAAGTCTCCGACCACGCGCTGGCGATGATGTTGTGCCTGACGCGCAAGGTGGCGATGGCCAATTCGCTGGTCAAGGCCGGTCAATGGGATTTTCGTCTAATGCACCCGATTCATCGCCATCAGGTGCAAACCATCGGCATCATCGGACTCGGTCGCATCGGCAGCGCCATGGCGCACAAGACCCACGCCATCGGAATGAAGGTCATCGCCCACGATCCCCTGGTGAAGCCGAACCGGGTTCCCGATTACGTCACGCTGGTCAGCCTCGAGGAACTGCTGCGAGAGTCCGACGTGGTGTCGGTGCATTGTCCGCTTTCCGATTCGACGCGCAATCTGCTCGACGCGAAAATGCTGGGCTTGATGAAGCCGTCGGCGTACCTGATCAACACCGCGCGCGGCTCGATCGTCGACGAAGTGGCGCTCGAAAAGATGTTGGCCGAGAAGCGGCTGGCCGGCGCGGCGATGGATGTCTTGAGCCGTGAGCCGGGAACGCCTGATCATCCGCTGTTCAAGTACGACAACTTCCTGTGTACCCCGCACATGGCGTGGCATTCGGAGGAGTCCAACAAGGAACTCAAGCGCAAGGCCGCCGAGGAAGTCAAGCGGGTGCTGCGCGGCGAAGCCCCGCTTTATCAGGTCAACAAATTCGTATCAGCCTAGGATAGGTCTCATGAAAAGCATTATTTACAGTGGCGCGCAGGACATTCGCGTCGAAGAGAAATCGCTGCCGGAAATCGCGCCCGGTGAAGTCTTGATCAAGGTCGCGTATGTCGGCGTTTGCGGTTCCGACATGAACATTTACCAGGGTGTTCATCCGCGCGCCAAGGCGCCGCTGGTGATGGGCCACGAGTTTTCGGGGACGATCGTCGCCGGCCACCCGACCTTGCCGAAGGGAACGCCGGTCACCGTTTATCCGCTGCTCTCGTGCGGTCACTGCGAACCTTGTTTGAATGGCTACGCGCACGTCTGCAACACGCTCAAGCTGATCGGCATCGACTGCGACGGGGCCATGGCCGAATACGTCAAGGTGCCGGCCGACAAGGTGATGGCGCTGCCCAAGACGCTCTCGCTCAAGCTCGGCGCCTTTCTCGAACCGCTGGCGGTC
>JAGTRW010000041.1 GCA_018262095.1 Pseudomonadota bacterium
CGGCGTGACGATGTCGAATTTGTCGGGGCCGAGCTCCTTGACCGCCAAGTAGGCTTCGTTCTCCCAAGCCAGCAGCACGTCGCCGATACCGCGCTCGGTGAAGCTCGTCGTCGCGCCGCGCGCGCCCGAATCGAGCACCTTGACGTTCTTGAAGAGCTTGCCGACGAACTCGCGCGCCTTCTCGTCGTTGCCGCCCGGCTGCTTGAGTTCGTACGCCCACGCCGCCAGATAGTTCCAGCGCGCACCGCCCGAGGTCTTGGGGTTGGGCGTGACGATGCCGATTCCCGGCTTGATCAGGTCGTTCCAGTCGCGGATCCCCTTGGGGTTGCCCTTGCGCACCAGGAAAACGATCGTCGAGGTGTAAGGCGAGGCGTTGTTCGGCAAACGTTTCTGCCAGTCGGCCGGGATCAGGCTCTTCTCCGACAGCGCGGTCACGTCGTAGCCCAGTGCCAGCGTCACGACGTCGGCGTCGAGCCCGTCGATCACCGCGCGCGCCTGCTTGCCCGAGCCGCCGTGCGACTGGTTGATGCTCACCACCTCTTTGTTGCTTGCCTTCCAGTGCTTGGCGAAGGCCGCGTTGTACTCCTGGTAGAGCTCGCGCGTCGGATCGTAAGAGACGTTGAGTAGCGTCACGTCGGCGTGCGCGACCGACCATGCGGCCGAAAGAACGGCGCCGACGGCAATGCCGGTCAGCAGCTGGCGAAAGTTCATGGTGAGGCTCCGGTTTTGATTGATGACGAATCGGAGTCTAGGGAAAGAACCCGCTGCGGCGAACGATCAAATTCCTATTAGCTTATTCGGCGACAGTGCATAAGCATTGATCACCCGGCCTTCAACGCCGGCGATGCAGCAGCGAGAAAGGAGTGGCCGACGCATTCCATGCGCCCGGCCACCAGCGTTGCTGGTTATTTGCTCTTGCGAGATTTTTCAACCTCGGCGTAGAAATTCTTGACGAAGTCGGCGCCGATCGTCCCCGAGAATTTCTCGATCACGGGCTTGACGGCAGCGCGCATCTTTTCAAGCTCGGCGGGCGCCAATTCGGTGACCGTCATGCCTTTCGCTTTGAGCTGACTGACCGCGTCCTTGTCCTGGCGGATTTCCTCGGCGCGTTCGAAATCGCGGGCGATGACCGCCGCCTTGCGCACGGCCGCCTGCTGGTCGGCTGACAGCGTCGCGAACCATTTGCTGGAGACGACCAGCGCGACCGGCGTATAGACGTGATGGGTGATGGCCAGATATTTCTGGACTTCATAGATCTTGTTCTGGAACATGTCGACCGGCGGGTGCTCCAGACCGTCGAGCGCCCCAATCTCCAGTGCCGTGAACACTTCCGCATAAGCCATCGGCGTCGCATTGATTCCCATCGCCTTGAAGCTTTCAATGGCGACAGGGCTTTGCATCACGCGAATCTTGAGCCCCTTGAGGTCTTCGAACTTGTTGATCGCACGCTTGCCGTTGGCGACGTTGCGGAAGGCGCCGCCGGCCCAGGTGAGTCCGGTCGCACCGGTGTCGCCAAGGCTGTCGAGCAGCTTCTGTCCGACCGGGCCGTCGAGCACCTTGGCCACTTCGCCGTCGTCGGCGAACAGGAAGGGGAAATCGAAAATCTGCAGTTCCTTTTTTCGCACCGAGAATGGAACCAGCGAGCCGAGATAGAATTCCTGCGTTCCCGATTGGACGGCCTGCAGCATCTTTTCTTCCGATCCGAGCAGGGAATTGGCGAAGACCTTGATCTTGACCTGTCCGCCGGTCGCCTTGTCGACTTCTGCGGCAAAGCGCACCATCGCCTGACCACGCGGGTGCTGCTCGGTAAAGCCGTGGCCCAGACGCGCTTCGGCCGAAGAGGCCGATGCTGACGCCAGCACGCAGACGGCGCCGAGCATTGAGGTGATCAGATTGCCGATAAAGCTGTTTGGCCCTGCTTTCATGGGATTCTCCTTGGAGGGGATTCTGGCTACTTGGTGGTTGAAATTGCTTCAGACGCAGCTGGTCATTCCGCCATCGACGTAAAGGGTCTGACCGTTGACGAAACTCGAGGCATCGGAAGCGAGGAAGATCGCGGCGCCGCAAAGTTCGTCGACCTGACCCCAGCGACCTGCCGGTGTCCGTTTGCAGAGCCAGGCGGAAAACTCTTCGTTGTCGACCAGCGCCTTGTTCATCTCCGTCGCAAAATAGCCGGGCGCCAGGCCATTGGACTGGATTCCGTATTTCGCCCAGTCGGCGCACATGCCTTTGGTGAGGTTGGCGACAGCGCCTTTGGTCGCCGTGTAAGGCGCGATGGTCGGACGCCCCAGTTGGCTTTGCACCGAGCAGATATTGATTATTTTTCCTTTTTGGCGCGCGATCATGTGTTTGGCGACGGCCTGCGAAACATAGAAGACGCTGCTCACGTTGGCGTTGAAGATTTCGTTCCAGTGTTCGCTGGAAAATTCTTCGAGTGGCGCGCGGCGTTGGATTCCGGCGTTGTTGATAAGGATGTCGATGGCGCCAAAATCGTTCTCGATATGCTCGACACCGGCGATCACCGCCGACTGATCGGTGACGTCGAAAACGGCGAATTCGGCCTTGAAGCCGTCCGCCCGCATCTGTTCTGCCGCCTTGCGAACGCGCGTCTCGTCGCGGCCGTTCAGGACGATCGTGGCGCCCGAACGCGCCAAACCATAGGCCAGCGCCAGACCGATCCCCTGAGTGGAACCGGTGATCAGCGCGCGCCGCTTGTCGAGGTTGAAAAGTGTATTTTTCATGGTCATCATCATCAAAAGTGGATCGGTAAATTGGCGGGGAAGGCACGCGATGTATTGCGTCGCAGGCGCCATTTATAGCGAGCGCGCGAAAGCATGGCCAATACCCATTTCTGATTCTTGTTATCATGGATTTTGATTGCCATCGAGAAAGCGGAAAACTTTGGAACTGAAACTGCTGCGATCTTTTGTCGTTCTTTCCGAGGAACTGCATTTCGGGCGTGCCGCCGAAAGGCTGTGCATCGTTCAGCCGGCGTTGAGCATGCAGATTCGCACCCTGGAAGCCGAACTCGGCGTGGCGCTTTTCGACCGAGACCATCACAAGGTTGAACTGAGCGCGGCCGGCGCGATTTTCCTGCCCGAAGCGCAGGCCACGCTCGCCCAGGCGCAGCGTGCCGTGCAGATGGTCAAAGCCGCCGATGCTGGCGAGGTTGGGATCATTCGGCTCGGCTTCGTCTCATCAATCCTGCCGGATTATTTGCCAAGCCTGATTCGCCAGTTGAGGATGCTTTATCCCTTGATCGAGCTTGAATTGAAGGACATGCCCAGCCCCGACCAACTGTCGGCGCTCAAGGCGAACCAGATCGATTTCGGCTTCGTTCGCTTGCCGATCGACGACCGACGAATCATGACGAAAACCGTCCTCAACGAGTCCTTTGTCGTCGCCATCCCCGAGGATCATCCGCTCGCCCGGGCGGGCTCGATTACGCCCGAAACGCTTGCCGAGCACGCCGTATTCATGTTGTCCAGGCGCTTTGCACCCGGTTTCTACGACGAATTCATGCAGGCTTTCAAGCGTCGCGGGCTGACCTTGCAGATTGCCCGTGAGCTGGGCGAATTCACCACCATGGCGGCCTTGATCAGTGCGGGCTTGGGCATCGGGGTGGTGCCCAAACTGGCGATGTCGGCACGGCACGACAACGTCGTGACGCGCGACCTGGTTTTCCCCGAGCTTCAATCAAAGACCGGCCTGGCCTGGGTCGAACTGGAAAGCGCGCTCAAACGAACGTTCTTCGAAGTGGCGAACACCCTGTCTCGGCATTCACCAAGCGGGTCATTCGATGCTCTTGTCTTCTGAAAGTACAGGCTTCCAGCGCAGGTCAAAAGCAAAGAACGCATACGGCTTCCCGCTGATGGCGGTCCGCGCGAAGGTCGGGAAATACTCGGCGCCCGGCGGTACATCCGGCACCGTAAATTTGAGGTCATCGTTGTCCTGATCGACGACCCATGCCCCAGTCGCTTCCTTTCCCTTTTCCATACTGGACTGCCACGCCTTCAAGTAAATCACATCGCCACCCTCGAACGAACTCGGACTTGACACCTGATTGCCTTCATTGTTTTCCAGAAAGCCGATGCATTCCGGCGCTTGACTCGGATCGGCGAAGTTGTACCGCAGCCAGTACATCCCATTTCGGCCGTATTCAATGCCCTTGCCTTTCGGCACTCTCATCATCGGAATCTTGAGCACCTGAAGTCCCATTTCGGTGGTCGGCGCGGCAATCACCGAAGCAAACTTCCCGTCCAGAGTGAACCACTTGCCATCGGCGGTGTAATGAAATCCGTTGCCAACCGGATCTCCAACCGTGTTCCAAACCGGCTGGTGCCCGTAATAGTAATTGGCAAACGTTTGGTGAATGGCCACGTAGACCTGTTCATACTTGGGGTTGGCGGTCGTAAAGGCCACCGAAATCGTTTTTGCCGCCGAGTCCTCGGCCACTGTGGCGAAAACGAGATCTTGCATCGAACGCGCATAAGCGCTAAAGCTCTTGACCAGCGCCCGATACTCGTCGGTCACGAAAGCAAAGCCATCGTATTTGGGCAGCAGCGTATCGACAGCCCAGACGGCGATACTGGGGAACATCACGTTGAGCCCCCCCACATTATTGCGATACTTGATATTTTCGAGCTTGTACACCACGGCGCTCTTTATCGCAGCAACCAGTTCGGTCTGCTCAGCCGATTCAAAATCTCCCCTCGCCTCAATCAAGGAGGTCAAATCGACCGCGTCGGTTGTACTCGCAATGTCGATATTGGAAGCGAAGAAGTCGGGAGCCCAGCTACGGCTTTGGGCGATATTCTGCCAAGTCGCCAGTCGGCTGCTGTCGGCCCCGCTCTCCAGCAGATTTCTCAGTTTGTTCGAGAAAGCCGCCAGCGCGGCGCGCACGCGCGGAATCGCCGCGAGCTTGGTCGTCGAAAAAGTGAGCGAATCCGCCTCGTGGGAATTGCTCTTCGCATCAGAGGCTTTGACTTTCGCCAGATAGCCTTCGGCGATTGCCTTGCCAATCGCCGCACCGTCAGCCGACGGATTGCTGACGATAAAATTCAGGAAGCTCGTGTAATCCCATCCGCCGCCGGGCTCGATATCTTGCGAAGCCGCCAAATACCGCCCGACATCCTTTAGCGCCTCGGCGATTTCGAGCGTCCCCATCAGACAGGCATCAAAGCCGATCACCTCGAAACGCCTCGCCTGATCGTCGCCGACCGCATCACTGATCGCCTTCCGAATATCGCTGAACGTCATCTTGCTGGCAAAGTAGTCAGGCTTGGGAACAAGGCCTGTGCCATATCCGCCAAAATCGGCCAGGGCGCCGCCACCGTGATCCCACAAGACCAGGACGTAGCGGTCCGCCGCAAAGTTGTCCTGGCCCCATTTGATGAAATCAGTGAGCGTCTGCGGGTCTCCCATGTCCTTGACGCCCTGAGACCCCTGCGGCACCAACTGATGGTTCTTGATCACGAAACGCTTGACCGTGGTCCAGTCGTCGACCAATTCACCGGACCCGGAAATATCTTTCTTGTTTGCCGCCCCGGTCGTGATGACCACGCGAAGATTGTCAGAAGAGGCGGCCGCCAGCATTTCCTTGATGTTCTTCGTCGCCAACGCAGTCCGGCCGTTCAATGCGCCGGAATCGTCGGGCGGCGCCAGACCATCTTCAAGATTGGTCCCCTCGATATAGACGAGGACGGTGGTCGACGGTGTCGCAACCGAAACCGAATCACCTGAGGACCCGCCACACCCGGAGATGAGCGCCGCCGATAAACACCACAAGACCAACAGACGAAACGAACTTAGAAGAACTCGCATACCCGCCTTTATGACCACAAAAATAATATGTACGCCCCTCTCCTAATCGAAAAAACACCAAGTCGTATCTTACGAGAGAGATATGGCGTGCTATGGCACCGTGTGCTTTGGAAATTATCTTCCCAGAAATCCAATCATGTTGTTAAGGACCTTTTCCGACAGCCTTTGCCTCGCCTCAAAAGTAAATCCGGAAGACTGATTGAAGATAATTACGTTGTCTATATCCTTGAACTCACGAACGGATTCATCGTAGCCACAGCCATCGAATATCGCATACGACGTCCTGTCATGGGTGATCCAGTCCACGAAGGCATCCTTGTCAAACGTCAACCCTATCGAGGTATTGATCAATATCGAGTTCTTCTTCTTTATCTTGAACTCTTTCTCTGACAGGATCTTTGTATTTCTGGGCAAGTGGGTTGAAACGATGTCGCACGTCCTCATCATTTCATCAAGCGGCAGGTATTTCAAGCGGTCGGTCTCAAGATCGGCCTTGCGCGTGCGGCTAAAATAATAGACCTCCATGCCAAAGTGCAGGGCGGTACTGGCGACCAGTTGCCCCAGGGTGCCGAAACCGATGATCCCGATCTTTTTGTGGGTCAATTCAGTCGACTCATTGCGCCACTTATGACCCCCCATGCCTTTCAATAAAAATATAAGCTGGGCGAAAATGAATTCAACGCTCCCCTCGTCGCCATAATCGCGAACGCCCTTGACGACGACCCCACGCTTTCTTGCTTCAGCGATATCGACGTTCGCCGATTTCTCGTCATACAGGCTGCAACACATTCCGATGTATTTAATCGACTTGGCTGAGCGCAGGATATTTTCACTGATTTTCGTCTGCCAGCTGACCAGAACGCAATCGGCATCGGATATTCTTTCAACGATCTCAGCCTCGGACGCGGGAATATCCTGATACAAGCTTATCGGTTCAACGGACAGCTCGTTTATTTTTACGATGATTTCAGGCGTCAATCCGCAATTATCAACAGCGACGATCTTCTTGAATTTTTTGTCGGTCACAGTCATTTACTATCCAATTAATACTTGAAACGCCATTCGCTGCCGAGCGCTCATCGCTTCGCGCTGCTGCGAAATCACTTGGCGCGGGCGCCTTTGACGAACTCAAACGACGCCCGAAAGAGTTCGAGATCGTGCTCGTAATCTGCCGCATCGGCCCGATCGATTTGAATCCACTCCCGCGAACTTGCCATCCCACGAGGTTGAAAGGGGACGACGTTGCTTCTTGAGAATTGCAACTCGGTCGCCGACGAGGCCGGTACACGCAATCCGACGCCGTTTCCGCTGATACAGGCGAACATCTTGTCGTTGACAAAGTAGGCGTCGAGGTCGCTGATCTTTCTTGCACTGACCCCCGGAAATTTAAGCAGAACAGCGTCGATTTGCGCCTTGCGGCTAGTCTTTGGGATACGGGTATTCAAGGATGCTCCATCGAGTAGGTCAGAACGGGGTCTGTGACGTTGATATGTCTAAATACGGAACGCGAAAAACAAAATCCACTCCGACCCCTTTTTTTATCTTTGACGAGAAAAAACGCCATCCGTGCTGCACGAGAATTCACAGGTCAACGAGGATGACTTGAATTTCGACGATCATTGGGGATAAGGGCATATCGGGAGATATGACCGCTAGCATACACCGAAACGGCCGAATGGCAGCTACCGGGTTTTTCCACCGGACGGTGCCTTATTTTCTGGCTGACCAGTACCGTTTCCAGAGTGCTCGGGTAAACTCAGGCTTCAAACAATGCCGTCAGGCGAAAGGATGCCACCATGGCCAAAAAAACGCAGATCGCTGTTGCCAACGACGCAAAAGACTATAGAGACGTAGTCATCCGCATCAACCTCGACGACAAAACCGACTGGCTGTTTACAGTCAGTCTGGACAAGGAGTTCGATCTGATCCTCGAAGACGCCACACCGCGATCTTCGGCGGCAGGCGCCGAGAAATTCGTCGAGAACGACAGGGTGCCGCCCGAGGTGCTCGCCGAGCTTGAGCGCGTTCAGCCTGAGGTGATGGCACTGTTGCAGCCCGCAGCGTAACCACCGAAGTCGCAGCGCTCATCAAATCGCAACGCCTTGGCTGCCGCCAGACGCTAGGGCGTCAAGTGCGTCAAGTGCGGCCTTGGTACGCTTATCGCAAAGCACAACTCGGCCTTCGACAAGAAAATTCATGCGCTTTGCCCTGGCGCGATCCTTTGGTCCGGGCTCAATTTTCGACCGCATGATAGAATGCTCTGCTTTTTCCCGGAAACGGCGGAGAGCAAGATGAGTGACCTAAGCCAAGGCGTTCGTGTATTTCACCCCAACCAGAAGGGATGGGGGCTCGGCAAAGTGCTCAGCGTCACGCCGGACAATATCGACGTTTTCTTTGTCGGCACGGGCGCCAAGCGCCTTTCAAAATCATTTGTTCAACTCGAAATCGCCGAAGGCGCCGCGGCAAAGGATCGCCTGCTCGACAACCTGATCGAAGCGTCACAAATGAGCGGCACCGGCTACGTCACGACCGCGATGGCCATTGAACGCTTCCTGGAGAGCTACCCGGAGGGATTTTCAGCACCGCGTTTTCTCAAGGACGAGCGAGAGGCGACCGTAAGTGCCCACCAGTTCTGCGTCCAGTTGCTGGGCGAAGCTGAGCTTGCCGAACTCATCGCCGCAGGCCGCTACCAGGACGTCTGCGACCGCGCAAGGCACGTCGAATCGATGACGACGCTGCTGACCAAGAGCGAAAAAACCGCGCTCTATGGCGCGCTCGACCAGACCGATAACCAAAAGCTGTTCTCGGTTGGCCTGGCCAACCTCCTTTATGGCAGCGATTCGGAAGAAGAGTGCTTCAAGAGCTTTGTCCGCGTTCTCGATCTGCTTGAGATCAACCGTTGGCAGTACGCGACGCTCTTCGGATTCATCCGCTTCCCGCAGGAAAGAGCCTTTATCAAGCCGACCGTGACGCAGAACGCGGCCAAGTCGCTGTGCTGGCGAATCAACTACAAGTCCGAACCGAACGTGCGCACCTACGCCGCGGTCCTGCGCCTGTACCACCACGTGCGCACGAGCCTCGTTGAAGAAGGCCTGATGCCGCGCGATCTGATCGACGTGCAGTCCTTCGTCTGGTCAGTCGGCCGAAAATAGACTCAGCAACTGGCCGGAATCAATGGCTGCTGACACACCATCAAGCCGCCGATCATGCGAACTTGATGACGCCGCCAGGTACCGTGGCCGGTTTATGCTCCTTACTCCGTCATCTGCGCTTACAGACCATTACACCTTTCGTGTGCACCAGGCCTCGACGTAAGCGTTATGGGACACAGGGAACGCTTTTTTCTGTCAGGAGTAGATTATGAACAGGCTTTGGATTCCGGCATTGATTGCCACAGCTGCATTGAGCGCCAACGCGTTTGCCGGCCACGAGTGGGATGACGGGGATCGTTACGAGGACCGCTATCGTCAAGGCGACGAGCGCGTTGTGGTGCGCCATGTCTATGCGCAGCCGCAGATCGTCTATCAAACACCGCCGGTCGTTTATGAAGAGCCGCCGGTGGTCTATCGCGAACGCATCGTATACCGCGACCGACCAGTTTATTACGAGCGCGAACCGCGTTACTACGAGCAGCCCGCCGCTTACCCCAGCTATAACGGAAACCGCGTTATCGGCAGTGCGGTCGGAGCAATCGCTGGCGGCGTCATTGGCAATCAGGTTGGCCGGGGTAACGGACGCGTTGCCGCAACCGCAGTGGGCGCAGTGCTAGGCACCTTGGTCGGAGGGCATCTGGCCGACCCTTACTAGGGTTGATCGTCGGAGGTCGGCGCGAAGCGTTGCGGCGTCGGCTCGGCCCAGGCCGGGTCAACCAGCTGCCGCTGAAGACGTTAGATGGATAGACACATGCCAGGAGTGCTTCAATGAAAAACAGTCTGCGTAAATTGCTTGCCACCACGTTCGTTGCGGTCGTCGCGGTTTCCCTGAGCGCCACAGAAGCGTTGGCAGATGGGCATTACAACGGCCACCACGGCGGCTACCACGGCAATCGCTACAGCAGCAATCAGGCATGGGCGGCGGTCGGCGTCGGCATTCTGGGCGGCGCGCTGATTGGCGCTGCCGTCAACCGGCCGGCGCCGGTCTATTATCAGCAGCCGCCGGTGGTTTATGTGCCGCCGCCCGTTTATGTCGAGCGGCCGGTCTATGTGCAGCAGCCGGTCTACGTACCGCCGCCGGCGTATTTGAGATATGACCCGTGGTGCCGCTGTTATCGCTGAGACATTAGAATGGGGCCTTTACTGGCCTGGATGAGCGATGTTCCCAAAAGCCACGCTGAAATTCCTCGACGAACTGGCCGCCAACAACAACCGCGCCTGGTTCGCTGAAAACAAGCCGCGCTACGAAGCGCTGGTACGCGAACCGGCGCTCGATTTCATCGACGCCATGGCCCCTGCCCTGCAAAGCTTCGCGCCGCACTTTCGCGCCGACCTGCGCCAGGTCGGCGGTTCGCTGATGCGGGTCTACCGCGACACCCGTTTCGCACGCGACAAGACGCCGTACAAAACCAATATCGGCATCCAGTTCCGCCACGAACTCGGCAAGGACGTCCATGCGCCGGGCTTCTATCTGCACATTTCCAGCGACGAATGCTTCCTCGCCGTCGGCTGCTGGCATCCCGATTCGACGGCGCTCGGACGAATTCGCGACCTCGTCGCGCAAAAGCCCGAACGATGGTTTGCGCTACGCGATGACCCGCGCTTCACTACCCACTGGACGCTCTCGGGCGATAGCCTGAGTCGGCCGCCGCGCGGCTATGCCGCCGACCATCCGGCGATCGAAGACCTGAAGCGCAAGGACTTCGTCGCCATCGCGCCCTTGTCGCTGTCCGACGTGACCGGCACCGGCCTGCTCGAACTGACGTCCGCGCAGTTTGCCGCCGCGGCGCCGTTCATGAGCTTCCTGTGCGAGGCGGTCGAAGTGCAGTATTGACCGGCCTGCTCTCCCATAACACTTGAACTAAGCAGCCGCTGCGTTCAGTCGGCCAAGCGCTTCAAGCACTGTGCGCTGTGGTCGTCGGCCGGAACATAGACCAGCAGCCGATCGCCGTTTTTCGGCGCCGACCACCAGTGGGTCTGCTGCACCGTGACGACGCCCAACTCCGGCAGCAGAAAATGCTTGATCTGGTTTTCGATGCCGCGCACCTCGTAACGCTGCCAGATCTGCCGGAATTCGTCTGACACGTCGAAATAGCGTTGCAGTTGCCGTTCCCATTGTGGATCGTTGGTATGTTCGGCCATCGCCGAGCGGAACATCGCGACCATGCGCGGCAGGATGTCGTCCCAGTCCATCAGGCGCGATCGCCAGGTCGGGTTGGCGAGCGCGAGATAAAGGCAATTGCGGTCTTCCTTGGGCAGCGACTCGATATCGACGCCGACCAGTCGGCTGTAGGCCCGGTTGCAGCCGATGATACTGAAACGCGCGTTCTGGATCACCGCCGGAAAGGGATCGAGCCGATCGAGGATGGCCTGCCCCGAGGTCGAGAGATGTTCGCAGGTCGGCGCGCGCGCCGCTGCGCCCTGCGCCTTGAGTCCGGCGAGAGTGAACAGGTGATCGGTTTCAGCCGTACTGCATTGCAGTGCTGCGGCAACGGCGCCGAGCACCTTGCTTGAGGCGCGGATCGGGCGTCCCTGTTCGAGCCGGGTGTACCAGGTCACGCTGATGTCGGCGAGCAACGCCACGTCGTCGCGGCGCAAGCCCGGCGTCCGGCGTCGGCCGACGCCGGGCAGGCCCATGCGTTTGGGGTCGAGGCTTTCGCGCCGGGCACGCAGGAACGCGCCTAGTTCCTGCGCGCGATTGGCATCGGTAAAGCGCTCGGCAGACGATTCGACGGCAGTCGTCGCGTTACGCCGGTCAGCATTCATGGCAGTCACCTCCAGAGTGGCAGCATTTATACCAGGATAACTGGATTCTGGTACCAGTCTAAAAATCAAAACATACTAAGCCCTTCTCTTCCAATTTCATAGCGAAGGATTTGCCATGACCAGCCTCAACAGCCCCCCCAAACTTGCCAACTCGGGTCTTTACGTGCTGCTCGCCGGACAATTGTTGCCGATGATCGATTTTTCCATCGTCAATGTCGCGCTCGACGCCATTTCGCGCTCGTTCCAGGTCAGCGCCGGCGCGCTGGCCTTGATGGTTGCGGTCTATGGCGTCGCCTTCGCCGTCTGTCTGGCGATGGGCGGGCGCCTCGGCGACAGCTTCGGGCGGCGGCGCGTCTTCCGCTGCGGCGTGCTGCTCTTCGGCATCGCCTCTTTGCTCTGCGGGCTGGCCGATTCGATCTGGCTGCTGCTCGCGGCGCGCGCGCTACAGGGTGTCGCCGCGGCGTTGATCGTTCCGCAAGTGCTGGCGACCATCCACGTGGGTTTGAGCGGCCACGCGCATTCGCGCGCGCTCGGCTTTTACGGCGCGATCGGCGGACTCGCCTTCATCTTCGGCCAGGTGCTCGGCGGCTATCTGGTGTCCGCCGACGTCGCCGGAATGGGCTGGCGGATCGTCTTTCTGATCAACCTGCCGGTCTGTGGCGCGGTACTCGCCAGCAGCTACCGCTGGCTGCCCGAAAGCCGCGTCGAACACGCCGCGACGATCGATCTGCCGGGAACGCTGCTGCTCACCGGCGTCATCTTGAGCGTGCTGCTGCCTTTGACCCTGGGACCATCGTTGCAGTGGAGCAGGCCGTGCCTGGCGCTGCTGGCGGCGGTGCTGCCGCTGCTCGCCGCCTTGTGGCGAACCGAGCTGCGCCAGGAACGTCGAGGCGTTACGCCGCTGCTGCCGCCCTCGCTGCTGCGCCTGCCGAGCATGCGCTTCGGCCTGTTCCTCGGGGTGCTGTTCTTCGCCTGCTGGAGCGGCTTCATGTTCGTTCTGGCGCTGACCCTGCAGGGCGGCGCCGGACGAACGCCCAGCCAATCGGGCGATGCCTTCGTGGCGCTGGGAGCGGCCTACTTTGTCGCCTCGCTGCAGAGCTCGCGGCTGGTCGCGCGCCTAGGAAAAGTAACGACGCTGGTGCTCGGCTGCGCGATCCAGATGACCGGGCTGGTTGGATTGATGCTGACGCTCAAATGGGTTTGGCCGCACCCCGGCGTGCTCAATCTGCTTCCGGCGACCGTACTGATCGGTATCGGACAAGCGTTCATCGTCAGTTGCTTCTTCCGCATCGGCCTCTCCGACGTTCCCGCCGAGCAGGCCGGCGCCGGCAGCTCGATGCTCAGCACGATCCAGCAGACGGCGTTCGGATTGGGTTCGGCGCTGCTCGGAACGGTGTTCGCACAAACCTTGCACTACGATGGCAATTACCTCGCTGGCGCACTGGCGGCGCTGATCGTCGAATTTTTCCTGATGCTGGTGCTGACGCTGTGCGCCGTCGCGTATCGGCAGCGGCAGCAACGCCTCATGCTCGCCACCAGCTTGTGTCCGGGATGAGTCCGAAAAATGGCATGTTCAGCGCTCACGCTTGTCACAAAGCCCTGCCAAAATCAGAGCTTTTAGCGCACCGCGACGGTGAATTTTCGCGCCCCAGTTTGGGATGTCCGCACCGACTCCGGGCATTTCAACGCGCTCGTCAACCGCATGAATTTTGGCGCGTTGGCCAAGTATCGCGTCAACACTTTTAGCGCTTCACGCCTCACCCAACCAAGGAGCCACCATGCCCCGAAAATTCGACCAAACGACGCTTGACCACCTCATCATCCGTCGCGCCATGCACAATGCAGCAGGTCAGTTTGAGGTCTATTTTTCCGAATTTTCCGCCACCTGGCACGATTCAAGGACGAAAAAGAACGTCGACTTCACCGGTACGATAGACAGTCAGATATCGCTCAAGACCGCCCGGATTCAGGGCAGCGACAAGGTGTATGAACTCAAGAACGTATTTACCGACGCCGAGTTGAGAGCGTTCAACTATTTGATCAATTCCGAACACACCGGACGCGCGCGCGTCGCGGCATAGCTCGAGGTCAGGCAGCGCGCTTCAGAATTCTCGTTGAACTGACGTCTCTGATACGCCAATCCGGAGACGAAGGCGGCGAGCGTGGCGAAGTGCGGCGCAGCGCCGCCCGACAGGGCGATAAACGTCACATGCTCACGGCACAAACGTTCGATGCTGCGAGAAAGCGCGGGCTGGTATCGATGTGTTTGTAGCGCGCCATACCGGCTCCTCAAACTATTCGCGATCGTGGAGCCTTGATATCCCGAGTCGTTAACGGGATGATCCGGCCATGAACCCCATTTTTCTAGAGCCTCGTTAGTCCTTCAATTCAACACCGCACAAAGGTTTCGATATGCCCGAAGAGCTTCCTGACACCGACACTTATTACATGGGAATTGCGTTTGCTGTTCGGGAGAAAGCAAATTGCACCGGGAATCGTGTTGGAGCGGTAATTGTCCGTGGTAACCGGGTTATTTCTACTGGATATAACGGTGTCCCAGAAGGCATGACCAATTGTTTGGATGGTGGATGCCTTCGCTGCAAAAATCCAAACGGTATGTTTTCTAGCGGCACGGGGTACGATCTCTGTATTTGCGTCCATGCAGAACAGAATGCCATTTTATCCGCCGCACGTTTTGGTATCGCAGTTGAGAACTCAACCCTTTATACGACAATGCAACCGTGTTTTGGCTGTGCCAAGGAAATAGCTCAAGCCAAGATCAGCCAGGTGGTTTACTTACACCCGTGGGTTCCAACGGATGCAGACCCTGAAATGGACAGGAACAAAAAAATAGAATACGAAAAAATCATGGCCAGGATAAAAATTAAGCAGCTCAGTATTACCGACCCGCGCGCGGAATGGGCCGTGACTACGCTAAGGGGAAAACGCTAGTCAGTCATTCAACACGAACTGGCGCGATAAAACCGCGCAGGCCGATCATTTCAAACCTTAACGCACATCGCCAACTGCGCGCTAACCCGCGGCCAGCCGACCACTGACGGCTTGGCCGCCGCTCAGCCGCGAACGAGATCGAAAACGAGTTTGCTCAGCAGGATGATCACCAGCACCAGGAAGAGTCTTCGTATCCAGGTATTGCCGCCTTTCATCGCCAGATGGCTGCCGGCGTACGAACCGGCGATCATCGCCACGATCATCGGCAGCGCCAGCGAGTACCTGACCATCCCGGCCGGAATGAAGTAGGCGAGCGCGCCCAGATTGGTCGACATATTGACGAGCTTGGCGCAAGCCGAGGCACGCATGAAGTCGAAGTGAAAGACGCGAATGAACAGGAAGATCAGGAAGCTGCCAGCGCCCGGTCCAAAAAAACCTTCATAGAAACCAATCCCGCCGCCGATCGCCAGACCGCGAACGAGATCTTTGCGGCTGATCGGCTGTTCGGTGTCGTGCGTGCCGAACTCCGGCCGGAACCAGGTATAGATCAGCATCACGATCAGCAAGACCACGATGAACGGCTTGACCAGCGTCGCCGGAAGGACGGCGATCGCGCGCGCGCCCATATGCGCGCCGACAAACGCGGTGGCAGAGGCCATCGCCAGCAACTTCCACGGCAGCTTGATACGTCTGGCGTATTGCACCGCCGCCGTCGCCATCCCGGTGACGCTCGCGCATTTCTCGGTGGCGATCAACACGGCGGGCAGCGCCGAGGGAAAAAGCGCGAACATGCCGGGAATCAGCACCAGCCCGCCGCCGCCGACCGCGGCGTTGAGCATGGCGGCGACGAAGGTCAGCGGCAACAGGACATAGAATTCGGTAATCACGGGAGTATTTCTTTGCTGTTATTTTTCGGCGGACGAAGGGATGGTGCGGCCCCGGTCGATCATTGACCGCCAAGCGGAGCGGCCGATTCAAGGCCGGCCGCTTGCGGGCCTTGGTCTTATACTCCATTTCTTCGATCGCTGCGTCCGGGAACGCGCGAAAAGAGTAGATCGCGCCGGGCGTGTGCGGCAGCACGCCCGACGCAGGGTAATGCCGTTCACGTAAGCCGTTCGTGGTGAGCCTGTCGAACCATGAGCGGCTTCGCTACAAGGAAAAAGCCGCCATCCCCCTTCGACAGGTTCAGGGCGAACGGCGGTTCTTCTCTTAACTGAACGGTATTACCCGGCGCGGAAGCTGCTTCCGCCTAGTGCAGCGCGGCCTTGACTAGCGTCGCGAGCGGCGTCGTCGGCCGGCCGATCAGTTGGCTCAGCTGATGACTGTCGTCAAACAGTCCGCCTTGCGACGCGCCGACGTCGGACGCTGCGAGCAGGTCGGCGATCGGCTCAGGCAGACCGGCGCCGACCAGCGCAGCCTTGAAGTCGGCCTGCGGCAGATTCTGGTAGACCACCGTCTTGCCCGACTGGCGAGTGACCTGCGCCGCGAGCTCGCCCAGCGTGTACGCTTCGTCGCCGGCCAGCTCATAGACCTTGCCCGCCTGATCGGCGCGCGTCAGCACCGCGGCCGCTGCGGCGGCGTAATCGGCGCGCGCCGCCGAAGCGATTCGGCCGTCGCCGGCGCTGCCGATGAAGACGCCGTGCTGCAAGGCCGGCGGAATGCTCGCGAGATAGTTCTCGGTGTACCAGCCGTTGCGCAGCAATACGTGCGGGACGCCCGAATCCTTGAGCAGCGACTCGGTTTGCTTGTGTTCGGCCGCCAGCGCCAGCGGCGAGCTGTCGGCGCGCAGGATGCTGGTGTAGGCGATCAGGCCGACCTTGGCGCGCTTGGCCGCTTCGATCACATTGCGATGCTGGGCGACGCGCTGGCCGACTTCGCTCGAAGAAATCAGCAATAGCTTGTCGGCGCCGGCAAAGGCCGAGTCGAGCGTCGCCGGCTCGCTGTAATCGGCGACGCGAAGCTGGACGCCGAGCGCTGCCAAATCGGAGGCCCGGCCGGGATGGCGAACGGCAGCGACGATTTGCGCGGGCGGGACGGTCTTGAGCAGTTCGGCAATGACTAAGCGGCCGAGTTGGCCGGAAGCACCAGTGATGACGATCATGATGAAACTCCTTTATGTGGAAGAGAAGAACGGCGATAATAGCCACTACACAAACTTTTAGTAAGTACGCACATAAAGGTAAGTTTAAAATGCATAAAGCCCACGACGGCGCTGCGCCGTCCCTTGCCGCGAAGATGCGGCGCGGCGACCTGTTTTCGGAAAAGTGCCCGTCGCGCGAGATCCTCAAGCACGTCACCAGCCGCTGGGGCGTTCTGGTGCTGGTCGCGCTGCGCGACGGAACGCACCGCTTCAGCGAGCTGCGCCGCAAGGTCGGCGGCGTCAGCGAAAGAATGCTCGCGCAGACGCTGCAATGGCTCGAAGCGGACGGACTGGTGCTGCGCCAGTCCTACCCGGTCGTTCCGCCGCACGTCGAATACAGCCTGACGGCGCTCGGACAGGAAGCCGCCGAGAAAGTCGAAGTGCTGGCCGACTGGATCGAAGGCAACCTGCCGCAACTGATGAGCGCTCAGCTCGTCGCAAAACCGCGCCAATAGCCGCTGAGCCCGAGCTACTTGCGCAGCAGGCGAAGGCCGTTGAAGACGACCAGCAGGCTCGCGCCCATGTCGGCGAAGACGGCCATCCAGAGCGTCGCATTGCCGCTCACCGCCAGGCCAAGAAAGACCACTTTGATTCCCAGCGCCAACGCGATGTTCTGCGCGAGGATCGATGCGGTGCTTCGGCTCAGCCGGATGAAGGTCGCGATCTTGCGCGGGTCGTCGTCCATGATCGCGACGTCGGCGGTTTCCAGCGCCGTCGCCGTACCGGCCGCGCCCATGGCCAGGCCGATGTCGGCGCGCGCCAGCGCCGGCGCGTCGTTGACGCCGTCGCCGACCATCGCGACGGCGCCGTGCCGGGCTCTGAGCTCGACGATGGCGGCGAGCTTGTCCTGCGGCAGCAGGTTGCCGCGCGCATCCTGCAGACCGAGCTGGTCGGCGATCGCGCGCGCGGTCGCCGGGTTGTCGCCGGTCAGCATCACCGTTTCGACGCCCAATGCCTTGAGTTCATCGACCGCCGGCGCGCTCTCGCGCCGCAGCGTGTCGGCGAGCGCGAAGATCGCCGCCGCGCCGCTTGCCGCGAACAGCACGACGGCGGTCTTGCCGGCGTTTTCGAGCACCGCCAGACGGGCCTCCAGTGCCGGCGAGCAGACGCCCAGCGCTTCGACCAGACGGTGATTGCCCAGATGCCAGAGTTGACCTTCGATGACACCGGTAACGCCGCGCCCGTTGAGCACGCCGAAATCGGTGACGGCCAATAGCGCAGCGTCGGGCTGGCGCCCTCGCCAGCCATCGACCAGCGCCCGGGCGACCGGATGCGTGCTGTGCTCGTCGAGGCTGGCGGCGATCAGCAAGGCGCGTTCTACCGCGGTATCGCGCAGCGCAATGGCGTCGGTCAATACCGGCCGGCCGCGGGTCAGCGTTCCGGTTTTGTCGAGCGCAACGACTTTGAGCAGGCGACCGCCTTCGAGATAAGCGCCGCCCTTGATCAGGATGCCCTGCCTCGCCGCTGCCGCCAGTCCGCTGACGACGGTGACCGGCGTCGACACGACCAGCGCGCACGGACAGGCGATGACCAGCATGACCAGCGCCTGGTAGAGCCACCCGGCCCAGGTTCCGCCGAACAGCACGGGGCCAAGCAACGCGACCAGCAGCGCCAGGAGCACCACGGCCGGCGTGTAGTAGCGCGAAAAGCGGTCGACCAGGCGCTGCGTCGGCGCGCGTTGCGCCTGCGCCTGCTCGATCGCCGCGGCGATTCGCGCCAGCGTGCTGTCGCCTGCTGCGGCGGTGACGGTCGCTTCAACGACGCCGTCGGTGACGATGCTGCCGGCGTAAAGCGGATCGCCGACGTCTTTATCGACCGGCAGACTCTCGCCGGTGATCGACGCCTGATCGAGCGCTCCATGGCCTGATTCGACTCGCGAATCAAGCGGAACGCGCGCGCCGGCGCGAACCCGGATACGGCTGCCGACGGCGACCGCGGCCGGCGCCAGCCGTTGCCAGCCGTTGGCCGTCTGCACCTCGGCGCTGTCCGGCGCCAGCGCGGTCAGCGCTTTGATCGCCTGGCGAGCACGTTCGAGCGACAACGATTCGATCGCTTCGGCGAGCGCGAACAGAAAAACCACCATCGCCGCTTCCGGCCAGTTGCCGATGGCAAAAGCACCAGCGACGGCGAGCGACATCAGGAAATAGATGTTGAGCGTCAGGTTCTTGAGCGCGATCCAGCCCTTCTTGAGCGTCGGCAAACCGGCGCTCAACAGCGACAGTGCCGCCAGCGCCAACACCGGCCAGCCGGTCTCCTGCCCGCTCGTCCAGGCGACGATTTCGGCGCCGAGCGCGGCCACGCCGCTGACCGCCAACTGCGCCCTGACTCGGCTACTCAACGCCGGCGGCAGTGCAACGGCCGGCGCGCCCGCTTCGAGCAGCCGGGCGCCCAGGTCGAGGCTCTCCAATGCCTGAGTGATCGGCTGCGGATCGTCGAGATGGTGGTAGACGATCAGCTCGCGATCGAGCAGTCTGAAGTCGAGGCGAGCGATCCCCGCCAGGCTTTTGAGTCTGCTGCGAATCAGCCCTTCCTCGGTCGGGCAGTCCATCTGGTCGATGCGGTAACGCGCCTTGGCGGCGTCTGGCGGCGGCGCGGCCGGCTCGCTCGCGGCGTGGCGCGCCGAGCAGCAAGCGTCGACGAGCGGCGCCGGTCGATGGTCATGCGCCGATCCGCAGCACGGCGCTGGAGAGGGATCAACAACGGGCTTTGGCTTGATCGATGAGTTCATGGTGGCGTTCCTCGCGAAATAATGTCACCATTTAACGGCCTGTAGTTACTACAGGGTCAAGCGATATTGGAAGGAACATGATGAGAATCGGCGAACTCGCCAAACAAGGCGATTGCGACGTTGAAACGCTGCGCTTTTACGAACGCGAAGGCTTGCTCGATGCGCCGGCACGCGAAGCCAACGGCTATCGCAGCTATACCGAGATGCACCTGGTTCAGCTCAAGTTCATTCGCCACTGCCGTTCGCTCGGCATGGGGCTGCCCGAGGTGCGCAGCTTGCGCAGCTTCCAGGCCAGTCCGGAGTTGGCGTGCGGCGAGATCGATCAGTTGGTCGACGGCCAGATTGCGCGAATCCACCAGCAAATCGAATCTCTGCGCCTGCTCGAGAAGCAATTGCATTTTCTGCGCGACACCTGCCATGCCAGTCGAAAAGCCAGTGAATGCGGAATCCTGCGCACGCTGGCGCAGGCAGCCGAAGGCGAAGCGTGCTCGTGCCATGCGCTGCCTGTTGCGGAATAACGCGAATGTTCCGGGGTGATGTCCGTTATACCGGGGTCGTTGCGGCGCTCGGCGCCGCCGCGCTGTTTGGCGCCGGAACGCCGCTCGCCAAGCTGTTGCTCGACACGGTGAGTCCCTGGCTGTTGGCCGGCTTGCTCTACCTCGGATCGGGTCTTGGCCTGACGCTCTATCGCAAGTTGATCGGCGCAGCGCCGGTCAGACTCGCGCAGCACGAAGCGGCGTGGTTCGCCGGGGCCATCGTCAGCGGCGGCATCGTCGCCCCGCTGCTGTTGATGCTCGGCCTGATGCGCATGCCATCGTCCGGCGCCTCGCTGCTGCTTAACGCCGAGGGCGTATTCACGACGCTGCTCGCCTGGTTCGCATTCAAGGAAAACGTCGACCGACGGATCGCCGCCGGCATGCTGGCGATCGTCGCCGGAGCACTGCTGCTGAGCTGGCCAGGCGAAGTCCAATTCGCCGCCTGGTGGCCTGCGCTGGCCGTGCTTGGCGCCTGCCTGGCGTGGGCCATCGACAACAATCTAACGCGCATGGTCTCGCTCGCCGACGCCGACTGGATCGCCTCGGTCAAGGGACTGGTCGCTGGCGCCGTCAATCTGCTGCTGGCTTTTTCGCTCGGCGCCGCGCTGCCGCCCCTGCCAAACGTCGCCGCCGCGATGGTCGTCGGCTTCCTGGCTTACGGCGTCAGCCTCGCGCTGTTCGTCGTCGGCCTGCGTCACCTGGGAACGGCGCGTACCGGCGCGTACTTTTCGGCGGCGCCGTTTGTCGGGGCGATCCTGGCGCTGCTCATCGGCGAACCGGTAACGCCCAGCCTGCTGCTTGCCGGCGCCCTGATGGCGCTGGGTCTCTGGCTGCATCTGAGCGAGCGCCATGCGCATGCGCATCGGCACGAAGGAATTGAACACGACCATCGGCATGTGCACGACGAGCACCACCACCATGCGCACTCAGCCAGCGTCGCGCCAGGCGTCAAACACCAGCATCCGCACCGGCACGACGCGCTGCAGCACAGCCACCCCCACTTCCCGGACGCGCATCACCGTCACGTTCATTAGGTCGGCTTGGCTTTCTGGCATCTATCCACAGAACTCACGCAAAAGTCTGTGGATAAGCATGGGATAAGTCGTGTAGATCCAGACACCGCAAGGGAAATTTCCGGCCGCCTCAAAAACAGGCGGAAAAAATACGGCGACCAGAGCCATTGGGTTTACTATGCGGCTCGCCTGCCATGGCCGGTTTGGTAAGCGGCATGAGCTCGATATCCGATGAATCGCGTTTCCTTCAGCTTAAAACTTGGCATGAAAAACTCTCCGACTTCCCGATTGCTTTGGCTGCTGCAAATTGTCGGCTGGCTGCTGATCAGCAACCCTGCCTTCGCGCAGCTACCGGGCACCGTCGCCGCCGAGCCGATGGGCAGCTTGCTCATTGTCGGCGGCGGCGATACGCCAGACGCCGTACAGCAACGGTTCGTCGCACTTGCCGGCGGCGAAGGTCACGCAAAGATCGCCGTGTTTCCGATGGCCAGCATGAAATCCGACGAGGAAGCCAACGAGGTCGTCGAAGACTTCCGCAAGCTGGGCGCTGAAACCCACCTCGTCAGCCTCAACCGCAACAGCGTCAACCGCGAATCGACCGCCAGATACCTCGAACAATTTACCGGGTATTGGTTTTCGGGTGGCGACCAGTCTCGACTCGCCGGCCTGCTGCTTGGCACCAAGGCGCTCGATGCCATGTATCGGCGCTATCACGAGGGGGCGGTGATCGGCGGCACGTCAGCCGGTGCTTCGGTGATGTCGAGCGTCATGCTGACCGGCAAGCGGCGAACGCCCAAAACTCCCGAGGACAAGGAACTGCAGAACATTGCGCGCGGAATGCAAGAGGTTTCAGAGGGCTTTGGGGTTTTCAAAGGCGCGATTGTCGATCAGCACTTCATGCATCGCGCTCGATACAATCGCCTGATCAGCGCCGTCCTCGACCATCCTCAGTTGCTCGGCGTCGGTATCGACGAAGAAACCGCGCTGCTGGTGCGCCCCGATGGCTTGTGGGAAGTAATCGGCAGCTACTACGTCAAGATATTCGACGCCCGCCGGTCGCGCATCATCGACGACGAGGGCCCGATGGCCAAAGCGAGCGACATCAGAATGCACATTCTGCCGATGGGCAGCACCTTCGACCCGCAGAAGAGAAGAGTTGTTTTTTAAGCCGCTTGCCCCCTGCGCCAAGCAGCACGATTTCACTCGAGCTGCAGCGCGATGTAAAGCAGCAGCCGGTCGTCGGTGTTCGCCAGATCGAGCTCGGTCGCTTCGCTGATCTGGCGCAGGCGATAGTCGAGCGTATTGCGGTGAATATGCAGCGCCTTGGCGGTGGCCAGTGGATGACCATTGTGCGCGAACCACGCCTCGATCGTCCGGCGCAGGGTTCCGCTGCGCCTGTCGGCGTCGTCGAGGCGACGCAGCGGCTGGCGCAATTGCTCGGCCTGCCAGCCCGATCCCAGACCGGCAAGCAACACCGGAAGGCTCAGCTCATAGTAGGAAAAAGTCGTCGCCTCGGGCTTGCGCTGCCGCCCCACCCGGCTGGTCTGGCGCGCGCTTTGATACGACAGCGCGACGCCTTCGATGCCGCTCAAGGCAACGCCCATCGCCAGCACAAAGGCGCAGTCCAACGCTTTATGCAAAACTGCAGCGAGCGCCGTCAGGCGCTGACGCGCCATCGCCGATCCGGGAGCGCCGCCGCCGAGCTGCTCGAGGTCGGCAAGGATGACCAGCTCGCGCGGAGAAATCGCCGCCGTCAGCAACTCGGGATGCTGGGCGCCGAGCAGGTACTGGCAACGCTGCAACTCGCTGCGCGCCAGATCGGGACCCAGGTTCTCGTCAGTCAGTTCAAGCACGATCGCGGCGCGCGCGCGAACGAAGTCGACGCCAAGCCGCAACGCCCAGGCTTCGAGGTCGTCGTACGAGGCGCTGTCGCGCTTGACCAGATGGAAAACGAACTCCTCTCGATAGCGCTTTTCGCGTTGCAGCTCGCCGATCAATTGCGCCTGTTCGAGAATGATCTCGGCGGTCACCCGGACCAGTTCGCCGAACTGACGCACGCTGTCCGGGTCGCCGGTCAGCCCGACCACGCCGCAGATTTTCCCGCGCACGGTCAAAGGCAGATTGACGCCGGGCTTGACGCCAGGCAGGTGGCGCATCGTCGCACTATCGATCTCGATCGCGCGCCGCTGGGCAATCGCCAGTTGCGCACCGGCGTGCCGCTCGCCGATCCGCGACGCCTTGCCGCTGCCCAGGATGACGCCACCGACGTCCATGACGTTGACGTTGAACGGGATGACTTGCATCGTCCGTTCGACAATTTCCTGCGCCAACCGCGATTCAATCGTGATCATCTCGCCTCGCCAAAAAAGTCGTCGCCTGCAGAATGCGACGTTTGCACAGTTTGTCTCGTCATTCTCGGTGCATTTACGTGCCAGCGCACGATGATAATCCCATTGGCAATCACTAGTATTTCAGATTGCTGGAATTCACCGCTGCGCTTCAATCGGGAGGACGTGACGTGCTCATCGTCGTAGCACCGGATTCGTACAAGGGTAGCGTCTCGGCGCTCGGCGTAGCGCAAGCCATGGAACGCGGAATTCTGCAGATCTTCCCGAAGGCCCAAGTGCGCAAGATTCCGATCGCCGATGGCGGCGAGGGAACCGTCGACGCGCTGGTTGCCGCGACCAGTGGAAAAATCAGGCAAGCCGAAGTCACCGGCCCCTTGGGCGAGAAAATCAGCGCGAGCTGGGGAATTCTCGGCGATGGCCAGACGGCGGTGATCGAGATGGCGGCGGCGTCGGGACTGCCGCTGGTCCCAGCGGAAAAAAGGAATCCGCGAACGACGACCAGCTATGGCACGGGCGAACTCATTCGCGCCGCGCTCGACGCCGGTCTGCGCAAGATCATCATCGGCATCGGCGGTAGCGCGACCAACGACGGCGGTGCCGGCATGGCGCGAGCGCTGGGCGTGCGCTTTACCGGAGATGACGGCAGCGAACTGCCGGAAGGCGGCGCAGCGCTGGCGCGCTTGCAGCAGATCGACTTGAGCGGGCTCGACGCGCGAGTCGGCGAAGCCCAAATCACCGTCGCCTGCGACGTCGACAACCCGCTGTGCGGCGCACGCGGCGCGTCAGCCGTTTTCGGTCCGCAAAAGGGCGCGACGCCGCAGATGGTCGCCGAACTCGACGCAGCACTTGCCCATTTCTCAGCATGCGCACATCAGGCCACCGGCCGCGCTGTCGCGCTGCTGCCGGGCGCCGGCGCCGCCGGCGGGCTGGGCGCCGGGCTGATGTTCTTCACCGCAGCCAAGCTCAGGCCGGGCGTCGAGATCGTCCTCGAGGCGGTCGGCTTTGCCGATCTCGTCAAGCAGGCTTCATTCGTCATCACTGGCGAAGGTCGTACTGACTTTCAGACGGCTTTCGGCAAGGCGCCGGTCGGCGTCGCCAAGCTCGCCAAGCAGTTCGGCGTTGCGGTGTTCTGTTTGTCGGGAGGCCTCGGCGACGGTGCCGACGACGTTCTGGCGCAGGGAATCGATGCGGTGATGAGCATCTGCGACAGGCCGATGGCGCTCGAAGAGTGCATGAAGAGCAGCGAAATTCTGATCGAATCGGGTTCAACACGGCTGTGCCGAATCATCAAGGCGGCGCAGTCCGTTCGCTAGAAGCGCTGTCCGGCGCCGCATTTTTTTCAAAACGACACAACAATCTTGGGGGGTTGAAAAATGGTACAGGGACCGATGCTGCTGGTCATACTCGTGATTGCCATCGTCATGATCGTCGTGCTCATCTCGAAATTCAAGGTGCACGCCTTTCTCTCCTTGCTGGCGGCATCGTTCTTCGTCGGCTTCGCCGCCGGGATGAACCCGGTCGAGGTCACCAAGGCGATCATGAAGGGCTTCGGCGGAACGGCCGAACGAATCGGCATCGTCATCATCGCCGGGACGATCATCGGCGTCTTCCTCGAAAAAACCGGCGCCGCGCTGACCATGGCCGAAACGGTCTTGAAATGGGTCGGCCCCAAACGCCCGGCGCTGGCGATGAGCATCATCGGCTATATCACGTCGATTCCGGTGTTCTGCGATTCGGGCTTCGTGATTCTGTCGGCGCTCAACAAGTCGCTGTCGAAAAAATCAGGCGTCTCGATGGCGGTCATGGCGACCGCGCTATCGACCGGCCTCTATGCCACGCATACGCTGGTTCCGCCGACGCCTGGCCCGATCGCCGCGGCCAACAACCTGCACGCTGACCTCGGGATGGTGATCTTTGTCGGCCTGATGGTAGCCATTCCGGTGACCATCGCCGGCTACCTGTGGGCGACCAAGTTCGCCAGCCGTTATGAAGTGCTGGCCGAATCGTCGTTAAGTTACGAGGAACTGCTCGAACAATTCAAGAAGCTGCCGAGCGCCTTCGCCGCGTTCACGCCGCTGGTGCTGCCGATCGTGCTGATCGCCCTGAAGTCGGTCGCCAACTTCCCGAGCCTGCCGTTCGGCGGCGGAACACTCAAACTGGCGATCGACTTTATCGGCGAGCCGATGGTGGCCTTGCTCTTGGGTCTCATCAGTTGCCTGCTGTTGCTCGCCCCTAAACTTGACGAAGAAGTGCTGTCGGGCTGGATCGGCCAGGGCATCAAGGATTCCGCCGCGATCATCATGATCACCGCGGCCGGCGGCTCGCTCGGCGCACTGCTCGCCGCGAGCAAAATTGCCGACTACCTGGGGACTAGCCTGGCGGTCTTCAATCTCGGTATTTTCCTGCCCTTCGTGATCGCCGCGGCCTTGAAAACCGCGCAGGGCTCGTCCACCGTCGCGCTGATCACCACTTCGGCGATCGTCTATCCGCTGCTCGGCTCGCTCGGACTCGCGAGCCCGATGGGCGCGGTGCTGGCGACGATGGCGGTCGGTTGCGGCGCGATGGTCGTCTCGCACGCCAACGACTCGTACTTCTGGGTCGTCTCGCAGTTCTCCGGGCTCAAGGTCGACCTCGCCTACAAGTGCCAGACGCTCGGCACGCTGGTTCAAGGCGTAGTCGGCATCGCGGTGGTCTATGTGCTCAGAGTCGTGCTGATCTAGACAGACTCGGGCCGCCCGAGCAGATCACGTCTCAGGTCAGGCGGCCCGGTTCCAGGACGCTTGATCGGAGACGCTTGCCAATCGGCCGTCGGCGGCGCCCGTCACTGCCGAGCGATGCTGCGAGCCGCGCAAGATTGCTGCTACGGATACGGCGAAAACTGGTCGGCGACGACCTGCCAGCGGCCGTTCTCGCGAACCAGGAAAAACAGGTCGCGCCCGCGCTGTTCGATGCGCGAACCGCCCATCTCGAAATCGATCTCGTAGTAGTAGCTCGCCACCGCGGCGTCGCCATAGACCCTGATCAGCGGGTCGAACTCCTGCCAGCGATGAATTCGCGCCGCGTCGGCGAAGCTTTTCCAGCCGGCGATGCACTCTGGCGCGCCGTCGCGGCGCAAGCGGTCGACCGGCGTGATGGCGAGCATCTGCGGATGAAAATAGTGCGCCAGGTCGTCGGAATGGCCCAGGGTCCAGGCGTCGTTAACGGCGCGCAAAGTCGCCCAGATTTCCTGCTGGACAGGATCTGAAAATGAATTTTCCATCGCGTTTTCCAAGCTCATTCGATGATCTCTGCCGCATTCCACACGATTTTCGCCATGGTGTCACTCAGGCCGACCAGACAAGCCGCCTGGACGGTCGCCGCCGCCAGCGTACCGCCGCGCCCGTCGGGCAAGTCGCGCGTCGCGGTGGCCGGGGCAACGACGGTGCAAGCGTAGCCTTTCTCTTTGGCGGCGCGGACGGTCGAGCTCACGCAGTTGTGCGTCATGAAGCCGATGACGATGAGCTTGGTGCGCGCGGTCGCGGCGAGCACTTGTTGCAGGTCGGTTTGCGCAAACGAGTTGGCCAATGTCTTCTCGATCACCGTTTCGCCGGCCTGCGGCAGCAGCGGCGCAGCCGGCTGGAAGCCCTCGCTGGACGGGTTGAACAAGGCGCCGGCGCCGCGCTGCAGAACATGAACGACCGGCGTTCCGGCAGCGCGTGCGCGCGCCAGCAGTTCGCCGCCGACGGCCAGCGCTTCGGCGATACCGGCTAGCGGCAGCGCACCATCGACGTATTCGCGCTGCGCGTCGACGATCAGCAGCACGGCGTCGGCAAGCCGCGTAGCTTGAGGCGTCGCGCCCGCCATTTCAAGAATCGTCCGGGCTTGAGCTTGGGCATGTGAAGTCATGAGGAATCTCCTGATAAAGAGCGTTCATGATCGGCGATCCGCCAGATCGCACCAAGTGGCATAATTGACAAAAATCGTGCGAAATCTGCCATGACCGCCATTGCCCTGATCGTCGAATCCGGCGCCACCGCGTCGAGTGTCATGCTCACGCTCGACATGCTGGCGATCACCGCCCGCTCCCCCGAAGCCGCGGCCTGCCGTCTTGATCTGCTTTCGCTGGGCGGCGGCGCGGTGCAGCTCTCGCCGCGCGTCAGCGTTGCGACGCAAAAAATTCCGGCGCAGCTTGCGGGCTATGCGGCGGTGATCGTTCCCGGTTTCTTCGCCGAAAACGCGAGCGCGCTGATCGAGCAGCTTCGGACGACCTGGCAGCCGCTGATCGCGCGTTTGCGCGTGCTGCCTGCCGAAACGCTGGTCGCGGCAAGCTGCTACGGCACTTTCGTTCTCGCTGAGAGCGGCCTGCTCGACGGGATCGACGCGACGACGACCTGGTGGTTCCAGGATCAATTCAGGCAACGCTACCCGAACGTTCGCCTCGACGCCGATCAGGCGCTCGTCGACGGCGGCCGCTGCCTCACCGCCGGCGCGATGACGGCGCATACCGATCTCTCGCTGCACGTGCTGCGCCGACTGTTCGGCGCCGCGCTGGCGCGCCAGGTCGGCGCCATCATGCTGGTCGACGGCGCAAGAACGTCGCAGCGCCCGTTCATGACGCTGCGCAAGGATTTCGACGACCCGCTGATCGAGCAGGCAGCGAACTGGCTCGCCGCGCGCGCAGCGGAGGTGGTATCGACACCGGCGCTGGCCGACGCGCTGCACGTGAGCTACCGCACCCTGCACCGCCGCTTCCAGGCGGCAGCGGGAATGGCGCCGCTCGCCTACCTGCAGGAGCTGCGCGTCGAACACGCCAAGGCGCTGCTCGAAAGCACGCTGATGAGCATCGAGCAGATCGTCATCAAAGTCGGCTACAGTGACGCCTCGGCCTTCCGGCGGTTGTTTGCCAAGCGCGCCGGGCTGAGCCCGGCGCAGTACCGCCAGCGCTTCCGGCGCGGCTGAGCGGCCGCCGCCTCAATAACCCGACATTTTTTCGGAACACACGCTGCGATGACCCCGACCTCATTTCCCGCATCGACGACCGACTCGCCCTTGGCAGCGTCATGCCAGCTGCTGCTGGTCGTCGCCGACGAGTGGACGAGCACGACCGCCCGCTTGCGACGTTTCGAGCGCGCCCGGCCCGGCGCCGAATGGACGCCGGTCGGCGATGCGATCGACGTCAGCCTCGGGCAATCGGGCCTGGCTTGGGGAATCGGGCTGCATCGAAGCGTCTGCTCAGCGGGGCCACTGAAACGCGAGGGCGACCGCCGCGCGCCAGCCGGCGCCTTCGCGATCACCGCGCTGTTCGGCGATGCCGACGGCGAGCTGGCGCGAACCGCGAGGCTGCCCTACCTTGCCGCGACGCCCGACCTCAAAGCCATCGACGACCCCGCGTCGCGTCATTACAACCGCATCGTCGAGCAAAGCGCGGTCGGCCAGATCGACTGGGTCTCGCACGAAGACATGCTGCGCGGCGACGAGCGCTACGCCATCGGCGCGGTCGTCGCGCACAACAGTCCCAGGACTATCGCCGGCGCCGGATCGTGCATCTTCATCCACGTCTGGCACAGCCAAGGCGTTCCGACGGCGGGCTGCACCGCGGGCGCGCGGGCCGACATCAGCGAGCTCTGCGCCTGGCTCGACGGCGCATCGTCGCCGGTGCTCGTCCAGCTGCCGCGCGCCAAATATTCGCGCTGCCAGGCGGCCTGGGCGCTGCCTGCCGCCTGATTCACGCACCCGGCGAACCGCCGGCACACGAGCTCAATTGCTTGGCAGTTCGCTGACAGCTATCTGCCACCCCGATATACTGACGGTCTTTCAACCTTCCTGCCGGCTCGTTCGCGCTTTGCTGCGGGCCCCCGACGACCTTGCTCAATTTCATCTGGATTTCCTTCATCGTCGTCGGCTATCTGGCGGCGCTGGCTCAACTGCTGCAAGGCGACCTCGACATTTTTACCCGCGTATTGACCGGGCTGTTCGAATCGGCCAAGACCGGTTTTGACATTTCGCTCGGGCTCGTCGGCGTCATGAGCCTATGGCTTGGCGTCATGAAGATCGGCGAGCGCGCCGGCCTGATCGAGCTGTTCGGCCGCGCCGTCGGCCCCTTTTTCCGGCGAATCTTTCCCGACATTCCGGCCGGGCATCCGGCCAGCGGCAGCATGGTCATGAATTTCAGCGCCAACATCCTGGGCCTCGACAACGCCGCAACGCCGCTCGGCCTCAAGGCCATGCGCGAACTGCAGGAAATCAATCCGCACCCCGACACGGCGAGCAACCCGATGATCATGTTCCTGGTGCTCAACACCGCGGGGATCACGCTGATCCCGACCTCGGTGATCGCGATCCGCCAGAGTCTGGCGCTGCAGCAGGGGCTGGTCGGTTTCAACGCGGCCGACATCTTTCTGCCGACGCTCTTGGCAACCTTCGTCTCGTTTTGCGCCGGGCTGGTTGCGGTCGCGCTCTGGCAGCGAATCAACCTGTTCTGCCGGCCGGTGCTGCTCTTTTTTGCCGGCTTCTTCGCGCTCATGGGCGGCCTCTACGCCTGGCTCAGCGCGCTGCCCGCCGAGCAGATGACGCAGATGATCGGGGTCCTCGGCAGCGGAATGATCGTGACGATCATCGTGCTCTTCGTCGGCGTCGGCGCGTGGCGACGAATCGACGTCTATGAAAGCTTCGTCGACGGCGCCAAGGAAGGCTTCGGCGTCGCGGTGCAGATCATTCCCTACCTGATCGCGATGCTCGCGGCGATCTCGGTCTTTCGCACCACCGGCGGAATGGATTATGTGATCGAGGCGATCCGCCGCGGCGTGCTGGCGTTCGGCCTCAACGACGATTTCGTCCCGGCCTTGCCGGTCGGCTTGATGAAGACGCTCTCCGGCAGCGGCGCGCGCGGCTTGATGGTCGATGTGATGACGACCTATGGCGTCGACTCGTTCCAGGGAAAGCTCGCCGCGATCATCCAGGGATCGACCGAAACGACCTTCTATGTACTGGCCGTTTATTTCGGCAGCGTCAATATCAGCAAGACGCGCTACGCGCTGGCCGGCGGCTTGATCGCCGACGGTGTCGGGCTGGTCGGTGCTATCCTGATCGCCTATTGTTTTTATCACTGACATTAAGGAGCAAGATCATGGCACACATCGCATTTCTCGGCACCGGGCTGCTCGGCAGCGCCTTCGCCGAAGCCGCCGCCAAGCGCGGCGACACGGTGACCGCCTGGAACCGTTCGGCGGCCAAGGCGCAAGCCCTCGCCCGGTTCGGCGTCAAGGCCGCGGCAACGCCCGCCGACGCCGTTCGCGGCGCATCGCGCGTGCACCTCATCCTCAAGGACGACGCTGTCGTCGACGAAGTCATCGCTGCCGCGCGCGCCGGGCTCGGCGCCGACGCGGTGATCATCGATCACAGCACGACCTTGCCCAAGCTCACCGCCGAGCGCGCCGCGCGGCTGGCAGCGACCGGAGTGAAGTATCTGCACTGCCCGGTGTTCATGGGACCGCCGGCGGTGCGCAGCGCCCAAGGTTCGATGATCGTCGCCGGCCCCCAGGCGATTTTTGCAAGCGTCCAGGCCGAATTGGCGAAAATGACCGGAAAACTCAATTACCTGGGCGAACGCAGCGATCTGGCGGCCGTCAACAAGCTCTTTGGCAACGCCCTGTTCATCGGCACCTGGGCGGTTCTCGCCGATGTGCTGACGCTGGCCAAGGCGTGCGACGTTGCGCCCGAGGACGCCATCGACCTGCTCAAGAGCATCGATATGAACGCGGCAATCGCCGGCCGCGGCGCGAGCATGGCGAAAGGCGACTTCAAGCCGAATTTCGAACTGACGATGGCGCGCAAGGACGTGAGCCTGATGCTCGACACCGCCGACGGTCTGCCCATGGCGGCGCTGCCCGGTATCGCCGCGCGCATGGATCAACTGATCGCCACGGGGCATGGCGAGCGCGATGCCAGCGTGCTGGCGATCGAAGCAGTGAGCAAAAGCTCGACATGAGAATCGACCACGTCGCGCTGTGGACGAGCGATCTTGAGCGCTGCCAGCGGTTCTACGCCGACTACTTCGGCGCCGTTCCCGGCGCCGGCTACGTCAACGCGGCCAAGGGTTTCGCCTCGTGCTTCCTGTCCTTCGAAGACGGCGCGCGCATTGAGGCGATGACCACCACGACGCTCGCGCCGCTTTCCATCGATCCCGGCGCGCAGCGCATGGGGCTGACCCATCTGGCCATCGCGCTGGGCTCGGAACGGCGGGTCGACGAGCTCACGCAGCGGCTCAAGGACGACGGCCATCCCATCCTCGACGGGCCGCGGCGCACCGGCGACGGCTATTACGAGAGCGTCGCGCTCGACCCCGATGGCAATCGAATCGAAATTACCGCCTGAAACGGCGCCGCCGCTTCGCGCAACGGTCAAAATCGCCGACCAGCTCGGCATTTGCCAAGCGGCGCTCATCGCGCGCGGCCTGCCCGCCTGCCAGGAAGCGCAGCGCCTTGAGATCGCCGAGGTCGGCGCTGATGGCCGCGAGCAGCGGCTGGTCGAGCCCGCCGCAGCGGCGTGGCGAGCGCTCAAGGCGGCGGCCAGCGCCGACGGCATTGCGCTCTCTATCGTCTCGTCTTTCCGCAGCATCGAACGCCAGACCGAGATCATCCGGCGCAAGCTCGACGCCGGCCAGGCGATCGAAGACATCCTGACGGTCTGCGCGCCGCCGGGATTTAGCGAACATCACACCGGCCGAGCGGTCGACCTAGCGACGCCTGGCGTTCGCGCGCTGGTCGTCGAGTTCGACCAGAGTCCGGCTTTCGCGTGGCTCGCCGCGCATGCCAACGATTTCGGCTTTCGCTTGTCGTATCCTGTCGGCAACGCTCAGGGTTTTGAGTACGAACCGTGGCACTGGTGCTTTCATGAGCGCTGAGCCCATCTTCAAAAACGAGGCAGCGCCTTCATCAACGATCACAAGATTCTCGCCAGCGCTCTAGTCGACGGCGTTCAACGAAAGGAAAAACATCATGTTCAAAGCCATTCTGATCACCAAGGACGAGGCCGGCTACCAGGCCCGGTTGCAGGACGTCGACGATGCCGTGCTGCCCGAAGGCGACGTCAGCGTCGATGTCGAATTCTCGACGCTCAACTACAAGGATGGCCTGGCGATCACCGGCAAATCGCCGGTCGTCCGCCGCTTCCCGCTGGTTCCGGGAATCGACTTTGCCGGGACGGTGAGCGAAAGCAGCAACCCGGCGTGGCGCGTCGGCGACCGCGTGATCCTCAACGGTTGGGGCGTCGGCGAAACGCATTGCGGCGGTCTCGCGCAGAAGGCACGCGTCAAGGGCGAGTGGCTGGTCGCCTTGCCGAAAGAGTTTACCGCGCGCCAGGCGATGGCGATCGGCACCGCCGGTTATACCGCGATGCTCTGCGTTCTGGCGCTCGAAAAGCACGGCATCAAACCGGCTGACGGCGAAATCCTGGTCACCGGCGCCAACGGCGGCGTCGGCAGCATCGCCATCGCGCTGCTCGCCAGGCTCGGCTATCAGGTCGTCGCATCGACCGGGCGGGTCGCCGAAGCTGAGCACCTCAAGGCGCTCGGCGCCGCCGCGGTCATCGACCGCCAGGAGCTTTCCTTGCCGGCCAAACCGCTCGGCAAGGAGCGCTGGGCCGGCGTGATCGATACGGTCGGCAGCCACACGCTGGCCAACGCCTGCGCGACGACGCGCCACCACGGCGCGGTCGCCGCCTGCGGTCTGGCCGGCGGAATGGACTTTCCGTCGTCGGTGGCGCCGTTCATCCTGCGCGGCATCACGCTCTACGGCATCGACAGCGTGATGGCGCCGCTGGCGCTGCGCCAGCAAGCCTGGCAGCGCCTTGAGCGCGACCTCGACGTCGCCAAGCTCGCAGCGATCACCCGTGAGATTTCGCTGTCGGAAGCGCTAAGCGTCGCCGGCGACTTGCTCGAGGGCCGCGTGCGCGGCCGCGTCGTCGTCGATGTCAATCGCTGAACAGGAGAACGCCCCATGCAAATCGACCCCGCGCAACATTCGACCGCCGACGGCTACAAGCTACTGACCAATCTGGTGGTACCGCGTCCGATCGCCTGGGTGAGCAGCCAGAGCCCGGACGGCGTGATCAACCTGGCGCCGTTCAGCTTCTTCAATGCGGTGAGCAGCCACCCGCTCTATATCATGGTCAGCGTCGCGCGCAACGAAGCTGGCGAAGCCAAGGACACCGCGCGCAACATCGAGGCCAGCGGCGAGTTCGTGGTCAATATGGTCACCGAGGAGCTGTTCGACGCGATGAACCTCTCGGCGGCCGATTTTCCGCCCGACCAGAGCGAACTTGAACTCGCGCATCTGCACACGGCGCCGTCGCTTCGCATCAACACGCCGCGCATCGCCGAAGCGCAGGCCAGCCTCGAATGCAAGCTATTCAGCACGCAGCCGCTGGGGACCTACACGCTGTTCATCGGCGAAGTGCTGATGTTCCACGTCGCCGATCGCCTCGTCGGTCCGCGTCTGCACATCAACGATTTCGCGCCGCTCGGACGGCTGGGTTCGCCTTCGGTCTATTGCCGGACGACCGATCGTTTTGATATCGCGCGGATCAGCTACGCGCAATGGCTCAAGGACAACGCGCCGGGCGCTTGAGCCGGGCGCGCCGGCCAGCGAATGAATTTTCTTGCGCACGCGCTGCTCGCCGGAGACGATGACGACGACCGCATCGGCGGCCTGATGGGCGACTTCGTCAAGGGTTTTCTGCCGGCCGGGCTGCCGCCAGCGCTGGCTTCAGGCGTCGCGCTGCACCGCGCGATCGACAGCTTCGCCGATCGCCACCCGGCGTTCATCGCCAGCCGTTCCCGGATCAGCGCGGCGCGCCGGCGCGTCGCCGGCGTGCTGGTCGACCTCTTCTATGATCACCTGCTCGCGCGAGATTGGGCGGATTACGGCGCGGGATCGCTCGACGACTACACCGCCGGGATCTACGCCGCGCTGCAACGCTATCGCGGCGTTCTGCCCGAGCCTGCCGAGGCCGTCGCGAACCGGATGCAGGCCAACGACTGGCTCGCTTCGTACCGCGACGTCGCGGCGGTCGGTCGGGCGATCGACCTGATGGCGGTTCATCGCCTGCGGCAACCCAACGCTTTGGCGGGCGGAATCGATGAATTTCTCGCCGACGCTCAAGGCTTCGCCGCCGACTTCAGGAGTTTCCTGCCCGACGCGCTCGCTTTTTCCGAGGCCTGGCGCGCCGCGCGCTGAAGGTGGGTTAAGGCGCAGCCAGTTCCATTCGCGATTTTTCGGCGAGAACGCGGTTGGCGAACAGCTTTTTCTTTTTCGAACCGTTGTACGACTGCAGCCCCGCCACCGGACTTCCCGAACGGCTGATCGCATCGTCGAGGATGATGGTTCCGACCTTGACGTTGACCGCCGGGTCCATCAGCCCCTTGACGCCGAGTCCGTCGGGGATCTTGTTCAAGTGGTAGCGCGGAATGATCTGCATCAGGCCATGACCGCCGCCGGCGCTCTTGGCGTCCGATTTGAATCCCGACTCGATGCCGATGATCGCGACAATCAACAGCGGGTCGATGCCGTGCTCCTTGCTGATCCGCTGGACCGTCTCGAACAGCGGGTGCATCGCTTCCTTCGAGACCTTGTAGCGGGTTTTGACGTAGTCGAGCGCCCTCTGCATGCGCGGGCTGAGCGTCGTCGGAGCATGCACCGCCACGTCGTCGCTCGCGGCATCGACCGGCGCTACGGCGCTCTGGATTGATTGCGCGGTTTCGTCCCTGGCGGGGATCTCGTTGGCGACCGAAGACAAGCTGGCAAGGCCCAGCAACAGGCCGATCAGCAACAGGCAGTGGTGAAACGGAGAAAGGGCAGCCCCTTTCAGATGGATCGTCGTTCTTTTAAAGCGCGTCGTGACTGACATGCTCTCTCCTTTCGTGTCGTTGTCCGGCCAATGATCGAGCCGGATAGCAAACCGTTACAGGCGGGTGCAAGAAGCCTCTCTGTCGAAGCTTAGTGTTGTGAGTTTTGGCGACCGTCTGATGAACTCAGGCAGGTGATAAAACTGCGGCTAGCGCGATGTCCAAGATGAAAGAGGCGCCATCTTATTGATTATTTGAATTCTGTCAAATCGGCGCCTTTTCCAGGCGGTCTGCCTGGCGCGTCAAAAAGGCGTTTCGTTGATGGATCATCGTGCTTCGACGACAGCTCGTGAGGGAGAAGAACAGCGACTGTGTGCGTAGGCGTCCATGGCACTTCAACCATCACCCATTAACGATGGGTCTATATACCCAGAATCTGTTCAAACGCGAATTGGCAAGTTCGTTGCAGCTGTTCTGGCGTGAGATTGCGATTCTGCGGGATGCGCACGGCAGCTCGTGTCACGTCATTAACGCCTGAGAAGGTGGCCTTGCTTAAGGTCAGCACTCTATTGCTCAACTTGTCCCCAAGGGCCGGGCTAATGGTTGTCTTCCATTTTTCATGGAATTCATCCAACAAGGACCCGAAAAGCTCGATGGTGTCGAAGATATACAGCACGTCTTGGGCTTGTTTTGCTGCCGGGCGATCTTCCTGGATCAGGAATTTCTGGATCATGAAGCATAGTGGGTTGGCCACCTGAACGTCGATTAACGACGGAACTGGCACACCGTTTCCGGGATCCAGCGTGATCACCCAAGGATCAACGAGGAGGATGTCCAGGTATCGGATCTTTTGGGCCGATATGCCAGCCATCGCCATGGTCGCATCTTGCGCCCCACTCCGTTTGACTCCACTACCGATCAGTGGCGTCAGGAACTCGGCGTAGAAGCCACCGCTCTCTTCTCCCAAAGCGTAGTGCGCGACCGGCGGCCTGTGGTCTCCGGCGAGCTGCTCCTTGAAGCCATGTTGAATGAGGGCGGCTTTGATATCCCCCTCAATTGGCGCCCTGTTGGAAAATGCCAAGTCAGTGTCGCGAGTGAATACGGGTTGGTATTCCAGCTTGTTCGCCCTCGGATCGAATCGGTGGATTCGATGCGCCCAACCACCGATGAAGACGAGCTGCGCACGCCATGGAAAAAGTGCTTGTGCCAGCTTTGCGAGTGCGTCGAGGTCGTTCATTTAGTTTCCGTTGCCCACGATTGGACGCAGGACTTTTTCATAGATCAGATCGGCCTGCTCTACGCCACGTGATGGGTGATTGACGACATCCAGCCACACCTGGATGACATCGGAGACGATCAAACTATCCTGATGCACGGCGCCCCGGAAGACCGATTTCGGTGAAAGCGCTTGTCGGACGACGAGGTCTGGCAACTCTGAAGGAGAAGCAACGACCAGCGCTCTCCATTTCTTGTCGTTAGTTTGCGGTAGTTTGGGCACGTAAACATAGGGAGGAACGCCGCTGACGTGCCCGAGTCCCAACGCGTCGGCGGCAGCAAAAGCCCCTAGACAAGCATCTCCTTCATGACTCGCCACAAGGCCGCGAATTTGCTGTTGTCCAGATCCTCGTATGAGAAAGCGCATTGGCAATTCGGGCGATGGGCGCATCGAGGCCGATCGCCAACGGCGAAACAACTCTGCACGACGAACGAGAGCGATATATCGCGACGAATCGTCCAAAAACCCTTCATCGCGTAGCTGTTTCAAAAACCGTGATGCACTCATGGTTGATGCCTTGGCGACCTCGGCGAGCTCGAAACCGCTTTGGTACTTTTGTCTTGGTGCTTGTAGCAGTTGAACTGGTATTTCAGGGGCCAGTAGCACTTTGAGCATCCACTGGTTGAGATCCGAGAAGAGATTGACGGGCTGATTCGATGGGGCGTTTCCACGCCTTCGAAGCTCTTCCGGCTTGGCGTTGAGCGCCTCGAGTCCGCGTCCCCTGAAAAATCTGAGGCCCCTTTTGGATATCAGGCCGACAGCTACATTCGGCGCGTAGCGTTCAAAAAACGAACCAACTTTCTTCGCCAGGGATTGGGATGCGTCCTCTACAGAAACCACTGCCAGCGGCTGCGCATTGCCCGCATCGATGGCATTCGCTTGTGCCTGCAGGATGGCCTGCGACAGCAAAGGAATGACTCGATCGGCACGTCCTTCTGCGAGGGCCTTGATCTCAACGACATAGCGCTGCGCTCCCCTGCGCACAATCAGATCCGGGCGTTTCCCTCCGCATTCCGGCGATCGATCGACGTCCCAGCCGCCGGCCGCGAATAGATCAGCTACGAGAGCCTCAGCGTTTTCACTTCGGTCTTTGGATGAATAAGAAGGGAGCATTCTGTGCATCCTCAATCGATAACATGGCCATTATACATACCATGGCCAAGGTATCAACCGTGCCCATGGTAGAAATCTTGGCCATGCCGGCAGGCCGTGTGCCGCCTTGACGGCGCGCGTAAGCCTGTCACGCCGACCACAGTGATAGAGTCGGTCACCCCGAGCGTAGCGCGCGTGTATGTCATCCCGAGCGTAGCGGCCAAGTATGTCATCCCGAGCGCAGCGAGGGATCTTTGCGCCGCGAAGAACCGTTCGCCATCGGAACCGCAGTGTTCCGCCTTGACGGTGGGTGGCTCTTTCCTGTCACGCCTTCAACAAGGAGCAAGGCGTCTCAGTCCGCAACAAACCTGAAATTCAGCCGCACCGATGGCTTGAGGCCACACGGAACTCTTTGCCTGAGGGTATGATGAGCGCTTACGAAAAATCGGGATTCGGCTAAGAAAAGACGGTCCATGCTGCGAGCTGAAAGCAGGTATTCGAGTTGCGTTCTCGATATTTTCATAATCTGAAATGTCTCTGACCTCTTTGGCTTTTGTGAAATTCTTTGCATCAATGACGTCGACGTATTAAGGGCCGAGTGCCGATGATACACAGAATAGATGCCCAATATAATAAATCAGAGACTAGGAGATGCCCTTGAACGACACGCTGCTTCAAATTGGTTTGGCTATTGCGACCCTCGTGTTCTACATTCCTTTTTTAATGTTGATTACTAACGGGTTTGGAGGGGTGGCCCCGATCAGTTGGACAGGAAGCCGGGGTTTTTAAGTGATATTTCTACCGGGTTTTAAGCCGCCGCGGCTAGCGGCGGCTTGCTGAGGTTG
>JAGTRW010000004.1 GCA_018262095.1 Pseudomonadota bacterium
CTGCGTTTCAGATTGATTGATGGAAATTCAATCTTGGCACATCGATGCCGGTTGGCTTATGCCACCTGAGGAATGTGGGAAGTCCTCTTTATAGTCATTCAGGGCGTGCTGCGCGGACGACCGCAGCTCGTCGTCTTGCGGCCGTTCAGAGATTTTCGATGAAGATCCGTGGTCGCGAGCTGGAGCGGCGGCTTATCAAAACTGCTACTCACCCTCCCGACCCTGTCGAGCCGGTGATCCTTTTGAGAAGCGGACGGTCATTCAGCATTTGACGGCCTGAATGGTGGTCGCTCGTTGCACCACTCGGTGCTGACGCGCAGGGGAAATACGGAGGAAGCCGCGAACTCGAGCGGCACACCTACGCCTTTGCTTCGTATCAATGCCTCGCATGGCCTTCAACTAAGTCGGTAATCAGCAGATATTCTTGTCCAGATGAAGCCCGGCATGGGGCCAAAAAACCTGGAGCGTTTCGGCGCACGTCAAGGGTTTGCTTTGGACGCCTTGCGGCCAGCGACTGCTTGACTCGCGCTAAACGGGGCGACTCGCGTGTCGAATACATTGTGATTGGCTCGCGCCAGTATGAGTTCGGCGCTGGTATCCTCCGCGTTCAGCGTTGAAATACCGATTTTTACGGCGATGGAAACCGTCCTGTTTTCCACCAAGACCATGACCTCGGATGTTTTCTTGTACAGGCGCTCCGCAAATAATGAGGCGGTGAGCAGGCTGGTGTCCGGAAGGAGCACGGCAAATTCCTTGTCGCCAATCCGGCCGCCCGTATCTGCGGTGCGCAGTTCGCCACTGAGCAGGGTGGAAAACTGCTGGAGCACGGCATCGCCTGCCGAATAGTCCATCGTTTTATCGATTTCCGTGATCTGCTCAAGTTCGATGACCAGTACGGCGACCTGACGATCGTTTCTGCGACGTATTTGCGACAGTGCTTCTTCCATTCGGACAATAAAATGCTGCCGGTTGGCGAGTCGCGTGAGCAAATCAACGCTTTCCAGACTCTGCAACTCGGCTTGCAGGCGTTTCTGTGCGGTGACATCCTCAAAAATGCCAAGTGATGCAACGTGGCCATTCCACGTCACCTGGTTGAAATAGCAATGGCAGTCAATAACCTGCCCGGATTGAGTGACGATTCGTAGGTCGGACTCTAGAGGCGCCGCTTCGCCGCGCATGCGCTGTCCATGGTCGGCAAGCGATTGGCGGCGATCGCCCTCAAGTACCAGGGACAGAAACGATTTTCCGATGCATTCGTCCGGCGAATAGCCAAATAGCTCCGCGGCTTTTTGGTTGATGTATTTGAGGATTCCGTCCTGAGTGATGGTCACGCTCAAGGGCAGGTTTTCCATGAAACTGCGCTGTTGGCTCTCGGATTCCGACAAGGCCTGCTGCTCGCGATGGCGTTCGGTCATGTCGCGGGCAAAGCCGACGGTGCCGACCGACTGGCCATTGATGGCAGGCGGAGATTTGTAGATCTCGAACCCGCGGTCGTGGCGGTGGACTTTGGTGATCTGCTCGCCGTTGCTGCTCTGGTCGCTAATCAAGGCTGCCTGATCCTCGGCACGGTAACGTTCGGCCTGCTCGGGCGAACCGATGTCGAAATCGGTTTTGCCGACCAGATCGTCGGCGGACGGCCGCCCTAGCTCCTGGGCTAAGGTCTTATTGACTGCCAGATAGCGACTTATATCGTCCTTGAGCCAGACATTGGACGGAAGATTGTCGATCAATGCGCGTAGGTACTCGTTTCGATCAATGAGCGCCTTTTCGATCCGTTTTTCAGACGAGATGTCGATCACCACCATGCGGCACTCAAGCATATCCTCATCAGTTACGGCTTCAATCCGAACGATGGCTTCGGGGCGATGCTCAGTGGCACGCAGGGTAATTTCGCAACGCTTCGTGCCTTTTTTTTTGTTGAGTACATCTCCGATAAAGTGCTTGAACGTATCTTCGTATTCAGGGCTTACGGACGTTGCAAAACGATAGTGGTTCTTTTGCGAACGTTTGATGTTGAGGAGAATGGCGCCCGCCAGATTGAGATCAAGAATCGTGCCCTGACGGTCCAGCGTGAAGTAGCTGGCGGGTGAGAAATCGTAAATATCGGCATAGCGTTCGCGCAGGGCGTCGGCTTCACTATAGGCACCCAGCAGTTCTTCCTTCTGTATTTCAAGTTCAATCTGATGGACCTGCAACTCATGCAGACGCCGATTGCTATCGAAGCCGATGTCGTGGTTCGTTGACGAAGCTCGACGCAAGCGCGCTTCCGCGCGCCGGCGTAGCGTCGCCGGATTCGGCCACGCCCGATCCTTGACGCGGGCCGCCGGAGCGCGGCGGAACAGATGCTCTTGTTCCTGTTTGGCGGCGGCGTAGCATTCGCAGGTGCGTGCTTCGAGGCCAGCTCGATCGATGATCGTGATATGGCCTCGGCTGTAGAGGATCAGGCCCGCCGCCTGCAACTTTACAGCGACTTCGGTAACTCCCTCTCGGCGTACCCCGAGCATTTTTGATATTCGCTCTTGGGTGATTTTGATCTGGGTTCCCGCTACACGATCAAGATAAAGCAAGAGCCAACGGCACACTTGTTGGTCGACGCTATGGTACCGAGTGCAGAACACATTTCGCGCCATCTGCGCCATCAAGAATTGCGTATACCACAGAGCAACACGTTGCAACGTCCCTTTCTGATCGAGTTCCCTGCGCATCACCTCAGCCCTCAAGCGGTAGGCGTTGCCTGGATTTTGCACATCAACACGATAAAAAGTGGAATCGCCGCCTAGTATCAGAGAGACACCGACTATGCCTTCATTGCCGGTCATTGACCATTCGGCTAATGAACCGTTGGCGGTGGTATATATCCGGGAAACGATGCAAGTTGTCGGGAAATAGGCGTAGTCTGGTGTGTCTCCGGGCTCATAAAGAATATGTCCGCGTTCAAGGGCGACGATTTCAAGATCGTCAACGATGCGGGCATATTCCTTTGACCCAAGCGCTGCAAGAATACGGTTCAGCTTGGGGCTTTCCGAACTGGTCGAAGGCATTAGATCTCCTATGAGCGCACCAACTTTCAAGCCACACTATGGCAAGTCTATGAAGAACTCTGGGCAATGACCGCTCTTTCGCCCAAAGACGTAACACTCATGTTGAAGCGTATGGTTGGTCGATTGTTCAAGTTAGATTTGGTCATCACCGCGTCGGCTCTCCTACGGAAGAGCGAGAAGACCAGCCTGCAACGGCCCGCCATGGGCAATTGTCAGTTCAAAAACTGGCCCTGACCGATTGAAGAAGAGATCGGAACCGGCGTGCCTCCCCCCGCCCAGGGGCGGGGTTAGGGGTGGGGGATTCTTGACGTCCGGCAGACAGAGGGCTCCAGTCAATGACGTTGGCACCCACTCGAAATTCAAAAGAGCCGAAATTGAGATCATCGGCACAAACTCGCAAGATAGCCAACTAGAATGGCGACGTTGCATCAACGCCTCGCGATTTTTCGTCGACGCGAAGGTGGCTCAGCATCGCAGGTGCTCGGGCCGTGGGCGCACAGGTGAGATGCAGTAAGCGTTGCTCTGGCGCTGGTGAATTTCGCCCGGTCTCATCGTGAGCCGCCCGATTGCGTGACTTGAGTGCGGCTCCAAGAATCGCGCGGGTTAAATTTTAGTTTTTTGCGCAGCATAAGGGCAGATTTTCCTGTCGTCCAATACAGTTTGGGTACCTTAGCGAGTCTGACTTGGTCGCATGGTTGAAGTTCCTGCGACGATATATATCAGCGTAAATATCTCCCGGAAAAGCTCCGGACATTAGGTCGTGAGCCGCTCAAAGCGGCCATCCGCGGGCCTCCTGCTCGGTGGCTACTTAGCTCCACAGGCCGAGCTGGTCCAGCCGCTCGTCCCCGTGCTCCTGCTTCTTGATGTACTCCCGTACGACCGCTTGATCCTGACCGACTTTGGCATCCGCGCAGATCGATCAGACCTATTGGTGACGCCGTTCTGCCGTCTCGATGCGCAGTTGTTGGCGGTGCTTGGTGACCGTCCGGCGAGCTACGATCAATCCCCGGCGCGCAAGTTGCCGGGTGATTTCCGGGTCTGAGATCGCTGCGCAAGGGCGCTCGCTGGCGATCATGTCCTTGATCAGTCCGCGAATCGCGGTCGCTGAACATTCACCGCCGCTGCTGGTGACCATCGCGCGCGAGAAGAAATATTTGAGTTCAAAGACGCCGATCGGCATGGCCATGAACTTGTTGTTGGTGACCCTCTCCTCCTTCTTGTCAGACAAGAACGTGGATCAGCTTGCTGCTACGTAAAAAGCAATTTGGCGATCAACCAAAAATTACGGCTAGCGCTGATTTTTCGTAGCGTCGTTCGCCGCCTGATCGAGCCGCTGTGCGAACACCTCCTTGGCCGCGAACAGCCCGTTGAGTGCCGCTGGAAATCCCGCATAGACGGCCATTTGCATGATCACTTCGACGATCTCCTGTTCCGCGCAACCGACGTTGCGCGCGCCGTGAATATGCACCTTGAGCTGCGGCGCGGCGTTGCCCATCGCGGTCAAGGCCGCGACGACAGCCAGTTCCCTGGTCTTGAGGTCAAGACCAGGGCGCGAATAGATGTCGCCGAAGGGAAATTCGATGAGCAGTCGGGCAAAATCAGGCGCGATGTCGCGCAGGCTGTCGACGACATTTTCCCCGGCCTGTCCGTCGATTTCCTTGAGCTTTTCCCAGCCGCGCAGATAGCGTTCGTCATTCATGGTGTTCTCCTTTCGTTGAGTGGAGAACGCACGATAGGTCTTGTTTCGGCAGCCGGCCAATACCGTTTGTGTGATACCTTTTCGGTATGAACAATTCAATCGACCTGCGACAGTTTCGCTATTTCCTGGCGCTTAGCGAAGAACTCAATTTCGGCCGCGCGGCGCTGCGCCTGCACCTCTCGCAACCGCCGCTGAGCCGCCAAATCCGCCTGTTGGAAGATCGCTTGGGCGTTGATCTCTTCGTGCGCGGCAGTTCGGGCGTGACGCTCAGCGAAGCCGGCACGGCCTTTCTGCCGGAGGTGCGAAAAACCCTGGCGCAAGCGGAAAGAGCGGTGGCAGCCGCCAGGAATGTGCGCAGCGCCGTGGGCGGCCAGTTTGTCGTCGGCTACACGACGGTATTCGACCGCAGCGCGATCCCCGACGTTTTCGACCGCTTGCGCCAGAGCTTCCCAAACTGGCGCTTCGTCGCCAAGGGCAAGCATTCGATCAGCCTGGTTCGCGAAGTCAAGAACGCAACGATGGACGCCGCCTTCATCGGCTTGCACACCGAAACCCGCGGCCTGACTCAAGAAGTAATTCATCAGGCGCCGCTGCTGGTCGCCTTGTCAGCCAAACATCCGCTGGCCAAAAAGCGCCGGCTTGGCTTCGACGACCTGCGCGCTGAGCCGATGTTCTGGTTCGAGCGCCGGCTCAATCCGGGCTTCTACGATCACTGTCAGGCCTATTTCGAGCAGATCGATTTCAAGCCCAAGATCCTCCCCGAACCGCCCGAGCATCACCTGCTGCTCGGGCTGATTGCCGAGGGGCAGGGCGTCGCGCTGATCTCGTCGTCGCTGCGCGAGGTCAAGCGCCAGGGCGTCGTTTTCCGCGCGCTCAAGGAAGAGTCCAATGCCTTGACGATGGGGATCGCCGTCGCCTACGCGCCGAACAATCGATCGGCGGTGCTGTCGGCCTTCCTCGAACTGGTGCGCAGCCCGCCAGCCGGGACTTAATCGGCGACGCGGCTGTCGATCTTGATGTCGGACTGCAGCGTGCGGTACATCGGGCACTTGTTGGCGATTTCGAGCAGGCGCGCTCGCTGCTCAAGGGAGAGCTCGCCTTCGAGCGTGATGATCCGCTCGATGCGATCGACGCGCTGGCCGTCGACGTCGATTTTCTCGTGCGTCAACGCGACGCTGACGTGGGTCAGCGGCAGATCCTTGCGTTCGGCGTACATGCGCAGCGTGATCGCAGTACAGCTGCCGAGCGCCGCGAGCAGGAAATCGAAGGGCGCGAGCCCCGCATCGTCGCCGTCGGCGGCGAGCGGCTCGTCGGCGATCAGCGTGTGGCGTCCGCTGCTGACCGTCTGTTGATAGCGGCCCAGGCCGTTCTCGCTGACCGTCAATGTTGTCGGTGAATCATGCATGGCATCGTCCTTTTCGGGGTGGGCTGCGGATTGATTTACGCTGCGGCGATCCGGCATGCCAGCGCGTCGATTCCGGCTGGCGTCAGGTCATCGCTGGTGAAGGTCGTCGGCGCGCCAAAACCGGCAAAGTTGCGATTCTGCGAGCGCCGATAGAGCGGGTCATAGTGCAGTTCGAGCAACTCGACGACCAGCGTCCGCCAAGTCCCCTGGTTCGCATAGTCCTGCCAGCGCGCGATCGTTTCACGGCTTTGCAGCTTGCTCAGCACGTCGAGTCGCGAGTTGAACCAGTCCGGATCCTTGAGGAAGTAATCGTAGTCGCGCAGCAGGAAATCGACGCGCGCTGCAAAGTCCGCTTCGATCGTGATGCACTCGCCGTCGCGCAAGCGCTCGAGCAGCGCGTTGGGCAACTGGATGCTGCCGATGCGCCGGCTTTCCGCCTCGGCGTACACCGGGCGGTGCGGATCGATTCCTTGCAGCGCGACGAGCAGATTGGTTTCGAAGGATTTTTGCGACGGTTGCGGGCAGCCGGGCAGCACGCCGAGTACCGAACCCTTGTGGCAGGCGATCTCCTCGAGGTCGAGCACCTGCGCGCCGCGGCTCGCCAGCGATTGCAGCACACGGCTCTTGCCGCTGCCGGTGGCGCCGCAGATCACCTTGAAGGTCAGCTGCGGCGGCAATCTTTCGAGCTCGGCGATGACCTGGCCGCGATAGTTCTTGTAGCCGCCTTCGAGTTGCTGGGCGTCCCAGCCGATGCGCCGGAAGACATGCGTCATCGCGCCGCTGCGTTGCCCGCCGCGCCAGCAGACGATCAGCGGTCGCCAGGTCTTGGGCCGGTCGATGAAGCGTTGGCGCAGGTGGCGAGCGATGTTCTCGGCGACGTAGGCGGCGCCGATCTTCTTGGCGGCAAAAGGCGAGACCTGCTTGTAGAGCGTGCCGACCTCGACGCGCTGTTCGTTGTCGAGCACCGGGCAGTTGATCGAGCCGGGGATGTGATCGTCGGCGAACTCAGCCGGGGTTCGCACATCGATGATTTCTTCGAACTGGCGATAGTCTTCGATTTGCCCAATGCTGGCGATGCCTTGCCTCATGCCGTTATTTCCCATAGCGCTCATCTTAACAGCGGTTCGAGGCCAGCCCAGACATTGTCGAGCAGACGCGGCTGCGCCTCGGCGGTCGGGTGCAGGTTGTCGGCCTGGAAGAACTGCGGCTGATCGGCGATGCCGTCGAGCAGGAAGTCGACGAGCGCCGCTTTTCGATTCTTGGCGATCTCGCCGAAAGCCTTGTGGAACTGCACCGCATAAGCGCCGTAATTGGGTGGCAAGCGCTGGCCGACGATCAACACGCGCGCGCCCTTGGCCTGCGCGCTGGCGGTCATCGTCGTCAGGTTGTCGCGCAGCGTCGCGATCGGTAGCCCGCGCAGACCGTCGTTGGCGCCCAGCGCGACGATCACGATCGCCGGCGCGTATTTGTCGAGCGCCGCCGGCAGACGCGCGCGGCCGCCGCTCGTGGTTTCTCCCGAGACGCTGGCGTTGACGACGTTATAATCGAGCCGCTTGTGCTCAAGTCGTTTGGCCAGCAGCGTCGGCCACGCGAGCTCCTGGCGAATGCCGTAGCCGGCCGACAGCGAGTCGCCGAAAACGAGAATGGTCTTGGCCGCCTGCGCCGCCGGCGCGAGACAGCCCAGGCAGAGCAGTAGCAGGCAGGATACGAATGGAAAGCGGGAAATGAGTTTGCCAAACATCAGTCAGAGAACCTTCAAGGTGGTCGAGCGGGTGGTCGAAGTTTGCGCGCTGACCAAAACGGTCGATAACGGCGGCGAACCGCTCACCATTCTGCACGAGAATTCGTTCGTCGTCGCTGCCGGCGAGACGGTCGCCATCGTCGGCGCGTCGGGTTCGGGAAAATCGACGCTGCTCGGCCTGTTGGCCGGCCTCGACTTGCCGACCAGCGGCTCGGTGACGCTGGCCGGCGAAGCGCTCGGGCGGCTCTCCGAGGATGGCCGCGCGGTGCTGCGCGGCCGCTTGCTCGGTTTCGTCTTCCAGTCGTTCCAGCTGCTGCCGTCTCTCAACGCGATCGAGAACGTGATGCTGCCGCTCGAGCTCGCGGGAACGCCCAATGCGCGCAGAGAGGCTGAGTTCTGGCTCGATCGCGTCGGCCTCGCGCAGCGCCTGCGCACCTACCCCAAGCACCTCTCGGGCGGCGAGCAGCAGCGCGTCGCGTTGGCGCGCGCCTTCGCGCCCCGGCCCAAGCTGGTGCTCGCCGACGAGCCGACCGGCAACCTCGATGCGGCGACCGGCCACCAGATCGTCGAGCTGATGTTCGCGATCAACGCCGAGAGCGCGACGACGCTGATCCTGGTGACGCACGATGAGGAACTCGCCGCGCGCTGCGGCCGGCGGCTGCGCATGAACGCCGGACGCATCGAGGAAGTGGCCGCCTGACGGCAGCGCATGGATACCAAGGGAGCTTACTGACATGATCTGGATTCACCATCGCTTAAGTTGCAGCGTCGCTGCATTCGCCTGGCTGTCTTTCGGCTTGCCGGCGGTCAGCCTGGCGGCCGACTCGATGGCCGATGCCGGCAACTGGTCGGTCGACCTGGTGAGCAAGCGCTACACCGGCAGCCATACCTCGTATGAATTCGGCAATCCCGAGCCGCCGATGCAGGCGCCGCTCAGCCGGCTTGAGTTTCCGATGAACGCGTGGTTCGGCGGGCTGGCCGTTGCCGGCCGCTTCGACCGGTTTGCGGTGAGCGGCGAAATCCTGCGCAATATTTCGAGCTCGTCGTCCGACGTGTTCAAGGATTCGGACTGGACGGGAGAGAAATCGCCGCCTTCGGTCAAGGACGTCTATTCGGAGGCGGGCATGCGCATCGAACCGAGCTACATGGCGCGCCTCGACGTCGATATGCGGGTCAGCGACTGGGCCGGTTTGCCCGCGTGGCTGGATATTCGGCCGGTCATCGGCGTGCGTTGGCAGGATCTCAACTTTGTCGCGCACGACGGCGTTCAGAGCTATCCCGCCCAGCCGGGGTCGGCGGTGGATGCCTATCCGGGCGATGCGATCCGCTTTAATCAGACGTATTGGCAGTATTTCCTGGGCGCGCGAATGGCCTACGACTTGGGGCGGCACGTCGATCTGCCTGGCTTGAAACTGAGCAGCCAGATCGACTGGGCGTACGTGACGGGCGACAACACGGATCATCACCTGTTGCGACCGGGGCGGCGAATGACCTATGAAGACACGCGGGGCAGCGCCTGGCATGCCATCGTCGGGCTGGCGGCGCCGCTCGCCAAGGACGTCAACCTGGGGTTGTCGTTCGAGTACCTGCGAATCGAGAGCACGGGAACGCACCGCTGGACCGACAGCCTGGCCAACGCCGACCTGAGCTGGGACAACGGCGTCAAGGTCTGGTCGGAGCAAAAGAGCGTCAACCTCAACCTGCAATACGTCTTCTAGGCGGCGGCGCGTTGCCGCGTCCGCCGGCCTTCGGCGCCGGCTTCAGACCAGCCCGCGGCTCTCTTCGATTCCCAGATGCACGTTCATCGCCTGCACCGCAGCGCCCGACGCGCCTTTGCCGAGATTGTCGAGGCGCGCGACCACCAGCATCCGCTCGTCGTTGCCGAAGACGAAGAGGTCGACGCGATTGCTGTCGTTGTTGGCTTCGACGTTGAAGAAGCCGCCGTCGGTGTTGCCCTCGAGGTCGATCGGCGCGACGCGGATGAACGCCTCGTCAGCGTAGTAGTCGGCGAGGATTCTCCGCACGTCGGCTGGCGTTGACTTGCGCGTGAATTGCTGCGGATGCAGGTAGGCGCTGACCGCCAGTCCCTTGTAGAAGGGGCCGACGATCGGCTGAAAGATCGGCGCGGTGGCAAGTCCCGTATAGGCGCACATTTCCGGAACGTGCTTGTGGTTAAGCGCCAGCGCGTAGGGACGCGGCGCGTCGATGCGCTGATCGCTGCGGTAGTGCGCGATCATCTTCTTGCCGCCGCCCGAGTAGCCGGTGATCGAGTTGGCGGCGATCTGCGTGTCGGCCGGCAGCAGGCCGTCGGCGATCAGCGGCTTGAGCGCCAGGATGAACGCCGTGGCGTGGCAGCCGGGGTTGGCGATGCGCTTGCTGGCGCGGATCTTGGCGCGCTGGTCACGCGCCAGCTCGGGCAGGCCGTAGGTCCATGCCGGGTTGACGCGGTGCGCGGTCGACGCGTCGATGATGCAGGTCTTCGGGTTAGCCACGAGCGTCACCGATTCCTTGGCGGCGTCGTCGGGCAGGCACAGGAAAGTGACGTCGGAGGCGTTGATCAGGCGCTTGCGTTCGGCGAGATCCTTGCGCTTTTCGGGACTGATCTTGAGCACCTCGATATCGCTGCGCGTGGCGAGGAGTTCGTTGATCTGCAGGCCGGTCGTTCCTTCCTGACCGTCGACAAAGACTGAGTAAGTCATACGGGATTCGCTTTTGAAGTGTTGTTCAGACTGGCAATTATTGCATACAGGTAAGCAAGTTGCCCTGTCGGCGTGATCGATTGTCTAGCGCGTGTGCGCCATCGCCTTGAGCGCGGCGAGGCCGAACAGCAATCCCCAGAAGGCGCTGCCGACGCCGGCGAGCGTCAGCCCCGACGCGGTGGTGAGAAAAGTGACGACCGCCGCGTCGCGTTCGTCGGCGTCGGCGACCGCCGCGCCCAGGCTGTTGCTGATCGTGCCGAGCAGCGCGATGCCGGCGATCGCCGCGACGAGTTCGTGCGGCAGAGCGGCGAAGACGCTGGCGACCGTCGCGCCGAGCAGGCCGGTGACGAGGTAGAAGATTCCGGCCCAGACCGCCGCCAGGTAGCGGCGCTGCGGGTCGCGGTCGGCTTCCGGGCTCATGCAGATCGCCGCGGTGATCGCCGCCAGGTTGAACGAAAAACCGCCGAAAGGCGCGAGCAGCAGGCCGGTCAGTCCGGTCCACCCGATCAGCGGCGAGACCGGCGTCTGATAGCCGTTGGCGCGCAGCACGGCGATCCCCGGGACGTTCTGCGAGGCCATGGTGACGATGAACAGCGGAATGCCGACGCCGATGATCGTCGAGACGGTAAAAGTCGGCGCGGTAAAAATCGGCTGCGCCAGCGTCAGCGTCACCGCTTCGAAGTGGATCAGCCCGCCTTGCGTTGCCCAGACGAGCCCGCCGACCAGGGTCGCCGGGATCGTGTAGCGCGAGTTGATTCGCCTGCCGCAAAAATAGATCGCCAGCATCAGCGCGACCAGGCCGAGCTGCGCGCGCAGCGCGACGAAGACGTCGATGCCGAAGCGCAGCAGCACGCCGGCGAGCATCGCCGCCGCCAGCGTCTTGGGAACGTGCTTCATGATCGTCTCGACCCAGCCGGTGACACCGCACAGCGTGAGCAGCGCCGAGGCGAAGACGAAGGCGCCGATCGCCTCGCTCATCGGCAGACCGACGAGCGCCGTGGCGAGCAGCGCGGCGCCCGGCGTCGACCAGGCGGTGAGCACCGGCGCGCGAAAATGGAGCGACAGGCCGATGCAGGTCGCGCCCATTCCCAGGCCCAGCGCCAGCAGCCACGAGCTGATCTGCGCGGCGCCGGCGCCGGCCGCGCTGGCCGCCGAAAAGACGATCGCCGCCGAACTGGTGTAACCGACGAGCACCGCGATGAAGCCCGCTGAGACGTGCGAAATGCTGAAAAATCTGGCCATGTGCTTCTCCGCGTGCTGTAATTCGATAGTGCATTTAAACGCACGCCGACAGCGTAGCACTTGTGCGCTATAGCGCACAAGTGCCGAGAACCATTTTCGAGCCGAACCGATGTCAAATACCATCCAGGAATCCAATGAACACCTTGCCGCGGTGCTGCGCGCCAAGCGTCACGAGTACGGCTGGAGTCTCGACAAGGCGGCGCTTGAGACCGGCGTGAGCAAGGCCATGCTCGGCCAGATCGAGCGCGGCGAATCGAGCCCGACGGTCGCCACGCTATGGAAGATCGCCACCGGCTTTCATTCGTCGTTGTCGAGCTTCCTCGAACCGATCCCGGTCGCCACGACGTCCGGCGTCGTCTATCGCTCGTCGGGAGCGATCCGCAGCCAACCGGCGAGCGAGGGAATGCTGGTCGCGCCGCTTTTTCCCTACGAGCCGAGGTTCGGCTTCGAGCTCTTCGAACTGACGCTGCTGCCGGGCTACGAGCGTTACTCGGAAGCGCACGAAGCCGGCGTCACCGAACACGTGATCGTGCTGCGCGGAAACATGGAGGTGCTGGTCGATGGCGAGTGGATGAAACTGGCCGAGGGTCAGGCGGTGCGTTTTTCGGCCGACCGCGCACATGGCTACCGCAATACGAGCGAGCGACCGGCGGTATTTCACAACCTCATCCATTACGCGCCGCCCGACGTCGCGCCGACCTCAGGCGCCGGGTAGGCGGCTGCAAGGCCGCCAAAAGGTCATCCTGGCGCACTATGCCCGAAGATCCGCATGGCCATTGGCTGCTGCGGCAGGGTGCTCGAAGAGGGCCGTGCTTATTGGCCTGCCGGCTGGTCGCGCAGCGCGCCGCTGGCCGCCGCGACGCCGCTGCGCACGGCGCCTTCGAGCGTCGCCGGGTAGCCGGCGCAGACGTAGTCGCCGGCGAGCCACAGGCCGCGCCGCGCGGTCGCCGCGGCCGGGCGCGGCAGCGCCGGGCGGCACGAGAAGGTCGCACGCCGCTCGCTGATCAGTTGGTGCCACAGCGGCTGCGGCAGTTTCCGGGCGAGCGCGTCTTCGAGTTCGCGGTGCAGCGCGGCGAGCAGCTGCGCCGAGTCCATCTCGTCCCAGCCGCCGCTCGCGCTCAGCACGAAAGCGACGAGTCCCGGCGCGCCGTTAAGCTGGCCGCGGTCGATCACCCACTGCCCGAGCGTTCCGGCGGCGCCATCGTCCAGGCCGAGCATCGGTAGCGGCAGGCGCAGTTCGCGCGGGTACTGCGCGTAGAGCGTGCCGATCGGCTCGTAGCAGTAGCCGGCAAGCAGTGCGGCGGTCGGCGCGGTGGCCGGGTGCGCGGCGAGCAGCTTCGCGGCGTGCTGCGGCGCGGTCGCCAGGATGACGCGGTCGAAGCGCTCGTCGCCGATGGCGAGGCTGCCGCCGTCGTGCGCAATGTGCTCGACTCGCGACGAGAGGCGGATTTGGCCGTGGCGCGAGCGAATATAGTCGGCGGCCGGCAGCGCGAAAACACGATCGAGGTCGGCGGCGGGCAGCAGCAGGTCGGTGTCGGCGCGGCTGCCGCCCAGGCTGTCGCGCAGCACGTTGGCGAAAATCTGCGCCGAAGCGTGCTGCGGCGCGGTGTTGAGCGCGGCGAGACAAAGCGCTTCCCAGAGCAATCGGCGCAGGCTGCCGTGCTGGCGGTGGCGGTCGAGCAGCTCGGCGACGCTGCAATCTTCGCCTAGCCGGTAGTCGCAGCGCTGCAGCGCGCGCATCAAGCGCACGGCGCCAAGCTTCTCGGAGAGACTCGCGCCCGGCGCGGCGAGCAGGCCAATGGCGAGGTTGAACGGCGAAGGCAGTCGCGGCAGGCGCAAGCGGAAGCCTTCGCTCGGATAGTTGAGGTCGAGCGTCATTCGCTTGAGCAGTCTTTCCGCGTCGGCGCCGACGATCGCCATCAGGCGCTGCGTCTGACGATACGCGCCGAGCAACAGGTGCTGGCCGTTGTCGAGCGTCTGTCCCTGCACTTGCACGCTGCGCGCGCGGCCGCCGAGCTGCCTGGCGGCCTCGAACAGCGCGACCTGCGCGCCGGCGGCGGCAAGTTCGACCGCTGCTGCGAGCCCGGCCCAGCCACCGCCGACGACGGCGACCTTGAGCGCGGCGTCCGTGTTCAACCCTTGATCCAGGTGCGCCAGGCGATCCACAGTTTGCGCAGCGGCGTCAGCGAGGTGCGCTGGGTAAGCACCTGGCAGCCGTCGCGCTTGATCTCGTCGAGCAGCGTGCGGTAGATCGCCGCCATCACCAAGCCGGGGCGCTGCGCCTTGCGGTCGATTTGCGGCAACGCCGTCATCGCCTGCGCGTAATACTGTTCGGCGCGTTCGATCTGAAATTCCATCAACCGGCGGAAGTTGTCGCTCTGCCGCGCGTTGAGAATGTCGGCGACGGGAACTTCGAAGCGCTGCAGTTCGTCGATCGGCAGATAGACGCGGCCACGGCGAGCGTCCTCGCCGACGTCGCGGATGATGTTGGTGAGCTGGAAAGCCATTCCCAGGTCGTGCGCGTACTTTTGCGTCTTGCGGTCCTGGCTACCGAAGATCTCGGCGGCGAGCAGGCCGACGACGCTGGCGACGCGGTAGCAGTAGAGCGAGAGCGCCTTGAAGTCGAGGTAGCGCGTCTGCTGCAGGTCCATCTCCATGCCGTCGATGATCTCGAGCAGTTGCTCCTGCGGCAGGTTGAACTCGCCGAGTACCGGCAGCAGCGCCAGCGTCACCGGGTGGTCGGGCGTGCCGGCGTAGAGCTTGGCGACCGCCTGCCGCCACCAGGCGAGCTTGGTCGCGGCGATCTGCGGGTCCTGGCACTCGTCGACGACGTCGTCGACCTCGCGGCAGAAGGCGTAGAGCGCGGTGATCGCGCGCCGCCGGTGGGCGGGCAGGAACATGAAGCTGTAGTAGAAGCTCGAGCCACTATCGGCCGCTCTTTTCTGGCAGTACTCGTCGGGAGTCATTGACTGTTCCGCAATGGGCGTGAGGTTTTCATGAGGCGTCTATTCTCACATGAACAGCGCGCGGCCGCCCATCCGCAGCCAGTCGGCGCGGCGCAGCAGCGGGCGGTGCCGGAAAACGTCGCCGCGCACGCGGTCGATTCTATCGAGGATTGAGAGGCCGCCCTGGACCGTCAGGCGGATTTCCCAGCCCAAGCGCCCCGGCAGCTCATGGACCAGCGGCGCGCCGTCCTCCATTAGCGCACGCGCACGGTCGGTCTGGAATTTGAGCAGCGCAGCCCAGCGTTCGCTCCAGCTAAAATCGTCGAACTGCGCCTCGTCGATTCCGAAACGCATAAGATCGTCCTGCGGCAGGTAAACACGGCCTTTTTGCCAGTCGATCGCGATGTCCTGCCAGAAGTTGATCAGTTGCAGCGCGCTGCAGATGCAGTCCGAGCGGCGCAGGTTGTCTTCGCTGGCGCGGTCGGCGAGGTGCACCAGCAGGCGGCCGACCGGGTTGGCCGAGCGCCGGCAGTAGTCGAGCAGCTGCGCGTAATCGGCGTAGCGCTTCTTGACGACGTCCTGCGCGAAGGCGTCGAGCAGGTCGCGCAAGAGCTGCAGCGGCAGGCGCCATTCGTCGATGACCTCGGCGAGTTCGGCGAACGACGCGTCGGCCGGCGTCTGTCCGGCCGCGATGCGGTCGAGTTCGGCGCGGTAGACGGCCAGCCCCTGCAAACGCTCTGCATCGCTCGCTTCGCCTTCGTCGGCAATGTCGTCGGCGCCGCGCGCAAAACGGTAGATCGCCGCGATCGGGCGGCGCAGTCTGGCGGGCAGCAGGATCGACGCGACGGGGAAGTTTTCGTAATGGTCTACAGGCATTGCGGAGTGTGCGCCGAAGCCGCTTGGCGGCGGACTCGGCGAGCTTGCGTATTAAGGCGGCTGACAGTATAGGGTTATCTCGGTTAAAATGCCCGATTAAGCGCGAGAGTGGCGGAATTGGTAGACGCACTGGATTTAGGTTCCAGCGCCGCAAGGCGTGGGGGTTCGACTCCCTTCTCTCGCACCAGTGATAAGAACAGCTGTAAATCATGAATAAATAGGCTTTCCGGCCTTTTTTATGACCTTCATGATTAGACCAGGGCTTCCGCACTCAGGCGGCATATTTGCCAATAGCGTGGCGATCAAAGAATAACGGTTTACCTTTGTCGGCTTATGCCAAGCAATTGTAAATCCGCAGGAAATCTGGTCTGCTCTCGTCCTTTAGGCGAACGAAATGCCTGTGAAGAAGGGAGTTTGTCTGGTGGACGGCCTGAGCGAAATCGATGAGCCGCGCAAACCGAGCAATGGAGGAAGGATTTCACCTCCGATAGCACCATCCGTCAAACACCCAGGGTGGTCGGCGTCTATCGAATCATTATGAAAGCTGGCTCGGCTAATTTTCGCGCGTCAAGCATTCAGGGCATCATGAAGCGCATTAAGGCCAAGGATATTCAGGTTATCGTTTATGAACCGGCATTCAATGAACCCGAGTTCTACAACGCCCGCGTGGTGAATGATTTAGCTGCTTTCAAACAGGAATCGGACATCATTATCACCAACCGATGCACTGAGGCGCTGGCCGACGTTGACGCCAAAGTCTTCAGTCGTGATTTATTTGGTAATGACTAATGAAAATTTTGGTGACCGGCGCAGCAGGTTTTATCGGCATGCACGTATGTCAACGTTTGCTTGCTCGCGGTGAAGATGTTATTGGCATTGACAACCTGAACAACTACTACGATGTGTCGCTGAAGGAAGCTCGGCTGGCTCAACTCAGGAATCATTCGGGGTTTCGTTTTTCCCGAATCGATATTTCTGATCGGGTTGAAGTGGGAAAGCTTTTCGATCAAGAGCGTCCTCAGCGCGTAGTACACCTTGCCGCGCAAGCGGGCGTTCGATACTCGCTCACAAATCCCCATGCCTATGTTGACAGCAACCTGGTTGGGTTTGTAAATATCCTTGAGGGCTGCCGTCACGCCCAAGTTCAGCACCTGATCTACGCCTCCAGCTCAAGCGTCTATGGCGGCAATACCAAAACGCCGTTCTCTGAAACTGACAGTGTCGATCAACCTGTCAGTCTCTATGCCGCGACCAAAAAAGCCAACGAACTGATGGCACACGCTTACAGCCATTTGTACAATATTCCGGCAACCGGACTACGTTTTTTTACGGTGTATGGCCCTTGGGGAAGGCCGGACATGGCTTATTTCAGCTTCACTCAAGCCATTCTTGAAGGACGGCCAATTGATGTCTTCAATCATGGCCAGTTGCAACGAGATTTCACTTACATCGATGACATTACAGAAGGTGTTGTCCGTGTTTTGGACAAACCCGCTACGCTGGATGCTGGAGTGCCTCATCGCGTATTCAACATCGGCAATCACAAGCCCGTAGCGCTGCTGGTCTTCATTGAGACGTTGGAAAAGGCACTCGGTCGCGTAGCGATCAAGAACTTCCTTCCCATGCAACCGGGTGATGTGCACGCCACCTACGCCGACACGAGACAACTTCAAGAGTGGGTGGGTTTTACCCCCAATACACCACTGCAAGAAGGTATCGAAAAATTTGTGGCTTGGTATCACTCCAGATACTGAGCTGCCGGATTTCTTCGGACCATTCATTGCTGGAAAACACCTCCTGGTTTTGTGGTTGAAATGCACAGTTTCTTGAAGGCCGCCGGGGTCTGATTCCTCAGGCTCGGATGCGGCCGGATCTGATTGTGATGCCAGCGCCATTGATTGATCGCAAGCTCGACCGACAGGACGAAACGACGGCAGCGCGAGCCGCAGCGATCCTGGCGCGCGTCAAGCGCGTGCTCGCCCGGAAACCGAAGGACAAGAACAACTTTACAGTTTGCACGCGCCAAAAGTCGAATGCATCAGCAAGGGCAAAGCGCGTCAGCCGTACGAGTTTGGCGTCAAGGTGACGGTGGCGACCACGCACAAAGAGGGCCTGCCGGTCCGGGTGCTGCGCATCACGAGTTCAGGCGCGCTGGCGACCGTTGAACTCTGCCGCAGCGAAGGCGAGGGCGCCGAGGGCGAACGTCCCGAAGTCGCCGTATTTAGTGACACGCTGCGCCAGCTTGGCGTCCGCGAGGGCGACCGCTACGTCGAGTCGATGACCTGTGCCGAGCTATTTCGTGTGATGGTCTTCGCCTCAACTGGTCACGGTTGCCATTTTTTGGTCGTTTATTTGTTAGAATGCTCGATTTGTTTGGCCGCCGGCGTGCGGGTATGTTGTCGGTTTTATGGTGAGTGTGTGAAAATTTGCGCGCGATGATGTCGCGAAAGACTCGACTCATTAATCTGCAACGAAATTTAATTCTTAAATAGAGCAATTTGCCGTGAGCGTTTGGATTTGACTTGCCGCGCCCCAAGGCGTGGGTTCGACTCCCTTCTCTCGCACCATGGTTACTGATCAACTGAGCGGCGCTGAGCGGCACGCTGTATTGTTGGCGCGCTTTTTTGTACGCGTTTAGTGCGATTTTTTTGTACGGTTTTTTGTATTTTCTCAGCCCGAATTATCAAGACTTCAAGGAATCTCAATGGAAACGAACGTCGCAAACACCAATGTCGAAGCCGCACAGCTGACCAACGCCCTTGAGCGTCGTCTGGACCTGACGGTCGCCATCGCCGATCTCGACAAGGAGATCGAGCAGCGCCTGAAGCGCTTGGGCAAGAACATGAAGATGCCTGGCTTCCGTCCGGGCAAGGTGCCGGCGGCGATGGTCAAGCAGCAGTACGGCGAGCAGGCGCACTACGAGGCGCTCAACGAGGCGCTCGAAAAAGCCTTCGGCGAGAGCGCCAAGGCGCAGCAGCTGCGCGTTGCCGGTCACCCGAGCATCGAGCCGAAGACTTCGGAGAGCACCACGCACCTCGAGTTCTCGGCGGTTTTCGAAGTTTATCCCGAGATCAAGCTCGGCGATCTGTCGGCGGTTGAAATCGAGCGTCCGGTGCTCGAGGTCGGCGCTGCCGAAATGGACAGCACGCTCGCCGTACTGCGCAAGCAACGCGTTCGTTACGATCCGGTCGATCGCGCTGCCGCTGCCGCTGCCGGCGACCGTGTGACCATCGATTTCCTCGGCAAGAAGGACGGCGTTGCGTTCCAGGGCGGCGAGGCCAAAGACTATCATTTCGTTCTCGGTGAAGGCGCCATGCTCGCCGACTTCGAAGCTGCCGTGACCGGCCTCAAGGCCGGCGAAAGCAAGACCTTCGAAATGACCTTCCCGGCCGACTACGGCGCCAAGGAACTCGCGGGACAGACGGTGAGCTTCGAGATCACCGTCAAGGAAGTTCGCGAAGCGATTCTGCCCGAGGTCGATGAAGATTTCGCCAAGGCGCTCGGCGTCGTCGATGGCGACGTCGTCAAGATGCGCGCCGAGATCGAGACCAACCTCAAGCGCGAAGTCAAGAAACGCCTGCAGGGCAAGCTCAAGGATCAGGTCATGGAAGCGCTGCTCAAGACCAATACGATCGACGTGCCGAAGGCGCTGCTCGACATGGAGGTCGAGCGCCTGATGCAGGTCGCTCGCCAGGACATGGAACAGCGCGCCGGCGGCAAGATGAAGGACTTCCCGATGCAGCGCGAATGGTTCGCTGACCAGGCCAAGCGCCGCGTCAGCCTGGGCCTGATCCTCTCGGAAATCGTCAAGGTCAACGAGCTGCACGCCAAGGCTGATCAGGTCAAGGCGATCGTCGAGGAAGCCGCGCAGAGCTACGAGCATCCCGAAGAAGTGATCCGCTGGTACTACGCTCAGCCGCAGCGCCTTTCCGAAATCGAGGGTGTCGCGATCGAAGATAATGTCGTCGCCTGGGCACTATCTTGCGCCAAAGTGGTCGACAAGGCCGTCGCTTTCGACGAGTTGATGGGTCAGAAGTCTTGATCGGTTCACAACCGGGATATAGAGGATCAGAAATGAGTATTGATCGTTTTGAAGCCGAGAGCCGCTGGGATCCCCAGTCGCTCGGCATGGTGCCGATGGTCATCGAGCAGAGTGGCCGCGGCGAGCGCGCGTACGATATTTACTCGCGCCTGCTCAAGGAGCGAATCATTTTTCTGGTCGGCCCGGTCAATGACGTGACCGCCAATCTGGTGGTCGCGCAGCTGCTCTTCCTCGAGGCCGACAATCCCGACAAGGACATCCACTTTTACATCAACTCGCCGGGTGGGTCGGTTTCGGCCGGCATGTCGATTTACGACACCATGCAGTTCATCAAGCCCGACGTGTCGACGCTGTGCATGGGGCAGGCGTGTTCGATGGGCGCCTTCCTGCTGACCGCCGGCGCCAAAGGCAAGCGCTTTGCGCTGCCCAATTCGCGCGTGATGATTCACCAGCCGATGGGCGGTTTCCAGGGGCAGGCGTCCGATATCGCGATTCACGCCAAGGAAATCCTGGCCTTGCGCGCCAAGCTCAACGAGATTATGGCGCATCATACCGGTCAGCCGATCGATCGCATCGAGCGCGATACCGATCGCGATAATTTCCTTTCGGCGCAGGAAGCGGCAGACTACGGCCTGATCGACAAGGTCGTCGCCAACCGTGAATTGGCCGTGCCCAAGGCTTAAGTTCGGGTTGAACCAATCGCCACATGAAATGAGGTAGGCCAAGATGGCTGAAAAGAAAAGCGGCAGCGAAAAAATGCTCTACTGTTCGTTCTGCGGCAAGAGCCAGCATGAAGTCAAAAAACTGATTGCCGGGCCGTCGGTGTTCATTTGTGACGAGTGTATCGAGCTGTGCAACGACATCGTTCGCGACGAGATCGCCGGCGAGCAGGGCGGCAAGGTCGCCAAGAGCGACTTGCCGACGCCCAAGGAAATTGCGGCGCTGCTCGATCAGTACGTGATCGGCCAGGAACCGGCCAAGCGCATCCTGGCGGTCGCCGTCTATAACCACTACAAGCGCTTGCGCCATCGCGGCCAGGTCGCCGACGACGTCGAATTGTCGAAGAGCAACATCCTGCTGATCGGCCCGACCGGTTCGGGCAAGACGCTGCTCGCGCAGACGCTCGCGCGAATGCTCAACGTGCCTTTCGTGATGGCCGACGCGACGACGCTGACCGAAGCCGGTTACGTCGGCGAGGACGTCGAGAACATCATCCAGAAGCTGCTGCAGAAGTGCGACTACGACACCGAGAAGGCGCAGCAGGGAATCGTCTACATCGATGAGATCGACAAGATCTCGCGCAAGTCGGATAACCCGTCGATTACCCGCGACGTTTCGGGCGAAGGCGTTCAGCAGGCGCTGCTCAAGCTGATCGAAGGCACCGTCGCTTCGGTTCCGCCGCAGGGCGGGCGCAAGCATCCGAATCAGGACTTCGTCCAGGTCGATACGACCAACATCCTGTTCGTCTGCGGCGGCGCTTTCGACGGCCTCGAAAAGGTCATCCGCAATCGCTCCGAGCGCGGCGGCATCGGCTTCGGCGCCGAGGTCAAGAGCAAGGAGGACAAGAAGGCGATCGGCGACGTGCTGCGCACCGTCGAGCCTGAGGATCTGATCAAATTCGGCCTGATTCCCGAGTTGATCGGTCGTCTGCCGGTGATCGCGACGCTCGAGGAACTGTCGGCCGAGGCGCTGGTAAAGATCCTGATCGAGCCGAAAAACGCTCTGGTCAAGCAGTACCAGAAGCTGTTCTCGATGGAAAACGTCGAACTCGAAATCCGTCCGGCGGCGATGACCGCGATCGCCAAACGCGCGCTTGAACGCAAGACCGGCGCACGCGGCCTGCGCTCGATCCTCGAGTCGGTGTTGCTCGATACCATGTACGAACTTCCCGGGATGGACAATGTCTCAAAGGTGGTCATCGACGAAAACATGATTACCAGCGACGCCAAGGCGATCCTGATTTACGCCGATCAGCCCAAGGTCTCCGGTTCAAACTGATTCGTGATGCCGCAGTTTGCGGCTTGCAATTGGGACTCATGCCCCCACTTGGGGGGCTGAGCCCACTCCTATAGAGCACAATTGATGTCCACCAATCTCCCCCTGTCTGCCGAGTCCATTGAACTGCCGCTGCTGCCGCTGCGCGACGTGGTGGTCTTTCCGCACATGGTGATCCCGCTCTTCGTCGGGCGGCCCAAATCGATCAAGGCGCTTGAAGTGGCGATGGAAGCCGGCAAGTCGATCCTGCTGGTGGCGCAGAAGCTGGCCGTCAAGGACGAGCCCGAAGCCGAGGACCTCTACAGCATCGGCTGCGTCGCCAACATCCTGCAAATGCTCAAGTTGCCCGACGGTACCGTCAAGGTGCTGGTCGAGGGAACGCAACGCGCCTACGTCGACTCGATCGAGTCGCGCGACGAGATGTTCGTCGCCACAGCGCGGCAGGTTGCCGAAGAAGACGGCGTCGATCACGAAGTCGAAGGCTTGCGCCGCGCAGTGATCTCGCAGTTCGACCAGTACGTCAAGCTCAACAAGAAAATCCCGCCCGAGATCCTGACCTCGATCGCCGGCATCGAAGAAGCCGGTCGTCTGGCCGATACCATCGCCGCTCACCTGCCGCTCAAGCTCGAGCAGAAGCAGGACGTGCTCGAGATGTTCGACATCCGGCCGCGTATCGAGCGATTGCTGTCGCAGCTCGAAACCGAAATCGACATCCTGCAGGTCGAGAAGCGCATCCGCGGCCGCGTCAAGCGCCAGATGGAGAAGAGCCAGCGCGAGTATTACCTCAACGAGCAGGTCAAGGCGATCCAAAAGGAGCTCGGCGAAGGCGAAGAGGGTGCCGATTTCGAGGAGCTCGAAAAGAAGGTCAAGGCCGCCGGAATGAGCAAGGAGAGCCTGGCCAAGGCGCAGGCCGAACTCAAGAAGCTCAAGCTGATGTCGCCGATGTCGGCCGAAGCGTCGGTCGTGCGCAACTTCATCGAAACCTTGATCAACCTGCCCTGGCGCAAAAAAACGCGCATCAGCAAGGACCTGGCCGAAGCCGGCAAGGTGCTCGATCGCGACCACTGGGGCCTGGAGAAGGTCAAGGAACGAATCATCGAATACCTCGCCGTGCAACAGCGCGTCGACAAGCTCAAGGCGCCGATCCTGTGCCTGGTCGGACCTCCCGGCGTCGGCAAGACCTCGCTCGGCCAGTCGATAGCCAGTGCCACCGGCCGCAAGTTCGTCCGCATGAGCCTGGGCGGCGTTCGTGACGAAGCCGAGATCCGCGGCCATCGCCGCACCTACATCGGTTCGATGCCGGGCAAGATCCTGCAGAACATGACCAAGGTCGGCGTCAAGAACCCGCTCTTCCTGCTCGACGAAGTCGACAAGATGGGGCAGGACTTCCGCGGTGACCCGAGTTCGGCGCTGCTCGAAGTGCTCGACCCAGAACAGAATTCGACCTTCGTCGACCACTACGTCGAAGTCGAGTACGACCTCTCGGAAGTGATGTTCGTGGCCACCGCCAATACGATGAACATCCCGGCGCCGTTGCTCGACCGTATGGAAGTGATCCGCCTCTCGGGCTATACGGAAGACGAGAAGATCAACATCGCGCATCGCTATCTGCTGCCCAAGCAGATGAAGAGCAACGGCCTCAAGAAGACAGAGCTCACCGTCGCCGAAAGCGCGTTGCGCGACATCGTTCGCTACTACACGCGCGAAGCCGGCGTGCGTTCGCTCGAGCGCGACATCTCGAAGATCTGCCGCAAGGTGGTCAAGACGCTGCTGCTCAAGAAGAGCCAGACCAAGCTCGCGGTCACCGCGCGCAACCTCGACAAGTTCCTCGGTGTGCGTCGCTACAGCTTCGGCATGGCCGAGCGCGAGAATCAGGTCGGCCAAGTCACCGGTCTGGCATGGACCGAAGTCGGCGGTGAGTTGCTGACCATCGAGTCGGTGGTGCTGCCGGGCAAGGGCAAGACGATCTGCACCGGCAAGCTCGGTGAAGTGATGCAGGAGTCGATCCAGGCCGCGCTGTCGGTGGTGCGCAAGCGCTCGCGTTCGCTCGGTATCGCCGATGACTTCTATCAGAAGAGCGATATTCACATCCACTTGCCCGAAGGCGCGATTCCCAAGGATGGTCCGTCGGCCGGCGTCGGCATCTGCACCGCGCTGGTTTCGGTGTTGACCGGAATTCCGGTGCGCTGCGACGTCGCAATGACCGGCGAGATCACGCTGCGCGGCGAAGTGTTGCCGATCGGCGGACTCAAGGAGAAGCTGCTGGCTGCGGTTCGCGGCGGAATCGGTCGCGTATTGATTCCTTCGGAAAATGTACGGGATCTGGCCGAAATGCCGGACAACATCAAGAACAAGCTTGAGATCATTCCGGTCAAGTGGATCGACCAGGTGCTCGAGCTGGCGCTCGAACGACTGCCGCAAGCCTTGCCGGAGCCGGAAGCGGCGCCCGCCGTGGCGACCGGAGCCGAGAACGCTAGCGCGCAATCGATCGTCACGCATTGACCTCAGCGCAGGCTGGGGGGATTCCCCGGCCTGCTGGCCTCTGGCTGGCCGTTCGCGAAACTTGCCCAATTCCCTTGACATAAGCTTTTCGGCCTTGTTATAAGGTCCGTGCAAGGCTTTGCGTTCTTCAACCATCCATTTGAGGGGACTTCGTGAATAAATCTGAATTGATTGATCAAATCGCCACGTCTGCTGATTTGTCCAAGGCCGCTGCCGGCCGCGCACTCGATGCAACGATTGCTGCCGTGCAGGCTTCGCTCAAGAAGGGTGGAACGGTGACGCTGGTTGGTTTCGGCACCTTTTATGTCGGCAAGCGCGCTGCCCGCGCCGGGCGCAATCCGCGCACCGGCGCATCGATCAAGATCAAGGCCGCCAAGGTGCCCAAGTTCCGCGCTGGTAAAGGGCTTAAGGATGCTGTAAACTAGCGGACTTCGTGTTTTTCGGCACGGGTGCTTAGCTCAGTTGGTAGAGCGCTAGCCTTACAAGCTGGATGTCGGCGGTTCGAGCCCGTCAGCACCCACCAGAAGCCGCTTGAGTCGTCCCGCACCGGGCGGCTGCTTGTTCCGCCGTTTTGGAGTGGTAGTTCAGTTGGTTAGAATACCGGCCTGTCACGCCGGGGGTCGCGGGTTCGAGTCCCGTCCACTCCGCCAATGCATAGCTGACGCCTTGTCATATCGTGAGAATCACGAGATTGCAGGGCGTTTTGTTTTAAAAGGGGTAGCAAAGACGCTACCCATGGCGGGAAGGCGGACGGACTCCCTGAGGAGCCCGTCGTACCTGCTTAACTTACCAATCTCGACCGAATCGACATTCCCGTTCGAAAACCAGTTGGCGTCATGGGCGAAACCTGGGCAAAAGCGCTGACGCGATGCAAGCACGATGCCGACCGTCGTGCACGAATCGATAGTCGTTCCCGATCCTCTTGCCCGGATCAGCGAGTCTCATCAATTCCGCACAGCAGGCCCCGCTCCCAGTGTCGTCAGGCGATCAGGCGGCGCGAAGCCCAGTGCCCCCTCTCTGGAGCCCTTTTCCCAGTCGGCGCGCGTTCCCCAGGTCAGTTGTGTGGTGCGGCCATCGAGCGCCGCGCTCACCTTGTACAGCTTCAATTCCGGGACGAGAACGCCTTCCGCTCCGGCAACCGACTTGAAGCGCGTCACGATTCGCAGATACTGGGCGCACGGCAAGCCGGCGAGATCAATCGTCTGCTTCCCATTCTGCAGCGTCAGTTCTTTCGATCCTTTCGCCGCCCCCCCGTTATCCGAGACCTCAACCGTCGCTGCAAGCGACGTGCCGGCCGGAACCTTGGCGTCGGCGAGCAGCGAACTGAATGTCCAGCGTTGCTTGTCGGCCTTGAATTTCGGCGCGTAATACGCCGGGCTCTGCCATTGCGTGCGATGCGTTCCTTCGGTCTGGATGTCTTCAAAGTTCAGCCAGACGGCCAGCGATTCGGCTTTTGGCCCCGGTTGGCTCGGGCTCTCGTTGATTGCCCGTATTTCTTCCGCAGAAAGCGCCGTGGTGTAGAAACGTAGCTGACTGATTTGCCCGACGAAATGGGCGAAGTTCTTTGGCCTTTTGTATTCCTTGACCAGATTCCCGAGACGGGCATAGCCGATGAAGATCGGGTGATCTTCCCAATTGCGGAATCCGGTGAAATCGCCATTGACGGGCGGCGTCTCAGCCACCTTTTCGCTGTCGAGGTAGCTGGCTCCTCCGGTGCCCCTGCTGAAACTCATTGAATACTGGGCCCACTTTGACAATGGCGCCTTGCCTTCGCCTTCCCAGAAATATTCCGACGTGTCGTAGCAGATCCCCGCTGTGAAAGTCCCGCCAGACCTCTTGACCAGCATGCGCAGCAGGTAGTTGGCACCCCAGCCGAGCGACGGCCCCTTGGACATGATCGGACTCCTGTCCATTTCACCGTCCATCGGCAAACGGTTGAGGTTGGCCCAGACGATGGCGCTCATCCCCTCGCTCACGCGCAGGCTCGGGTGATCCGGGATTTCGATGTAGTCGCCAGGGCTTTCAGCCAGATCGACCGACACCGCGCCGTTGTCGAGGCGGGTGATTTTCGGGCCGCCGCGCAGGATGGCGTGATTGCCGTGGCCGGACCTATCCCTGACCAGCGGCGTGCCTCTCAGAACACTCTCGATCAGGATGTCCTTGGCTGACTGATCGCCGACCCTAAGCTTGTATTCGCCGCCTTCTTGGAATTGGTGGCTGAAACTCACATCCCGTTTTTCATTGGGCTGCAATGCGATCAGGCGGCTAGCGGCGACTTTCTCGTTAATCACCAGATCCACGGCTCCTACCGCTTTCACTTTGTGCGGATTGATGACTTCGACCGACGCGAAAACCGTGTCGCTGTATTCGTTCTTGCCGACGCGAGCAGTCAGCCTGTTGAACACAAACTTCGCGCGTGGCTCGGGAATCGACAGCGTGCGCGACACCTCGGCGACACGAATAACATGCCTTCCGGGCTGCTCGATCATGATCGTTTTGCGGAACGCTTTCGTTTCTCCGGGATTGACGATGACGACCCGCTCCTTGCCCGGCGCGCCAAACAGATTGATCGGCACCTCGTGCCCGTTGTCATTCATCGAAAGAACGACTCCGGCGATACCGGCGCCTTCGTTCTTGACGATGCCTTCGAGCAATACGCTTCCGGGCGCTCCCTTGACCCGGTTCAGTTTGACGCTGGACACACTGAGACTGGGTTCGCTGCGCGAGAGCACTGTCTCATCGAGCAATTTGACTTGCCCCTCACCCTTTTTCAGGCCATATGCCTTGAAGCTCAAGCGCTCACCGACGATATCGAGCGTGTGGAAAATTGCTCGGCCGAAGCTCACGACTTCTGGAAATTCGGGAAAGATCCGCTCGTCGGCCTGGCCGTACGTTATTTCGCCAAGCACCGACTCGGCCGTCCCTTGCGTCACAAATACCGTTCGCGCGGCTCTCGCCGGATCGATGGATATGCCCTTCTGATAGCCGTGCAAATGCCCGGCCAGCATCAGGTCAACGCCGCCATTCTCGACCACGCTCACCACGCGCTTGAAGCTGAAGCTGTCGGTGTAGGGGTGATGCATGCCGACAATCCGCCATTTGGCTTGTTTCGCGGTCGCTGACGCCAAGTCCTTGCGCAACCATTCCAGGGAATCGTCGATTTCGACGAGCGTCTTCTTGTCCTCCGGCAGATCGGACAGGTCGGCGTTCATTTCCGAGAGCCCCCACGGATTGCTATTGACCATAACGAAGTGCACCGGCCCATAGTCGAATGAGTAATTTAGATCGTTCGGCGAGGCGTTGTAGGTATTGCGCTGGGCGATCATGAAGTATTCGGCGAAATGCGGCCCGACGTCATGATTGCCATTGATGTAGACGACCGGAATGTGCTTCAAAAACTCCGCGCCGGGTGCGAACCAGGATTGCTGATACTTCTCCTTCTGATAGCCCAAGCCGGCCGGGAGGTCGCCAGTATGCAGGATGAAATCCGGGCGGTCGCGCAACAGGGCTGCGGAAAGCGCCTTGCTGCCCTTGAACGCATGGCTGTCGCTGATGGTGAAGATATGCATCTCATCGGGCCGGCTCTTTAGCGTACGGAAGGTGCCAGAGCGCGTTTCCCCCGTCGCGAGGACGACCGTGTAATCGTAAAGCGTCGCCGGGGCGAGGTCTGTGAGCACCGCGCGATACATACAATCACCTTCGGGATTGCCTTGCCACGGAGCGCCACGCTGGCAGGCGACGTCGACGTCTCCTTGCGCCTGACCACTGATCCCGTACTTCACTTTGGCCGGGGCGGACTCCTGCGCCTCAAAACTGACGGTCATTCCCGTTGCCGTCGGTGCCAGCAGGTAGGGGCCGTTCATGAATCCTGCAGCGAGTGTCTGAACGGCTCCGCCGACAAGCGTCAGCGACAACAGGAAGCGGCTCGTCCACCGGTGCCATCCAATCGTTGGCTTCATCACATGCTCCCAAGAAAGCGCCGCTTTGTGCAGGCAGAAATCGCTTGCTGATCCACGTCGCGCACTCAGCGACCCCCGCCGTTCGGCGATCAAACTAGAAACCAGGCATTGAATGCAATGCGTCCCAGATCAACTGCAGGCCCGAGATACCAAGGAGCGCGACCGTCGCAACAAAAAACGGGCGTTCGGGGACTCTGCGTTGCAATTTGACACCGAGCCAAACACCTAGCGATGCGAAGGGAGCAAGCAATAGGCACAGCCACATAACCTCGACTGAGAAGAGGTGTAACGCAACATAGGGGATCAGTTTTGTGAGGTTGACGATCGTGAAGAAGACCGACACGGTCGCAACAAATTGTTCTTTGGGTAGTTTTCGACCGAACAGGTAAACCAGGACCGGAGGCCCGCCTGCGTGCGCAAGCGTGCTGGTCAGCCCGGCGATCAAGCCAGCGCCATATCCGGCCAATCGATTGGGGGGCGATGCTTGATCTGACCCTCTACGTTTCAAAATTCGATCGAGCGCAAACAATACGGCGATAGCGCCGACCGCAAGCTTGATCGACCATTCGGGCGCCAGGCCGAAAGCCAGCCAGCCCAAAGCGATGCCAAATGCGGATCCGAACAGCATGGCCCATAGGTCTACTGACGACCACTTTTTCCAATACGCGCCAGCGCTGCTAAGATCCATTAGGCACAGCATCGGCAGCGTGGCAGCTGCTGCCGTAGAAGGGGGCATGAAGACCGCCATTAAAGGCACCGCGATACCGCCAAGTACGCCCCCAAAGCCTCCCTTTGAAATTCCGGTGAGGAGCATGGCGATTGCGCTCACCATCCAGGCGCTTGGTGTCAGATGAATTGTCATCATTGGGGATGCTCAAAATGCGGTGTTCTATTGCTTGGAAAAACTGCGCTGAATAGTGCGACAGGTCTTCGTGGCAAGCTTGCCCCGGCGGACAAGCTTGGCCCTACCGGCGCCATCGCCAGCGTATGAACTGGCGGATAAGCGAACAGTAGGGCGTAAAAATATCCCCCGGCGGGTATTACCTAGCGTCGGGATCGCTGGCCTTGCCGGAGTAGTCGTCGAAGTCTCTGGCGTGACTCATATAAACATCGACGGACTGATGGCCGACGGCTTGTGAAAACCCTCCCTTTTGCCAGTCGGCAGCGGTGTTCCAGCGTTTTTTGTTGCCAGCCGTGAGCAGATATTCGGAGACCACCGGAATGCTGCTTTCGGTTTTGTTGAGGTCGGACTCGAAATCGGTGACGATTCTCACGTAGCGGCCTTTGCCGATCGACTTCAGGGCCAGTGATTTTTCTCCGCTGACCAGCGTGTATTTCATCGCTTTTTTGATCTTTTTCTGATCGTCTGATACCTCTACGGTCGCCATGATTTTCGCTTTTCCGCCAAGCGATGCCTTGTACTCCAGGGCGGTCGGGGCGGCGCTGACTTGAACCCATTCGGTCGAATGCGTACCTTTGGTTACCAGGTTGCCGGGTTCGAAATCCAGCCAGATTTTCAGGTCCTTGGCTGACGCGTTGGCTTGCGTCGGATTGTTGCGGATGGCATCGTTTTCGGCAGCGGAAATCTTCGCGGTGTAAAAGCGGACCTGCGAAATGGCCGCTGGCAGTATCGTCGAATACGTTCCGCGATTGCGCTTGGGCAGTAGGGTGTTCTTTGAACTCAGTCCGATTCGCATTGGCGATCCCTCCAGATTCTTGACCGGCGCGTCGCCGAATACGGGCTTTTCGACGCCTGCGCTACGGAACCCGTTTTGGTAGGAATCTCCTCCTGACTTGAAATCAAAGGCGCTGGTGTACTGCACCCAGGTATCCTTCTTGATTCCGGCCTGCGGGTCGCTGCTGTCGCCCCACTGAAATTCGCCGTTGTCGTCGTCGAAACAGACACCGTAGGTGACCTTGCCCGTTTCACGGATAGCGATCCGGAACAGGTAAGACGTTCCCCAGCCGACGGCGATTCCCTTGACCATCAACGGATTGTGGTCGGCAACAATGTTCTTGCCATCGGTGTAGGGAGCAACCAGTTCGGTGACGCCACCCCGCGTCGTTCCTTTGCTGGGAACGTTCGCCCAGACCATGCCGCTGACGGCGTCAATGACCTTGTACTTGCCTGTGTCCGGGATTTCGATGTAGTCCCGCTTGCCGTCCAGGACCAGTGTGGTCTTGCCGTCGCCGTCGGTGCCGAGCTCAGGCGCGCCGTGGATATAGCCATCGCTACCGTTTCCTGACTTGTCCTTGACGATGGGCATGCCCTGAATTGCCCCTTCAATGAGCACCTCCTGCGGCGCTGCGTTGCCGATCGCGACCTTGAATTTTCCCGCCAGATCAAAGGCGTGGGAAAACTCGACGGTTTTGCTTTCGCCGGCTTGCAGACTGTATTTCCCGGATTCGATGACCTTGCCATCGATCAGCAGTTCGGCGTTGGCTGTTCCGGGTTCATTGCCAATGTTCTTGACATCGGCTTTGACAAACAGCTTGTTGCTGCCGATGTCGCTCACGGGGCCGTCGCCAAGTCGCGTGCGCAGCCGGGAATAATCGAAAGTCGCCTTTCTGAACGCGACATTGACATCCACTGAGGTGCCTGCCAGCGTCAATTTGTGTTGGCCCAATTCGGCAATAGGCATGCTCCCCTTGAGCGTGGCCGACTTGCCGGGTTCGAGAATGGTAATTGCGCCGTTGAATTTGTAGATGGACTTTTTCTGGCCGTTGTCATCTATCGGGAGAACGGCAGCGGCGATTCCCTTGCCCTCGTTCTTCACCACCGCAGTGACGGTCACCTCGCCATTGCTCAGGATGTCGGTCGGCGAGATCGAAATGTTCGACCAGGAAAGTTGCTGCTTGTCCTTGGCAATGACCGTCGTGTTGGCCAGTTCGGTCTTTGCCGTCGAATTTTCACTGCCGAAATTCTTGACGGTCATGAGGCCATTGGGCGCATCCAGATCGATCAGAAAATAGTTCCCTTTTTTGCTATGGATACGAGAATCCAGTTGCGTGAGGTAGACCGTCCCTGCGCCCACCAGCGGGTTTTCAGACACTTGGCGAGCATAGGCATGCCAGTGTCCGCCAAGCAGCAGATCAACCTTGCCCGGTTCGGCAAGCGCGGGGATGTAGCGCTTGGTATAGGCTTCCGAGATCGGGTGGTGCATGGTCAGGATGCGGAAATCGGCGTTTTTCGCCGCATCGCTGGCCAGGTCTTTTTTCAGCCAGGCCAATGAGTCCTGAATGGTCTTGACCGTCTCCGGGTCGGCCGCCTTGCCCGCGGATTCGGAGTTCATCTGGAACAGTCCCCACGGACTGCTGTTCATCAGGCTGATGTGCGCGCCGGCGAAGTCAAGTGAGCTGTTTCCTCTGACCGTTGCGCCGTACTCGGCATCCTGAATGTTATAAACGTAGGCGTTGAAGTAGTCGCCGCCCTGATCATGGTTGCCGGCCGAGTAGACTACCGGGTAGTTATGGATAAAGTCATTGTCGAGCTTGCCCTTGAACCAGAAGGTGAATTGGTCGGTCTGTGCTCCCGTGCCTTCGACAAGATCCCCCGTGTGGATGATCAGTGCCGGGTTGATCGACCTGACGTCAGCGTCGAACTTGGTCCGGGTTGAAAAAACGTGCGAATCCGAGAGCGTGACGATTTTGACGGCGCCGGGATTTGTTCCCAGCGTTGAAAAACTGGCGCTGACCGACTGTCCGCCTTCGAGCTCGACCTTGTAGAAGTATTTGCTTCCCTTGTCGCTTTTCGCCAGTTTGTCCAGTTTTACGTGGTACAGATTCATCGGCGAGCCTTGGAACAAAGGAGCCGCTTTGTCTGGAGAAACAGTGACTTTCTCGTCGAGTTTGTCCTTGTCTTTGCCGTACCAGATTGTTGCCGGAACGCTCTTTGAGCTTTCCCACACGACGACCATGCTGTCTGCTTTCGGTGCCAGAAGGTAGGGACCGTTATTGAATACTGGCCCGCCCTCTGCCGCCATCGGTGAGGAGGCATTGATGCACAGCAAAGCGAGTGCCGCAAAAAACCAGAAGCAACGTATCAGGCGCCGTAGTGTTTCCATCGAGTTTCAACTCCTTTGCAAAGCAACAGTTGATTTAGATTCGGAAGATCGAGGCTAATCGGGAACAAGTGCAAGAAACCGCCGCACCTTCCAGCCAAAGACTTGCAGGTCCTTGCCCCGGAAGATCTCAAGAAACCCGCTCTGCAGCGCAATTCGGTACAAGGAAAATACCAAGGCATGTCGACGGTCAAGCTTTCAGTGGCTTGTGCTTGGCGGCTCGGTGTCGAGTGACTCGGTCAGCTTCCTCGAACGATGATCGGTGAGAGAGCGTGCCGCTCGTGTTCATTTAGGTAATAATATTCTAAAATTTGTTAAGTATAGAAATATATTACTGCTTCTTGCGTGCGATGGGGGAATGCGACGCTTTGAGCGGCTCAAAAAATATTCCGTAGGGGTACTTGCAGAGCATTTCGAGAGGTCTTTTCCGTCTTGTTGCTATAGTGCAACAAATATTCCGTTTGTTGTTGATTAATAGAAACAACATTTCATTTCCTGTTGACCCCGGCAAGCCAGTGGGTGTCTGCTGCTATTGGTTCCAATCGAGCAAGCCGTGCACCAGTCGGTACCGCAAGCACCGGTGTTCTGCCGCTTGTTGCCCTTCGGCAGATCGCGGCAGGGGTCTTTAGTGATGCGCCAATGGATAGAACAAGCTTGCGCAAATTTGTCGACAAGCGATTGGCCAATGCGTCTGAATCAATCAGATTGTCGGAGTCATCGTAGATTTTTTGCAGTTAACTAACGGGGGGTAATATGAGCAATGAACTATCGCCAGAGAAGGACTACACGCGTCGCGATTTCTTGAAACTATCGACGGCTTCGGCTGCGGCCATGACCATTGCGGGTCTGGCTCCTGGATTGGCGCAGGCGAAGACGCCGGTTGCCGGAATCAAAACCATTACCTTGAGCGAATGCGTCCGCATGACTCCGGCGGCGATGGCGGAAAAATCGGCGATGGTCAAGAAGGGCTACGACTACCTGCTGAAAAGCTGCAACCTGATTTCCGATCCGACCTATCGCAGTGTTTCGCTCGAGTCTCTGAAAAATCCGACGCCGAAAATCATGGCCCTTTTCCCGTCCAACAGCGAAAAGGAGTCGGTCAAGAAAGAGCTGGTCGCTGCCGGATACCTCAAGCCTGAAACGACCTACGATCAATTCCTGCCGCCGTGTGCCGGGCCGCTCAAAAACGTCCAGCCCTTCAGCGCGACGCCGGGAAGCGGATGGAAAAGCCATCACGCCTATCCAGGTGGCCTGGTGACCCACGTTGCGGTGTTCCTCAAGAGCGCGCTGGGACTCTATAACGCCTACGACGACGTATATGGCTACCAGATGAACCGCGATCTGATCGTCGCCGCGGCGATGATCCACGATGCGCAGAAACCCTGGGTCTTTCAGTGGATGGCCGACAGCAGCTGCCTGCCGGAAAGCCCGATCGCCGGCAGCGGTTCTCACCATGTCCTGAGCCTTGCCGAGGCGATGTACCGGGACTTGTCACCGGAGCTGATCATGACCATTGCCTGTTGCCATATGCACCCGGGCTCGCCGGCGGGGGAAGCTGAAGTCGTCGGCTGGCTCAAGGCGGCGGGAATCATGTCCGGCAGGGATCCGATCCGCTTGGGTGTTCTGGCATCTGATGGGAAAACCCTGCCGTTGCCGCGCCGCCAGGAAGGCTTTATCTGCCATATCGGTGATCACGACTACATCTTGACCGGTCCTGCCTGTCAATGGATGGTCGCCAAGCTCGGTGAAATTGCCCGTCGCGACTACGGCATGTCCGATGCCGACCTGCAGGGCAAGCCGTTCAACTCCTTCCGCAACTATCTGTTCTCGCAGGCCAGCGTCAAGCGCCTGCATCAGATCTGGGTCGAAAAGGGCGAGGGTGCCTTGACCGAGACGGTCAAGGCAATCGTTACCGTTTAAGCGCAAAGAAGCAGTCAAGCACGGGGACTACGTCGTTCCTCGTGCTTTTTTGTCGTCCCGATCGGGGTTTCAGGTGCGCAGCCTTCAGAGACGACAAAGCGCAAACCCGTACCAACCGGTTTGCGCTTTGTCGTCGCTTCCGGAAGTTGTTCTTTGCGGAAGTCGTCGCGCCGTTAAGCCATCAATCGCGGGTCAGCGTGCCGTCCCAGGTCGATACCTTCTTGCTCGAGTCTTCCTCGGTGAACCAGACCGAGGTGACCGCCTTGGTTTCGGTGAAGAAGGCGACGCCGTCCTTGCCCATGGCGTGCAGGTCGCCAAAGAACGAATCCTTATGGCCGGTAAAGGGGAAGATCGAGAACGGTACCGGAATACCAACGTTGATACCGACCATGCCGCCGTGCGTGCGCTTGGAAAACTCACGCGCGTAATAACCGGAGCTCGTATAAATGCACGAACCGTTGGCGAAGCGGTTGGCATTCATGATCGCCAAGCCTTCTTCGAAATCCTTGACGCGCTTGATGCAGGTCACCGGCCCAAAGATTTCGTCGTTGCCGATACTGTGTTCGGGTTTGACGTTGTCGAAGATCGTCGGCCCGACGAAATAACCGTTCTCACAGCCCGGGACCGACGGATTGCGCCCGTCGAGCACCAGCGTCGCGCCTTCGGCGACACCGCGTGCGATCGCCGCTTCGACCGACTCCTGCTGACCCTTCGAGGTCAAGGGGCCGAGCTGCGACTCCGGCAGGTAGGCGGCGCCGAGCTTGAGTTCGAGTGCCTTTGTCTTGAGCAGTTCGATGAACTTGTCGGCGATCGACTCCTGCACGCAGACTACTGGCAAGGCCATGCAGCGCTGTCCGGCGCAACCGTAGGTCGAGTTGATGATGCCGGCGACCGAGCGCTCGAGCACCGCGTCCTCCATCACCAGCGCGTGGTTCTTGGCTTCGCACAAGGCCTGGACACGCTTGCCGGCCGACGCCGCGGTCTGGTAGATGTGCAGGCCGACCGACGTCGAGCCGACGAAGGTGACGCCCTTGACCCGCGGGTTGGTGAGTAGCGAATCGGCTTCGACACGCGAACACGTCACGAAGTTGACGACGCCCTTGGGCAGACCGGCTTCGATCAGCAGTTCGAGCATGCGCATCGACGTTTGCGGGACCATCGATGCGGCCTTGAGCACGAAGGTGTTGCCGGTGGTGATGCAGAACGGCAGCATCCAGCCCATCGGGATCATCGCCGGGAAATTGTATGGCGCGATGCCGACGAAGACGCCGAGCGGCTCGCGGAACGACACGGTGTCGTAGCCGGCGGCGACGTTCATGCAGGTGTCGCCCTGCATCAGGTAGTGCGACGAACAGGCGCATTCGACGACTTCGATCGCTTTAAGCACGTCACCCTTGGCTTCGGCGAGCACCTTGCCCATTTCGGTGGCGAGCAGCGCGGTCAGTTCGTCGAGGTTCTTGTCGAGCAGTGCCTTGAAGCGGAACATCAACTGGATGCGCTGCGGGATCGGCGTGTTCGACCAGGCAGGGAAGGCCGCCGCCGCCGCCGCAACCGCCGAATCGACTTCGCTTTGCGTGCAGCACGGGGTTTCGGCGATCTGCACGCCGAGGCTCGGGTTCATCACCGGCATATATTTCTGGGTGCTCGATTCGAGCCATTGATTGTTGACACAGAATTTCAGACGCTTGATATGGGCCATTTTTATTTCCTTTAAAAGTTCAATCGAATCATCGATCGTGTTGCAGGCGGGAAGCGGCCGTGCTCTCCGCCAACGAAATCACTCCTTGCTGCCAAAGCTCATTTGAGCATCCACTCGTGCGCCGGATCGTTCCTGAATACCCAGTCACGACGTTCGCCGGCCATGACGTTGAAGTAGTACGAGGTGTAGGCGTGAGGTACTGTGACCGGGTGATAGCCCTTGGGCACCAGAACGACGTCGTGGTCTTCGGCGGCAACCGCTTCGTCGAGGCTGCGGTCGTCGGTGTAGACGCGTTGCAGAATGTAGCCCTGCGCGGGCTTGATGCGATGGTAATAGGTCTCTTCGAGCGAGCTTTCGTTCGGTAGGTCGTCGGTGTCATGCTTGTGCGGGGGGTAGCTCGATGAATGGCCCGACGGCGTGATCACCTCGACCACCAGCAAGCTGTCCGCCGGCTGGTCGGCGGGAAGGATGTCGGTGACGAAACGCTGGTTCGTTCCTTCGCCGCGTACCGAGCGACGAATCGTCGATGCCGGAATGACCCGCGCCGGATAGTTGCCAAAACCGGGCGCGTGAGCGATGGCGATCTCACAGGCGGTGAGTGCCGTGGCGCTGAGCTTGCAGTTGTTGGGAACGTAAGCGGCGTCTGGCGCCTTGTCGTCAAATACCGATTGACGCGTACCCAATTCGCCGCAGTCGATCGTTCCTGCCTGGACCCGGGCCTTGCCTGAAATGACCACCAGGCAGGCTTCACGCGCCGGATCCTCGAACCAGATCGATTCACCCGGCTGCAAGCGGTAGGCGGCGAAGCCGACGTATTTCCAGCCTGCCGATTCGGGGCTTACCGACGCGATTTCCTTGCCCGGTCGAGCTTTTATCAATAGCTTGTTCATGCGCGTTCCTCAGGCCAGACCGTTGATCTTTTTGACCAGGCCGGACAGACAGTCGTAGCCTTTCTTTGCATATTCGTAACTGGGGGCGACGGCCGGGTCCTGTTCGGCCTCGACGACCAGCCAGCCTTTGTAATTGTGCTGGGCAAGCAAGCCAAGAATCGGCTCAAAATCGATCATGCCGTCGCCCGGCACCGTGAATACGCCGTCGAGAACCGAATTGAGGAAGCTCTGATCGTTGTTGCGTGCCTTCTGCATGACGCTTTCGCGAACGTCCTTGCAGTGCACATGCACGACGCGACCGATGTGCTTCTTGAGTTCGGCCAGCGCATTGCCGCCGGCGAAGGTGATGTGGCCGGTATCGAACAGCAGGCCGACGTTGCTGGTCGTCAGCGTCATCAAGGTAGCGAGGTCCTGCGGACTCTCGCAGTAAGCGCCCATGTGATGGTGGTAGGCCAGAACGATCCCTTGCGACTTCAGATAGGCACCGAATCCTTCTAGCTTTTTGGCATAGGCTTCCCACTGCCCGAGGCTGGAAAATTTCGGTCGGCGCGACAGCGGGGTCTGTTGCTGGCCTTGCACCGAGCCGGCGACTTCGCCATAGACCATCACGCTGCAGCCGTTGTAAACCAACTTTTTGAGGTGCGCCTGAACGGCTTCGATTTCGTCTTCGAGCGTGCCTTGGGCAAGGTTGCCGGAGTACCAGCCGGAAACGACCACAGCGCCGTATTCGCCGACCTTGGCCTTGAGTTCCTGCGGATCCTTTGGAAACTTGTTGCCCAGTTCGAAACCGACGTAGCCGATCTGCGTGCCTTCGGCCAGGCAGGTTTCCAGCGGGATGTTACCGCCCAGCTGGGGCAGGTCGTCGTTGGTCCATGAGATCGGATTGATGCCGATGCGAACTTTGAGTTTTCCCATTTTTCGTCTCTTTTTCGGTTTGGTTGGATTCGTATTCATTAACCACGGCGGGCACGGCGATAAAACCGCTTTGCACTGATCGCTTGAAAATCAGCTTCCTGCCTTTCGCCGTGCCCGCCGTGTTCGCCGTGGTTATCTGCTTCCTAGATCCGCTGCTTTTTCTTGGCCTCATCGAGCTCCTTGCGCGCGGCGACCGCCGCCGGGCGTTCCGAGACTTCGGGGATGCCCACTTCCCACCAGCAACCACCTTCAGGCGTGCTTTGCGGGCCGTCGATGACGATGCTGATCAGGTAGGACTTGTCGGAAGCGCGCGCGCGCTTCATCGCCTCGCCCAGTTCGGCGACGCTCGTGACGTTCTCGGCGTCGGCGCCGAGCGAGCGGGCGTTGGCGGCGAAATCGATGTGCGGCGCGCCGTGCGGGCCTTGCCGGCAGTCTTCGATCATGTTGTTGAACGGCGCGCCGCCGCAGGCCTTCTGCAGGCGCGTGATGCAGGCGTAGCCGAAATTGTCGGTGAGCACGACGATGATCTTCTGGCCGAGCATCACCGAGGTCGCCAGCTCGTTGTTGAGCATCAGGTAGCTGCCGTCACCGACAATGACGATGACCTCGTTGTCCGGGCGCGCCATTTTGACGCCGAGGCCACCGGCTACTTCGTAGCCCATGCACGAATAGCCGTATTCCATGTGATAGCCGCCAGGGAACGACGCACGCCAGAGCTTGTGCAGTTCTGCCGGCAGCGTGCCGGCGGCGCAGACGGCGATGTCCTTGGCAGCCGAATCCCTGCTCGATGCCTGAACCGCGCCGATCACTTCGGCGTAGGTCGGCAGCGCGGCACGCGAACTCTTCACGATCTCGGTGATCGCCCGGCGCCAGTCGGCGTTGACCGCCAGGCTCTTTTGCTGCCAGTCGCCGGACGACTTCCAGCCACCCAGTTCGGTGCTCAGCGCAGCGAGAGCCAGCGCGGCGTCGGCCTGCACGCTCTGCCCGTGCCATTTGATGGCGTCGAAGGTGTTGACGTTGATCGAGACCAGCTTGGCTTGCGCGTAGAGCGAATGCGAGCCGGTGGTGAAATCCTGCAGGCGGCTGCCGACGGCGATGACCACGTCGGCTTGCGCAGCCAATTCGTTGGCCGCCGGCGACCCGGTGACGCCGATGGCGCCGGCGTTGAGCGGATGATCCCAGGGCAGGGCGCTCTTGCCAGCGTGCGTCTCGCCGAGCGGAATGGCGTGCGTTTCGGCGAAGGCCTGGAGCGCCTGGCAACCGCCCTGGCTGTACAGCACGCCGCCGCCAGCGACGATCAGCGGACGCTTGGCGGTCTTGAGCAGATCGGCGATAGCCTTGATCTCAAAGGGCTCGGGGGCCGGCTTGCGAATACGGATGACGCGCTGCGCGAAGAACTCCTCGGGCCAGTCGGCGGCCATGGCCTGCACGTCCTGCGGCAAGGCCAGCGTGACCGGGCCGCACAGCGCCGGATCGGTGAGGTAGGCGATGGCGCGCGGCAGCGCGACGAGCAACTGGTGCGGGGTGACGATGCGGTCAAAATAGCGCGAAACCGGGCGCAGGCAATCGGCCGCCGAAACGCCGCCGTCGTGGAAATCCTCGACCTGCTGCAGCACCGGGTCGGGATCGCGCGAAATGAAGATGTCGCCGGGCAGCAGCAGCATCGGCAGGCGGTTGACGTGCGCCGTCGCGGCAGCGGTGACCAGATTGTTGCAGCCCGGGCCGATCGACGTGGTGACCGCCATCATGCGCCGGCGGAAATGCGCCTTGGCGTAGGCTGTCGCGGCCAGCGCCATGCCCTGCTCGTTATGCCCACGGTAGGTCGGGATCTGATCGCGGCCCGCGTACAGCGCCTCGCCCAGGCCGGCGACGTTGCCGTGCCCGAAGATTGCCCATACGCCACCGAACAATGCTTCCGTTCCATTCTCGGTCGCTACCCGTTGTGCCACCAGATAGCGCACCAGAGCCTGCGCCATCGTCAAACGAACCGTTGTCATCCGCAAAACCTCCACTGTTTTCTGCTTCGCCCGAACGCGGCGTCCTTCCGATGAGAATTGCCGTGGCCTGTTTCTTCCTCCCGCCTTGCGCGTCCGGAATTCATGTCATTGGCCTGCGCTTGACTGCGGCGGGAAAAATACCCGGTGTGAATCAAGTTAACTAGCCAGAAAGATAGCGTGCCTGAGAGAGAAATGCAAATAAAATTTCGCTTTTATGTTCATATGAAAAGAAAATTCTATTGCAAGGCTTGGTGTGAATGACGGGTCGAGGCGAAACGGCAAAGATGTACCTGTATGAGAACAGAGTTCTAAAATAAGTAGTGCATAGAATTATGTTTCTATTTCTGGCGGTATGTCCTTAAAATGGTGTGCCTCGCTGCATTTTTCCGATTGATCGAGGGGGGGCGCAAATTGCGCGTGGCGCGGCACGCTTGGACTCAAGAAAAGCACCGAAAGAGGTTGTTTACATGGGGGGGGCAACGAAAAATGAGGTTCTTCAGAATCACTATTGCACACAGGCTGTGGCTTCTGGTCACGATGGCTCTGGTTTCGTTGGTTGCCGTTGGCCTTACCGGCCTTTCGGCGAGCCGGGATCTTTCGCTCAAGCTCGCCGAGGTCAATGGGGCTACGATTCCAAAAATAAAGACCCTGAGCGACATCCGCTATGCCTTTGAAGTACAGCAGAAGCAGCTCATGTTGCATATCAGCTACACCAGCGAAGAGCAGATGGAGGAGACTGATAAGGTCATCGCGGCCGCCCGAAAAAGTGTTGCAACGGGCTTGAAAGCGTATGAGGGCTTGGCCAGTGATGATTTCGATCGCAAGCTGTTGGAGGTCGACAAGAAGCTTCTGGCCGATTTCGACAAGGTTTTCGATGAGGCCTGGAAGCAATCCCAGGAGCTTGTCAAGATGACCGCACGCACGGTCATTACCGAAAATGGCACGCCCTTGGCCGACGCCGTTGCCGTCGCGTTTGACAAACACATCGCTAAAATAATGGCGCAAGCCGATGTGGAAAAGGCCAACGGCGAGACGGCCAGCCGTCATGGCCTAATCGCCTCGACGCTGGTGATCGCCTTTAGTGCCGTGGTGATCGCCGGTATCGGCTTTTTGTTGATTCGAAAGATCGCCAGGGATCTGGGCAGAATGCGCGATACCATTGGCAAGGTCGAGTCAGAGCTCGACTTCACCCTGCGCCTGAAGATCGATTCGGACGATGAATTGGCCTACACCGGACGTGCGTTCAACCGCTTGATCGACAAGATGCACAAGAGTTTGAACATGATTTCTGAATCGGTGCTCACCGTACAGCACTCCGCGACATCACTGAGTGGCATGGCGGGGCAGGTCGCCAGTGCGGCGACGGCACAGAGCGAATCGGCATCGAGCATGGCGGCAAGCGTTGAAGAGCTCACGGTGAGCATAGGTCACGTTGGCGATCAGGCCGTCGAGGCGGACAGGCTCGCAAGCGAATCTGGCAGGCTGGCTCAATCTGGCGAGCAGGTCATTGCGCAGACCGTGAGCGATATCAGCGATATCGCCGATGCGGTGAATGCTTCAGCCGATCGCATCGGTAAACTGGAACAGGCGAGTCAGTCTATTTCGAGGGTGGTCCAGGTGATCAAGGATGTTGCCGAGCAGACTAACCTGCTGGCGCTCAACGCGGCGATTGAGGCAGCGCGGGCGGGTGAGCAAGGACGCGGTTTCGCAGTGGTCGCCGACGAGGTTCGCAAGCTCGCCGAGCGCACCGCAAGTTCGACCAACGAGATTTCGTCAACCATCGAATTGATGCGGGAGTCAGCTCGCTTGGCCGTGGACAGCATGCAAGAGGCGGTCGGCCGCGTCGGCCTGGGCGTTGCGCACGCCAACAATGCAAGCCTGGCGATCCGCGAGATCGGGGCCGGCGGTCTGAAAACGGTGGCCATGGCCGGTGCGATCGCCAACGCCATCCACGAACAAAGTCAGTCCAGTGCGCAGATCGCCCGGATGGTAGAACGGATCGCGCAGATGGCCGAAGAAAGCACTGTCGTGGCTCAAGGCAGCGCGACATCTGCTGAACAGCTTGATCGCTTGGCGACCCAGATGCAGGGAATAATCACGGCTTATCGGCTCAACTGAGCTTTCGCCGAAACCGGTTGGGCGGGTGTCGTAACGCTGCCATATTTGCCTTGCCGCCTCGGGTGGTAACAGAATATTTGTTACCAATACGAAATGTAATAGAACATGCTTTTCATTTTTTCTAATTCATCTTAAGATGCTATAGGCGGGATGAGGCTTCGTGAGCAATCGGGTGAAGAAGCTCTCAATCGATCGGATACTGTGACCGGCGGGCGTGTGCGGCGATTCGCGCCGCCCGTCACGTAATGCGGATTTCAAACAGGAGAAAATTCATCATGGCAATCAGAATGGCAGTTATAGGCGCCGGTCGCATCGGCCAGATCCACGCGACGAATGCCGCGCGCAACGGCGGCGTGACCTTGGCCGGTGTGGCCGACGCGATCCCCGAACCGGCCGCCAAGCTTGCGGCACAACTCGGGACCAAGGTGCTGAGCGTCGAGCAGATTCTTGCCGATCGGACAATCGATGCGGTGCTTATCGGTTCTTCGACCGACACCCATGCCGATCTCATTATGCGAGCCGCCGCCGCCGGCAAGCACATCTTTTGCGAAAAGCCGGTCGACCTTGACCTGAATCGAGCGCGCGACTGCGAGAAGGCCGTTCGCGTAGCTGGCAAGGCCTGTCTGATCGGGTTCCAACGCCGTTTCGACCCGACCTTCTCGGCACTCAAGGCGCGCATCGAAAAGGGAGAAATCGGCGAGCTTGAGGCGCTGTCGGTGATCAGTCGCGACCCCGGAGCGCCACCGGTAGCCTATCTGCAGCGTTCAGGCGGGATCTTCAAAGACATGCTGATCCACGATTTCGACATCTTCCGTTGGATCTTCGGGGAGGAAGCCGAGACGGTGTACGCTACGGCAAGCGCGCTGACCGATCCGAACATCGCTTCCGTGGCCAACGATGCCGATACCACGGCGGTCGTCATCCGCACCGTGACCGGCAAGCTGGCTCAGATTCATACCTCGCGCCGCGCCGCCTACGGCTACGATCAGCGCTTCGAGGTGCTCGGTGCCAAGGGGATGCTGCAGGCCGGCAATCATCGCCCAACGGAAGTCGTTGCCTCCGGACCTGACGTGGTTTCGATCGACAAGCCCGAAGACTTTTTCCTGCAGCGCTACGAGAGGGCGTATCGCAACGAGCTCGATCACTTTATCGCCGTCCTCGGTGGTCACGAGACATTGCGCGTAAGCATCGAAGACGGCGTCAAGGCGCTTGAATTGGCCGATGCCGCGACGACCTCCTGGCGCGAAAGCCGTATCGTTCGCCTGCACTAAGCGATTTTTTGGGCTCCGGCATGGTGACGCTTGTCGTGCCGGAGACCTTCGATGGCGTTCTGGTGAGCTTGCGGTAGGCTACAATGGCCGAGGCAGAGCAGGCCCCTGCCGCGGTTGCGGTAGTCCTTCAGAACTTCACCGGCAGGTATCAAAAATGGCTCAAGACAACAAAGTCGAAGACCTGGTGCAGCAGGTTGCCCGCGAATACGACGATCTTTCCAAGCAATTGAAGCTGATCGCCCAATACATCACCGGGCATCGCCAGCAGATGGTCGTTGTGCGTATCCGCGACGTGGCCGATGCCTGTAACGTCCAGCCTTCAGCCGTGGTGCGCTTTGCCCAGCGCTTCGGTTTCTCCGGATTTTCCGATCTGCAGGCGGTTTTTCGCGACGCCTACGCCAGCGGTACCGTGACCGGCAGCTACCAGCAACGGCTCAAGGCGGTGATCAGTGAGCACCCGGCACAGATGAAAAGTTCCGAGCTGGCGCGCAGTTTCATGAAAACCTGCCAGGTCGGAATCGCCTCGCTGCAGGATGAGCTCGATGATCGTGCCTTTGAGAAGGCCGTGACGATCCTGCAAGATGCGCAGCATATCTACATCATGGGGGTGCGCCGGATGTTTCCGGTGGCGAGCTATCTTGGCTATGCGCTATTGCAGACGCGCAAGCGGGTCATCATGGTCGACGGACTCGGCGGCTTGTACAAGGAGCAGATCGAAGGTTTGTCGAAAGGCGACGTGCTGATTTCGATCAGCATGGCGCCCTATGGCGTCGAAACCGGTTATTGCACGGATCTGGCGGTTGAGCGAGAGGCCACGGTGCTGGCCATCACCGACAGTTCGCTGTCGCCCATTTCGCGTGCGGCGGCCGTGACGCTCACCGTCCATGAATCGGAAGCGTATTTTTTTCGCGCCCTGGCGTGCACGATGAGCCTGGCTCAGTCCTTGTTCATCGCCCTGGCGTACCGTCTTGAACTCAATATGGAGCGGACTGACGACCGTGCTGTGCACGACTGATTGCACAGCCAGAAGGTTGTCGCACCGAGCTCTCGTTTTCGCTCTGGGGGGAGGGGTCGGAGAGCTGGGTTGCGAAGCTCCGCAGAAAGATGCAAATGAAGAACTCCACGGTATTCGCGAGCGGCCGTAACCACGAAGTCGTTTCCATCGGTCGGCTGGCCGTCGATCTCTACGCCAATCAATACGGCTGCGACCTGGAGGATGTCTCCTCTTTCGCCAAGTATCTTGGCGGTTCATCGGGAAATGTCGCCTTTGGCTGTGCTCGTCTCGGCCTGCGCAGCGCGATGATCACTCGTGTCGGCAACGAGCAGATGGGACGTTTCCTGGTCAAGACGCTGGCCGACGAAGGTTGCGACGTTTCGCAAATCAGGGTCGATCCGGAGCGCATGACGGCCTTGGCGATTCTCGGTATCAAGGATCGCCAGACATTTCCCTTGCTTTTCTACCGCAACAATTGTGCCGACATGGCGTTTGGCCCCGACGATGTCGACGAGGCATTCGTCGCCGACTGTACCGCGCTGCACATCACCGGGACTCATTTTTCAACGCCGCTGGTTCGGGCCGGTAGCCTGCGTGCGCTCAAATTCGCCCACGCGCACAATGTGCGCACGATTTTGGATATCGATTATCGCCCGGTCCTCTGGGGGCTCACCACACCTGACGACGGTAAAACCCGCTATATCCCGAGCCCCGAAGTGACCCGCCAGTTACAGGAAATCCTGAGTCACTTCGATTTGATCGTTGGTACCGAGGATGAGTATGAAATTGCCGGCGGCTCACAGGATCTGATGACGGCGTTGCGCGAGGTACGCCGATGTACCCGCGCCACGCTCATCGTCAAGTTGGGGCCGCTGGGCTGCGCCGTCGTCGAGGGGGATATTCCGCAACGCATTGACGACGCCTTTGCCGTCGCCAGCCCGCGCGTCGACGTGCTCAATGTGTTGGGGGCCGGCGACGCCTTCCTGGCCGGATTCCTTTCCGGTTGGTTGCGCGGTCTAGACTACAGCACCTGTTGCCGTCGTGCCAATGCCAGCGGCGCGCTTGTCGTGTCCCGCCATTCGTGCGCGCCGGCCATGCCGACCGAGGAGGAACTCAGGTATTTCCTCGAGAACGTCGAAACACTCACCGAACCGGCGAATGACAGTACGCTGAACTGGTTGCATCACGTCACCCCCAAGCGCCGCGCGTGGAATGACCTGTTTATATTTGCCTTCGACCACCGCAGCCAGCTTTACGACCTGGCGCGTCAGGTCGGTGCGGCAGAGGCACGACTGCCGACACTCAAACGCCTGCTGGTCGAGAGCGTGGCGCAAACCGAGGCCAGGCTCAAGCTGCACGGCAGCATTGGCGCGCTGATCGACGACAACTACGGGGAAGACGCCTTGCACGCGGCTACCGGGAGGGGGTGGTGGCTGGGGCGCCCGGTTGAACAGCCTGGAACCAACCCGGTGATCTTCGAATTGGGCAGTTCGATCGGTACGGTGCTCGAACACTGGCCCAAGGAACAGGTTGTAAAGTGTCTGATCTACTACCATCCAGATGATCTGCCGGATCGCCGGCTGGCCCAGGAAAGCCAGGTGCGCACGCTGTGCGAGGCGACCAACGAGACCGGGCACGAGTTGCTGCTCGAACTGATTCCCGCCAAGGGGCTGCCGCTCGCCGACGACACGATTATCCGCACCATGACGCGGTTCTACAACCTCGGGATTCATCCGGACTGGTGGAAACTTCCGTCGTCGTCGCCCGAACAGTGGGCGCAAATCGATGCGCTGATTGAAGCACGCGATCCTTACAGTCGTGGTGTTGTGATGCTCGGTCTCAATGCCCCGCTCGGCGATCTCATCGCCTCGTTTGCTGACGCGCAAAGCAGCCGTACTTGCCGTGGCTTTGCTGTCGGCCGGAGCATCTTTCAGAGTCCCGCGCGCAAATGGCTCAACGGGCAGATCGGCGATGATGCGCTTATTCAGCGCTGCTGCGCCAGTTTCGAACAGTTGATCCTTGCCTGGCAGCGCATCCGCGCGCACTAAGCCCTGATTTTTCCAGTGCTGAAGTAGCAAATTCCGGAGCAGAACTGATGATGCCGGGTTGCTCGCGTGACGGCTTTTAATAGAACGTATTTTCCAATTGACTTTTATTATTAGAACATCTATTGTTTTGACACCGAGTGCCCGGCGGGAGTCGATACTCGAATTGAGTGCAACCACTCCGTGAAATTAGGCCGCGGACCAAGCAACTTTTTCGCACTAACCTCAAGAGGTAGATACGCTTATGAACAGCAGTAAAACACCACAGAGCGTCGAAAGTCCGATGCTGCTCACCGCCAAAATCTCGGAAACCGACTACTGGAACGATTCGTGCTCGATCGATGAGCTGAGCTACGCGATTCGCAATGGCGCCGTCGGCGCTACCACCAACCCCAGTATCGTGCTCAATGTTCTCAAGAAGGAACTGGCGGTCTGGAAGGAGCCGTTGACGCGTCTGGTCAGCGATAACCCGGGCTGGAACGAAGAACAGATCGCTTGGCGCCTGATCGAGGAAATGGGCCTGAAAAGCGCGGCTTTGCTGATGCCGATCTTTGAGCGTGAAAAAGGCAGGAAGGGCCGCTTGTCGATGCAGACGAACCCGGTGAACTATCGCAACGCCGAAGCGCTCGTCGAACAGGCCGTCCAATTCCACGAGTTGGCACCGAATATCCAGGTCAAGATTCCAGTCACTGCGGCAGGAATCGTTGCCTTTGAAGAAGCGACCTACCGCGGCGTGACCATCAACGCGACCGTCTGTTTCACGTTACCCCAGGCGATCGCCGTGGCGCAGGCCGTTGAGCGCGGCCTCGCTCGTCGGAAGAGCGAAGGCAAGCCGACCGAGCATATCTTCCCTGCATGTACCATCATGGTCGGTCGCCTCGACGACTGGATGAAGATCGCGGCCACGCGCGATGGCACCCTGCTCACCCCGGGCTATGCCGACTGGGCGGGAGTCGCCACCTTCAAGAAAGCCTACGGCATTTTCAAGGAGCGCGGCTACCGCTCTCGTTTGCTCAGCGCGGCCTATCGTAACCACTTGCACTGGTCGGAGTTTATTGGCGGTGACGTGATTCTGACGATTCCCTACGAATGGCAGGTCCTGTTCAACAAGTCGCATCTCGAAGTCAAAGAGCGGATGAACAACCCGGTTGACCAGAAAATAATCGATCAACTCTATGCCCTCGTCCCCGATTTTCGTCGTGCCTACGACGAAGACGGAATGGCGGTCGACGAATTCGAGAAATTCGGTGCGACAGCGCGCACCCTGCGTACGTTCTGCGATCACTACCATGAGCTTCTTGGGATCGTCCGCGACTTCATGATCCCGAATCCAGACAAGAGGTAGTCAAGAGCTTTCGGCCTGAGAGGGGCGTGGCCCCTAAGGCATGTTAGCCGTATGGAGAAGATCAACTAAAAGGCGATTGATGGCTGGGGGTGTGATGGCTGTCCATTCAGTCTTCCGAAAAATCGAAGGTGGAAATCAGCCACGTTCGCGAACAGAAAGGAGACGGCTAAATATTGATCGATAAATATCACGTAAATCAGATAGCAAATTGACTCAGCAGAACACTTCTTGGCAATCAAAATATGGAGAAATTGAAATGAGAAAGATTCTTCTGTCCGGCGTGGCGCTTTTGATGGCATCCACTTTCGCACTCGGGGCACCGGTCAAGGTCGGTGTCTCCATCGCGAATTTTGATGACACCTTTCTGACCTACATGATGGATGGCATGAAAGCTTATGCCAAAGCGCACAGCAGCGAAGTTGAAATCACTTTTACCGATGCCAAGGAGGACATGGCCAAGCAAATGGATCAGGTGGAAAACTTCCTGGTTCAGAAGAAAGATGCCATTATCATCGTTCCGGTTGACACCAGCGCAACCGGTCCGATGACCTCGTCGATTATTGCCAAGGGCGCCAAAGTCGTCTATGTCAACCGCAATCCGGGAAATCTCCCGAAGGGCGCCTATTACGTCGGTTCTGAAGAACTCGTCGCCGGCAGATTGCAAATGGACTTTCTGGGCGAAAAGCTCGGCGGGAAGGGCAATGTCGCCATCCTGATGGGCAAGCTGGACAATGAAGGCGCGCTCAAGAGAACCGCCGGCAACGAAGAGGTCCTCAAGAAAAAATACCCGAATATCAAGGTCCTGGATAAGCAGACCGGCTTGTGGCAGAGAAGTGAAGGGATGCAGAAAACTGAAGACTGGGTTAACCGCTTCGGCAAGGATATCAATGCCATCCTTTGCAATAACGACGACATGGCCCTAGGTGCAATTCAAGCGCTGAAGGACAAGAAAAGGACAGACATTATCGTGGTCGGTGTCGATGCCACTCCCGATGCATTGACCTCACTCTCGAAGGGCGAATTGGCCGCGACCGTATTCCAGGACGCCGCGGGACAAGGCGGTGGCGGAGTTGAGGTCGCCATGAAAGCGGCCAAAGGAGACAAGGTCGCGGCAGAAACATGGATCCCGTTCAAACTCGTTACGCCGGCCAATCTAACGCAATTCAAAAAATAGATAATATTTATCCGGGAGAGTTTTTCTCTCCTGGAATATTGCATTAAACGGGGTGGGGAAGGCCATGAGTTATGATTATGTATTGGAAACACGCGATGTGAAAAAAGTTTTCCCGGGGGTTGTTGCTCTTGATGGAATCTCTTTGAAATTCCGCTCGGGCGCAGTGCACTCGTTGATGGGAGAAAATGGGGCGGGGAAATCGACCCTGATGAAGATATTGAGTGGTATGTACAAGCCGACAGAAGGCGAGATGCTCTATAAGGGGGTAGAGACTGTTTTCGAAGAGCCTGTTGAGTCGATCAGGCTGGGAATCTCAATGATTCACCAGGAACTGTCTCCGGTTCCGCATCGGTCGGTAATGGAAAATGTCTGGCTGGGTCGAGAACCGCTCATCAAACCGACCCCGTTTGTCGATCATAAAAAAATGTATGACGACACCAAAAAGCTGCTCGACGACCTTGAGCTCAGCATCGACCCACGAACGATAATGGCTGAGTTGACTGTCGCCAAGATGCAGATGGTCGAGATTGCCAAAGCCGTTTCGTATAACTCCGAAGTGGTTATCATGGACGAGCCGACGTCGTCATTGACAAAAAAAGAGGTCGAGCATTTATTCAAGATAATCCGCCGTTTGAAGGACCAAGGGAAAGCGATTATTTATATTTCCCACAAGATGGATGAGATATTCGCCATTTCCGACGAAGTGAGCGTGTTGCGGGATGGAAAGTTTGTCGGTTCCTATGATGCCAAGGACCTAAACACCGATAAGCTGATTTCACTGATGGTGGGACGGGAGCTCAATGATTTGTTCCCGAAGGTCCAATGCCCGATCACCGATGTCAAGCTGAAGGTTGAAAACCTTTCCAGTGCTGGCGCTTTCGAAAATGTCTGTTTTGAAGTGCGCAAAGGCGAAATCGTTGGCTTTGCCGGTTTGGTCGGCGCTGGCCGAACCGAAGTCATGGAAACTATTTTCGGGATGCGGAAAAAATCGGCCGGGACGGTCAGTATCGATGGAAAAACGGTTGACATTAAAACGCCGGAAAGCGCCATAAAACACCGTTTGGCGCTTTTAACCGAGGACCGAAGACAGTCGGGGATTTTTCCGATGTTGGACGTCAAGGACAATATGGTGATGGCGGTTATTGATAAATACCGAAATTCTTTCATGAAGCTTTTGAACCACAAACAGATCAGAAGCGACTGCAATGAATACAAAAACAAGATCAACGTCAAGACGCCAAGTCTTGAGCAGAAAATAATGAATTTGAGCGGAGGAAACCAGCAAAAAGTCTTGGTCGCCAGATGGCTGCTCACCGACCCGGAAATCCTCATCCTTGACGAGCCGACGAGGGGGATCGACGTTGGCGCCAAAGCGGAAATTCATGCCTTGATCACGAATTTGGCAGCGAAAGGCAAGGCCATTATTTTGGTCTCTTCCGAATTGCCAGAGATTCTCGGTATGAGCGATAAGATCGTGGTGATGTGCGAGGGGAAAATAACCGGAATGATCGATAGAAAAGACGCGACACAGGAAGGGATAATGAAGTACGCGACCATGTCGTCGTAATTTTATCAAGTTGATTTTAATTGAGGGGCTTAGGGGATTTTATGAGTGGTCAGATGAAATTTAAACAGTTTCTCGGTAAGTACGGAATATACCTGGTCCTGGTGGCGATGGTTTTTGCAATGAGTCTCATGTCGCCTGTTTTCCTTTCTCAGGATAACTTGCTTAACATCGTCAGGCAGGTCTCTGTTATCGGATTGATCTCGCTGGGCGTTACTCTGGTCATTATTTCGAAGGGGATTGATCTTTCCAGCGGCTCGACGCTGGCGCTGGCGGCGGTCATGGCCGCGAGCTTTGGCCAGGCAGGAGATTGGGCGGCAAAAATGTATCCCGGAATTCCAGAGTTGCCGGTCATTGTCCCGATTCTGGTTGCCATGCTGGTCGGGACCGTCGTCGGGACGGTGAATGGCGCTCTGGTCGCGAAAACCGGAATACCGGCTTTCATCGCAACTTTGGGAACCTATGTTTCGGTAAGAGGGCTGGCCCTGCTCTACGCCGACGGAAGGCCGGTCAGCACGCTGACGGCATCGTATCAGTACATCGGCCAAGGTTATATTCTGGGCATTCCGCTGCCGGTTCTCCTCTTCGCCCTTATGGCGTTGATTACCTGGGTTATGTTGAATCATACGAAATTCGGCAAGAATATTTATGCCATAGGCGGGAATATCGTCGCCGCCGAAGTCTCCGGGGTTAACGTACAACGGAATCTGATCAAGATCTATATGTACGCCGGAATGCTCGCCGGTCTGGCCGGACTAGTTTTGTCGGCGCGCTTGAATACCGGGCAGCCGGGAATGGGCGTCGCCTATGAGCTTGATGCCATTGCCGCGACAACCATTGGCGGGACCAGCCACTCGGGCGGTATTGGCACCATCCAGGGCGCCGTCGTCGGCGCGCTGATTCTCGGTGTCCTTAACAACGGTCTCAATTTGATGGGCGTTTCCGCGTATTGGCAGCAGATCATCAAAGGGGCGATTATCGTCACTGCCGTCGTTATCGACATGCGCAAGAATGCGAAAAAGAAATAGTTTTCATTGGAAAAAATAGAACGGAGCGGCAAATGACAATAAAAATCGGCGCTGTCGGGCTTGGCCGGTTGGGCTTTCAGCATGCCTCGAACCTGAGATATTCCATTCCAAATGTTGAACTTGTTGCGCTTTGCGATATGAACGAGGAGAAGCTCAATAAGACTGCAAAGGACTGGGCGATTCCTAATGCGTATACCGATTTTGGGGCGATGATCAAAAATCGGGAACTTGATGCAATCGCCATCACTTCACCCTCGCCACTTCATGCGGAACAGATCGCTCAAGCGCTGGATAATGGGCTGCATGTATTTTGTGAAAAGCCGCTCGGAACAACGGTCGAGGAATGCAAAATCGCCGAGGAAGCCGTCGCCAAGCACCCCGATTTGGTGTTCATGCTGGGCTTTATGAGAAGGTACGATCCTTCGTATGCCTACGCTAGAAAGATGGTGTTTGAGGGAAAAATAGGCAAGCCGATCCTGTTCAGGGGGTATAGCCAGGATCCCGAAACCGCAATCAGTGGCGCAATCGCCTATGCCGGGCATTCTGGCGGCCAGTTCATCGATATGGCCGTTCACGATATCGATTTGGCGCGCTGGTTCATGGGGTCTGATCCAAAAACGATTTTCGCCATAGGGGGGTGTTACGCCCATCCGGAATTCGCGGAGTTTAAGGATGGCGACAATGTTTCAGCGCTGATGCATCTGCAGAATGGAAGTATGGCTTTCCTGTTTGCCGGCAGGACCGCACCGCATGGCTACAATGTCGAAACCGAGATTGTCGGAACAAAGGGAACGCTCAGAATTGCCTCTGTTCCGCAAAAAAACATGGTCGAGATCCTCGATGAGCACGGCGTCAGGAAGGAATGTTCCCAGGATTTTATCGAGCGCTTTGGTGACGCCTATCGCAATGAGATGAATGAGTTCATTGCCTGTGTTAAGGAAGGCAGAAAGCCTGAAGTCACCGTTTATGACGGAACGAAATGCACTGAGATTGCCTACAAGTGCAAAGAGGCCTTCGAGAATAACGAGCTGGTCAGGATGTGATGCGGTTTTTGTCGTGTGTTTCTAGGCTGATCAGAAAATGCACTGTGGCGCGTAGCAATACATATACTCTTCATTCGGGATGGGAAATTCTCATGGGAACGATGCAGCGTTTAGGCCGTGCTATTTTATGCTTTCTTTTTTTTACACTGCTGGGAGTAAATACACAGCTAGTATCGGCCGCAGATAACGGACCGGCGTTCAAAAACGGCCCGTATCTGCTCGCGCCAAAAGCGGGAAGCATGGTCGTTGCCTGGGAAAGTACCAAAGACGTTCCAGCAACCATTTCGTTTGGAAAAGACAAGGACCGCTTGGATCAGCAACTGACCGTCGTGCCGGACAAAGACGCACCTCTTTTCCAGGGGGGGAAATTGAACTTGTACCATGTCAAACTGGATGGATTGCTGGCGAGCGAACAGGGGACAAAATATTATTACAAGGTCGACCTTTCCGGGGGGCTGTCCTATCAGGCGAGTTTTTCGACACTCGGTACAAAACCAGGCGCGGTAAAAATACTGACGCTTTCCGACACGCACGTTTTTTCAACGCGTGAAAAACTCAACGCCGACATCAAGTCGATCAATCCGGCACTGATCATCCACACCGGCGATCTTGTCGAAGGTACTGGCGCGCAGATTGAGCAATTCAGCTTCTGGTTCAAGGGCAACGAGGACGACTTCATTCACTCCTTCCCCGTGGTTTACTCCAGCGGAAACCATGATCAAGGCGGTGAGTATTTCAACGCCTACGTTTACGACATCCAGGATGCCGAATATGGCGGAACGGTTAGAGGAAACAGTTCCTTCGACTACGCCGGCGTTCATTTCAGCTTGATGAATAGCAATCCCTGGGGCCTGTTTCAGATGAACTCCGAGGCCACGGGTAAAGCTGCAGATCCTGGCACCATCAAGAACGTCGAGGATTCTTTGGCATGGCTGAGGAAGGATCTGGCTAGCGAGGCGGCAAAGAATGCCGATTTCCGGATTCTCACCATGCACCATCCCGTATCCGACGCGTACACCAAGCGGAACATTCCTGCAATTGCCGAGCCGGGGAAAGTCGATTTGATGCTCTCGGGCCATTCCCACTCCTACGCGCGGGCTGTTTCAGATAATCCAGAAGTCGGTGCAGCGACGGTCTATCTGACGCAGCAGGATGCGCGAATTCACAGCAAGAAGGGCGATTACTTCGTCATCGATCTTGACGCCGCCAAGGAGGTGATGACCGTCAGGAATTATGGGAGCGACAGCGGCAAGGACAAGACACTGCTTGCCAACACGACAGTGATAGCGAAGGCCAAGCAGAAGCTTTCCTATTCAGATATTTCGATTTCACCTGCCGACATCTTGAGCAATGGCGAGGTGACTGTGACTGCGCTGGTCAAAAATGATGGAAAAGGAATTGCTGCGGCAGTGATGCCTGTTGAAGACAACGGACAGAAGAAATATATCTATAAATTCGACGGTCAAGTCAGGATTCTCGAGCCCGGAACCTCAGCGATGCTCAAGGGTACGATAGCGCTTGCCGATTTGGGTAAGCATAAGCTGACGCTTGCCGATGCTTCAGTCGATGTCAATGTAGGCTTCAGAAAGGCCACGTTCGAATACAGGAAGCTGCGCACTCGCCTGGGTGACGGGCCGGTCAGTGACATCAACGGCAACCGGCTTTACGTCAAGGTCGATGTAAAGAATATCGGCAATGAACCCGGGGTGGATAATGCCGAGTTGCTTATCGATGGAAAAGTCGTCGAGGCCAAGAAATACACACTGGCTGCCGGTGGAGTCAAGACGGCGGAGTTTATTCATACCTTCAACAAGGCAGGGCGTTATCAGGTCAGCATTGGCAACGCTACTCCCGCGAACGTTTATATCGAGGGGGCGGTTCAAGGCATGCCGATAGCCAAGGATAAATCCGGCAATGGCAATGACGCGTATATCCATGGCGCGCCGCAAGTCGGCGTAGATGATAATGGCAAACCCACAGTGGTCCTTGATGGAAAGAGGGATTACCTCGAAATTCCTGACACGGGAAAATACAAGGTGGTCGATGCCGCCACCGGAATGGTTTGGGCCAATCTCCCCAGCAAAGGCACAACCAAGGGCGGTGTATCCGAGTTGGTCGAACCCTACGCGGATGGCAAGGGCGCTGTTGCCGACCATAACCCCCTGATGCTCAAAGGTATCGGTCTGGGTTGGGGAACGCCATACCTGTTCAGGATCGCCGTTCGCGAAACCGGCAAGGTGACCTACGGCGTGTGCTTTCATGACGACAACGGTGAGTTCAGCTGGAACGATGGCAGCGATCCCAAGGCGGGTATCAAGAAGGACACCTGGGTACAGTACACCAGCGCTTTCGATTTCAAGACCGGTGGTGATGCCTACCAGAATGGCTTCCGAAGTGCCGGGGTTGAAAAGCCTGTTTTTGGTGACGCGCCGGTAAAGAACTGGGAGGGGGTGCCGATGTGGGTCGGACTGGGATTCAAGAACACGCTGCTGACCAAACGCAATCGTGGCATGTACCACACCATGCTGCCCGGAGCCATTTCTCAGGTGCGTTTTTATACGTCCAAGGTCTCGGCGGCGGAAAATGACGCCATTCGAAGCAATCCGTCGTTGCCCAACGACTCGTCAAGCAGTCTGAAAATCTGGTTGGATTTCGCTCCGGAAAATATACTGACCAAGGGAACTCACACCACTGAATGGGTCGCCGTAAGCTCGGCGCCAAGTGCGCTGGATTATCAGGCTTCAGTCGAAGGAAACGCCGGAATCGTGGCGACGGTTCAGACTTCCGACGATCAATCCAAGGTTAAAAAAGAAAAGAAATACGCTTTGAAGAACGGTGAACACACGATTGATTTGAAGTCGGTGGGGAAAGCAAAGTACGCAAGAGTTGTGACCGAGTTTAAATCGGACATCAATGCCAAAGAGAGCAGCATTCCGGTGGTGTACGAATACCTGTTGAAATCAGGAAACATGACTCGCTGGAATACTACTGCTGACTGGAACAGAGGCGTTTTTGCCCAAGCGGCCGGCCACCAATCTGCTGACGTCTACCGCGATCACGCCGCTGATTTTGATGATTATTCCGGAAAGGCTTCTGAGCCCGACGCAAAGTAAGCTTCTTGTTTGAACTCCGGCGGAGCGGCTTTTCAATTGGCGATTGCCGTTCCAATGGATATGCATTCTCGATTAAAGCGAGAACAGCAGAAGAGAATCGTTTCAGAGGGAGCTCGCATGGCGGATCGTTACAGGTTGTTACAAAACCAGGCAAAACAATAAACAGCTATATTCCCACGTGTTCATTACAGTTGCGCGCAATGGAATATTTATTCATATAGCGCAAGGAAGCGTAATGAACTTTGCTCGTTTGGTTTTTGTCATCTTTGTTGTTGGACTTGCGTTAGTGCCGTCGCTGATCACGAGCTATATCCATCGTACTGATGAAGTCGAACCCGAGTTCGAGCATGATTACCGCTAGTCCATATCAGCTTCTTGGACTGCTAGACTCTCCGCCGTCCCGATAAAACCAGTCGAACAAAAATCGGCTGGTTTTTTTCTGCCGTTGGAAAGCGCTGGACAGAGGACGCGCTGTCAGTCCGTTCAGATTCCTTGGCCAGTATGATTGTCGTGCGTTTTTCAGGTATCTTGCGACACGCCTCGCTTGTTCGGGTGATTCGATTGGGGAAGACAGATGGCGCGACCGATGATCTGCCGCAAGGTGTCTTGCGACGTGACTGCGGCGTATTTCAAGCCGCAGGGAATTCCAATGCGCCTTCTCGAAGAAGTCGAACTGGAGCTCGACGAGATCGAGGCGATCCGTCTGGCCGACCTTGAAGGCCTTTATCAGGTCGATGCTGCCGCCAGAATGGGCGTTTCCCGCCAGACCTTCGGCAACATCATTGCCCGTGCCCACAAAAAGGTGGCCACCGCGCTGCTCTGCGGCAAGGCGCTACGAATTTCCGCCGCCGGCCAAAGCGTTCAGTGCGTGAGCGAGCGAACTGAGCCGTAGCGGCAGCAATGATCAGGCTTTGGCTGCTTGGCAGGCGCTCGTCTGCTGGCTGGGCCGGCGGATGTTCGGCAGAAAGATCGCGAGCAGCCCGATCAGCGGCAGGAATGAACAGAGCTTGTAGACTGCCGTAACTCCCCACAGATCGGCCAGCTGCCCGAGTACCGCCGCGCCGATCCCGGCAAGACCAAAAGCCAGACCGTAGAACAGTCCGGAGACCATGCCGATCCTGCCCGGGAACAGTTCCTGCGCATAGACCAGAATGGCCGGGAAAGCCGAAGCGAGCATGAAGCCGATGATCATGGTCAGCACCACCGACATGCTCTGGTCGACGTACGGCAACGCCAGCGTAAAGGGCGCGACGCCCAGGATCGACACCCAGATCACCTGCCGGCGGCCGATGCGGTCGCCGATCGGGCCGCCGAGCAAGGTTCCGGCGGCGACCGAGAACAGGAAGTAGAAAAGATGGTATTGGGCGTTCTGGGTGCTGATGTCGTAGCGCTGAATCAGGTAGAAGATCAGATAGCTGTTGATGCTGGCCAGATAGAAGAACTTGGAAAAAATCAACGCCAGCAGCACGGCCAGGGTGGTCAGCACCTGTCGTCTGGGCAAGGTCTGGACGGTGGCGGCCACTGCCTTTTTCGGCTTCGCTTGATGGTGGCGGTACCAGAGTCCGACGCCGGTGAGAACGATCATCGCGAGCAGCGCCAGCAGCGAGAAGAACGCGATGCTGCGCTGACCGTACGGCAGCACGATCCAGGCCGCCAGCAAAGGCCCCATCGCCGTTCCGGCATTGCCGCCGACCTGGAAAATCGATTGCGCCAGACCGTGACGGCCACCCGAGGCCATGCGTGCGACGCGCGCCGACTCCGGGTGAAAGATCGACGACCCGGTGCCGACCATCGCGGCGGCGATCAGCACGACCGGAAAACTCGAGGCCAGCGACAGCGTCAGCAGGCCGAGCAAGGTACAGCCCATGCCCAAGGTCAGCGAGAACGGCTTGGGATGGCGGTCGGTGTAATAGCCGACCAGCGGTTGCAACAGTGACGCGGTGAATTGGAAGGCCAGCGTGATCAGCCCGATCTGCGCGAAGGAGAGGTGGAAATCGCTCTTGAACAGCGGATAGATGGCGAGGATCAGCGACTGAATCGTGTCGTTGAGGAAATGCGAAAAACTGATCGCGCCAAGAACCCTGAAGGCGGTCGGGTCGTTGGCGCCGGTATTGGCGGCAGAGTCTGCTTTCATCGTTTTGTGTGGGCTTTGAATGAGTCAGGGTTTGAATATACGGGTAATATGCCTGTCTATCTCGCTGGTATTGGGCAGCAATCATCTAGAAATGGACAGTTATTCGCTGCATAAGCCCTGGCGACAGTTCGACCAGGGACTCTTTCCTGTCTCCGGGCGGTCTGCGGATTACCCCTCGGGCCTGCGTTGGCCTGCGCATCATCATCCGACCGCCCAGCTCATCCACGCCGTTCGCGGCGTCATGGTCGTGACGACCGAAACCGGGCAGTGGATCGTTCCGCCGACGCGCGGCGTATGGGTGCCTCCAGGTATGGAGCACCATATCCGGACGATCGGCGAGGTTCAACTGCGTACCGTCTATATTCGCGCCGATGCGAGCCCGAGTTTGCCGACGCAGTGCCAGGTCGTCGACATTTCGCCGTTGTTGCGCGAGCTGATTCTCGCGGCTCTTGCCGTGGAACAGCCTTATCGTCCGGATTCTCGCAACGGGCGCTTGATGACCTTGCTGCTCGACGAGGTCGCCGTTCTGCCGAGTCTCCCCTTGCGTCTGCCACACCCCTCCGATCCAGCGCTGGCGAAGATCTGCCGGGCCATCGCGGCGGTTCCCGATGACCGGTCCACCCTAAGCGATTGGGCCAGCAAACTGGCGATCGACGCCAAGACGATCCAGCGCCGGTTTGCCCGGCAAACCGGAATGACTTTTGGTCAATGGCGACAGCAGGCCCGACTGTGTACGGCGCTGGAACTGCTCGCTTCCGGAACAAAAGTCGTCGATGTCGCGCTGGCGCTCGGCTACGATAGCCCAAGTGCCTTTACCGCGATGTTCAAGCGTCAGTTCGGTTCGGTGCCGAGCGCCTATTTCCGCGGCGAGTTCAAGTCCCCGGGCGGTGCATGACTGGAAGCCGGGGCGCTTCGCAGCGTTTCTTGACAAATGCCGGAGGCAAGTTGACAATGCTGGCATATGCTAAAAATGGATTTGATCGCTACGCCCAACGGAAGTAAGAATCGCTGGCCCGTGTCGAAACGGATAATAGATTGGAGCCATTCATGACTGCAGCGCTCATGCCGGAACCGATCATTCGTTCCTTCTTCGATGCCGAGACTTTTACCGTCACCCATGTGTTGTCCGACCCGATCAGCCAACGTGCGGCGATCATCGACAGCGTCCTCGACTTCGATCCCAAATCAGGGCGGACCTCGCACCTTGGCGCCGACCGCGTCGTCGACTATGTCAGGCAATCGGGATTGACCGTCGAGTGGCTGCTGGAAACCCACGCGCACGCCGACCACTTGTCGGCCGCACCCTATCTCAAGCAAGCGCTTGGCGGTAAGACCGGCATCGGCATTCATATCCGGGATGTTCAGAAGACGTTCAAGGCGATCTTCAACGCTAGGCAGATGAATACCGACGGCGCCGATTTTGACCACCTGTTCGACGACGGCGAGCAGTTTTCCGTCGGCCAACTGCGCGTGCGCGTCGTGCATACGCCGGGCCACACCCCCGCCTGCGTGACTTACGTGGTCGGCCACGATGCCTTCGTCGGCGACACCCTGTTCATGCCCGATTACGGCACGGCGCGCTGCGACTTCCCCGGCGGAGACGCCGCGCTGCTCTATCGCTCGATCAGGAAAATCATGTCCTTGCCGCCCGATACGCGGCTGCATTTATGTCATGACTACCCGCCGACTGGTCGCGAGCCGGCGTGGACCAGCAGCGTGGCCGAGCAACGCGCAAAAAATATCCATGTTCATGAGGGCATCAGCGAAGCTGAATTTGTTAACATGCGCAACGCGCGCGACCAGACTCTGGCGATGCCGACGCTGATCCTGCCGGCGGTCCAGGTCAATGTTCGCGCCGGCTGCCTGCCTGATCCCGAAGACAACGGCGTGAGTTACCTTAAAATCCCGTTGAACCTGTTATGAACGCCACGCGGCTGGGTTGCTGCCAGGCTTTGCGCCGGGCGCCGAGCGTGTCGTTGAACTCTTGCCTGGTGAAGCCCGGGCCTATTTTCCAGAAGGCTTTTCAATGAAACTTTGCATCCCCGTCAATTCGCCCAACGGCATCGAGTCGCAGCTCGAGCCCCATCTGCCGCGCGCCGAACACCTGCTGTTTTTCGACACCGAAACCCGTCGGTGCGAGCAAATATCGCTACGCGAGGCCCCTGCCGGCAGCGCCGAGAATATTGAGATTCACGCCGTGCTGTGCGGCAGCATCAACCGCGTCACCCTGCGCACCTTGATCGAGCAAGGCATCGCGGTCTATGGCACGGAAGCGCAGACCGCGGCGCAGGCGATCGCCCAGTACGAAAACGGTGAGCTCGAAGCCGCGGTCGTCGCTGCCGCTGGTCACGGGAACGCCGGTGGCTGTGGCTGCAGCGGTCATGGCGACGCCGGCGGCTGCGGTGGGCATGGTCACGAGCACGGCAAGGAAGGCGGGTGCAATCATGGCGAAGCGGGCTGCGGTCACGGCGAGGGGTGCGCTGGGCACGGCGACGGCCATTCGCACCAGGGCGGCGGCTGTTGTGGCAGCCGTGCGTCGGCCGGCGACGCCGTGGCCGACCGCGCGCGCGGCGACGTGCTCAAGATTGCCGTCACCAGCCAGAATAAGAAAACGGTGACCGAACACGCCGGCAAGTGCCGAAAATTCTGGGTTTACGACGTCAAGCAAGGGCAGGTGAGCGGCAAGACGCTGCTCGAACTGCCGATCGAACAGTCGTTCCATGAGTTGCCCGAGGGGCAGGCGCATCCGCTCGACGCGGTCGACGTGCTGATTACCGCGGGAATCGGTTCCGGGCTACTGCAGCGTTTGTCGCAGCGCGGAATTGAAGGCGTCGTGACGCGCGAGGAAAATCCTGATCAGGCGGTCGCCCGCTACCTCGCCGGCGAGCTCGATCGTTCGTCGGCGTCGTGATCTGAGCCGGTTACGACAAGGCTCAGATGAATGCCCTGATGCACTTTGTTCCGCGCTGGATCAAGTCGTATCCGCGCGACCGACTTGCCGCCGATCTGCTGGCTGGTTTGATCGTCACGGTGCTGGTGATTCCGCAGAGCCTCGCTTATGCACTGCTCGCCGGTTTGCCGCCGCAGGCCGGCCTCTATGTCAGCATCTTCCCGGTGATCGTCTACGCGCTGCTCGGCAGCAGCATGACGCAGGCGGTCGGTCCGGTGGCGATCACCGCGATCATGACCTTCACCGTGCTCTCGCCGTTGGCCGCACCGGGAAGTGCGCAATACATCGCGCTGGCCGCCTGTCTGTCGCTTTTCTCGGGCGTTCTGATCCTGCTTTTCGGTACGCTGCGTCTGGGCTTTCTGTCGCAGCTCTTGAGTCGCCCCGTGGTCAGCGGTTTTATTTCGGGTTCGGCGGTGCTGATCGTGATCAGTCAGCTCAAATTCCTGTTCGGCGTCAGCGTGAGCGGATCGAATTCCTGGCAGCTCATCCGTTCGTTGGCGCAAAGCGCGTCTTCAGCCAATCCGGTGACGCTGCTGATCGGCGGCGCGGCGCTGCTGATCCTCTATGCGTCGCGAAAATGCTTGGCCGCTGCGCTCGCTCGAATCGGGCTGGCGCCCGCCAAAGCCGGCTTTGTCGTTCGCCTGATGCCCTTGCTCGTGGTCGCCGCTGCGACCGTGCTGGTGGTCAAGCTCGATCTCGATCGCCGTCATGGCGTCGCCGTCGTCGGCAACGTGCAAGAGGGGCTGGCGTCCTTCGTCTTCTTCGTTCCCGAGCTCGCGACGCTGCGCCTGCTCACTGTGCCGGCACTGATCCTGGCGCTCATCGGCATGGTGCAGAACATCACCATGGCGCAGGCGCTGGCGATCAGGCGACGCGAACGCGTCGACGCCAATGCCGAACTCGTCGGCCTCGGGGCGGCCAACATCGTCGCCGCCTTTTATGGCGGAATGCCGGTCGGCGGCGGCTTGTCGCGCTCGGCGGTCAATGTCGCCGCCGGCGCGCAAACGCCGCTGGCGAGCATCGTCGCCGGCGTCGCGATGTTCGGCTTCGTTGCCGCCGGAACGCACTGGTTCGCCAGGCTGCCGCTCGCCGTGCTGGCCGCCAGCATCGTCATCGCCGCGCTCGGCATGATCGACGTCAAGGCGTTTCGCCAGGCCTGGTCGTACGACCGCGCCGATGCGCTGGCGCTGCTCGGCACTGGCCTGGGCGTGCTGCTCTTCGGGCTGGAGTTGGGGATCGCGTTGGGCATCGGCCTGTCGCTCGCCACCCTGCTGGTTCGCGCCAGCACCCCGCATATCGCGGTGATCGGGCGGATCGCCGGGACCGAGCACTTCCGCAATGTCGAACGCCACGGCGTCGAAACGATTCCCGGCGTACTGCTGCTGCGGATCGACGAGAGCCTGTTTTTCGGCAACCTCGCCGCCGTCGAGTCGCGTCTCGCTGCCGAGCTTGAAAAAGCAGCCGCTACCCGCGACGTGGTGCTGATCATGAGCGGCGTCAACCGAGTCGATACGACCGCCATGGAAGTGCTGAGCGATATCAACAGCGATCTGGTGAGCCGCGCCATCCGGCTGCATCTGGCCGAGGTCAAGGGGCCGGTGCAGGATCGCCTGATCAATTCGCCGCTCTGGAAGTCGCTGTCCGGCGAGGTCTACCTCTCGGTCAATGCGGCCTACGAAGCGCTGGCCCGGCGCTGAGTGCTGCCGGATTTCAAGCCGGCGCGGTGCGCGGCAGCACCAGCGTCGCGCATAACCCGCCCTGCTGCCGGTTGGCAAGCTGCAACTCGCCGCCGTGCAGCAGCGCGATGTCGCGGGCGATCGACAGTCCCAGCCCGACGCCGCCGGTTTCGCGGCTGCGCGACGCATCGGGCCGGTAGTAGGGCTCGGTGACCCGCGCGAGTTCGGCCGGAGGAATTCCCGGCCCGTCGTCTTCGACGATCAGACGCAGCGAGTCCTGGTCGTCTTCAATGCGGATCGTTGCGCCGTGGCCGTACTTGATGGCGTTGTCGATCAGGTTCTGCAGCGCGCGGCGCAGCGCCGAGAGCTGGCCGCGATAGGGGGCCTGCGCGACGCCGGCGACGCTGATCGTTTTGCCGAGCACGGCGGCGTCTTCGGCCAGGCTCTGCAGCAGCGCGTTGATGTCGATTTTGCGCAGCGCCTCGCTGTCCTGCAGCCCGCGCAGATAATCGAGCGTCGCGTCGATCATCGCCGCCATCGAATCGAGGTCGGCGGCCATCTGCTCGCGCAGCGGTTCGTCGCCGACCAGCTCGGTGCGCAGCCGCAATCGAGTCAGTGGCGTTCGCAAGTCGTGCGAAACCGCCGCCAGCGCGCGCGCGCGTTCGTCGACCAGGCGCTTGATTCGCGCCTGCATGCGGTTGAAGGCCTGCGCCGCACGCCGCGTTTCGGCCGGTCCGGTCTCGGCGAGCGGCGGCGCATCGAGGTCGCGACCCAGCGTGTCGGCCGCTTGCGCCAGCTGTTGCAGCGGTCTGGTCGCCTGGCGCACGGCGATCATCGCCACCGCGCTGACGAAGAACAGCGTGATCAGGAGGTTGGCGATCAGATCGATCGGCAGCGCCGGCGGCGCATCGGTCTCGCGCAGCTCGGCGATCCTGACCCACTGACCGTCATTGAGGCGCACATCGAAGCTGCGCAGGCCGCGCAGCGCCATGCCGCCGCCGTGCCTCATTGCGCCGCCGCCCATTCCCATGCCGCCGCCCATGCCGCCGCCGAGCGAACGGATCTCGCGTTCGCCGCCCAGGCGCGCGCCGAGCGTCGCCTGAATCTGTCCGCGTGGACTGTTGGGGTAGACCTGGTCGTCGTCGATCAAGGTCACGCGCAAGTCGCTCGCGTGAAGCGCCGCAGCCGTCGCGGCGCGGCGCGTCGGCGTCTCGGCTTCGAGAACGCGAACGGCTTCGGCCAGTCGGTCGGAAAAATTGAGCCCGCGCGCTTGCGCGACGACCGTCGCGCGTTCTCCCCACTGCAGCCAGATGCTGGCGAGCTGGGCGGCGAGAACGCCAGCGAAGAGGATCAGCGCCATGCGGGCGAACAGGCTGGGGGCAAGGGCGCGCAGGCCGTTCAGGTTCAGTGGCATGCGGCGCGTGCCTCGACGGTCGAGGCCAGGACATAGCCTTCGCCGCGTACCGTCTTGATCAATCGCGGCTCGCGGCTATCGTCGTGCAAGCGCTGGCGCAGCCGGCTGACCTGAACGTCGATGGCGCGGTCGTAGGGCTCGGCTTCGCGGCCCTGGATCATTTCGGTGAGCTGGTCGCGGTTGAGAACGCGGTTGGGATGGTCGAGCAGAATGCGCAGCAGGCGGTACTCGCCGCCCGACAGCGGCGTGGCGACACCGTCGGGAGAGGTCAGCAGGCGAGCTGCCGTATCCAGGCACCAACCGGAAAAAGACAGGCAGCGCGTCGGTTCGGGACGCAGGTTGGGCGGCAGCGAACGCGTGCGGCGCAGGATCGACTTGATTCGCGCCAGCAACTCGCGCGGGTTGAACGGCTTGACCAGGTAGTCGTCGGCGCCCATCTCGATACCGACGATGCGGTCGGTTTCCTCGCCGCGCGCGGTGAGCATCAGCACCGGGATACCGGACTGGGCGGACTTGGCGCGCAGGTCGCGGCACAGCGTCAGGCCGTCGGTGTCGGGCAGCATCAGGTCGAGAACGATCAGGTCGACGACGTGCCGCTCGAGCAGCTGCCACATCTCGCGACCGTCGCGTGCGGCGAGCGCGTCGAATCCGTTGCGCGCCAGGTAGTCTGCCAGCAAGCGGCGGATTTCGGGGTCGTCGTCTACGATCAGAATGCTGTCGGGTTTTTCCATTGGCGTTGGTGAGCCATCCTCGCAAGGCGGTCGGGTTGCCAGGACGATTTATATCGCTTTTGTGCATCGCTCGGCTACCTCTTTGTTACGCACTGTAACGCGATGCCGATCTGCAACGCGACGATACAAATCGGCCTTGCCATGCAACACGCCGCTTACATCGTTGCGCTTAAATGAGGCTCAAGGGCGAAGCGAAGCCAACGCCCTGTTCGAGTTTTACAGACCAGGAGATTCCAAATGAAAACCTCAATGAAGTTCAAGAGCATCACGCTGATTGCGCTGCTGGCTGCCGCCGTCGCCGCGCCGGTGCTGGCGCAGGGCGGTCCGGGAATGGGTGGCGGCATGGGCTATGGCAGGGGCGGTGGTCCGTGCGTGCAGAACGGCGGGCCGGGCGCCGGTGGCCCGGGAATGGGTCCGGGCGGACGCGGTGGCCGGGCAATGATGTCCAATCAGGACAATACGCGCGGCTGGTCGCTGATGACGCCCGCCGAGCGCACTGCTTTCCAGAAACAGATGCGCGAGGTCAAGACCTACGACGAGTGCATCGCCGTGCAGACCGAGCACCGCGGCGCCATGGAAGTTCGCGCCAAGGAGCAGGGAACGACGCTGCCGACGCCGCGTTGGAACGCCTGCGATAACCTCAAGGCGCGCGGCCTGATCAAATGAGCGATGCGGTGCACGCCGGTGCCGTGTGCCGGCAGTGCACCGGCCTTGCCCGCACCCCGGCGCACGTGATAGACTCGGCGCCGCTGTGCGGGTTGCTGCTTGGTTTTTAAGGGGTTTTTGGCCTGATTCCGAGTGTGTGCTGGTAGGTGGTTTTGCTGCCGTTGATGACCGCCCCATGCCCTGCGCCAATACCGAAAGGCGAACGAAAGTTCGCTTTTTTTGCTTTGACCTCTCAATTGAACTAGCGGGCAATCACCATGTTCGACTCCGTACGCAACAACAAGAAGATCGTTCAGATCTTTCTGGCACTGATCACCCTGCCATTCGCTTTCTTTGGCGTCGATTCCTACGTCAAGAACTCCGGGGCTGGCAACGACCTGGCCAGCGTTGGCGATACGAAGATCACCGTTCCCCAGTTTGAGCAGAGCATGCGTGAGCGCCAGGATCAGCTGCGCCAATCGCTCGGTGCCAACTTCAAGCCGGAAATGATGAATACGCCTGAAGCCAAGCTGTCCGTTCTCAACTCGCTGGTCGACCAGCGCCTGCTGCTGCTCGAGGCCGACAAGAATCGTCTGCAGACGAGCAACGAGGCGCTGCGCGAGGTGATCGCCAGAATTCCTTCGCTGCAGGAAGACGGCAAGTTTTCGATGAGCCGTTACGAAGCGGCGCTGCGTTCGCAGAACATGTCGCAGCCGCAGTTCGAGGCCAAGCTGCGCCAGGATCTGACGCTGCAGCAGCTGATCGGCGCGATCGGCGACACGGCGTTCGTTTCGGATACTCAGGCCGAGGCGATGCTGCGGCTGCAGTTGGAGGCGCGCGACTATAGCGAACTCAAGATCGCGCCCGAGCAGTTTGCCGACAAGGTCAAGATCGATCCGGCGGCGGCGCAGAAATACTACGATGAAAACAAGGCGCGCTTCGAGGTTCCCGAGCAGGTCCGCGCCGAGTACCTGGTGCTCTCGCTCGACGCGCTGCTTGCGCAGGTCACGGTCAGCGACGCCGAGGTCAAGGCCTGGTACGAAGGCCATCTGGATCGCTACGAGCAGTCGGAGGAGCGGCGCGCCAGTCACATCCTGATCGTGACCAACGCCGAGACCGACAAGGAAAAGGCCAAGGCCAAGGCCGAAGAGGTGCTCAAGGAAGTGCAGAAGACGCCGGCCAGGTTCGCCGAGCTCGCCAAGCAGTATTCGCAGGATCCCGGTTCGGCGCAGAAGGGCGGCGATCTGGGTTTCTTCGGCCATGGCATGATGGTCAAGGCCTTCGAAGACATCGTCTTCAAGCAAAAGGAAGGCGAGATTTCCGGTCTGGTGCAATCCGACTTCGGCTATCACATCATCAAGGTCACCGGGATCAAGCCGGGAAAGCAGCGCCCGCTTGACGAGGTGCGCAGCGAGATCGTCGCCGAACTCAAGGCGCAGGCCGCGTCGCGCAAGTTTGCCGAGGCCGCCGAAGCGTTCACCAATATGGTCTATGAGCAATCGGACAGCTTGGCGCCTGCCGCCGACAAATTCAAGCTCAAGGTCGAGAAGTCCGGCCTGATCAGCCGCAATCCCGACCCGAGGGCGCTCGCCGCGCTCGGCCCGCTGGCCAACGCCAAGATCCTCGGCGCATTGTTCTCCGAAGATGCGATCAAGAACAAGCGCAATACCGAAGCCGTCGAAATCGCGCCCAACACGCTGGTCGCGGCGCGTGTCGTCGAGCACGTCGCGGCGACCAGCGTCGCCTTCGATACGGTCAAGGCCGACATCGAGAAGCTGCTCAAGGCGCAGGAAGCTGCGGCGCTGGCCAAAGCCGCCGGCGAAGCGCGGCTCGCCGAGCTCAGGAAGGGCAATGATGACGCCAAGGCCGCTTGGTCGCCGGTCAAGAGCGCTTCGCGAATGCAGGCGCGCGACTTGCCGCCGGCCGCACTGCAGGCGCTGTTCAAGGCCGAGACCAAGACGCTGCCGGCGTATGTCGGCGCCAGCGTCGGCGGCGCTTACATGCTCTACAAGATCGTCAAGGTCAGCCAGCCGGAAAAGGTCGATGACGACAAGCGCAAGGGCCTGCAGCGCGAATACGGCGGTATCGTCGCGCAGCAGGACCTGGCAGCGTATCTGACCGACCTGCGGCTGCGCTACAAGATCGTCATCAACAAGGCGGCGCTCGAAGCCAAAGAGCGCCAGTAAGCGGATCGTTATGAGGCCGGCGGGGATATGGATAGATCCCCGCCGGCTTTTTCGTATGCGCGCCCGGCATCGGGACACATAAAAAAGGGCTCACCGCGCGGTGAGCCCTGCTGGTCATTTCGGGCTTGGCCCGGAACGACGCGGCGCCTACGGCAGCGGATCGGCGTTGCCGAGCGCGGTGGTGTTGAGTCCGCCGTCGACGTACATGATCTCGCCGGTGATTCCGCTGGCGAGGTCGGAGAGCATGAAGGCGGCGGCGTTGCCGACTTCGTCGATGGTGATGTTGCGGCGCAGCGGCGCGTTGTGCGAGTTGTAGGCCAGCAGTTTGCCGAAGTCGCCGATTCCGGACGCCGCCAGCGTCTTGATCGGACCGGCTGAAATGGCGTTGGCGCGGATTCCCTGCGGCCCGAGACAGAACGCCAGGTAACGCGTCGCCGCTTCAAGGCTGGCTTTGGCGAGCCCCATCGTGTTGTAGTTGGGCATGGTACGCTCGGCGCCGAGGTACGAGAGCGCCAGCACCGCCGCCTGCTTGCCCTTGAGCAGCAGCGGGCGCGCCGCCTTGGTCAGCGCCGGGTAGCTGTACGACGAGACGTCGTGCGCGATGCGGAACGATTCGCGCGAGATGCCGTCGAGGAAGTCGCCCTCGATCGCCTCGCGCGGGGCGTAGCCGATCGAATGGACCAGCCCGTCGAGTCCTTCCCAGTGCGTCGCCAGGTCGGCGAAGAGCTTGTCGATCTGCGCGTCGTCGGAAACGTCGCACGGGAAAACCAGCGTGCTGTCGAATTCGGCGGCGAATTTATTGATCCGCTCAAGAAAGCGTTCGTTCTGATAGGTGAAGGCGAGCAGCGCGCCTTCACGGTGACAGGCCCGGGCAATGCCGTAGGCGATCGAGTGCTTCGACAGTACGCCGGTAATTAGAATACGCTTGCCTGCGAGGAATCCCATAAGCTCTCCCGTAACGTAAGGATGTTGGATTTTTTACTGCTGATTGACGGTTTTCGCCAGTGTGAGGCGACATTATAGGGGAGTTTTGCTCGAACGCCGCCCGCCGATTCGGGGGCTGGCGCGCGCCAGCGCCTTTTTGCTGTCCGAATGGCGCGCCAAACAAATGCGCGGCACAGTGGCGAATACTCGCGTTACACTTCGCCCCATGATTTTTTTTCGCCTCGCCCTGTTCATCGTGCCGCTGCTGCTGGCTGCCTGCGGCAGCGAACAGAACGACCCCTATCCTGCCAGCGAGCGCGGCGGCAACATCCTCTATTCGGCGTTTACCGAGCGGCCCAAGCACCTCGATCCGGTGCAGTCGTACAGCGAGGACGAAGGCGTGTTTACCGCGCAGATCTACGAACCGCCGCTGCAGTACCATTATCTCAAGCGCCCGTATACGCTGGTTGCGGCGAGCGCGCAGGCGGTTCCGGTGCCGCGCTACTTTGACGCGCAGGGCCGCGAACTGCCGGCCGACGCGGCGAGCGAGACGATCGCGACCAGCGTCTACGAGATCAGTATCCGCCCCGGAATCCGCTATCAGCCGCATCCTGCTTTTGCGCTCAATCGCGACGGAACGGCGCGCTATGGGAAGCTCGATCGCGAGTCGCTGCAAGGGATCGAGACGATTGCCGACTTCCCGGAAAGCGGGAGTCGCGAGCTTGTTGCCGACGATTACCTTTACGAGATCAAGCGGCTCGCGCATCCGCGCCTGCATTCGCCGATCTTCGGCATGATGGCGCAGCGCATCGTTGGCCTCGCGGAACTTGGCGAAACGCTGCAGAGCGAAGCGAAGAGCCTGCCGGCCGACACCTGGATCGACCTCGATCGCTTCGCGCTCAAGGGAGTGACCGTCGTCGATCGCCACACGCTGCGCATTGCGCTGGCCGGCAAGTACCCGCAGTTCGTCTACTGGCTGGCGATGCCTTTTTTCGCGCCGGTGCCGCGCGAGGTCGACCGCTTCTACGCGCAGCCCGGGATGGCCGAAAAAAACTTGACGCTCGACTGGTACCCGGTCGGCACCGGTCCGTACATGCTCACCGAGAACAACCCCAACAGCCGCATGGTGCTCGAGCGTAACCCCAACTTCCACGGCGAGACCTATCCCTGCGAGGGCGAGCCCGGCGACCGTGAAGCTGGGCTGCTGGCCGACTGCGGCAAAGCGTTGCCGCTCATCGACAAAGTGGTTTTTTCGCGCGAAAAGGAAAGCATTCCCTACTGGAACAAGTTCCTGCAGGGCTATTATGACGCGTCGGGAATCGCTTCGGACAGCTTCGATCAGGCGGTTCGTTTCGGCGCCGGCGGCGACGTCGCGCTCTCGGACGAGATGCGCGCCAAGGGTATCCGTCTGTTGACCAGCGTTCGCGCGTCGAACTTCTATATGGGTTTCAACATGCTCGATCCGGTCGTCGGCGGCATGGCGCCGAACGACAGGAAGCTGCGCCAGGCGTTGTCGATCGCCATCGACCAGGAGGAGTTCATCTCGATCTTCATGAACGGGCGCGGCATCGCGGCGATGGGTCCGTTGCCGCCGGGAATCTTCGGTCACCTGGACGGCGAGGCCGGGATCAATCCGGTGGTCTACGACTGGGTCGACGGCCAGGCCAAACGCAAGCCGGTCGACGTCGCCAAGAGACTGCTCGCCGAAGCCGGCTGGCCCAACGGTCGCGACGCCAAAACGGGCGAACCGCTGGTGATCTACCTCGATACGACGAGCGGCGGCATGGGCGACAAGTCGCGGCTCGACTGGCTGGCGCGCCAGTTCGCCAAGCTCGACATCCAACTGGTGGTGCGCTCGACCGATTTCAACCGCTTTCAGGAGAAGATCCGCAAGGGTGCAGTTCAGCTCTATTTCCTGGGCTGGAACGCCGACTATCCCGACCCTGAGAATTTTTTCTTCCTGCTGCTCGGGTCTGAAGGCAAGGTCGCGAAGATGGGAGAGAACGCCTCGAATTACGTCAATCCGGAATATGACAAGCTGTTTGGGCAGATGAAGGATCTCGACAATGGTCCGCGGCGGCAGGCGCTGATCGATCGAATGAACCGCATTTTGCAGGACGACGCGCCGTGGATCTTCTGCTTTTACCCGAAGAGCTACACGCTCGCCCATTCCTGGCTGTACAACCGCAAGCCGAGCGATGTCGGCCACAACAGCCTGAAGTACCAACGCCTCGACGTCGGCGAGCGCGAGCGGCGGCGGCGGGAATGGAACGAGCCGGTGCTTTGGCCGCTCTTCGCCGGCGCGCTGGCGCTCGCTGCGCTGCTGCTGCCGGCGCTTTTCTACTACCGCCGCCGCGAGCGCGCCAGCGCGCGAACCTAGGGACTTTCGATGCTCGCCTATCTGCTGCGCCGACTGCTCTACGCGATTCCGATCCTGATCGGCGTCAACCTCATCACCTTCGCGCTGTTCTTCGTCGTCAATACGCCCGACGACATGGCGCGCATGCAGCTTGGCGTCAAGCGCGTGACGCCCGAAGCGATCGAAAAGTGGAAGGCCGAGCGCGGCTACGACAAGCCGCTGTTCATCAATAGCCAGGCGCAGGGGACTGGCGTGTTCACCGACACCGTGCTGTTCGCCAAGTCGGCGCGAATGTTCGTCGGCGACTTCGGTCGCGCCGAGGACGGTCGCGACATCGCGCGCGAAATTGCGTCGCGCATGGGGCCGTCGCTGGCGATCGCGCTGCCGACCTTCATCATCGGCCTGTTCGTGACGGTGTCGCTGGCGCTGCTGCTGGCTTTCTTCCGCGCCAGCGCGCTCGACTTCTGGGGCGTCGTGCTGTGCGTCGCGCTGATGTCGATCTCCGGACTCTTTTACATCATCGGCGGCCAGTATCTAGTCAGCAAACTGTGGCGGCTGGTGCCGATCTCGGGTTATGCAGCCGGTCTCGACGCCTGGAAGTTCGTGATCCTGCCGGTGGCGATCGGCGTCGTCTCGGGAATCGGCTCGTCGGCGCGCTGGTACCGAACGATCTTCCTCGAGGAGATCGCCAAGGACTACGTTCGCACGGCGCGCGCCAAGGGGCTCTCCGAGCTCACCGTGCTCTTTCGTCACGTGCTGCGCAACGCGATGATCCCGATTCTGACCGGCGTCGTCGTCGTCATTCCGCTGCTGTTCATGGGCTCCTTGCTCAGCGAATCGTTCTTCGGCATCCCCGGGCTCGGCAGCTACACCATCGACGCGATCAACGCGCAGGACTTCGCGGTCGTCCGCGCCATGGTCTTCATCGGCTCGGTGCTCTACATCGTCGGCTTGGTCCTCACCGACATTTCCTACACGCTCGTCGATCCGCGCGTGAGGTTCGAATAAGCGATGAAAATGTTTAGCCCGATAGCGCGTATAGATTTGTCATTCCGGGGCCGGCCGTCAGGACGGAACCCGGAATCCAGAAACCACAGTTACGAACCTGGATTTCGGGTTCCGCTTCGCGGCCCCGGAATGACGACGGTTTGCGTGAGTTTTACGCCATGACCATTCTCCCCGTCATCCTCTGGTCCGACGTGCTGATCTGGCTGCTCGTCGTCGCGGCGCTCGTTCTCGCCGCGCTGTCGGCGCGCAACCCGCCGCTGCGCACGGCGTGGCATCGCGTCGGACGCAGCGCGCCGGGGATGGCGGCGGCGACGGTGCTGCTCGCCTTCGTGCTGGTCGGCCTGCTCGACTCGGTGCATTACCGACCGCGCCTCGCAAGCCGCGACAGCGGCGCGCCGGCGGCCTATGCCATCGAGGTGCTGTCCTTGCTCGACGCGCTCGCGAGCCCGCTGCGCACGCGCAACGAGAAGACCTATTCGGAACCGCTGGCGACGCACGGATACGCCAAGGAATCGATCGAGACGCGCGACGCTGACGGCCGGCTGCAGATCGCTCGCGATTTTCCTCGCCTCAAATACGGCGGCGCGCATCTGGACGCCGACGCGCGGGATCTCGCGGCACAGCGCGATGCTGACGTCGGCCGCCGGGTGCTTGCCGCAACGTCGCTTGCCGCCTTGCTTTCCGGCCTGCTGGTGCTGGGATGCGCGTCTTTACTGGCTTCTCGGAATGCATGCTCGCTAATGACCGCCTGGCGCGCTTTGCGCCGCGGGGAGACCGATTTCGCGTGGCGTTCGGTGCTGGTCACGCTCGGCGTGCTCTTGTTGCTGCTCTCGCCGCTCGCTGCGCTCAGCGTCGATTACCACGTCTTCGGCACCGACAAGGTCGGCCAGGACATCTTCTACCAGGTCCTCAAGAGCATCCGCACGGCGCTGGTGATCGGGCTGGTGACGACGCTGGTGACGCTGCCGCTGGCGATCGTGCTCGGCCTCGTCGCCGGCTATTTTCGCGGCTGGGTCGATGATCTGATCCAGTACCTCTATACGACGCTAAGCTCGATTCCCGGCGTGCTGCTGATCGCCGCCGCGGTGCTGATGATGCAGGTGGTGATCGACAATCACCCGCAGTGGTTTGCCACCGCCGCCGAGCGCGCCGACCTGCGTCTGCTGGCGCTCTGCTTCATTCTCGGGCTCACTAGCTGGACCGGGCTGTGCCGCCTGCTGCGCGGCGAGACCTTGAAGCTGCGCGAGCTCGAATACATCCAGGCGGCGCAGGCTTTCGGCGTCGCCGATCTGCGCCTGATCGTGCGCCACATCCTGCCCAACCTGATGCACCTGGTGATCATCGCGCTGGTCATGGACTTTTCGAGCCTGGTGCTCGCCGAGGCGGTGCTCTCTTACGTCGGTATCGGCGTCGATCCGTCGATGATCAGCTTCGGAACGATGATCAACAACGCGCGCATGGAGCTCGCGCGCGAGCCGATGGTGTGGTGGTCGCTGGCCGCCGCCTTCGTCTTCATGTTCGCGCTGGTGCTCGCCGCCAACCTGCTCGCCGACGCGGTGCGCGACGCCTTCGATCCGAGAATGGCGGGGGCGTCATGAGGTTGGAAAGATCGATCAACCACAACGGGCACGGCGAACACAACGAAGACATCATGAAGGGAAGCCTCTTGGGATTCCTTGCAAAAAGTGACGCGTGGTGTCGCGATGATGAATCGCGGAGCAGGTAGCGTATGAAAACTCAAAGACCGAAGTTGTTCGTTGTGCCCGTTGTCCCGCGGGGTTTGCTGCGCGACATGTCGTTGTGGTTTGTTCTGCGGTTTTTCGCATGAGCGGCGAGACGATCCTCAAGGTGCGCAAGCTGCGCATGGGTTTTGCGAGCGGCCACGCGAGCACGCGCCGGACCTTGGTCGCCGTCGATGGCGTCGATTTCGAACTGCGTTCGGGCGAGACTTTCGCGCTGCTCGGCGAATCGGGCTGCGGCAAGTCGGCGACCGCGCTTTCCTTGCTGCGCCTGCTGCCGGCCGCCGGGCGAATCCTTGACGGCGAAGTCGAATTTGCCGGCCGCGAGTTGCTGGCTTTGCCCGAGACCGAGATGCGCGCGGTGCGCGGCGGCGGCATGGCGATGATCTTCCAGGAGCCGGCGACCAGCCTCAACCCGGTGCTCACCGTCGGGCGGCAGATCGGCGAGGTGCTCGAACGCCATCTCTCGCTTTCGGGTCAGGCGGCGCAAAAGCGCGCGCGCGAACTGCTCGACGCGGTCGGCATCGCCGACGCGCAGCGCCGCCTGCGCGAATATCCGTTCCAGCTCTCGGGCGGAATGAAACAGCGCGTGATGATCGCGGTCGCGCTCGCCGGCAATCCGCGCTTGCTCATCGCCGACGAGCCGACCACGGCGCTCGACGTCACCATCCAGGCACAGATCCTCGACCTCTTGCGCCGCTTGCAGGCCGAGCGCGGCATGGGAATGCTGCTGATCACCCACGACCTTGGCGTCGTCGCGCAAATGGCGCAGCGCGTCGGCGTGATGTACGCGGGCGAGCTCGTCGAAGAGGCGCCGCGCGACGCGTTCTTCGCCGCGCCGCGCCACCCCTATACGCAGAAGCTCTTTGCCGCCTTGCCCGAGCTTTCGCGGCGCGGTGGCCGGTTGGCGACGATCGCCGGTCAGCTGCCTTCGCTCTCTGCGATGCCGCCCGGCTGCCGTTTCGCGCCGCGCTGCGCGCACGCTTGGGCGCGCTGCCGCGAAGAATCACCGGCGTGGTCGGCAGTGGGGCCCGAGCACCGCGTTCGCTGTCATCTGCTCGCCGAGCCGGGCCGCGCGGCGGTCGTCGCGCCGCTCGGCGAAGCGCCTGCCGCCGTCGTTGAGGCGCCGGAATCTTCGCTGCTGCGCGTCGAGAATCTGTGCGTTCATTTCCCGATCCGCCGCGGCGTATTGCAGCGAACCGTCGGCTACGTCAAGGCGGTCGATGGCGTGAGTCTCGAACTCGCGCGCGGCAGAACGCTGGCGCTGGTCGGCGAGTCGGGTTGCGGCAAGACGACCGTCGGCAAGGCGATCCTGCAACTGATTGCACCGACCGGCGGCAGTGTGCGGCTCGACGGGCGCGAAGGCATCGAACTCTGCGGCCTGTCGCGCGGCGCGCTGCGCCCGCTGCGCCGACGCCTGCAGATGATCTTCCAGGATCCTTTCGCCTCGCTCAATCCGCGCTTGCCGGTCGGCGAGATCATCGGCGAGGGAATGAACGCGCTGGCACCGCTGGCCGACAGCACGGCGGCGATCGCCACGCTGCTGCGCCAGGTCGGGCTCGACGCAGACGCCGCGTTTCGCTATCCGCACGAGTTCTCGGGCGGCCAGCGCCAGCGCATCGCGATCGCTCGCGCGCTTGCCGTCGCGCCCGAGCTGATCGTCTGCGACGAGCCGACTTCGGCGCTCGACGTCTCGGTGCAGGCGCAGATCCTCAACCTGCTCAAGGCGCTGCAGGACGACCTCGGGCTCGCCTATCTCTTCATCACGCACAACTTCGCCGTCGTCGAGTACCTGGCGAACGAGGTCGCGGTGATGTACCTTGGCCGAATCGTCGAGCACGGCAGCGTCGACGAGGTCTTGCGCTCGCCGCAGCATCCCTATACGCGCGCTCTACTGTCGGCGGTGCCAGATCCGCGCGCGGCGGGCGCACCGCAATTCATTCGCCTGGCCGGCGAGACGCCGTCGCCGGCCAATCCGCCGACCGGCTGCCACTTTCACCCGCGCTGCGCGCAGGCGAGCGACGTTTGCCGCGCGAGCTATCCGCCAATCAGCCGCGTTTCGGAAACTCACGTCGTTCGCTGCCACCTTTACCGGCGATCTGAGGCAAGCTGATGCCGATCGCGCTCGTCTCGCTCAAAATCACGCTGGTGCCGCTGCTGATCGGCGCCGTCACGCTTGCCGGGCGGCGCTGGGGGCCGGCGGTGGCGGGCTGGCTGTCGGGTTTGCCGATGGTCTCCGGTCCGATCATGTATTTCATCGCGCTTGATCAGGGCGCTGCGTTCGTTTCGCGCGCGATCGTCGGCATGTTGCTCGGCGTTTTCGCGATGCTCGGCTTCATCCTCGCCTATGCCTGGGTGTCGACTTGCCGGTCGTGGCGCGCGAGCTTGCTCTGTGCGTTGACCGCCTATTTCGTCGCCGTCGCGCTATTGAATACGCTCGAGCTGTCGACGAGCGTCGTGACCGTGATGGTGCTTGCCGTCCTGCTGCTCGCGCCGCGGCTTTTCCCGCGCGCCGAGCTGCGCGCGATCGACGTCGCGTCAGCGCGCGGCGAGATTTACGTTCGCATGGCGGCTGGTGCGATTCTGGTGCTGGCGGTGACCTATTCGGCCGCGTCGTTCGGCGCGCAATTGAGCGGCCTGTTTTCGATGTTTCCGGTGATCAGTACGGTGCTTGCCGTCTTCTCGCACCGCCAGTGCGGCCACGAGTTCACCATCTGTCTGCTGCGTGCGATGGTCTTCGGCTGGTACGCGTTTCTGGTTTTCTGCATCGTTCTCGGCTGGGCCTTGCCCTTGTTCGGCATCGGCGCCGCCTTCCTGGCGGCGAGCGCGGGCGCCGCCTGCGCGCAGATCGTTTCCGGCCGCTTGCTGCGGCCTCGGACCCGGTCGTAGCGTGTCGGGCAGCCCGACCGATCAATGCTACGAGTTCTGCGCCAGCTGGATGGTCAGCGTCTTGCCCGGGGTCAATGCGTTGGGCGAGATGCGGTTCCAGCGCAGCAGGTCGTCCTTGCTGACATTGAAATGCTTGGCGATCGACGCCAGCGTGTCGCCATTGCGGATGACGTAGTGGGCGACCTTGGGCGCCGGCTTGCCGGCGGTCTTGGCGCCGGCCTTGTCGGCCTTGGTGCCGGCAGTCTTTTCCGGCTTGGCGGTTTTCTCGGGCTTGGCGTTTTTTTCGGCTTTGGCGAGCTTTTCCGGTTTGGCGGTCTTCTCTGACTTGGCGGTCTTTTCAGCCTTGGCGCTAGCCTTCTCGGCCGTAGCGTTCTTGCTCGCTGCGGCGAGCGTCAGATGGCTGCCGACGGCGATCTTGTCGCTGCGCAGATGGTTGATTCGCTTGAGTTCGGCAACCGAGCTGCCGTAGCGTTTGGCGATTTGCGGCAGCGTTTCGCCCTTGCGTACCGTATGCGAGCGTTCCGGGTCGGCCGCAGGCAGTCGCGGCTGTTCGGGTAGCGGCTCGACATTGACCGGGTCGGCGCCCTGCTGCCCGGCGACCAGCAAGGTGGCGCCGGGGCTGACCTTGATGCGTCCCTTGATGCCGTTGGCCTCTTTGAGATTGGCCACCGTCATGCCGAAGCGCGGCGCGATCTTTTCGAGCTTGTCGCCCGGCCGCATGGTGTAGGCCTGCCACGACGACAGCGGCTTGTTGCTGCCTTCGTGGGCTTCGAGGTTGTCCATGAAGGTGTCGATCTTGTCGGCCGGGATCACCATCGGCGTGTCGGATTTGATCACCGGACGGTTGTGCGACGGGTTGAGCGCGACGAATTCCTGCACCGGCATTTCGGCGAGCTTGGCGGCGACCTTGACGTCGATGTTGGCGGTCGGCGTGACGGTGCCGAAATAGGCGCGGTTGGGGATGCCCTGCAGATTGAGCTCGGCCAGCAGTGCCGGATTGCTGAAGATGTTCTTGAGCGCCTGCAGCTTGGGAACGTAGTTCCTGGTCTCGTTGGGCATGGTCAGGCTCAGGTAGTCGGTCGGCAGCCCCTGCGCGCGGTTCTTGGCAATGGCGCGGCCGACGGCGCCTTCGCCCCAGTTGTACGAGGCCAGCGCCAGATGCCAGTCGCCGTGCATGTCGTAGATCGACTGCAGGTAGTCGAGCGCCGCTGCGGTCGACGCGACGATGTCGCGCCTATCGTCCTTCCACCAGGTCTGGTCGAGGTTGTAGCGCTTGCCGGTGGCCGGGATGAACTGCCACAGGCCGGACGCCTTGGCCGGCGAATAGGCCATCGGGTTGTAGGCGCTCTCGACCATCGGCAGCAGCGCGAGCTCCATCGGCATGCCGCGCTTTTCGAGTTCTTCGACGATATGGTGCAGGTAGCGGCTGCTGCGTTCGACGACGCGGCGCAGGTAGTCGGGCCGGTTGAGGTACCACTGCTGGTGCGAAAGCACCAGGTCGTTGTTGATGTCGGGCATGGCAAAACCGTTGCGCATGCGCTGCAGCAGGTCGTCGGTTTCGCGGGTCAGGTCGATCGCCTGCGGCAGCTGCTGTTGCGTCTGGATTACCACGACCGGCAGATTTCCCGCTGGGGCGCGTGCCTGGCCGAGCCGGGTCGCGCTCTTGAGCGCCAGCGGGTCTTGCCGGCTGCCGTCGGCGGATGCGGGGTCGCCATCCTGCGGCACCGTCGCGCAGCCCGAGAGCAGCAAGCCGACAACGCAGGCCAGGCGAGCCCAGGCGGTCATTGAAAAAGTGATTCGTGGCGTCATCCGTAGTTCCTGTGCGGGTCCCCGGTGATCGCGGGGTGGCGCTCCCCGGGTGGCGGGGCGCCTAGTCGAATGTTCCGGGTGCAACCGGCGGATTATAGCCCACCCGCGCCGTCGAATCCGGGCAATGCGCTTGCCGTCAAATGGCGTTCACTTCGCGCCGGGAACCGCCGCCGGCGATTGTTTCTCTGCCTTGACGCCAAGGAATCGTGCCGTCTGATCGCTCTTTCCTCGCAAAACCCGGATAATCACGCTTTCACTCACAGGGGCCCGTTATGAGCATTCTCGTTACCGGCGGCGCCGGTTTCATCGGCAGCAATTTCGTTCTCGACTGGCTGGGGGCGTGCGACGAGCCCGTCATCAACCTCGACAAGCTGACCTACGCCGGCAACCTCGAAAACCTCGCGAGCCTGCACGGCGATTCGCGCCACCTGTTCGTCCACGGCGACATCGGCGATTTCGCGCAGGTTGCTCGCCTGCTCGCCGAGCACCAGCCGCGCGCGGTGATCAATTTTGCCGCCGAATCGCACGTCGATCGCTCGATCCACGGTCCGGGCGAGTTCATCGCGACCAATATCGTCGGCAGCTTTCAGCTGCTCGAAGCGGTGCGCGCCTACTGGGGTGCGCTCGCCGAACCCGCCAAGGCGGCTTTTCGCCTGCTGCACGTATCGACCGACGAAGTCTATGGCTCGCTCGGCAAGGACGATGCGGCGTTTACCGAACAGCACCGCGTTGAACCGAACAGCCCGTATTCGGCTTCGAAAGCAGCATCCGACCATCTGGTTCGCGCCTACCACCATACCTACGGTCTGCCGGTGCTGACGACCAACTGCTCGAACAATTACGGGCCGTATCACTTCCCCGAGAAGCTGATCCCGCTGTTGATCGTCAATTGTCTGGCCGGCAAACCCTTGCCGGTCTATGGCGACGGTCAGCAGGTCCGCGACTGGCTCTACGTCAAGGATCACTGCAGCGCGATCCGCCGCGTGCTGGCCGCCGGCCGGGTCGGCGAGACGTACAACGTCGGCGGCTGGAACGAGAAGACCAACCTCGAGATCGTCGATACCGTCTGCGCGCTGCTCGACGAGTTGCAGCCGCGCGCCGACGGCGTTCCCTACCGCGCGCAGATCACTTACGTCACCGACCGTCCGGGCCACGACCGGCGCTACGCGATCGACGCGCACAAGCTCGAGCGCGAGCTCGGCTGGCGACCGGCCGAGACCTTCGAAACGGGGATCCGCAAGACGGTGGCCTGGTATCTCGCCAATCAGCCGTGGGTCGCCAATGTGCTCTCCGGCGGCTATCGCGAGTGGCTTGCCAAGCAGTACGGGGAAACGGCGTGAAGATTCTGCTTTTTGGCAAGGGCGGTCAGGTCGGTTGGGAGCTGCAGCGCAGCCTCGCGCCGCTCGGCGAGCTGGTCGCGCTCGATCACGACAGCGCCGCGCTGTGCGGCAACTTTGCCGATCTGGCGGGGCTGGCGGCGACCGTCCGGGCAGTGGCGCCCGACGTGATCGTCAATGCGGCGGCGCATACGGCGGTCGATAAGGCCGAATCGGAACCAGAACTCGCGCGAACGCTCAACGCGCTGGCGCCGGGTGTGCTCGCCGACGAAGCGCAAAAACTCGGCGCCTGGCTGGTGCATTACTCGACCGACTACGTCTTTAACGGCAGTGGCAACACGCCGTGGCGCGAGTCCGACGCCACCGGCCCGCTCAGTGTCTACGGCCAGACCAAGCTCGAAGGCGAGCAGGCTGTCGCGCGCTGCGCGCGCCACTTGATCTTCCGCACCAGCTGGGTGTTTGCCGCGCGCGGCGGCAACTTCGCCAAAACGATGCTGCGCCTGGCGCGTGAGCGCGAGAGCTTGAGCGTGATCGCCGACCAGATCGGTGCGCCGACCGGCGCCGAACTGCTCGCCGACGTCACCGCGCACGCCTTGCGCACGGTGCGGGGCCGTCCTGCCGAATTTTCCAAATTCGCCGGGCTCTACCACTTGGTCGCCGGTGGCGAGACGAGCTGGCACGGTTTCGCCTGCCACGTGCTCGAACGCGCGCAGGCGATGGGGCAGACGCTCAAGGTCGGTCCGGATGAAGTCCGCGCGATCACCACCGCCGACTACCCGACTGCGGCGCGGCGCCCGCTCAACAGCCGGCTCGATACCACGCGTTTGCGCGAAACCTTCGACCTGCACCTGCCGGACTGGAAAATCGCGGTCGATCGGATGCTCGACGAGATTCTGTAAGAAGATTCACCAAAGGAAAGCACTTCATGATCCAACGCAAAGGCATCATCCTCGCCGGTGGTTCAGGAACCCGGCTCTACCCGGCGACTCAGGTCGTCTCCAAACAACTGTTGCCGATCTTCGACAAGCCGATGATCTACTATCCGCTGTCGACGCTGCTGCTCGCCGGAATTCGCGACGTGCTGGTGATCTCGACGCCGCAGGACACGCCGCTGTTCGAAAAGCTGCTCGGCGACGGCAGTCAGTGGGGGATCAGCATCTCTTACGCGATCCAGCCTTCGCCCGACGGCCTGGCGCAGGCTTTCCTGATCGGTGAGTCCTTTCTCGGCGATGCGCCTTCGGCACTGGTGCTCGGCGACAACATCTTCTACGGCCACGACTTCGCCGGGCTGCTCAAGAACGCCAACGAACGTACTGCTGGCGCGTCGGTGTTCGCCTACGCGGTCACCGATCCCGAACGCTATGGCGTCGTCGAGTTCGACGGCAATGGCCGCGCGATCAGCCTCGAAGAAAAACCGAAAGTGCCCAAGTCGCGCTACGCGGTGACCGGGCTTTATTTTTACGACCAGCAGGTGGTCGAATTGGCCAAGTCGATCAAGCCGTCGCCGCGCGGCGAGCTCGAAATCACCGACCTCAACCGCCTTTATCTCGAGCAGGGGACGCTCGACGTCGAGACCATGGGTCGCGGCTACGCCTGGCTCGACACCGGAACGCACGAATCGATGCTCGAAGCGAGCCAGTTCATCCAGACCATCGAACGGCGCCAGGGACTCAAGGTCGCTGCGCCCGAGGAAATCGTCTGGCGCAACGGCTGGATCGACGATGATCAGCTCGAACGTCTGGCGCAGCCGCTCGCCAAGTCCGGCTACGGCGAGTACCTGTTCGGCTTGCTCAGCGAGAGGGGACGTTGATGACAGCGACGCCAACCGCCATCGCCGACGTGCTGCTGATCGAACCGAGAGTCTTCGGCGACGATCGCGGCTTCTTCTTCGAGAGCTACAACCAGCACGCTTTTCGCGAGGCGTCGGGTCTTGGCGTCGATTTCGTCCAGGACAACCATTCCAAATCGGCGCGCAACGTGCTGCGTGGCCTGCATTACCAGATCAGGCAGCCACAGGGCAAGCTCGTTCGCGTGGTCGCCGGCGAGGTCTATGACGTCGCCGTCGATCTGCGCCGCGGGTCAAAGACCTTCGGCTGCTGGGTCGGCGAGGTCCTGTCGGCCGACAACAAGCGCCAGCTCTGGATTCCGCCGGGAATGGCGCACGGCTTCGTGGTGCTTTCCGAAACCGCCGAGTTTCTCTACAAGACGACCGATTACTGGGCGCCCGAGCACGAACGCTGCATCGCCTGGAACGACCCGACGTTGGCCATCGATTGGCCGCAATTGAACGGCGAGCCGCTGCTCTCGGGCAAGGACGCCAAGGGAGTGGCTTTCCTGCAGGCCGAGCTGTTTGACTAGGCCGGCAACGTCGTTCCCGACATTGACTTGATAAAACGCGGATAATCGCGCGATGTTTCCTTGGAGAGCAGCATGAGCATTCTGGTTACCGGCGGCGCCGGCTATATTGGCTCACACACCTGCGTCGAACTGCTCAACGCCGGTCATCAAGTGACGGTGTATGACAACTTCTGCAACAGCCATCCCGAATCGCTGGCGCGAGTTGAGCGAATCACCGGCAAAAAGCTCAGTGTGGTGCGCGGCGACGTTCGCGACCGCGCGGCGCTTTGCGCCGCGCTGCGCGAGAGTCGCGCCGACGCGGTGATTCATTTCGCCGGGCTCAAGGCGGTCGGCGAATCGGTCGCCAAGCCGCTCGCCTACTACGACGTCAATATCGCCGGTACGCTGCGCCTGCTCGAAGCGATGGACGAGTGCGGCGTCAAGACGCTGGTTTTCAGTTCGTCGGCGACCGTCTATGGCGACCCGCAACGCCTGCCGCTGACCGAGGATCATCCGCTCTCGGCGACCAATCCGTACGGCCGCAGCAAGCTGATGATCGAGGACATCCTGCGCGATCTCTACGTCAGCGACCCGTCGTGGCGGCTCGGCCTGCTGCGCTATTTCAACCCGGTCGGCGCTCATCAGAGCGGGTTGATCGGCGAAGACCCGCAGGGCATCCCCAACAATCTCATGCCTTTCGTCGCCCAGGTCGCGGCTGGCCGGCGCGAGTTCCTCAACGTCTGGGGCGATGACTATGCGACGCCCGACGGCACCGGCGTTCGCGATTACCTGCACGTCGTCGATCTGGCGCTGGGCCACCTCAAGGCGCTCTCCCGCCTGCAGCAGCACGCCGAGTGTTTGACCGTCAATCTCGGCACCGGCGTCGGCTACAGCGTGCTCGACATGGTGCGCGCCTTCGAGCGCGCCAGCGGGCGACCGGTGCCTTACCGCATCGCCGCTCGCCGGCCGGGCGACATCGCCGCGTGCTACGCCGATCCGAAGCGCGCGCTCGAATTGCTGGGCTGGCGCGCAGAACGCGGACTCGATGCCATGTGCGCCGATACCTGGCGCTGGCAGAGCGCCAATCCGCAAGGCTTTGCGGCGTAGTCCGCGGTCTTGCTCAGCAAAAATTCAACCTAGAAACCGCAGTTCAGACCACAACGACACAACGGACACAACGAAGATTCTTTGTTTTTTGATGTTTCTGTGATTCACCTTCTGGGTGATGCATCACTACGGTGCAAGCGATTGTCTTTTTCTTCGTGATCGTTGTGTTCGTTGTGGTTAACTGAGCTTTTAAGATTCAAGCCGTTTACGGCTGCGGCGCGGCATCGTCGGCCAGCCACAGGCACTGGCCCTTGCTTTCTTTCTGGACCGCCGCGAGCAGCGCCGCGTGTTCGGCGAGTTCGTCGTCGCTGGCGCGTACGATCTGCTGCTCGCGGCGCGGCCGGTCGGCCCGCGCCTGTTGATCGATCGCCTGCTGTTCGGCGCTGTCGCCCGCCAGGTCCATGATCAGGCTTTCCTGACCGCGCGTCATCGCGACATACACCTCGGCCAGAATCTCGGCGTCGAGCAGCGCGCCGTGCAGCGTGCGGCGCGAATTGTCGACGCCGTAGCGCTCGCACAGCACGTTGAGGTTGTTCTTCTTGCCCGGATGCAGGTCCTTGGCCATGCGCAGCGTGTCGAGCACACCGTGGCAGACGGTGCCGATCGGCGCCATGTCGAGCCGGCCGAGCTCGGCATTGAGAAAGCCGATGTCGAACGGGGCGTTGTGAATGATCAGTTCGGCGCCACGAACGAAGTCGAGAAATTCGGCGGCGATTTCGGAAAAACGCGGCTTGTCCTGCAGGAAATCGAGACTGATGCCGTGCACCGCCAGCGCCCCGGCGTCGATCTCGCGATCCGGGTTGAGGTAGCGGTGAAAGTGCCGATTGGTCAATCGCCGGTTGCGCATTTCGACGCCGCCGATTTCGATGATGCGATGACCGTGCTTGTGTTCAAGGCCGGTCGTTTCGGTATCGAGGAAGATTTGTCGCATGAAAGTGGACCGTCAAAAGAAGTACTTAACCACAACGAACACGGCGGGCACAACGAAATTCATCAAGAAAAGGGGGTTTCTCAGAATTAACTCAAAAGCAGGGGCTGCTGGTGAGTAAACGCTCAATCTCTTGGTTCTCGTTGTGTTCGTTGTGCCCGTTGTGGTTACCAGTTTTTTCAAAAATCTATCGCGCGGCGAGCAGTTCGTCGATGCCGCGGTTGGCCAGTTGGTCGGCGCGTTCGTTCCCGGGGTGGCCGGCGTGGCCCTTGACCCACAGCCACTTGAGGTCGTGCGTCTTGGCCAGCTCGTCGAGCCGCTGCCAGAGCTCGGCGTTTTTGACCGGTTTCTTGTCGGAAGTTCGCCAGCCGTTGCGCTTCCAGTTGTGAATCCACAGGCTGATGCCTTTTTGCACGTATTGCGAGTCGGTGTGGATGTGCGCCGCGGTCGGCCGCTTGAGCGCTTCGAGCGCGCGGATGACGGCGGTCAGTTCCATGCGGTTGTTGGTCGTGTCGTGCTCGCCGCCCCACAATTCCTTGCTGCTCTCGCCGCTTTGCATGAGAACGCCCCAGCCGCCCGGGCCAGGGTTGCCGCGGCAGCCGCCGTCGGCGTAGATATTGACGAGTGTTTCATTGACCACTTTGTTCGCTTTCCTTGTTGGTTATTGCGGTAAGTGCCTTGGGCGCCAGTTTCTTCTGGCTCCAGGGCGGCAGGATCAGGCGCATGCCGCGCACGCGTTTGACGGCGCGCAGCAAATATACGCCGCCGGCGAAGCTCCACCAGCGGTCGCCCGCCGCTTCCATGAAATGCCAGCGCTTGAGCCAGCGCTCATGGCGGCAGGGCGGCGCATAACAGCCAAAATTGCCGCGCTCGACCTCGAAGCTCAGCAGTTGCAGCCAGTCCTTGAGGCGCAGCACCGAGATGTAGTCGCCGCAGATCGGAAATTCGTCGCGGTCTTTCGGCAGGCGCCGGCGCAAACCCCACAGCGAGAGCGGATTGAAACCGGTAATCACCAGTTGCCCTTCGGGAATCAGCACGCGCTCGACTTCGCGCAGGATCTGGTGCGGGTCGTCGTGAAATTCGAGGACGTGCGGCATCACCACCAGATCGATGCTGTTGGCGGCGAACGGCAACTCGTGCAGGTCGCACAGCACATCGACCGCTCCCGACTCGCCGGCGACCTGACGCAGCGGAATGCGGTTATGCGCCAGCAGATCGTATTGCGGCAGTCCGAGCTGCAGCGCGTTGTAGCCGAACAGGTCGGCGACCACGGCGTCGATCTTGCCCTGTTCCCACGCCATCACGTAGCGACCTTGCGGCGAGTTGAGCCAGTCATCGCTGCCGGCAATTGACATTTTCCGCAGTTCTTCCACAATCAACCCATGTTCGACATCATCAGAATTCCAGCTTTCAAGGATAACTACATCTGGCTGCTGCGCAAGGGCGCTGCCGCGGTGGTCGTCGATCCGGGCGACGCCAGTCCGGTGCTCGAGGTGCTCGAGCGCGAAGGCCTGGCGCTGACGGCGATCCTGATCACCCACCACCATGCCGATCATCAGGGCGGCGTCGCCGGTTTGTTGGCGCATTATCAGGCCACGGTGTTCGGTCCGGCCGACGAGTCTATCACAGCGCTCAGCCGTCCCTTGCGCGGCGGCGAGACGATAGCCCTGCCCGAGCTCGGGCTGGCGTTCGAGGTGATCGCGGTTCCCGGCCATACGCTGGGCCACCTCGCTTACTACGGATCGGCTTGTCTTTTTTGCGGCGACACGCTGTTCGGCGCCGGTTGCGGGCGCGTCTTCGAGGGAACGATGGCGCAGATGCTCGCATCGCTTGAGCGTCTCGCGGCGCTGCCCGAGCGCACCGCCGTTTATTGCGCGCACGAATACACGCAAGCCAATCTGCGCTTCGCGCTCGCCGTCGATCCTGGCAACCGTCTGTTGCAACAGCGCGCGGACGAGGTCGCGCTGGCGCGCGCCGAGGGCCGGGCGAGCGTGCCGTCGACGCTGATGCAGGAAAAAGCGACCAATCCGTTTCTGCGCTGCGGCGAACCGGCGCTGATCGCTGCGGCGCAAAGCCGGGTCGCGCAGGCGAACGACCCGCTTGAGGTGTTTACCGTGTTGCGCGAGTGGAAGAACGCGTTCTGAACAAGCCGTCGCCTTTTTTTAAAATCGACATTTGGCGGCCTTCGCCAAGGCTTCGCGGCGAGCCGTGCTAAATTCGACCTTCGACAAAACAATAGCAGCGGGACAATATGATCGATAAAGCGAAAATTCAGGCGCTGGTGAAGTCCCCCAAAACAAGGAAATACACGCTGCGGATTGCGCTCGCTTTCGTCATCGTCGGCGTGCTCGGTTTCCTTGTGCTGCCGCCGCTCGTCAAATCGGTGCTGATCGATCAGTTGGGCCAGGCGCTGCATCGGCCGGTGGCCGTGAGCAGCGTGCGCATCAATCCCTACGCGCTGTCGGTCACCGTCGACGGGGTGTCGATCGGCGAGCGCGAAGGCGGCGAGACTTTCGCAAGTTTCGACAGCCTCTATGTCAACCTCGAATCGATGTCGATTTTCAGGCTGGGGCCAGTGGTCGGCGAACTGCGCCTGGTCAACCCCAAGCTCAAGGTCGTCCGCCTTTCCGAATCTCGTTACAACTTCTCCGACCTGCTCGACGAATTGATGGCCAAACCGAGAACGAATGATCCGGTGCCGGCTTTCTCGGTCAACAACATCCAGCTAAGCGGTGGGGTGATCGAGTTCGACGACAGGCCGCTCGCCGAAAAGCACGTGGTCAGCGACATCGCGCTGACGCTGCCGTTCGTTTCGAGCATGGCCTACGCGGTCGAGAGTTTCGTCGAGCCGGTGCTTTCGGCGCGAATCGACGGCGCGCCGTTGCTCGTCAAGGGGCGCAGCAAACCCTTCGCGAGTTCGCTGGAGAGCGAGATCGCGATCGATCTCGACGCGTTGCAGCTCGCCCAGTACGTTGATTACCTTCCGTTCAAGCTGCCGATCAAGGTGCTCTCCGGCTCGCTCGACAGCACGCTCAAGCTCGTCTTTCATCAGCAAAAGGACAAAGCCTCGACGCTGGTGCTGTCGGGAACGGCGGCGATCAAGCAGCTCGACGTCAAAGACTCGTCGGGCGCACCGTTGCTGGCGCTCAAACAGCTCGATCTGGCGATCGGCTCGGCCGACCTGCTTGGCGGCAAGTATGTCGTCGATCGCATCGCCGTCGATTCGCCGCAGATCGATGCGCGTGTCAGCAAACAGGGAACGATCAACTGGATCGAGTTCTTCAGCCAAAAAATGGCGGATGCCAAGGTCAATGCGCCGGTCGCCAAAAAGCCCGAGCCAGCGCTCGCCTGGTCGCTGGGCGAAGCCAAGGTCGCTGGCGGTGTGCTGCGCTGGCTCGACGAGTCGCACGGCAAGCCGTTCAACGCCAGCATCGAGGCGCTCGACCTGGACCTCAAGAAGCTCGACAGCAAGGGGGCGAAGCCCGCCGAATTCGACGTCGCCTGGCGGGTGAGCGCCGAGGATTGGCTCAAAGTCGATTCCTTCTCGGCCAAGAGTGGGCAACTCGATCTGGCCAAGCACGAGGTGCGCATTGGCAACGTTCAGGCGCGCGGCGTGCGCGGCCTGGTTCGGCGAAGCGTCGAGGGCAAGATTGACTTTCTGCAGACGCCGGCGCTGCGCGTCGTCGAGGCGTCGCAGACAGAAACGTCGGTGCCGTGGAAGATCACCATCGCCAAGTCGGTCGGCGAGGACATCGGACTTCGTTTCGAAGATCGCGCGCTTTCTCCGGTGGCGACGCAAACCGTCGATGGCCTGGGTTTTGAGATCGAGAACCTGTCGACCGAGCCGGGGCAGCGTGCCAAAGTGGCAACGCGCTTCAAGCTCAACGGCAAAGGCGACGTTGCGGTCGACGGCACGCTCAAGGCTTTTCCGGCGCTCGACGCCAACATCAACGTCGACGTCAAGGCGCTCGAGTTGCTGCCGCTGCAACCCTATTTCGCCGAGCAGCTCAATATTGCGGTGACGCGCGGGCAGGTGGCGGTGGCCGGCAACCTGCAGTTACGTGCCGACGATTCGGCCAAGAAGTCCGAGGCGTCGGGCGCGTTGCCATTGACCGGCGCTTTCTCCGGGCAGGCGACGATCGGCGATTTCTCGTCGGTCGATAAGCTCAACTCGACTGATTTTCTGCGCTGGAAATCGCTCTACGTCGGCAAGGTCGATGCGCGCCTGGGGCCTGACTCGCTGGCGATCGGCGAAGTGGCCTTGACCGATTTCTTCGCGCGCGTGATCGTCAGTCCCGAAGGCCAGCTCAACCTGCTGCAGATCGTTCGCCAGGGTGACGCCGCGCTTCCGGCCGCTGCGGACCAGAGCGCGAAACCGGCGCCAGCGTCGGGCGACGGCAAGGCTGTCGCCGAGGTCGCCGCCGCAGCGCCGATGATGCCGATCAAGATTGGCAAGATCACGCTGCAGGGCGGTAACGTCCGATTTACCGACAACTTCGTCAAGCCGAACTACTCGGCGAACCTCAAGAAGATCGGTGGCCGCATCAGCGGCCTGTCGTCGGATGCGGGCAGCATCGCCAGCCTTGAACTGCGCGGCAACTACGACGACGTCGCCCCGCTCAATATGACGGCCAAGATCAATCCGCTGTCAGCCAAGCCCTATCTCGATCTGCAGGCAGACATCAAGGGCATCGAGCTGACTTCCTTTTCGCCCTATTCGGGCAAGTACGCAGGCTACGCGATCGAGAAGGGCAAACTGTCGCTGTTCGTCAAGTACAAGATCGAGAATGGTCTGCTCGAAGCCGAGAACCGGGTTTTTCTCGATCAGCTGACTTTCGGTGACCCGGTCGATAGCCCGAGCGCGACCAAGTTGCCGGTCAACCTCGCCGTTTCGCTGCTCAAGAACCGCAACGGCGAGATCGACCTCAATCTGCCGATTTCGGGGTCGCTTGACGATCCGCAGTTCAGCGTCGGCGGACTCATCGTCAAGGTCATCGTCAACCTGTTGGTCAAGGCGGTGACTTCGCCTTTTGCGCTGCTCGGATCGATGTTCGGCAGCGGCGAGGAAATGTCGATGGTCGAATTCGATTACGGGCGCGCGGCGATTACGCCGGCCGCGCAGAAAACCATCGAGAACCTCGCCAAGGCGCTCGTCGACCGGCCGGCGCTGCGCCTCGAGGTCGAGGGGCGGGTCGATCCCGAGCGCGACCGCGAAGGCGTCAAGAGCGCTCGCATCGAGCGCAAGGTCAGAGCACTCAAGCGCGATGATCTGGCCAAGCAGGGCGTCGACAGCGCTTCGGCGCAGAACGTCGAGGTCAGTGCCGAGGAGTACCCGGCGCTGCTCGAGCGGGTCTATAAGGCCGAGAAATTTCCCAAGCCGCGCAATATGATCGGCTTGGTCAAGAGTCTGCCGGTCGAGGAAATGGAGAAACTGATGCTCGCCAACTCGACCGTCGACGACGACGATCTGCGCGCGCTCGGCGAGCGTCGCGCAAAAGCGGTACGCGACTGGCTGGTCGATCACGAGGTGCCCGCCGAACGCGTCTTCCTGCTGCCGACCAGGCTCGGCGAGGAGGCGGACAAACCGGGCGACAAGCCGGGGGCCGATGCCAAGGCCAAGAGCAGTCGCGTCGATTTCACGCTCAAATGAGCGCATGAGCAACTTCTGGCTCTACGCGCAGGCGGCGATCGGCCTGATCGTCTTGCTGCTGCAGCTTCTGCTGCTGTGGCGTAGCGGGCGGCAGGGCGATTCGCTCGATCCATCTTTCCGTTCGCTCGAAGACGCGCTGCAGCGCGTCGAGCGCGAGTTCCGGCAGGACCTGATGTTGGCTCGCCAGGATGCCGCGATGAGCGCACGCGGCGATCGCGAGGAGCAGGCGCAGGGCTTGGACCGCCTGGCCAAGATCCTGTCGGCGCAGGTCGGGCAACTCGGGGTCTTGCAGGGACAACAGCTCGAATCGTTCGCGCAGCAACTCTCGCGGCTGACGCAGAGCAACGAGCAACGCTTTGGCGAACTGCGCGCGTCGATCGAAGCGCGTCTTGGCGCGCTGCAGGCCGACAACGCGAGCCAGCTCGAGGAGATGCGCAAGACCGTCGATGAGAAGCTGCACGCGACGCTCGAGCAGCGCCTTGGCGACTCGTTCAAACTGGTCAGCGAGCGGCTTGAATTGGTGCACAAGGGACTGGGCGAAATGCAGACGCTGGCCGCCGGCGTCGGCGACCTCAAGAAGGTGCTGACCAACATCAAGACGCGCGGCACCTGGGGCGAGGTGCAGCTCGAAGCGCTGCTCGATCAGGTGCTGACCGCCGAACAGTACGAGAAGAACGTGATGACGCGGCCGGGCAGCGGCGAGCGCGTCGAATTTGCCATCCGGCTGCCGGGCGGCAGCGGTGATGAGCAGCGCCCGGTGTGGCTACCGATCGACGCCAAGTTTCCGATGGAGGATTATCAGCGACTGACCGACGCGCAGGAGCGCGCCGATCCGCTGGCCGTCGAACTGGCCGCCAGGGCGCTCGAGCTGCGCCTGCGCGACGAGGCCAAGAAGATCCGCGACAAATACGTCGAGCCGCCGCATACGACCGATTTCGCGATCCTCTACCTGCCGACCGAGGGCTTGTACGCCGAAGCGCTGCGCCGTCCCGGACTGGCCGACGGCCTGCAGCGCGATTTTCGCATCAGCGTCGCCGGACCGACGACGCTCGCTGCGTTGCTCAACAGCTTGCAGATGGGTTTCCGGACGCTGGCCATCGAGCGGCGCTCGTCCGAAGTCTGGGGCGTGCTGGGCGCGATCAAGACCGAATTCGGAAAATTCGGTGAAGCGCTCGACGCGACGCGCAAGAAGCTTGAACAGGCGACGCGCAGCATCGAGTCGGCGGGCGTGCGGACGCGCCAGATCGAGCGCAAGCTCAAAGGCGTCGAGGCCTTGCCGGTGATCGAGGCGCAGGCTCGCCTGGGTGCGCTCGAGGAGATCGAGCCGGTGGGCGACGACGAGTGAGTCGATGAAGACGCAGCAGCTCGACGCAGCGTTTCGCGCGACGCGCTATCGGGTTGACTGCGCCGCGGAATCTTTCGATCTGCGCATCGGCGTCGTCAATCGCGCTTTCGACGATTTTCTGCGCGCGCAAGGCGTTTCCTGCTGGGGCCTGCTCACCGCGTACAACCCTGGCGGGGTGCGCGGCGACGATGACAATGCGGCGCGTCAGCGTCGTTTGTTGCAGCGATTGCAGCGGCACGGCTGGCGCTATTTCTCGGCCGACAATGTCGCCGACGACGGGCGCTGGCCAGTCGAGCCCGGCGTACTGATCGTGCAGGTCGGCGAAACGGAACTCGGAGCACTGGCGTCGGAGTTTTCCCAAGCCGCGATCGTCTGCGGCGAGGTCGGTTTGCCGCCTCGCCTGGTCTGGCTCTAGACTGGCCGGTGGCCACGGGGCGATTTATTCCCCCCGAGTTTTTGGGGATGCGCTACCCTTGTCCGTACCGTCGCACACGGTGGGTCGTTGCCGTTTTTTGATCAACGCACAATTTGGGTCATCAGTGTCATGGACAAAAAAATCGGACGTTTCGAGATCGTTCGCGAATTGGGTCGGGGATCACAGAGCGTCGTCTATCTGGCGCGCGATCCCCATTTGCAGCGCGAGGTGGCGATCAAGACGCTGCATTTTTCACAACCTGACCCGCAGAAGAACCTGCGCTTGCTCACTGAAGCGCGAATCGTCAGTCAGTTGCGCCATCCCAATATCGTTCCCATCTTCGAGGCCGGCGAAGAGCAGGGCGACATCTACCTCGTCTTCGAGTATGTCGCGGGCAGCAATCTGGGCGATTACCTGGCCGCCGGTGGCCGCCTGTCGCCGGTCAAGGCGATCGGGATTCTGCTGCCGGTGCTCGATGCGATTGCGCACGCGCACGCGGCAGGAATCATTCACCGCGACCTTAAACCCAGCAACATCCTGATCGACCAGCAAGGCATGCCGCGCGTGATGGACTTTGGCATCGCCGCGCGCGTCGAGGCGGCCGGCAATGACGGCGAGTCGTTCATGGGAACGCCGTCGTACATGGCACCCGAGTATGTCGTTCGCCGCGAAAGCAGCGAACGCAGCGATGTGTTTTCGGCCGGATTGGTGTTCTACGAGTTGCTCAGCGGGCAGCGCGCAGTGCGCGGCAACAATGCCCAGGAAGTGATGGACCGGCTGGCCAACGAGGATATCAAGTTGCCGGCCGGTATCGAACTCGACGACCCCTTGGTCAGCATTCTTTATACGGCGATTGCGCGCAATCCGGAGCAGCGTTTCGCTTCGGTCAGCGCGTTGCGCGAAGCCCTCGAAAACTATCTGGAACCTGAAGAGCAGCTGCCTTCGGCCGACGCCAAGCAAAGCACCATCGATTTCCTGTTGCGGCGAATGCGTCACAAGAGCGATTTTCCGGCCTTGTCCGAGTCGGTGAGCACGATCAACAAGCTTGCGGGTTCCGACAAGGAGAGCATTACCAATCTCTCCAATTCGATCCTCAAGGATTTTTCACTGACCAACAAGATCCTGCGCCTGGTCAACTCCGTCTACTACCGGCAGGCGGGCGGCGGCAACGTCAGTACGATTTCGCGCGCGGTGCTGGTGCTCGGCTTTGACGCCGTGCGCAATATCTCGATCACGGTGATGCTGTTCGAGCATCTGCAAAACAAGGGCAACGCCAGCCAGCTCAAGGAGGAGTTCCTGCGCGCCAATCTGGCGGCCATTTTGTCGAAGGACATCGCCGAGAAATCGGCGGCGCGCGACGCCGAGCAGGTGTTCATCTGCGCGATGTTCCATAGCCTTGGCCGTCTCTTGAGTCAGTACTACTTCCCCGATGAAAGCGAAGAAATCAAGCGGCTGATCGATCAGAAGCCTTGTAGCGAGGACGCGGCAACGGCCAAGGTGCTGGGCATCACGTTCGAGGAACTGGGCATTGGCATTGCGCGCACCTGGGGATTTCCAGTGCTGATCGTCAACAGTATGCGCAAGCTGCCGCCGGGCAAGGTGCGCAAGGCCAACACGGTCGACGAGCGCATGCGCGTGCTGTCGGCGCTGTCCAATGAGCTGTGCACGATGATTTCCGATGGCGAGCCGGCGCAACGGCGCCAGGAGCTGCGAAAAGTCACCGCGCGCTTCGGCGAAAACATCACGCTCTCCGAGCAGGTGCTGCTCGAGACGATGGAAAAATCCTTGCTCCAGGTGGCGCAGTTCGCGATGATCATCGGCATCAACCTGAAGCAGTCATCGTTCGCGCGGAAGATGAAAACGTGGAGTGCCGGGCCGGCCGCTGCCGCCATCGATGCGGACCAGCCGGTGGTCAGCGATAGCGCTGAAACCGTGCTTTCCGACGTGGTCCCGGCGGGGGCGCCTGGCAGTCCGGCGCGCGAAGGCGAAGCAGAGGCGGCTGCCGGCAATTCGGAAGTGATTCTGATGGCGGGAATCCAGGATATCAGCAATACCCTGGTCGAAGAGTTCAAGCTCAATGACGTGTTGCGCATCATTCTGGAGACGATGTATCGCGCCAAGGGCTTCAAGCGGGTGATCCTCTGCGTTCGTGACGCGCGCAGCAACACCATGCTCGGCCGTTTCGGCTTTGGCCCGGATGCGCCGGAAATCGCCAAGCGCTTCAACTTCTCGCTGACCTTCACGCCCGATATCTTCCATGCCGCGCTGTCCAAGGGGGTCGATATCCTGATCAGCGATACCCATGATGCGAAAGTCGAGTCACGATTGCCGGAGTGGTTCCGCAAGGGGGTCAATGCCGGGACCTTTGTGATCTTCCCCTTGTGCATCAAGGGCAGCGCGGTCGCCATGATCTACGCCGACTGCGATTGCGCCGGCGAGATCGTGATTCCGGAAAAGGAGTTGTCGCTGCTGCGCACGCTGCGCAATCAGGCGGTGCTGGCGATCAAGCAGTCGACTTGAGCTGGCAAAGACTTCGCTGCAAGCCTTTGCCGACGCTCAGCTTACCAGAGCTTCCACCACGGCTCTTGGCGCTCGAGGCCGCGCGTGTAATAGACGCTGTTCGGGTAGTTCTTGCGCATCACGCGCTCGGCATCGTCGCGCAGGTCGTTCATCCCCAGCAGGTCGTAGGCCTTGACCATGATGAATAGCGCTTCTTCGATGGCCGGTGCGTCGGGGTAGGTTTTCACGGCGAACTGGGCGCGGTTGACGGCGGCGACGTAGGCGTTGCGCTTCATGTAGTAACGCGCGACGTGTACTTCGAGCGAGGCCAGCGCATTGACCAGGTATTTCATGCGCAGGATCGCGTCCGGCGTGTATTTGCTGTCCGGAAAGCGGGTCACCAGATTCCTGAACGAGTCGAACGATTCGCGAGCGCCTTTGGGGTCGCGTTCGGTCATGTCCTGCTGGCTGATCTGACCCATCATGCCCAGATCCTCGTTGAAGTTGACCAGCCCGCGCAGATAATAGACGTAGTCGACGTTCGGGTGGTTCGGGTGCAGCTTGATGAAGCGGTCGCAGGCGGCAACGGCCGAGGCCTGTTCGTTGATCTTCCAGTACGAGTAAGCGATGTCGATCTGCGCCTGCTGGGCAAAACGGCCATAGGGATAACGCGATTCAAGCTTTTCAAAATACTTGATCGCCTTGTCGTAAGCGTTGTCGCTCATCGCGTTCTTGGCTTCGCTGTAGAGCTTGTTGGCCGACCAGCCGACGGTTTCATCCTTCACTTCGGGCAGCAGTCCGCAACCGGAGATGAGTATGGCGAGGAAAAGCGCTGCGATAACCGCTAAACTACGCATGATGAAAATTCCACATAAGAAGACAGAAGTCGATTCGCCTGACCTTGGGCCAGGCAATGAGCGCGCCGATTATAACGCAAACCCCCGGCTTGCTCTTGGCGTTCCCGCCGATTGCGGCGGGCAGCGCCTCGATCAAGTGCTCGCCCGGCTGTGCCCACAGCATTCGCGCAGCCGGCTGCAGAACTGGATCCGCGAGGGCCGGGTCGCCGTCGACGGCGCTGCGGTCAGCGAGCCGAAGCAGAAACTGTGGGGCGGCGAACGCATCGAAGTGGCCGAAGCGCCCGACGAGAGCGAACAGTCGTCGGCACCGGAAGCCATTGCGCTCAATATCATCTACGAGGATGAGACGCTGATCATTCTCGACAAGCAGGCCGGTCTGGTGGTGCACCCGGGCAGCGGAAACTGGAGCGGAACGCTGCTCAATGCGCTGCTCTATCACGATCCGGCGCTCGCCAAGGTGCCGCGTGCGGGAATCGTGCACCGGCTCGACAAGGACACCAGCGGACTGATGGTCGTCGCCCGTACCATCGAGGCGCAGACCGACCTGGTTCGCCAGATGCAGGCGCATACGGTCAAGCGTTACTACCAGGCGCTGGTACGCGGCAAGGTCGAACTCGGCGGCACCGTCGATGCCCCGGTTGGCCGTCACCCGACGCAGCGAACCAAGATGGCGGTGGTCAAAACCGGCAAGCCGGCGCGCACGCACTATCGGATCGTCGAGCGCTTCATCGACTGTACGCTCGTTGAATGCGCGCTGGAAACCGGACGCACGCACCAGATCCGCGTGCACTTGACGTCGATCGGCCATCCGCTGGTCGGCGATCCGGTCTATGGCACCGGCACCAGCCGCGTGCCGAGCGGCCCGGACTTTCACCGCCAGGCGCTGCACGCGCGGCGCCTGGGCCTGGTTCATCCGGCCAGCGGCAAGCCGATGCTGTGGCGCTCGAATCTGCCCGAGGACATGGCTGAACTGATTCAGTACGCGCGCATGCTGGCTTTCGAGGCGCGCGCCGAAGAGCAAGACGACGAGGATGATTGGGACGACGAACTCGAGGGCGGTCCGCAAATCATCTATGCCCGTGGCGAGGGCGACGATGACGACGATGACGCCGAGCAATAAGGATTTTATCGTTCCCGACTGGCCAGCGCCGCCCAATGTTCGCGCGCTGCAGACGACCCGGCAGGGCGGCGTGAGCTTGCCTCCCTACGCCAGCTTCAATCTCGGCAATCACGTTGGCGACGACCGCCTGGCGGTCGCCGCCAATCGGGCGCGGCTAAGTGAATATCTGGCGGGCGATCCGGTCTGGCTGGAACAGGTGCATGGCACGCGCGTCGTCGATGCCGCCTCGTGTTCTCCAGGCGACCCGCCGGCGCAGGCCGACGCGTCTTTTTCGCGTGCGCCGGGAGCAATCTGCGCGGTGATGACCGCCGATTGTCTGCCGGTGCTTTTTTGCGCTGACGATGGCAGCGTCGTCGCGGCAGCGCATGCCGGCTGGCGCGGATTGCTCGCCGGCGTACTCGAAGAAACTATCGCCGCCATGGCCGTGTCGCCAGGCCGACTGCTGGCCTACCTCGGTCCGGCGATCGGGCCACGCGCCTTCGAAGTTGGCGATGAAGTGCGCTCAGCCTTCGTCGCTGCCGATGGTGCCACGGCTGCGGCTTTCAAGCCGGCGCTGCCGGGCAAGTGGCTGGCTGACCTCTATCTGCTGGCGCGTCTGCGCCTGGCCATGCAGGGCGTCGCCCGGGTTTATGGCGGCGCTTTCTGCACGGCAAGCGACGCTGACCGTTTCTTTTCCTACCGACGCGACGGCCAGACCGGGCGCATGGCGTCATTGATCTGGCTCGCGTCCAGCTGACGCGCAAGCGCACAGTATCCCGTTCCGATTTTTGGCCGGCGTCGTTGTTTCTGTGGCGTGCCGGGAGGCAATCTACCCGCCATGCCCGCCGGGTAGATGATTTGCATTGACGCGCGTGCACCAGCGATCGATACTCGCGACTGTTCTGAATTTCTTGCTCTTCACTTACTAATCATCTGGAGGTGGGTCATGATTCACAGAATTATGCGGTCGGTCGTCTGCGCTCTCGCCTTGCTTGCTGCTCTGCAAGCCCACGCTCAACAGTATCCAGCCAAAGTCATTACGATCATCGTCCCGTTCGCCGCCGGCGGACCTTCCGACACCATTGCGCGCCTCACCGCGCAGACCATGGGCACGGCACTCAAGGCGACGATGATCGTCGAGAACGTTCCCGGCGCTGGCGGTACCATCGGCGCAGCGCGGCTGACCCAGGCCAAACCCGATGGCTATACGCTGTTCATTCACCATATCGGCCACGCCACGGCGCCGGCGCTCTACCGCAAGCTCTCCTATGACGCCATGCGCGATTTCGATCCGGTCGGCCTGATCAACGACGGGGCGATGACCTTTGTCGCGCGCAAGGATTTTCCGGCCAAGGACCTCAAGGAACTGCTCGCTTACGTCGCCGCCAACAAGGACAAGGTCAACATGGCCAACGCCGGCGTCGGCTCGGCGTCGCACCTGTGCGGCATGCTCTTCATGTCGGCGATCAAGACCGATCTGACGACCATTCCCTACAAGGGAACGGGGCCGGCGATGAACGACTTGCTCGGTGGTCAGGTGGACTTCATGTGCGATCAGACGACCAATACCACCAGCCACATCAAGGCCGGCAAGGTCAAGGTCTATGGCGTTACCACGGCCAAACGGATCGGTTCGATGCCCGAGGTGCCGACCATGAGTGAAGCCGGTCTGCCGAACTTCACGGTCACCGTCTGGCACGCGCTGTATGCGCCCAAGGGAACGCCGAAAGCGATCGTCGACCAGCTCTCGAAAGCGCTGCAGGAAGCCTTGAAGGACCCGACGCTCAAGCAGCGCTTTGCCGATCTGGGTTCCGAGCCCGTCGCTCAGGACCGTGCGACACCCGAGGCGCTGCGCGTTCAGCTCAAGTCCGAAATCGACAAATGGGGTCCGATCATCAAGGCGGCTGGCGTCTTTGCCGACTGAGCGCAGCGACCTGACGAGCTAAGGAGAATCACTTGAGTCCGATCGAACGCAATGCCAAAGACTTCTGGACCGGCGTCATCTACATCGTGATCGGCGGTGCCGCGATCTTCCTCGGCCGGGACTACGGGATGGGGACGGCGATGAAGATGGGGCCGGCCTATTTTCCGGTGATCCTGAGCAGTCTGTTGATCTTGATCGGCGCCATTTCGGTGATCCGCTCGTTTCTGAAGCCGGGAACTCCGGTCGGCACCGTGGCCTGGAAGGGCCTGGCGCTGGTCATCGCCTCGACGGTGCTGTTCGGTTTCATCGTGCGCGGTGCCGGGATGGCCATTGCCTTGCCGTTGATGGTCATCCTTAGCGCCTGCGCGAGCACTCGCTTTCGCTGGCAATACGCGCTGGCGCTGGCCGCTGGCGTGACTGTGTTTTGCATCCTGATCTTCCAGGTTGGCCTGGGGGTTCCGCTGCCGATATTGGGGTCTTGGTTCGGGGATTGACCCTGGCGCTGTGACTGTTGACTTGGTACTCCGGATTTTAATTCGCTGAGGTGCTATGGAATTCTTTGACAATATCGGACTGGGCTTTTCGGTCGCCTTGTCGCTGGTGAACCTTCTCTACTGTCTGGCCGGGGTTTTTCTCGGCACGCTGATCGGCGTGCTGCCCGGCCTCGGGCCGACCGCGACGATCGCCATGTTGCTGCCGGTGACCTTCACGCTGCCGCCGGTTTCGGCGCTGATCATGCTCTCGGGAATTTACTACGGGTCGCAATACGGTGGCTCGACCACGTCGATCCTGGTCAATGTGCCGGGCGAGGCAGCGTCGGTGGTCACCGCGCTCGACGGCTATCAGATGGCGCTCAAGGGCCGTGCCGGCGTCGCGCTGGCGACCTCGGCGATCGGTTCGTTCTTCGCCGGAACGGTCGCTACCGTCGTCCTGGCACTGTTTGCGCCGCCGCTCGCCGAAATCGCGCTCAAGTTCGGTCCGGCGGAGTTCTTTTCGCTGATGGTCCTCGGCCTGCTCGCCTCGCTGGTGCTGGCCAGAGGCTCGCTGCTGCACGCCACCGGCATGGTCGTCCTCGGCCTGCTGCTCGGGCTGGTCGGCGCCGACGTCAATACCGGCACCCAGCGCTATACCTTCGAGATTCCTCAGATGGCCGATGGCATCGGCTTCGTGGTCGTCGCGATGGGAATGTTCGGGCTGGCGGAAGTGGTGCGCAATCTCGAGAACGAGAACGACCGTCCGACGATCGTCAGCAAGATCACTTCGCTGATGCCGACCAAGGAGGACTGGAAACGCATCGTCGGACCGATCCTGCGCGGCACCGCGATCGGTTCGGCGCTCGGCATCCTGCCCGGCAGCGGCTCGATCCTCGGATCGTTCGCCGCCTACGCGATCGAAAAGAAGGTTTCGAAAAACTCGGCGGAATTCGGCAAGGGCGCGATCGAGGGCGTCGCCGCACCGGAATCGGCCAATAACGCGGGAGCCCAGACGTCGTTCATCCCGATGCTGACGTTGGGAATTCCCTCCAATCCGGTGATGGCGCTGATGATCGGCGCGATGGTGATCCAGGGGATTCAGCCCGGCCCGTCGGTGATTACCGAGCAGCCGGCGCTGTTCTGGGGAATCATCGTTTCGATGTGGATCGGCAATCTGTTCCTCGTCATCCTTAACCTGCCGATGGTCGGCATGTGGGTGAAAATCGTCAGTGTGCCCTATCAGTACCTGTTTCCGGCGATCCTGGTTTTTTGCGGAATCGGTGTCTTCAGCCTCAACAATACCGAGTTCGACGTCTATCTGATGGCGCTGTTCGGCGTCGTCGGTTATCTTTTCGTCAAGCTCGATTGCGAGCCGGCGCCGATGCTGCTCGCCTTCATTCTCGGTCCGATGATGGAAGAGTACCTGCGCCGCGCACTGCTGCTTTCGCGCGGCAATCCGATGATTTTCATCGAGCGGCCGATCAGCGCGACGATGCTTGGGCTGGCAGCGCTGGCGATCATCGTCGCGAGCCTGCCGACCTTCTACAAGAAACGCGAAGAAACCTTCCGCGAGTAGATTCAGCCAGATCGCCGCGCGCCATTGGCGCGCGGCAGCGGCCTCGTCAGCCGGGCCGCGCTCAAATTCGCCTCGCACTTCATTCCATCGCGTCCGGCGGCCTGTTAAAATCGTGCTGCCGATTCGGGCTGGGCTCGGGTCTATTCGCGTTCCCGTTGCGCACCGCTCAGCGGATCGTCGATCCGATGTTGTCATCCCCGTTCTTGATTGGATATTGCTAATGGAAGTCGTGACTTGCCTCCTCGCCGCCGAAGACGACGAACTCGAAGCCATCGGCGAATCGACCAACCCGCTCAACGAGTGGAGCGGCATCGAGACGCCCGGCCTCGATACGGTCAAGATCGCCACGCTGCATTGCCTGCTGACCGGAGATTCGCTGCAATCGTCGCTCGACATTTACGAGCCGGTCTATGTCGGCGCCAGCGAGACCATCGTCCTGCGGATCTCCGATGATTCGCTCGAGAAGCTCGCCATTCTTGACGACCAGGCGCTGGCGAGCGTCGCCAGCGAACTGACGGCGACCGAGGAGTTTGAAAACGACGATTGGCATGCCGACGACGTCCACGCGTTGCTCACCGAGATCGCCGGGCTGGCGCAGCTCGCCGAGTCGCAGGGGCAGGCGCTGTTCGTCTGGATGTCGCTTGCGCAGCGCTAATTCTCGCTGGAACTCACTACCTTGACCCGCTCGCAAGCCAATTTTTTGCTCCTCGCGGTGGCCCTGATCTGGGGCTCGGCGTTTGTTGCCCAGGCCCAGGGCATGGCCGGGGTCGGGCCCTTCACCTTTACCGGGATCCGCTTCCTGCTCGGCGTCTGCATCGTCGCACCGCTCGCCTGGCGCGACCTGCGCCTGATTTCGCGGCGCCCGGTGCAACTTATGCGGCGCGATGCGCAGGGGGTGCTGGCGCTGGGCGCGCTGCTGACGCTGGGCGCGGTCTTTCAGCAGATCGGCATCACCACGACGACAGTGACCAACGCCGGTTTTCTGACCGCGCTCTACGTCCCGCTGGTACCGCTGATTTCCTGGCTGCTCATGCGCGTCAGGCCGCACTGGTCGGTGTGGCCGACGTCGATCGGTTGCCTGGTCGGCACCTGGATGCTGTCCGGCGCCGGTGGTGTCAGCCTGGGCATCGGCGACGCCTGGGTGATCGCCAGCAGCCTGTTCTGGGCCTTGCATGTGATCTACGTCGGGCGCCTTGCCGAACGCATTGGCGGCCCCTTTCTGGTCGCCTGCGGGCAGTTTCTGGTGTGTGGCCTCGCCTGCCTGCTGTGGGCGGGATTAACCGAGACGATCTCGCTTGACGGAATCCGGCAGGCGGCGTTGCCGATCATCTATACCGGCGTGCTGTCAGTCGGTTGCGCTTACACCGGGCAGGTCGTCGGCCAGCGCTATGCGGCGGCTGCCGACGCCGCGATCATTCTTTCGGCCGAGACGCTGTTCGCCGCGTTGTTCGGCTATTGGATGATGGACGATCGCCTCAATGCCACGGGAATCGCCGGTTGTGCGCTGATTTTCGCCTGCATCGTCGCCGTGCAGATGATGCCTTTGATGGCGTCCAGACGCGTCGAGCGGATTTAGCGCAGCGCAAAGGCGATGCGGATCCCCGAGATCAGCATCTGTACCGCCATCGTCGTCAGGATCAGCCCCATCAGGCGTTCGAGCGCCTGCATGCCGGCCTTGCCGAAGAGCCGCGCAAACCATCCGGAGCCGAGCAGGAACGCCGCGTTGATGGCGCTGGCCAGGATGATGGCGGCGACCCAGACGAAGAGCGCCTGTCCTGATTCGCGCGAGGCGAGCAGCACGGTGGCCAGCGCTGACGGTCCGGCGATCATCGGGATCGCCAAGGGGACGATGAAAGGTTCGCCGTCGGCTTCGTTCTCGGCGAGCTCGGCGCCGAGGTGGTTGGCCGGCGGAAAGACCATGCGCAGTGCGATCAGGAAAAGAATCAGGCCGCCGGCAATTTCGAGCGCCGGATCGGTGAGGCGCATTGCCAGCAGCAGCCAGTCGCCGACGAAGAGGAAGGCGACCAGCACGACGACGGCGACGGCGCTCTCGCGCAGGATGATGTGTCGGCGACGTGCGCTCGGGACCTGGCGCAGCAGCGACAGCACAAAGGGGATGTTGCCTAGCGGGTCGAGCACCAGCAGCAGCAGGAAAACAGAAGAAAACAATTCGCCGTTCATCGCCCGTCCCATCGTGGTCTGCCGCTGGAAAACGCAAACGGCGCCGCGATCAGCGGCGCCGCTATTCGAGAATCCTGATTCTAGTTCAGGTTGTAGCGCGCCATCAGGTTGACGCGCGACATGTCGCCCTTGTCGCCGAGCAGTGTCTCGCGTTCGCCCCAGATGTACTCGAGGCCGACATCGACCAGCTTGATCGGGTTCCAGATGCCGCCGATGTGGGCCTGGGTGACGCGGCGGTTGACGCCGTACTGGCCGGTGCCGAAGCCATTGGCAATGGCAAAGTCGGTGTAGTCGTTGTTATAGGTCTTCTGGGTGCCGAGGACGAAGTTCATGCGAAAGGTCTCGCTGAACTTGCGCTGATAGCCGAGCACCAGACCCAGCGATTTTTCCATCAACACCTTGTTGGCCACCGGGTCGTACGAAGCGCCCTCGATGTAATTGAAGTAGCGGCCAATACCGTGACCGCCGGTGACGATCCAGCTGATGAAGTCGTCGCCGACGGTCTTGATCTGGCCGCTCGCCGCCAGACCGTAGCCGCGGTTCGACTGGTTGGCATTCTGCGTAACGCCCGGCGCGACGTTGATGTCGCCGTTGACGCGCAGTTCATGCGTGACACCACGGAAGCTCAAGGAACCCCAGTTGAAGGTTCGATCCCAGCGCGCGACAAGGTCGGGCACCTTGGCGAAGCCTGCCGACGTCGCCGTACCGGTCGGGTCGAGCACGTAGCTCGACGAGTTCTCGATCGCCGCCGAGAAGTTGCCGTATTCGGGCGTCGTGTAGGTGTAGCGGATCTGCGGTTGGCGGATGAAGGTCGATCCGATCGGGCCGTTGAAATCGACGGTCTCCGGCGTGTTGTCGACATCCATGAACGTCGACCAGGTCTGGCCGACCAGCCACGGCCCCAGCTGGAAGTACGCGTGGCGCAGGCGGAAGCCATAACTGTTGGTCGCCTGCTGGGTGTAGATGCTTTGCAGCGAGCCATCGACCTGCGAGTTGCCGGTACGCGGGTCGTTGTTGAAGTCGCCCTCGACCTTGGCCATCAGCTGGCCGTATTGTGTCGGCGTCGACGCTTCGACGCCGATGCGCGAGGTGCGTGCCGTGAGGTAGGCTTCGCCGCTGCGCTGGGCATTGGCCGAGCCGCGCAGCGGCATGTAGGGCATGAAAGTCGAGTAGTCGTTGGCGCCGCCGTCGCCCTTCCACTCCTTGACCATGTCGACCTCGGCGACACCGTAGAGGCGCACCGAAGTGTCGGAGCCGGGGACGCGGAACGAGCCGGGGATGTCGCCGCCGACGACCGCTTCCTTGCCCTGCGCGGCGACCTGATCCTTGAGCTCGGAAACTTCCTTGGCCGACGGGGTCGACGCCTTAAGCGCTTGCAGTTGCTCCATCAATTGCTTCATCTGCGATTCGAGCTGCGCGATGCGCTCAGCGTCCGAGGCGTGGGCGGTCGAGCCGAGGCCGATGGCGAGTAATGCGAGGGCGACTTGCTTGAGCTTCATGGCGTCTCCGTGAGTTGATTGTTTTCTGGCGTTGATTGGGGGTTCGGGTTGGGGGGGGGCATCAGAAGCCGTGCCTGACCTGCGACAGGAAAGCCTGCGCACGTTCGTGGTCGGGGTTCGAAAAGAACGCTTGCGGCGTGGTGTCCTCGAGAATCGCGCCTTCGTCGAAGAAGATCACGCGGTCGGCGACTTCCCTGGCGAAGCCCATTTCGTGGGTCACGACCAGCATGGTGATCCCGGTGTGCGCGAGTTCGCGCATCACGGTCAGCACTTCGTTAACCATCTCCGGGTCGAGCGCCGAAGTCGGTTCGTCGAACAGCAACACCTTGGGGTCCATCGCCAGCGCGCGCGCGATCGCCACGCGCTGCTGCTGTCCGCCGGAGAGCTGTACCGGATACTTGTGCGCCTGGTTCTTCAGACCAACGCGTTCGAGCAGCGCCATGGCCCTGGCTTCGGCGTCCTGGCGTGACATCTTGCGCACGCGGATCGGCGCCAGCGCGACGTTGCGCAGGATCGACAGGTGCGAGAACAGGTTGAAGCTCTGGAAGACCATTCCCACTTCGCGGCGGATGGCGTCCAGATGCTGCAGATTGTCGTTGAGCTCGATGCCGTCGATGATGATTTCGCCAGCGTCGTGGGTTTCGAGTCGGTTGAGGGTGCGCAGAAAAGTCGATTTTCCCGAGCCCGACGGGCCGACGATCGCCGTGACCTGGCCTTCGGAGAAACTGGCGGAAACGCCACGCAGCGCATAGAAACTGCCAAAGCGCTTATCGACGTTGCGCGCGATGATGATCGGTTGGGGCGTGCTGTTCATGGGGTCGTCCGCCTAGCGCTTCTGGCCGACGTCAAGCCGTGCCTCAAGCGCCGCCGTGAGGGTCGTGAATGCGGTGGTCAGGATCAGATAAATGGCGGCGATCGTCAGAAACACCGGTATCGGTTGAAAGCTCTCGGCCTGCACGCGGTAGCCGACCATCGTCAACTCGACGACGCTGATGACGTAGGCCAGCGACGAGTCCTTGACCAGCGACGCCATGTTGTTGGCCAGCGCCGGCAGCGCGACGCGCAGGCTCTGCGGCAGCACGACGTCGAGGAAAGTCTGCAACGGCGTCAGGCCGAGCGCCTTGGCGGCCTCGACCTGGCCGTGCGGTACCGCCAGAATGCCGGCGCGAACGCACTCGGTGTTGTAGGCGCCGATGTTGAGCGACAGTGCGATCGCGGCGCACGCGAAATCCGAGAGACTGATGCTTGTCGGCATGATCGACGGGACCGCCAGCCAGACGAACAGGATCTGCAGCAACAGGGGCGTGCCGCGGATCAGCCAGACGTAGAAGTCGCAGAGCAGGCGCAGCGGCATGAATTTGGAAAGCTTGCCAATTCCCGCCAAGATCCCGAGTACGACGCCGACAGACCCGGAAATGAGCGTCAGCCAGACGGTGATGCGCGCGCCTTCGGTGAACTGCTGGGCAGCCGGGCCGATCGGCGCCGGCGCTGCCGACAGCGGGATGGCCACTCCCCAGAGGAAGAAGAGCAGGCCGGCCATTGCGCCAAACATGGTCCAGCCAGGGTATTTCTTGGTCCAGTTCATTTTAGGAAGCCTGGCCTACGGGTGGCAGTTAATGTCCGTCTTGAAGAATTTTTGCGAAAGCGCAGCCAAGGTGCCGTCCTGCTTGAGGTCGGCGAGCGCCTGGTTGAGCTTGTCGATGAACTCCTTGTTGTTCTTGCGCAGGATCATCGAGACGCGTTCGACGAAGATCTGTTCGCCGGCAACGATTCCCGAATCGGGGTTCTTTTCGAGTGTGGCCTTGATCAGCCACTTGTCGGAAATCCAGGCGTCGATCTTGCCGGCCTTGAGCGCCGAAAAGACTTCCGGGTCGGCCTTGTAGGTCTTCAGTTCCTTGATTCCGGGTATTTTCTTGGCGTTCTCGGCGTAGCTGGTCGCCAGCTGTACTCCGACAGTCTTGCCATTGAGCGATGCCACGGTCAGCGAACCGTCCTTGTGCGCAGCGATCTGTCCGCCAGTGCAGTAGTGCGGGCTGGCAAAATCAACTGCCTTGGCGCGTTCTTCAGTATAGCCGTGCGAGGCGATCGCGAAGTCGAAGCGATCCTGGCGGATCGAGGCGAGCTGCGCGTCGAACGAAACGACGCGCCATTCGAGCTTGAGGCCAAGTTTCTTGGCGACGGCTTCGGCGACCTCGACCTCATAACCGGTCAGCTTGGGGCCTTCAAAATAGTTGAAGGGGTAGAACGCGCCTTCGGTCGCGGCGATGATCGTTCCCGATTCCTTGATGACGCTCCAGTCACGTGCAACAACCGGGGTCGAAAACAGGATCGCCAAAGGAATGGCAGCACCCAACAATTTGGCCAGCAATCGCATGACTACTCCTGATGTACGTAGATGGGGGGCAACGCTAGCGCGCCACAGGTCCGGAACGGCCGGGCACGATAGCTAAGCGGGCGTCAGATTACAGCAAAGCCGCGAGCAGTTGGGGAAAAGGTGGTGAATCGGCGAAGGCGCTCAAAACGTCGATTGCCGGATGTTTCGCTGCAGCGACCGCTGGCTTTGCAGGTGCCAACTTCCGCGCGATATCGCCAGCGCTCGACGGTCGAAAATGAAGTGTTGTAAATTAACAACAATCGAGGCTGAGCTTGCTTGGAATTGAGTCCGCCATTGGCACGGCGGTCGATCAGAAATCCGCTTTCTCTTGGCCTGTTCCTGGCGGCAATGTGGTGTCAATAGCAAAGAAAAACGCCAAGACCTTTCGGTCTTGGCGCTTAATTGGTGGAGGCGGGGGGGATCGAACCCCCGTCCGCAAGTCCTCTACAGACAGTTCTACATACTTAGTCCGGTCATTTTGGTTTTAACCGTTGCACGCCGGCCGAACAGGCTTGCTTCAGGCGAGTTACCTTGGATTTAGCCCCGGCCAAAGTAACCCTGGCAGGGGCGAGCCTCTGTAAATGACGCTGCAGTGAGTTGCCTCACCTGACCCAGAGACCAGTCAGTACAGCGGTCCAACCGCCTAAGCGGCTAGAGCAAAACGCTCGTCGTTGGCGTTTAGTAGTTTCCAGATGGATTTACGAGGTGACTGGTCCTCGGTATGCCCTGCACTGCTTTGCAACCCACGTCGAAGCCAGGTCGCCCCCATTTTGCAGATGCCAATTAGACCCGACATCCACTGAAAAGTTTCCGCAGAGCCTTGATTCTATCACGCGCTGATGTTGCGGGCGGTACTATTTCGCCGCCGCGCGTGCGCTCGCTCAAACCGCCTTGACGGTGTGCAGCAGGTAGTTGACGTCGGTGTCGCGTCCGAGTCGGTAGTGCTGCGTGAACGGATTGTAGGTCATGCCGATCAATTCATCGGGTTCGAGGCCGACGCTTTTCGCCCAGCGCGAAAGCTCGGAGGGCTTGATGAATTTGGCGTAATCGTGCGTGCCCTTGGGCAGCAACTTGAGGATGTACTCGGCGCCGACGACAGCGAGCACGTAGGCTTTGGCGTTGCGGTTGAGCGTCGAGAAGAAGACGTGTCCGCCGGGCTTGACCAGCGCGGCACAGGCGGCAATGGTGCTGGCCGGGTTGGGGACGTGTTCGAGCATTTCCATGCAGGTGACAATGTCGAAGCTGCCAGCGGCCTGCGCCGCGAATTCCTCGGCCGAGATCTTCTGGTAGTCAACCTGGTTGCCGCTTTCCAGCAGGTGCAGGCGTGCCACCGCCAGCGCTTTGTCCGAAAGGTCGATGCCGGTGACCTCGGCGCCGCGTTGGGCCATGCTTTCCGAGAGGATCCCGCCGCCGCAGCCAATGTCGAGAACCTTCTTTCCTGAAATTGCGGCGTGGCCGTCAATCCATTCCAGGCGCAACGGGTTGATTTCGTGCAGCGGCTTGAACTCGCTGCTCGGGTCCCACCAGCGATGGGCAAGCTGGCTGAATTTATCGAGTTCGTTCTGGTCGGCGTTGAGCATGGTGGGCAAGGTCTCCAGGAATTGTGGAAACAAAAAAGCCCTGCCGAAGCAGGGCTTTTTTTTTTAAACGGCAGAATGATTACTTGGCGGTACCGATGATTTCGATATCGACACGACGGTCAGGTTGCAGGCAAGCGATGACCTTGGCGCTCTTCGGGCCCTTGCACTGACCCGGCTTGGTAACCGGCTGCTTGCTGCCCTTGCCTTCGGTGTAAACACGGTTGGCCGGGATGCCCTTCTTGACGACGTAGTCCTTGACGGCGGCGGCGCGCTTTTCCGAAAGCTTCTGGTTGTAGGCGGCGCTACCGATACGGTCAGCGTGACCGACGGCGATAACCACTTCGAGGACCAGGCTTTGCGACTTGGCGACGACTTCGTCAAGCTTCTTCATGCCTTCGGGACGCAGCGTCGCTTTATTGAAGTCGAACAGCGCGTCGGCGGCGACGGTGATCTTCTCACCAGCCGGCTTCGTGCCCGAGGTCGAGGGAGCGGCAGGAGCAGCGGCAACCTTCGGTTCGCAGACTTCCTTGGCGATCAGGTCCTTGTCGCATTTGCAACCAGCCGGATCCGCAGCCGCGCCGGCCGGGGTCCAGAAGCCGGTACGCACACAAAGACCGAAATTGCTGGTGGCGACTTCGCCGCGGCCGTCGATGACGTAGACGCGATTGTTACTGGTGCCTTGTGCTTGCGCCAGCGAGGCACAGAGGCCGAGAGTGGCGGCCAGCACGGCCATGATTGAGTTTTTTACAGTTTTGTTCATCTGGGTTTCCCTCGTTAGTTAAAGCCTGCGGTTTTTCGTCCGCATGGCCTGTTACGCCTCATTATTGATAAAACATAGTCAAACATTGCGCGGACAAATTTGATTCTGCCACAAAGCCGCGAGTTTTATCAACTCAATTTCGTTGGTTTCAAGCAGGTGACCGTTTGCGACACGAATGCGGCCTGCAATCCACACGTCAGAAACATGCTCACGTCCTGCGGAGTACACAAGAAGCGATGCGGCATTGTAGCATGGGGTCAATCCGACGTCATTGACGTCGATGGCGCAAAGGTCGGCGGCCTTGCCGACGGCGATCGAGCCGATCTGCGCGTCGAGGCCCAGCGCCTGGGCGCCGCCGAGCGTCGCCATGCGGAGCGCCTGGTGCGCGCCGACGGCTTCGGCTTGTCCGCTGCTTCCCTTGGCCAGCAAGGCGGCCAGGCGCATCTCCTGAAACATGTCGAGACGGTTGTTGCTGGCTGCGCCGTCGGTTCCCAGGCCAATGTTGACGCCCTGTTCGGTGAGCGCGGTGAGCGGCGCGATGCCGCTCGCCAGCTTGAGATTCGAGCTCGGGCAGTGGGCGATCGAGCAGCCCTGCTGGGCGAGCAGCGCGATTTCTTCGGCGTTGAGATGGACGCCGTGGGCGCCGATCAAGGCGGGGCTGAGCAGTCCGAGTCGGCGCAGGCGCTCGATCGGGCGCATTCCGAAGCGTTGCCGGCTGTCGTCGATTTCCTGTTTTGTTTCATGAAGATGCAGGTGAATTGGCAAGTCGCACTGTTCGGCCAGTGTCAGCACCTGGCTGAAATTGCGGTCGTTCACGGTGTATGGCGCGTGCGGGGCGAGGCAAAAACTGAGCAGCGGCTCGTCGCGCAAGTCGTCACGGGCGGCCAACCCCTTGGCCAGATAGTCGTCGGCGTCCGCCGCATAGCCGGTCGGAAAGTCCAGTGTAATCAATCCGATGGCGGCGCGAATGCCGCACGACAGCGCGGCCTTGGCGGTGGCCTTGGGGTAGAAGTACATGTCGTTGAAACAGGTGGTGCCGCCGCGCAGCATCTCGGCGCAGGCGAGCAGCGTGCCGTCATGGACGAATTGCGCCGAGACGTGCTTGGCCTCGGCCGGCCAGATATGGTTCTGCAGCCAGTCCATCAGCGGCAGATCGTCGCCAAGGCCGCGCAGCAGCGTCATCGCGGCGTGCGTGTGCAGGTTGACGAGGCCCGGGATCAGGATGTGGTGCGGCAGTTGTTTGACCTCACGCGCGGAAAATCGGGCGCTCGCGTCAGACTGTTGCAAAATTGCAACAATCTTGCCTTTGTCGATCGCCACCGCGTGATTTTCGAGAACGACATTGGCCGGTTCAACAGGGATTATCCAGCGCGCTTCGATGAGCAGATCGATTGGGGTGGTCATTGAGTCAGTCATTTTTGGGTGGCGAGGGTCGGGTGATGTAAGTCGGTGCGGTGAATTTTCGGCAAGCTTACTTGGGATCAGCAGACTTTTCGACACGTTGCTCACTTTTTACCGAGGCAGAAAACGCTGTGGCCAATGGCCGGGCTTTTTTTTGCGACGACCGAGGTCGGTGCGCTGAATCAATTTTGCCGTCTGCGGTTTCGGGCTGGGCGCTGAGTGCGTGGTAGAATTACCGGTTTAGTCAAGACGACAATCGTCGTAGTTTGGCTCTTGCCGGAACTCTTTGGATAGACAATGGAACAGCCCGTGGAACAATTCGCCAAAGAAACGATACCCGTCAGCCTCGAAGACGAGATGCGACGCTCGTATCTCGATTACGCCATGAGCGTCATCGTCGGACGTGCGCTGCCCGATGCGCGCGACGGTTTGAAACCGGTGCACCGACGCGTGCTGTTCGCCATGCACGAGCTTTCCAACGACTGGAACAAGGCCTACAAGAAATCGGCGCGCGTCGTCGGCGATGTGATCGGTAAGTATCACCCGCACGGCGACACCGCGGTCTATGACACCATCGTTCGCATGGCGCAGGACTTTTCGCTGCGTTACATGCTGGTCGACGGCCAGGGCAACTTCGGTTCGGTCGACGGCGACAATGCCGCGGCGATGCGTTATACGGAAGTTCGCATGGCGCGCATCGGTCACGAGCTGCTGGCCGACCTCGACAAGGAAACGGTCGACTTCGGACCGAATTACGATGGTTCCGAGCAAGAGCCGCTGATCATGCCGGCGCGAATTCCGAACCTGCTGATCAACGGTTCGTCGGGTATCGCCGTCGGCATGGCGACCAATATTCCGCCGCACAATCTCAACGAAGTCGTCGACGCGTGTCTGGCACTGCTCGCCAATCCGGAAATGACGATCGACGAGTTGATCGACATCGTTCCGGCGCCCGATTTCCCGACTGCCGGAATCATCTACGGCGTGAACGGCGTGCATGAAGGTTATCGCACCGGGCGCGGTCGCGTGGTGATGCGCGGCAAGACCCACTTCGAGCCGATCAAGGGCAGCAACGATCGTCAGGCGATCGTCATCGACGAACTGCCGTATCAAGTCAACAAGCGCACGCTGCTCGAGAAGGTCAGCGAGCTGGTCAACGAAAAGAAGATCGAGGGTGTTTCCGATCTGCGCGACGAGTCCGACAAGTCAGGGATGCGCGTGGTGATCGAACTCAAGCGCGGCGAAGTTCCCGAAGTCGTTCTCAACTGCCTGTACAAGCAGACGCAGCTGCAGGACACCTTCGGCATGAACATGGTGGCGCTGGTCGACGGCCAGCCGCGCCTGCTCAATCTCAAGCAGATGCTCGACTGCTTCCTGGCGCACCGGCGCGAGGTGATTACCCGGCGCACCGTTTTCGAACTGCGCAAGGCGCGCGAACGCGCGCACATCCAGGAAGGCCTGGCGGTCGCGCTCGACAACGTCGATGAGATCATCGCGCTGATCAAGGCTTCGCCGACGCCGGCTGACGCGCGCCGCGGCCTGATGGGGCGCTTGTGGGCGTCGGCGACGGTCGGCCAGATGCTCGAGCGCGCGATGCTCGACGCGACGCGTCCGGAAGGCCTGGGCCTCGAGTACGGCTTGTCGAAGAGCGGCTATCTGTTGTCCGAGGCGCAGGCGCAGGCGATTCTCGAGCTGCGCTTGCAGCGCCTGACCGGTCTTGAACGCGACAAGATCGTCGCCGATTTTGCCGAACTGCTCGAGCGCATCGCCGATCTGATGGACATCTTGGCGCGCCCGGAGCGAATCAGCGAAATCATCGTCGAAGAATTGACCGGAATCCGCGCCCAGTTCGGCGACAAGCGGCGATCGGAGATCGTCGTCAATACGCAGGACCTCGGGGTCGAGGATTTCATCACGCCGCAGGATATGGTGGTGACGCTCTCGCATACCGGCTACGTCAAGTCGCAGCCGCTTACCGAATACAAGGCGCAACGTCGCGGCGGGCGTGGCAAGCAGGCGGCGGCGGTCAAGGAAGACGATTTCGTCGACCACCTGTTCATCGCCAATACCCACGACTATATTCTCTGCTTCTCGAACCGCGGCCGCGTCTACTGGCTCAAGGTCTATGAAGTGCCGCAGGGCACGCGTGCCGGTCGCGGCAAGCCGATCGTCAATATGTTCCCGCTCGAAGACGGCGAGCAGATCAACGCCATCCTGTCGATCAAGGAGTTTACCGAAGACCGTTACATCTTCCTGTGTACTTCGCAGGGAACGGTCAAGAAGACGCCGCTCTCCGACTTTTCCAATCCGCGCAAGGCCGGAATCATCGCGGTCGCGCTCGACGACGACGATTTCCTGATCGGCGCCGAGATTACCAACGGGACGCAGGACATCGTTCTGGTTTCCGACGCCGGCAAGGCGGTCTGGTTCGACGAGGAAGACGTCAGGCCGATGGGCCGCACCGCGCGCGGCGTGCGCGGAATGAAACTGGGCAAGGACCAGCGCGTGCTCTCCTTGCTGGTTGCCGACAACCATCAGCAGACGGTTCTGGTTGCCACCGAAAACGGTTTCGGCAAGCGCACCGTGCTCGCCGACTTCCGCCATTCGGGCCGCGGCACGCAAGGGGTGATCGCCATTGCCGCCAGCGAACGCAACGGCAAGGTCGTCGCCGCGCGTCTGGTTGAGGACACCGACGAAATCATGCTGATCACCACCGGCGGCGTACTGATCCGCACCCGGGTTGCCGAGATCCGCGAACTGGGCCGCGCGACGCAGGGGGTGACGCTCATTTCGCTCGACGCCGGTGAGAAGCTCGCTGGCCTCGAAAAAGTCGTCGAAACCGAGGATGATTCGGAGAATGGCGCTGACAGCGCTCAGGAAAATACCCAAGAGCCGGGTGATGCTCCCGACGATGCTGCTCAGTAAGGGGCGGCCGTATCAACGGCCGGTACGTGCAGGATGCCAATCATGAACGACGATCTGCAACAAAAACTCTCGGTCATGCGCACCGAGATCGACGCCATCGACGCTCAGTTGCTTGAGCTGCTCAACCGCCGCGCAAGGTGTGCGCAGCAGGTTGGCGAAATCAAGGCGCAGCACGGCGAGGCGGGATTCGTCTATCGCCCCGAGCGCGAGGCGCAGGTGTTGCGCCGGATTAGGCAGATCAATCCGGGGCCGCTGCCCGACGACAGCGTCACCTGGTTCTTTCGTGAAGTGATGTCGGCCTGCCTGTCGCTTGAACAGCCGCTTGGCATCGCCTTCCTGGGGCCGCTCGGTACCTTTTCGGAGAGTGCTGCGACCAAGCACTTCGGCCATGCCGCACGTCTGGTGCCGCAGGTCTCGATCGACGATGTGTTTCGCGAAGTCGAAGCCGGTCATGCGGATTACGCGGTGGCGCCGATCGAAAATTCGACCGAAGGCGCGATCGGCCGCACGCTCGACCTGTTGCTCAACACGCCGCTCAAGATTTGCGGCGAGGTCGTCCTGCGCATCCACCATAACCTGATGACCCATGCGGCAGCGCTGGCCGACGTCAAGACCGTCTACTCGCATGCCCAGTCGCTGGCGCAGTGTCACGAGTGGCTCAACCGCATGCTGCCCGGCGTGGCGCGCGTCTCGGTCGCCAGCAACTCGCTGGCGGCGCAAATGGCGGCGGCCGACCCGACGGCGGCGGCGATCGCCGGCGACGCTGCGGCGCAGCGCTACGAGTTGCCGTTGCTGGCCAGCAGCATCGAGGATGAACCGAACAATACGACGCGCTTTGTCGTTCTCGGTCGCCAGGATTCGGGCGCTTCGGGGCGCGACAAGACCTCCTTGATCATGTCGACGACCAACCAGACCGGTGCGCTCAGTACGCTGCTTGCGCCATTTGCCGAGGCTGGCGTGTCGATGACCCGGCTCGAATCGCGGCCGGCTCGCCATACCCTGTGGGAATACGTCTTCTTCGTTGATGTCGAAGGCCATCGCGACGATCCGGCGGTGGCCACGGCGCTCGCCGAGCTTGGCCGGCGCGCGGCGTATCTCAAGGTGCTTGGCTCGTACCCTGTCGCTGTTTACTAATTGGCTTTTCAAGGACCGAAAATGACTCTTTGTGATCAGTCATTGCCCTATGTTCGCGCCGTATCACCCGGTCAGGCGCGCTGATGAGTTCGCTGACGGGAGCTCGGCCTGAATTTGGCAAGGTCGTCGTCTTCGGCGTCGGCCTGATCGGCGGTTCGTTTGCGCTCGGGCTCAAGGCCGCCGAGCAGGTCGATGAGGTCGTCGGTTTTGGCCGCAGCCTGGCGACGCTGACGCAGGCGCTCGACCTGGGCATCATCGACCGCGTTGGCGCCAACGCCGGACAGGAAGTCGCCGACGCCGACCTGGTGCTGATCGCGACGCCGGTCGGCCAAATGGCCGAGATCATGGCGCGCATCGCGCCTTATCTGGGACCCGAAACGGTGGTCACCGACGGCGGCAGTACCAAGTCCGACGTTGTTGCCGTGGCACGCAGCGCCTTTGCTGAGCGGATCGCCCAGTTCGTTCCGGCGCATCCGATCGCCGGCGCCGAAAACAGCGGCGCCGGTGCCGCTCGCGCCGATCTTTACCGCGACAAGAAAGTCGTTCTCACGCCCTTGCCCGAGAACACCGTGCTCAACGTTGCGCGCGTTCGATCGGCGTGGGAGTGGTGCGGCGCGCTGATCCATGAGCTCGACGCGCAGCAGCACGACCGCATCTTCGCCGCGGTCAGCCATCTGCCGCATCTGCTCTCGTTCGCGCTGGTCAATGACCTGGCGCTGCGCGACAACCACGACCTGTTGTTTTCCTACGCGGCAAGCGGTTTTCGCGATTTCACGCGGATTGCCGCGAGCCATCCGGAAATGTGGCGCGACATTTGTCTGGCCAATCGCGTCGCGCTGCTCGACGAACTCGACCGTTACCGCGCCCAACTCGACGAGATGCGTGACGCGCTGCAGCGCGGCGACGGCGATGCCTTGGAATGTACCTTCGCGCTTGCCCGCAACGCCCGGCGCAACTGGGGCGAAGGACAGCTTCGATGACCGACTATGTCGATTTGCCGCCGTTGCTTGGCGCGCTGGGGACGCTGCGTTTGCCGGGCTCGAAGAGCATCTCCAATCGCGTGCTCTTGCTCGCCGCGCTCGCCGACGGCGAAACTGAAATTCGCGAGCTGCTCGAGTCCGACGATACGGCGCGCATGCTCGATGCGCTTGAGGCGCTTGGCGTCGATGTCGAACCGCTCGGTGGCGGCGCTTTTCGCGTGTGCGGCGCCGGCGGCGTTTTTCCGATCAAGGACGCCGAACTGTTCCTGGGCAACGCCGGCACCGCCTTCCGCTCGCTGACCGCGGTCTTGGCGCTGTCGGGTGGCCACTACCAGCTGTCGGGCGTGCCGCGCATGCACGAGCGGCCGATCGGCGATCTCGTCGAAGCGCTGCGCGAGCTCGGCGCCGACATCGCCTGTCTTGAGCGCGAGGGTTTTCCGCCGCTCGAGATTGCTCCGGCGACGATCCGCCCTGGCGGCGTGGTGCGCGTTCGCGGCGACGTTTCGAGCCAGTTTCTGACCGGGCTTTTGATGGCGCTGCCGCTGACCGGCGTCGAGACGAGCGTCGAAGTCGTCGGCGAGCTGACGTCCAAGCCCTACATCGAAATCACGCTGGCGACCATGGCGCGCTTTGGCGTGCATGTGCTGCGCGAAGGCTGGCAGCGTTTTACGATTCCGGCCGGGTCAAGATACCGTTCGCCGGGCGTGGTCGAGGTCGAGGGCGACGCCTCGTCGGCGTCCTATTTTTTGGCGCTCGGCGCGATCGGCGGCGGTCCGCTGCGCGTCGAGGGCGTCGGTCGCGATTCGATCCAGGGCGACGTTCGCTTTGCCGAAGCGCTGGCGCTGATGGGCGCGCGAATCGAAGTCGGGCCGAACTGGATCGAGGCCAGCGCGCCGGCGGCCGGCAAGCTGCGCGGCATCGAGATCGACTGCAATTCGATTCCCGACGCCGCGATGACGCTGGCGACGACGGCGCTGTTTGCCGAGGGGCCGACCACGCTCAACAATATCGCGAGCTGGCGGGTCAAGGAAACCGACCGCATCGCGGCGATGGCGACCGAGCTCTCCAAACTCGGCGCGACCGTCTGCGCAGGCGCCGACTTTCTGCGCATCGAGCCGCCGCGCGGCGCGTTGCTGACGCCTTACGCAGGCATCGACACCTACGACGATCACCGCATCGCCATGTGTTTTTCGCTGGCCTCAATGGCGACGACGCTACGCATCAACGATCCCGGGTGCGTCGCCAAGACTTTTCCCGACTACTTCGAACGCCTCGCGACGCTCACGCGTCCGGTTCCGGTGATCGCCATCGACGGACCGTCGGCGTCGGGCAAGGGGACCATCGCCGCGCGCGTCGCCGCAACTCTGGGCTGGCATTATCTCGATTCGGGCGCGCTCTACCGATTGACCGCGCTCGCCGCGCGTCGCGCCGGCGTGGCGTGGGACGACGAAGCGCGCGTCGCCAATATCGCCGCCGGACTCGACGTGGTGTTCGGCGAAAACTCGATCAAACTCTCTGGCGAAGAGGTCGGCGAAGCGATCCGCCACGAAGACATCTCGTCGGGTGCCTCGCAGGTCGCCGCGTTGCCCGCCGTGCGCTCGGCGTTGCTTTTCCGCCAGCGCGTCTTCCGCCAAGCGCCGGGCCTGGTTGCCGACGGGCGCGACATGGGGTCGGTGGTCTTTCCCGACGCCAAGACCAAGGTCTTCCTCACCGCGAGCGTCGAGGTACGCGCGCAAAGGCGCTATAAGCAGTTGATCGAAAAAGGAATCGCTGCTAATATCCGACCTCTTTTGCTGGACTTGCGTGAACGCGACGAGCGCGATAGTCGGCGTAGCGTCGCGCCGCTGCAGCAAGAAGCCGATGCAAAATTGCTCGATACCACCGAGTTGACCATCGCTGCGACGGTCGAGCAGGTGTTGTCGTGGAACAAGTCGTAGCACAGTAGTCGAGTTTTGTAGCAAGCGTTGCGGCAGCTGCCGCGCGTCCAAGGTGTTGCCGGTTTTGACCGTGCGCTCGCCCTTCGGGCAGGGCGGCGAACCCTCAGGGTTTGCCTCCGGCGGGCGGTCTTGATCGGCGACGTTTTTTTACATTTCCCGCAATTCCGCGGTCAGGTCCCCCACACATGTCAGCCACTCCAGTTAATCAAGAAAGTTTTGCCGATCTTTTCGAAGCCAGCCTCGCGCGCCAGGAAATGCGCCAGGGCGAGGTCATCACGGCGGAAGTCGTTCGTATCGACCAGAACTTTGTCGTCGTCAATGCCGGACTCAAGTCCGAAAGCTACATCGATCGTGAAGAATTCCTGAGCGACGCCGGCGAACTCGAAGTCAAGGTCGGCGATTTCACCCAAGTCGCCATCGAGCAGCTTGAAAACGGTTTTGGCGAAACCCGCCTGTCGCGCGAGCGCGCCAAGCGTGTCGCCGCGTGGAACTACCTCGAAGCCGCGCTCAACGAAGGCACGCTGGTCACCGGTACCATCACCGGCAAGGTCAAGGGCGGTCTGACCGTCATGGCCAACAGCGTTCGCGCTTTCCTGCCCGGTTCGCTGGTCGACATGCGTCCGGTCAAGGACACCACGCCGTACGAAGGCAAAACCTACGAATTCAAGGTCATCAAGCTCGACCGCAAGCGCAACAACGTCGTCGTTTCGCGTCGCGCCGTGCTCGAAGCTTCGGTCGGTGAAGAGCGCGAAGCGCTGCTCTCGAACCTCAAGGAAGGCAGCATCGTCAAGGGCATCGTCAAGAACATCACCGACTACGGCGCATTCGTCGACCTGGGCGGCATCGATGGCCTGCTGCACATCACCGATCTGGCCTGGCGCCGCGTCCGTCACCCGTCCGAAGTTCTGGCCGTCGGCGACGAAGTGCAAGCCAAGATCCTCAAGTTCGACCAGGAAAAGAACCGCGTCTCGCTCGGTCTCAAGCAGCTCGGCGAAGATCCGTGGGTCGGCATCTCGCGTCGCTACCCGCAAAGCACGCGTCTCTTCGGCAAGGTCACCAACCTCACCGACTACGGCGCCTTCGTCGAAATCGAGCAGGGTATCGAAGGCCTGGTGCACGTCTCCGAAATGGACTGGACCAACAAGAACGTTCATCCGTCCAAGGTCGTTCAACTCGGCGACGAAGTCGAAGTGATGATCCTCGAAATCGACGAAGAGCGTCGCCGCATCTCGCTGGGTATGAAGCAGTGCGCTGCCAATCCGTGGGACGAGTTCTCGATGAACCAGAAGAAGGGCGACAAGGTCCGCGGCGCGATCAAGTCGATTACCGACTTCGGTGTCTTCATCGGCCTGCCGGGCGGCATCGACGGTCTGGTTCACCTGTCCGACCTGTCGTGGTCGATCCCGGGCGAAGAAGCGATCCGCAACTTCAAGAAGGGCGACGAAGTCGAAGCCGTCGTTCTGGCCATCGATACGGAAAAAGAGCGCATCTCGCTGGGCATCAAGCAGCTCGACGGCGATCCCTACACCAGCTTCATCGCCACGCACGAGAAGAACGCCATCGTCAAGGGCACCATCAAGTCGCTTGACGCGCGCGGTGCGATCGTCAACCTCGACGGCGACATGGAAGGCTATCTGCGCGCTTCCGAAGTGTCGCGTGACCGTATCGACGATCTGACCAAGGTCTACAAGGAAGGTGACGAGATCGAAGCGATGATCATCAACATCGACCGCAAGACGCGTTCGATCAATCTGTCGATCAAAGCCAAGGATCAGGCCGAGCAACATGAAGCGATGCAGAAGTTCTCTGCAGACAGCAGCATGAGCTCGGGTACGACCAACCTTGGTGCGTTGCTGAAAGCCAAGCTCAACAACCCGCAATAAGGTTTGAAGCATGACCAAGTCAGATCTGATAGCGCGGCTGGCGGAGCGTTTTCCGCAACTGGTCGCGAAGGACGCAGATTTTGCGGTCAAAATGATTCTCGATGCGATGTCCGAGGTTTTGGCCAAAGGCGATCGTATCGAGATTCGCGGGTTCGGCAGTTTTTCTCTCAACTACCGCCCGCCGCGCGTCGGCCGTAACCCCAAGTCCGGGGATAAGGTGAGTGTCCCGGAAAAATGGGTGCCGCATTTCAAGGCCGGCAAGGAACTGCGTGAGCGTGTCGATAGCGCGCTCAACGCGGTCTGAATGACAAAGCTTCTTTAGTGCATCACACTGCGGGCGGCAACGAGAGTTGCCGCCCTTTTCATTGCTGGAGGTTGACCGATGCGAGTCCTGCTGTGGGGCTGTCGAATTTTCATTTTCCTGTTCCTGCTCGCCTTTGCGCTCAAGAACTCGGATCCGGTGAGCGTTCGCTTCTTCTTCGACACCGCCTGGCAGGCGCCGCTGATCATCATCGTTCTCGCTTTCTTCGCGGGCGGCGCAGCGCTTGGTGCGTTGTCGCTGCTCGGCACGGTTTTCGGCTTGCGCCGCGAAGTGTCGCGCCTGAGGCGTGTAGCGAATCAACCGGGAAAAAACAGTTGAACCACAACGAGCACAACGGGCACGACGAAATTCATAGAGTGAAAATTTCAACGGAATGCGGTTTGGTATAGCGCTATAGCCTTTCGTTGTCCTACGCGCCCACGGGATTCGCTTTGCGTTGTGTTCGTTGTGTCCGTCGTGGTTAATTGCCTTATCTCGGGATAAGCAGTCACCGAACATTTGAATGAAGTGTCGCCACCAAAATGATTGAATTCGAGTACTGGCAACTCCTCTTTTTTCCGCTCTTCTTCGTGCTCGGCTGGGCCGCGGCGCGAGTCGATATCCGCCATCTGGTCAAAGAATCGCGGTCGCTGCCGAGGTCGTATTTTCAGGGGCTCAATTTCCTGCTCAACGAGCAGCCCGACCGTGCCATCGAGTCCTTCGTCGATGCCGTCAAGGTTGACCCGCAGACCATCGAACTGCATTTCGCGCTCGGCAGCCTGTTCCGCCGTCGCGGCGAAACCGAGCGCGCGATCCGCATGCATCAGAATCTCGTCGAGCGCGACGACCTGGCGCAGGACATCAAGCTGCAAGCGCTGTCCGAGCTCGGCCAGGACTATCTCAAGGCCGGCCTGCTCGACCGCGCCGAGGAGGTCTTCGACCGCCTGCTCGATTCGCCGCGGGTCAAGGACGCCAAGCGCAATCTGCTCGAAATCTATCAGCTCGAGAAGGACTGGGAGAAGGCGATTGCGATCGCCGCCGAACTGCCCGAGATCGCCTCGCAAAAGGAGATCGCCGAGTATTACTGCGAACTGGCCGCCGCCGAAATGATCCGCTCGCGCCCCGAAGTGGCTGCTGGCCACCTCAAGACGGCGCTCGAGAAGAACCGCAAATGCGTACGCGCGAGCTTGCTGCAGGGCGACATCGAGGCGCAGCAGGAGCGCAGCGAAGAAGCGATTGCCTGCTGGCAGCGCATCGAACAGCAGGACCCGGCGTATCTGGCGCTGGTCGCACAGCGTCTGCTCGACGCCTTCCGCCACCTCGAGCGGCGCAACGAAGGCTTGCAACTGCTGCGCGGCTATCTTGAACATTACCCCTCGCTCGATCTGCTCGACGTCGTCTTTCAGCTGGTGCTCGAGAGCGAAGGCGCCGAAGCCGCGTATTGCCTGGTGCGCGACGAACTCAAGCGCAACCCGACGCTGCTCGGTTTCGACAAGCTGATCGACGCCAGGCTGCTCGTCGCCACCCCCGAAGCACGCCCCGATCTCGACCTCGCCAAGAGCATCGTGCACGGCTACACGCGCCGTCTGGCGCGTTATCGGTGCGATAATTGCGGCTTCAAGGCGCGCCAGTTCTACTGGCGCTGTCCGGCTTGCGGCGGCTGGGAGAGCTATTCGCCCAAGCGCACCGAAGAATTCGATTTGACGCCCTAGCGGCGCAAGGACTTTTGCATGAATCTGGGGAATCTTTCGGCCGTTCGCCTGCTCATCGTCGGCGACGTGATGCTCGACCGTTACTGGTTCGGCGACGTTTCGCGCATTTCGCCCGAGGCGCCGGTGCCGATCGTCAAGGTCGAGCGCAGCGAGGAGCGTCCGGGCGGCGCCGCCAACGTCGCGCGCAATGCCGCGGCGCTTGGCGCCAAGGTGTCGCTGCTGGCGCTGGTCGGCAACGACGAGGCCGGCGTCACGCTCAAGCGTCTGATGCACGAGGGCGGCATCGACGCCAGCCTGCATATCGACGACGCGGTCGATACGACCGTCAAGCTGCGCGTGATCGGCCGGCAGCAGCAGTTGCTGCGCATCGATTTCGAGACGAGTCCGTCGCATGAGGCGTTGCGCGCCAAACTTTCGGAGTTCGCGCAGCGCTTGCCCGATTGCGATGCGGTGGTTTTTTCCGACTACGGCAAGGGCGGCCTCGCGCACATCAGCGAGATGATCGGCCTGGCGCGCGCTGCCGGCAAGATCGTGCTGGTCGATCCGAAGGGCGACGATTACGCGAGTTACGCCGGCGCGACGATCATCACGCCCAACCGCTCGGAGATGCGCGAGGTCGTCGGCCGCTGGAAGGACGATGCAGAACTCGAGCGCAAGGCCAACGCATTGCGCACTGAACTCGATCTGCAGGCGCTGCTGGTGACGCGCAGCGAGGAGGGAATGACGCTCTTTCACGCGGGCGGAACGGTGCACGAGAAGGCTGTGGCGCGCGAAGTGTTCGACGTTTCGGGCGCGGGAGACACGGTGATCGCGACGCTGGCGGTGATGCTCGCCAATGGCGCTGATTGGGAACGGGCGATTCATGTCGCCAACGTCGCTGCCGGCGTCGTCGTCGGCAAGCTCGGCACCGCGGTCGTCACGCGCGATGAGCTCGATGTCGCACTCAACTGAGGAAAGTTCATGTACACAATAGTTACTGGCGCAGCCGGTTTTAGCTCCGGCGTAACGCGCAATTGCGCATTAGCCTGCACTGAAACCGAGTGCCTCGGTTTGAACTCCGGCGTAACGCGCCGGGGCGCATTAGCCTGCACTGAAACCTGCCGGGAGATTTAATATGTATACCATCGTGACTGGAGCGGCAGGTTTTATTGGCTCCAACCTGGTCAAAGCGCTCAACGACCGCGGCGTCACCAACATCATCGCCGTCGATAACCTGACGCGCGCCGACAAGTTCAAGAATCTGGTCGATTGCGAGATCGCCGATTACCTCGACAAAGAGGTATTCATCGAGCGCCTCACCGCCGGCGACTTCGACGGCCAGGTCAAGGCGATTTTCCACGAAGGCGCCTGTTCGGACACCATGGAGTCCGACGGCCACTACATGATGGAGAACAACTTCCGCTATTCGCTGGCGATGCTCGACTGGTGTCTGGCGCAGAAGGTCCAGTTCCTTTACGCGTCGAGCGCGGCGACCTACGGCGGTTCCAGCGAATTTCGCGAGGAGCGGCAGTTTGAATCGCCGCTCAACGTCTATGGCTATTCGAAGTTCCTGTTTGACCAGATCGTCCGCCAGCGTTTGGCCAAGGCACAGGGGAAAAATTCGCAGATCGTCGGCTTCCGCTACTTCAACGTTTACGGTCCGCGCGAGTCGCACAAGGGGCGCATGGCGTCGGTCGCTTTCCATCACTACAACCAGTTTCTTGCCGAGCGCAAGGTCAAGCTGTTCGAGGGCTGCGACGGCTACGGTCACGGCGAGCAGAAGCGTGATTTCGTTTACGTCGGCGACGTCGCCAAGGTCAATCTCTACTTTCTTGACCACCCGCAGCGTTCGGGGATCTTCAACCTCGGCACCGGTCGCGCGCAGAGCTTCAACGAGCTGGCCGCGGCCAACGTCAATAGCTGCCGCGCGCTCGCCGGCGAACCGGCGCAGTCGCTCGAAGCGCTGCTCAAACAGGGCTTCATCGAGTACATCCCGTTCCCCGACGCGCTGCGCGGCAAGTACCAGAGCTTCACCCAGGCCGACCTTTCCAGACTGCGCGCCGCAGGTTATACGGACTCCTTTGCCAGCGTCGAAGAGGGCGTTGCGCACTACGTTAAATGGTTGAATTCCCATGTATAAGACGCTCGAAGATTATGTCGGCCAGACGCCGCTGGTTCGCCTCAAACGCCTTCCCGGCGCCGACTGCGAGGCACGCGGCAACGTCATCCTGGCCAAGCTCGAAGGCAACAACCCGGCCGGTTCGGTCAAGGACCGGCCGGCGCTGTCAATGGTTCGCAATGCGCAGCGGCGCGGCGAGATCAAGCCCGGCGACACGCTGATCGAAGCGACGTCGGGCAATACCGGAATCGCGCTGGCGATGGCGGCGGCGATCGGCGGCTATCGAATGATCCTGGTGATGCCCGAGAACCAGAGCGTCGAGCGCCGGCAGACGATGCGCGCCTACGGCGCCGAACTGGTGCTGACGCCGCGCGACGGTGGCATGGAGCTCGCGCGCGACGTCGCCGAGAAGATGCAGGGCGAGGGGCGCGGAATCATCCTCGACCAGTTCGCCAACATGGACAACCCGCAGGCGCACTATGAAGGTACCGGCCCCGAAATCTGGCAGGAGACGCAGGGCCGAGTCACGCACTTCGTGAGCAGCATGGGGACGACCGGGACGATCATGGGCGTCTCGCGCTATCTCAAGGAACAGAATCCGGCGGTCTGCATCGTCGGCTGCCAGCCCGAGCCGGGTTCGCAAATTCCGGGAATCCGCAAGTGGCCCGAAGAATACCTGCCGAAAATCTTCGACCGCTCGCGCGTCGACCGCGTCGAATCGGTGGCGCAGGGCGACGCCGAGGAAATGACGCGGCGGCTCGCTGCCGAAGAGGGAATCTTCGCCGGCATCTCGTCGGGCGGCGCACTCGCCGTCGCGCTGCGGCTGGCGCGCGAAGCCGAGAACGCGACGATCGTCACCATCGTCTGCGACCGCGGCGACCGCTACCTATCGACCGGGGTCTTTCCGGGCTGAGGTTTGGAACGCGTGCCCAAGCAGAGGTAATTTCCGGCTGTAGGAGCCCGGCTTGCCGGGCGAATCCGACCTTGGTGCTCACGGACGCGCTGTGTTCCGCCTTGACGGCGGGTAGCTTTCTTTTGCGTCGCCAAAAGAAAGTTACCAAAGAAAAGGCGACCCCCGGCTCCGCGGTCGGCTGCGCCGACTTCCCTGCGCTACTCGTCAAGCCGGGCGGCTGCGCAACTCGCCCCGGCGGGGCTCAGACAGCGCTCGCCGACTTCCCCCGGCTCGCCCGCGTTGCTCGGCGCTCCACAGGGGGGGCTGCGTCTGAGTTTAGCCGCCAAGGGAAGAAGCTGCGATTGGTGTTGGTCTGCCGTCAAGGCAGAACAAAGCCTCTCCGTTCGCGACAGGTCTCAAATTCAATCACGCTGATGACTTGCGCTTAAGCGAAGTCTTTGCGCGAGGGTATGATGACGGCTTCTGGAAAGTCGGTAGTCATCTTGCGCACGGTTCGGCTTGTCCTGTGCTCCAGGATGTTGGACGGATTTTTCGTCTGCTATAAATTAGAACCTTGAATGCCTAATGGATAAACGATATCAGGTCTTTATCAGTTCCACATACGCCGATCTCCAAGATGAGCGCCAAGAGGTTATTCAGGCATTGTTGGAACTCGACTGTATTCCCGCTGGGATGGAATTGTTCCCGGCTGCGAGTGAAGATCAATGGACACTCATCAAGAAGGTTATTGATGACTGTGACTACTACATGGTCATCATCGCCGGCAGGTATGGCTCCATCGGCCCTGACGGGTTCAGCTATACCGAGATGGAGTACCGATACGCACTCGATACAGGCAAGCCGATCATTGGCTTCGTTCACCGTAGCCCTGGCCAGCTTGTAGCGAATCGTTGCGAGGTTACAGATGAGGGGAAGGCCAAATTAGGTGCATTTCAAGATTTTGTGCAGAAGAAGATGTGCCGCTTCTGGGATAACCCTTCCGATCTTGGCAGTCAGGTCAGTCGAAGCTTGGTTAAGCTGGTTAAGAGCAATCCTGGCATAGGTTGGGTGCGAGGCGACCTTGTTCCTGATGAAAGTGCGACAGAAGAGATCCTCGGTTTGCGCCGCCGTATTGAGGAACTTCAACAGGAACTTTTGGCCGCGAGCACCCATGGTCCGGAAGGAACGAAGCGATTCGCTCAAGGCGAGGATACCTTTGAAATCAACTACACCTTTGTAGCCTCCCCCGACAAGTACGATTATCGCGGTAGCAACTATCAAGCGACAGTTAAGGCAGAGTGGGATTACATTTTTTCGGTTGTGTCGCCGCTAATGATTAATGAAGCCTCGGAAGGCGATCTAGCCAAGGCTCTGAATAGGCTAGTCAGTGATCTAGGGCGTTCGGAATTGAAGATGGTAAATGGATTCAAAGACCTAGTGCTTATGAATTTCCGCGTTGATAGTGACGATTTTCAGACCATAAAGATTCAGCTTCGCGCGCTAGGCCTGATTACCAAGAGCACGAAGAGTCGGAGTGTTAAGGACACGGCAACCTATTGGACGCTTACCCCGTACGGGGATACTGTAATGACTCGGCTACGCGCCATACAAAAGCCGCACCCGCCACAAGATATTGCGAACGCCTAATCCAACATTAGACCGGACAGCATACAACCACCGTTGAGTTCCAACGTTCCCAAATGTTCGCTTTTCCAAATAGGGAATTCTTGCTTTGGGTTGTAACCCGTCCTTAACCTGCTCCAGTTTCCCTTGCCCGAAAAAGCCCCCGTCAGCCGGAAGTACCTCATACTCCCGGCGACCCATCCTGAAAACCTAATTTCCATAACCGTCCTATGAAACCCGTCCTCGTTTTCGACATTGAAACCATCCCCGACGTCGCCGGGATTCGGCGTCTGCACGACCTCGATTCCTCGCTGTCCGACGACGAGGTCGCCGAGCTGGCTTTCCAGCAGCGGCGCGCGCAGAACGGCACCGATTTTCTGCCGCTGCACTTGCAGCGCATCGCGGTGATTTCGTGCGCGCTGCGCGTCGGCCACGACCTGCGCGTGTGGTCGCTGGCCGAACCCGAGCACAGCGAAGGGGAAATCATCCAGCGCTTCTTCGACGGCATCGAGAAATTCTCGCCGCAGATCGTCTCCTGGAACGGCGGCGGTTTCGACCTGCCGGTGCTGCACTACCGCGGGCTGATTCACGGCATCGTCGCGCCGCGCTACTGGGACCTGGGCGACGGCGACTACGCCGATTCGCGCGACTTCAAGTGGAACAACTACATCAGCCGCTACCACACGCGCCACCTCGATCTGATGGACCTGCTGGCGATGTACCAGCCGCGCGCCAACGTTCCGCTCGATGCGCTGGCCAAGCTGATCGGCTTTCCTGGCAAGCTCGGAATGGACGGCAGCAAGGTCTGGGAGGCGTGGCAGGGCGGGAGAATCGCTGAAATCCGAGACTACTGCGAAACCGACGTGATGAACACCTACCTCGTTTCCTTGCGCTTCCGGCTGATGCGCGGCGAGCTTTCGCGCGACGATTACGAGGTCGAGATCGATTTTGTTCGCGGCGAGCTCGAGCGGCTCGACAAGCCGCACTGGCGCGAGTTTTTGGCGGCCTGGAGCGCGTCGTAAGCATCCTCAAGTTGCCGCGCCGACGGCCGTTGACTGAACTGTCGCCGCCGCTTTGATCGCGCGGCCCGGTATGCCGATACAGGAGGCTGCCATGCTCAATCTCACGCTGCAACGCAACGACTCGATCGAAACCGTTCTGCCGACCGTCGAACTGGCGATGCGCACCGGCGACGTCTGCCGCCTGCACAACATCAACTACCTCGGTCAGATTCATCTGGCCGCGCTGACGCTGCTGGCGATGTCGCAGAACCTGATGGATTCGGCGACTGGCCAGATCGTCCACCGGCATCCCGGTTTCTGCCTGCTCGGCATCGACGATTGCGGCGCGACGCGAACGCTGGCGATGTGAGCTCGGGCGGGTGAATGGATTCATGACTTGGTGAAACCGCCGCCGGCGGCTGCGAAATTGAGCGAAATTGCCGGTGTAGCGGCGGTCCCCGTTCTGAAGCGGCGAACTATCGTTTATAGTTACGCCCATGACACTCAAGATCGCAATTGCCCAAATCAACGCGACGGTCGGTGACCTTTCGGGTAACGCCGCGCGAATCATCGATTTTGCCCAGCGCGCCAAGGCGCAAGGTGCCGACCTGCTGCTCACGCCTGAACTCGTGCTCTGCGGCTATCCGCCCGAAGACCTGCTGCTGCGCGAAGACTTTTACGATGCCTGCGAGCGCGAGCTCGATGCGCTGGCCGCCGCGGTGCACGGCATCGCCGTCCTCGTCGGCCATCCGCTGAGCAAAGGCGGCGACTGCTTCAACGCCGCGACGCTGATCGCCGACGGCGTTCGCGTCGCCTCCTACCTCAAGCAGCGGCTTCCCAACTACGAGGTGTTCGACGAGGAGCGTTACTTCGAGTCGGGCGACTCGCCTTGCGTCGTCGAGCTCAAGGGCGTTCGCTGCGGCATCAATATCTGCGCCGACGTCTGGGAAGCGGGCAGCGCCGATCAGGCGCGCGAAGCGGGCGCCGAGCTGCTGCTGGTGCTCAACGCGTCGCCGTATCACGTCGGCAAGCAGCTGCTGCGTACCGAGGTGTTGCGCGAGCGGGTCGCCGCCACCGGCTTGCCGGTGATCTACGCCAATCTGGTCGGCGGCCAGGACGAGCTCGTCTTCGACGGCGGCTCGTTCGCGCTCGACGCGCACGGCGAAGTGCGCTGCCAGTTGCCCAAGTTCGAAGAAGCGCTGAGCCTGATCGAGTTTGCGGGCGGCCAGTTGCAGCCCGGGCTGATCGTCGCCGAACAGCAAGTCGAAGCCGAGGTCTATCAGGCGCTGGTTCTCGGCGTTCGCGATTATCTGGGCAAGAACGGTTTTCCCGGCGCCATCATCGGCCTTTCGGGCGGCATCGATTCGGCGCTGACGCTGTGCGTCGCCGTCGATGCGCTGGGCGCCGACAAGGTTCGCGCGGTGATGATGCCTTCACCTTATACGGCGGAAATCAGCCTCGCCGATTCGCGCGAAATGATCCGTCTGCTCGGCGTGCGTTACGACGAGATCGCCATCGAGCCGGCGATGCAGACCTTTTCGGCGCTGCTTGAGAAGGAGTTTGCCGGCCTGCCGGCCGACACCACCGAAGAGAACCTGCAGGCGCGAATCCGCGGCATGATCCTGATGGCGCTTTCGAACAAGAGCGGTTCGCTGGTGCTGACCACCGGCAATAAGTCCGAAATGGCGGTCGGCTACTGCACGCTTTACGGCGATATGGCCGGCGGTTTTGCGGTGATCAAGGACATCGCCAAGACGCTCGTCTACCGCATTTCGCGCTGGCGCAACACGGTTTCCTACGCGATTCCCGAGCGCATCATCACGCGCCCGCCGTCGGCCGAGCTCAAGCCTGGGCAGGTCGACCAGGACAATCTGCCGCCTTACGAGGTGCTCGACGCGATCGTCGAAGCCTATATGGAAAAAGACTTGAGTCCACGCGAGATCATCGCCAAGGGCTATGCCGAGGCCGACGTTCGCCGCGTCGTTCGGCTGCTGCGGATCAGCGAGTACAAGCGGCGTCAGTCGCCGGTCGGTATTCGCGTCACCCAGCGCGGTTTCGGCAAGGATTGGCGCTATCCGATCACCAACCGCTACCGCGACCCTTACTGAGACTCGATTTCTGTTACGATTTGCCACCAGTTGCCACGATTCCCCGGAGCCATTGTCATGAAGAAAATTGAAGCGATCATCAAACCGTTCAAACTCGACGAAGTACGCGAGGCGCTGTCCGAGATCGGCGTTTCCGGCTTGACGGTCACCGAAGTCAAGGGCTTCGGTCGGCAGAAGGGGCACACCGAGCTCTACCGTGGCGCCGAGTACGTCGTCGACTTCCTGCCCAAGGTCAAGATCGAGATCGTCGTTCCCGACGCGTCGGTCGACATCGCCATCGACTCGATCGTCAAAGCCGCGCGCACCGGCAAGATCGGCGACGGCAAGATCTTCGTGATGCCGGTCGACCAGGTCGTTCGCATCCGCACCGGCGAGACCGGCGAAGAAGCGGTCTGAAGCGATTTCCCCTGCGCAACGGCCCGCCATCTGGCGGGCCGTTGTCGTTTACGCTGGTCTGCAAGGCCGCCAAAAGGTCATTTTTTGGCACCCCGTCGCCAACGCCTTGATTCTCGCGGCATCCACGGCCTACCCCGTGAAGATGTCCGTTCGCCCTGGGCCGTGAGCTGGTCGAACGGTCGAAGGGTGGTCAAGACAAATCAGTGCGTTGCAGGGGGCTTCGACAGGCTCAGCCCGAACGGGGCGAATTGATCAGCGAGTCCTTAGCGTTGTGCCGCGGTGCTGGCCTTGAGCAGTACCCACAGCGCGCCTTGGCCGCCGTCGCACGACGGCGCGTGGCAGAAGGCGAGGACGTCGCGGCGGCGCGCCAGCCAGCCTTTGACCAGCTGACGCAGAATGCCTTCGCGGCCCGGCGAGCCGTAGCCGCGGCCGTGCACGATGCGCACGCAGCGTTTGCCGGCGGCCAGCGCCTCGGCGAGAAAGAGCGTCACCTCGTCGTGCGCTTCGTGCCGGTTGAGCCCGTGCAGGTCGATATGGCGCTGGATCGCCCAGCGACCGCGGCGCAGGTCGCGCAACACGGTGCGCGGCAGGCCGACGCGCAGGAATGAGTCGGCGTCGCCGATCGCCAGCAGGTCGTCGAGGTCGAGCGGCGAGTCGAGCGATTCGGCGATCGCCGCGGCTTCGTCGAGTTCGCGCTGGCGCGGGCGAGCACTCGGCTTGGGCGCCTCGAAAGTGATGCGGCCGGCCGGGCGCAGCGGCCGCGCGCCGTCGACCGCCGCCTGGAACGCCGCGAGATCGTCGGGGTCGGGCCGCTGGCTCATGAAGGTGACGGATCGAGTCAGCCGCCCGGCGGCATCAGCCGGCCAGGCTGTCGAGGTAGCGCTCGGCGTCGAGCGCGGCCATGCAGCCGGTTCCCGCCGAAGTGCAGGCCTGGCGGTAGATGTGATCCTGCACGTCGCCGGCGGCGAAGACGCCGGCAATCGAGGTGGCCGTCGCGTTGCCCTGGCGGCCGCCGCCGGTCACCAGGTAGCCGTTTTCCATTTCGAGTTGGCCGACGAAGAGCTCGGTGTTCGGCTTGTGACCGATGGCGATGAAGACGCCGTCGAGCGCGACGTCCTCGGTGGTGCCGGTCTTGACGTTCTTGACGCGCATTCCGGTGACGCCGCTCGCGTCGCCCAGAATTTCGTCGAGCGCGCTGTTCCACTTGATCGTGACCTTGCCGGCTTTCTCTTTTTCAAAGAGCTTGTCCTGCAGGATTTTTTCGCTGCGCAGCTTGTCGCGGCGATGCACCAGCGTCACGTGGCTGGCGATATTGGCGAGGTAGAGCGCTTCCTCGACCGCCGTATTGCCGCCGCCGATCACCGCCACCGGCTTGTTCTTGTAGAAGAAGCCGTCGCAGGTCGCGCAGGCGGAAACGCCGCGCCCCGAGAATGCCTCTTCCGACGGCAATCCCAGATACTGCGCCGAGGCGCCGGTGCAGATGATCAGCGCGTCGCAGGTGTAGGTGCCGGCGTCGCCGATCAGCGTGAATGGCTTGCTGGTCAATTGGGCGGTATGGATGTGGTCGAAGACGATCTCGGTTTCAAAGCGCCTGGCGTGCTCCTCGAAACGCTGCATCAGCTCCGGCCCCTGCACGCCCTGGGCGTCGGCCGGCCAGTTATCGACGTCGGTGGTGGTCATCAGCTGGCCGCCCTGCGCCATGCCGGTGATCAGCACCGGCTTCAAGTTGGCACGCGCGGCATAGACCGCAGCGGTATAGCCGGCCGGGCCGGAACCGAGGATCAGCAGCGGGCAATGGCGGGTCGTTTGGGTCATTTTTCTTTCCTTCGCAGCGAGTTGATGAGGAAATTATAACCGCCAATCCGCTCGTTTCCCCGGCGGCTAAAGCTGCCGCGTGAGCTTGATGCCCTGCGGTTATTGCCGCCGGCCGGCTATAATCACGCTTTGCCCAGCGTTTTCGGAGATTGATGGCTGCACGGATCAAAACCACTGCCCGGACCGGCGATACGAACGACGCGCCCAGCCCGTTGCCTGAGAAGATCGTTCTCGTGCTGCAGGAGTCGCGCTGGCTGGCGCTGGTCGCGCTCGCCGCTTTCCTCGGCCTGGCGCTGTGGGGTTACCAGCGCACCGACCCGGGCTGGTCGCACGCGGTGCAGGGCGCGACGCTGGCCAACCCGGCCGGGCGCGGCGGCGCCTGGCTCGCCGACCTGCTGCTTTACGTCTTCGGTCTGTCGGCGTGGTGGTGGATCGTGCTGCTGATGGCTTTCGTGTGGTGGGGCTATCGCCGCCTCGACGGCGTGCGCGCCGCCGACCGCCGGCCGCTCTACATCGCGCTCGCCGGCTTCCTGTTGCTGATCGCCGCCAGCAGCGCGCTCGAGACGCTGCGCTTCTATACGCTCAAGGCGCCGTTGCCGCTGGCGCCCGGCGGCATGCTGGGCATCGAGATCGGCGCGCTGGCGGTGCGCTATCTCGGCTATACGGGCGCGACGCTGACGCTGATCGCCGCCTGGGCGCTGGGCTGGAGCATCTTTTCGGGAGTCTCGTGGTTGTCTTTGGTCGAGAGTCTCGGCGCGCTGGTCGAAGGCTCGTTTGGCGCCGTTCGCGCGCTCGTCGATCGCTGGCAGGACCGGCGCATCGGACGCGAAGTGGCGCGCGAGCGCGACGCGGTGGTGGTCGTCCAGAAACGTCGCGTCGAAACGCAGGAACCGATTTTCATCGAAAAGCCCGAGCCGCCGGCGCCGGTGCCGGCCAAGGTCGAGAAGCGAATCGAACGCGAACGCCAGGTGCCGCTGTTCCCCGAGGCGGTCGCCGGCGGCATGCTGCCGCCCTTGCACCTGCTCGAGCCGGCGGCGGTGCAGACCGATACGGTGAGCGCCGAGACGCTCGAATACACGTCGCGTCTGATCGAGCGCAAGCTCGCCGACTTCGGCGTCGAGGTGCGCGTGCTGGCGGCGTATCCGGGGCCGGTGATCACGCGCTACGAAATCGAGCCGGCGGTCGGCGTCAAGGGCGCGCAGGTCGTCAACCTCGCCAAGGACATGGCGCGCGCGCTGTCGATGGTCTCGATCCGCGTCGTCGAAACGGTTCCCGGCAAGTCGTGCATGGCGCTCGAACTGCCCAACGCCAAGCGGCAGATCGTCCGCCTGTCGGAGATCATCTCGAGCCGCGCTTATCACGACATGAGTTCGCCGCTGGCGATGACGCTCGGCAAGGACATCGGCGGCCATCCGGTGGTCGTTGACCTCGCCAAGATGCCGCACCTGCTGGTCGCCGGGACGACCGGTTCGGGCAAGTCGGTCGGCATCAACGCGATGATCCTCTCCTTGCTCTACAAGTCCGAGCCCGACAAGGTGCGGCTGATCCTGGTCGACCCCAAAATGCTTGAACTGTCGATCTACGAAGGCATCCCGCATCTGCTGGCGCCGGTCGTCGTCGACATGAAGCACGCCGCCAACGCGCTCAACTGGTGCGTCGGCGAAATGGAGAAACGCTATAAATTGATGTCGGCGATGGGCGTGCGCAATATCGCCGGTCTCAACCACCGCATCAAGGACGCCGAAAAGGCCGGCAACAAGCTGACCAATCCGTTCTCGCTGACGCCCGAGACGCCCGAGCCGCTCGTCTCGATGCCGCACATCGTCGTCGTCATCGACGAGCTCGCCGACCTGATGATGGTCGCCGGCAAGAAGGTCGAGCAGTTGATCGCGCGTCTTGCGCAGAAGGCGCGCGCCGCGGGGATTCACCTGATTCTGGCGACGCAGCGGCCGTCGGTCGACGTGATCACTGGCCTCATCAAGGCCAATATTCCGACGCGGATGTCGTTCCAGGTCTCGTCCAAAATCGATTCGCGAACGATCCTCGACCAGATGGGCGCCGAAGCGCTGCTCGGCCAGGGCGACATGCTTTACCTCGCGCCCGGTACCGGCTATCCGACTCGCGTGCATGGCGCTTTCGTCGACGACGACGAGGTGCACCACGTCGTCGATTACCTCAAGAGCGCCGGTGCGCCGGATTACGTCGAGGGCGTGCTGACCGGCGCCGGGATCGACGACGATGGCGACGGCGAGGGCGGCAGCAGCGACGGCCAGCCCGACGCCGAGTCCGACGCGCTCTACGATCAGGCGGTCGAGATCGTGATGAAGAACCGCCGCGCGTCGATTTCGCTGGTTCAGCGCCATCTGCGAATCGGCTACAACCGCTCGGCGCGCCTCATCGAAGCGATGGAAAAGGCCGGGCTGGTTTCAGCCATGGATGGTCGCGGCGGCCGCGAGGTCATCGCCCGCAAGGAAGAAAATTGATGAGATTGGAAAAGGCGGTTAACCACGGCGAACACGGCGGGCGCGGCGAAAAACTTGAGTGCCGGGTCTGTTGTTGGGCGCCACCAGCGAGTGGCCGAACAGGTCGCCACCGCATCTTGCTTTCTCGCTGTGTTCGCTGTGCCCGCCGTGGTTAATTCGAGGTTCTTGAAATGAAAAGTCTATTTTTCGCGCTTGCGCTGTGCGCCGCGCAGGTTGCCCAGGCCGGCGCGATAGACAAGCTGCACCGTTTTCTTGAGACGACCAAGACGCTGCGCGCCGATTTCGCGCAGATCGTCGTCGCCAAGAACGGCAAGAAGCCGCAGCAGTCGGCAGGGCAGATGATGATCTCGCGTCCCGGCAAGTTCCGCTGGCAGATCGCCAAGCCCTACGCACAGCTGCTCGTCGGCGACGGCGAAAAGGTCTGGATCTACGATGAAGACCTGCGCCAGGTGAGCGTCAAGAAGTTCGACGCCGCGCTCGGCAGCACGCCGGCCGCGCTGCTGGTCGGCGGCAACTCGCTCGATCAGAACTTCACGCTGCGCGAGGCCGGCGAACACGACGGGCTCGAGTGGCTCGAAGCGATTCCGAAGGGTACCGACAGCGGCTTCGAAAAACTGCAACTCGGTTTTTCCGGCAATGAGCTCAAAGCGATGGAGCTTTCCGACAACTTCGGCCAGACCACGTCGCTGCTCTTCGCGCGAATCGAACGCAACGTGCCGATCGCCGCAGCGCTCTTTCACTTTACGCCGCCGGCCGGCGTCGATGTCATCGGTGAGTGACCTTTTTTCATCATCGCACGCGGTGCCGCTCGCCGAAGCGCTGCGCCCGGCGACGCTCGACGAGGTCATCGGCCAGCAGCACCTGCTCGGTCCGGGCAAGCCGCTGCGGCTGGCTTTCGAGGCGCGCAAGCTGCATTCGCTGATCCTCTGGGGGCCGCCCGGGGTCGGCAAGACGACGCTGGCGCGGCTGATGGCCGACGCCTTCGACGCCGAATTCATGGCGCTCTCGGCGGTCTTTTCGGGCGTCAAGGACATCCGCGAGGCGGTGGCGCAGGCCGAAGCGACGCGCGCTCAGTATGGCCGGCCGACGATCCTCTTCGTCGACGAAGTCCATCGCTTCAATAAGGCGCAGCAGGACGCCTTCCTGCCTTACGTCGAGAGCGGTTTGCTGACGCTGGTCGGCGCGACGACCGAGAACCCGTCGTTCGAGGTCAACTCCGCATTGCTTTCGCGCGCCTCGGTCTATGTGCTCAATTCGCTCTCCGCCGACGAAATGGGGCAGCTCTTCGAACGCGCCTGCGGTCAGGCGCTGCAGGACCTGTCGTTTGACGACGACGCGCGCGCGCGGCTGATCGGGCTCGCCGACGGCGACGCGCGGCGGCTGATCAACCTGCTCGAACAGACGCAGACGGCGGCGGCGACCGCCCAGCGCACGAAGATCGACGGTGCCTTCATCGACAGTACTCTGGCGCAAAGTCTGCGCCGCTTCGACAAGGGTGGCGAGGCCTTCTACGACCAGATCTCGGCGCTGCACAAGTCGGTGCGCGGCTCCAACCCCGACGCCGCGGTCTACTGGCTGTGCCGCATGCTCGACGGCGGCGCCGACCCGCGCTACATGGCGCGGCGCATCGTGCGCATGGCCTGGGAAGACATTGGCCTGGCCGATCCGCGCGCCATCCAGATCGCCGGCGAAGCGGCGGCGACCTACGAGCGACTGGGTTCGCCCGAAGGCGAACTGGCGCTCGCCGAAGCGGTGATCTATCTGGCGGCGGCGGCCAAATCGAACGCCGCCTACGTCGCGTACAATGCAGCGCGCGCTTTCATCGCCAAGGACGGTTCGCGGCCGGTGCCGCTGCACCTGCGCAATGCGCCGACGCGGCTGATGAAGGAGCTCGACTACGGCCGCGACTACCGTTACGCGCACGACGAAGCCGAAGGCTACGCCGCCGGCGAGTGTTACTTCCCGGACGGGATGACGCCGCCCAACTGGTACCAGCCGGTCGGCCGCGGCCTGGAACTCAAAATCGGCGAGAAGCTCGCGCATCTGCGCGAACTCGATCGCGACGCACTCAAATTTGCCAAAAAATCGAAAGACTCGGAGGACTGACCATGCTTGACATCCAACTGCTGCGCACCAACATCGACGCCGTGACCGAAAGGCTGGCAACCCGTGGCTACACGCTCGACAGCGCGACTTTTCTCAAACTCGAAGCCGAACGCAAGACGCTGCAGACGCGAACGCAGGAACTGCAGGCATCGCGCAACAGCCTGTCGAAGCAGATCGGCATGCTCAAGGGCAAGGGCGAGGATGCTTCCGCGGTGATGGCCGAGGTCGCCGCGCTCAAGGAAGAGCTCGAAGGCAACGAAGCTCGCTTGACCGAATTGCTGCGCGAATTCGACGATTTCGTCGCGCTGATTCCCAATCTGCCGCAGGAGTCGGTTCCGGTCGGCCGTTCGGAAGCCGACAACGTCGAGGTGCATCGCTGGGGAAGTCCGCGCAGCTACGATTTCGCGGTCAAGGATCACGTCGACCTTGGCGAAGCGCTCGGTCAGCTCGATTTCGCCACCGCCGCCAAGATCGCCGGCGCGCGCTTCTCCTTGATGAAGGGGCCGCTCGCCCGTCTGCACCGCGCGATCGCGCAGTTCATGCTCGACACGCACACCGATCAGCACGGTTACACCGAAGTCTATGCGCCGTACCTGGTCAACGCCGCGAGCATGCACGGCACCGGCCAGCTACCCAAGTTCGAGGCCGATCTTTTCAAGATCCTGCGCCCCGACGCCGAGCCGCTCTACCTCATTCCGACCGCCGAAGTGCCGGTCACCAACATCGTTCGCGACGAAATCCTGGCCGCCGACGCGCTGCCTTTGAAGCTCGTCTGCCACACGCCGTGTTTCCGCTCGGAAGCCGGGTCGTACGGCAAGGACACGCGCGGAATGATTCGCCAGCACCAGTTCGACAAGGTCGAGTTGGTTCAGGTCGTCAGTGCGGAGGCGTCGAACGCGGCGCACGAGGAGTTGACGCGACACGCCGAGATCATCCTCGAGAAGCTCGAACTGCCGTACCGGCGCGTCGTGCTGTGCACCGGCGACATGGGCTTCTCGTCGGCCAAGACCTACGATCTTGAGGTGTGGCTGCCGGCGCAGAACACCTATCGCGAGATTTCGTCGTGTTCCAACTTCGAGTCGTTCCAGGCGCGGCGCATGCAGGCGCGGGTGCGCAACGACAAGAACAAGACCGAACTGGTGCATACGCTCAACGGCTCGGGGCTGGCCGTCGGCCGTACGCTGGTGGCGATCATGGAAAATTACCAGAACGAAGACGGCAGCATCACCGTGCCGACGGTGTTGCGCCCCTATCTGGGCGGGCGCGAGAAGATCAGCGCGTAAGCAGCCCGGCCGGCTTTGCGCCGGCCTACTTGGCGGGCGAACGCCGGGCGAGGTGGGCTTTCTTGCTCGGCTTGGCCGCGCGGGGTTTGTGCCGGCTTGACGGCGGGTCGTTGTCGGCCGACGGCAGCAGCGGGTAGGGGCTCAACTCGGGGGCGGTTTGAATGCCTGCGAGCGGCCGGTACGGGCGTTCGTGGCGTTTGAGAATGTCGTTATAAACGCGGATGTTCTCGACCATGATCACCGCCTCACCGCCGCGCCCTTTGCCCGACTTGAGCCGGCGGTAATACTGCGGCTGCGCGAGCAGCGGCAATACCTTCTTCATCGCATACCAGGAGTCGGGGTCGGTGCCCAGCGTCGTCGCCAGGTAGCGCGCCGCATTGAGGTGTCCCATGCCGACGTTGTACGCGGCGAGCGCCAGCCAGAGCCGGTCGGGGTCGCCGATGATGGCCGGCAGCGCGTCGCGCAGGTCGCTGACGTATTGCGCTCCGGCTTCGACGCTTTGTGTCGCGTCGAGCCGGTTGCTGATGCCCAGCGTGTCGGCGGTCTCGGCGGTCAGCATCATCATGCCGCGCACGCCGGTCGGGCTGGTCGCCCGCGGCTCCCATTGCGATTCCTGGTAGGCGAGCGCCGCCAGCAAGCGCCAGTCGATCCCGGTGTTCACCTGGGCCGCGTAAAAGAGCGCGCGATACTGCGGCAGCACCGAGCGCATGCGCTCGATGAAACGCACGCTGTCGGCCTGAGTCAGACGCTCGACATGGCCGAAGTAGCGGTCCTTGAGTCTATCCATTTCGCCGCTTTGCTGAAACTTATCGAGAAAAGCGTTGGCCTTGGTGACCAGCGCCGGGTCGACGCCCGGCGCGAAAAGCCAGACGATCGGGCGAGCCGGGCCGATCACCAGCGCGTTCTGCAAATCCGGGTAGTAATTGCTGCCGATGTCGAATTGCGCGTCGTTGACCAGTGCCGCTTCGTAGCGCTGCGCGGCGACGCCTTCCAATAGATCGAGTTCGTTGTGCTGCTCGCTGGCGACAATGATCAGGCTGGACCCCTTGCGCTGGATTTCGCGCAGCGCCATCTCCTGTCGTGAACCGGCGACGACGTGGACGACCTTGTTGGCGAGTTGCGCGATCGACGCCAGCGGCAGCGACGCTTCGTGCGTGACCAGCACGTTGTGGCTTTCGAAGTATGGCGTGCTGCTGCGCAGCTGCGGGTCGTCTACCGGCGTTTGCCATGCCGCGGCCAGATGCGCTTCGCCGTTCTTGAGGCGGTGCAGGATGTCGGCGTCGCTGGCGGCGACGACGATACGGCTTTTGAGCCCCAGTTCGTCGGCCAGTCGGCGCGCCAGGTCATAATCGAAGCCGCTGGCGCCATCGCCGGTGTCCTCAGAATAGGTGCTGGCGCCGACGCGAGTCAGGATCACGAGCTCGTTGGCTTTGGCGATCGGCTGCTCGATGTTCTCGCCGCAGCTGGCAACAAAAATTGAAAGAATAAATAGCAGAAAACGCATTAATTGGCCGACTTGTGATAACATGCCGCCCCGATGGAGAGGTGGCAGAGTGGTCGATTGTACCTGACTCGAAATCAGGCGTACTGCAAGGTACCGAGGGTTCGAATCCCTCCCTCTCCGCCAGTAATGGCAAGCAAAAAGGCTAATTCCTCGGAATTGGCCTTTTTCTTTTTCTGGCTCATGTAATGGCTTGCTGCAAATCGGCGTGAAACGGCGCTGTTTATTGGCGCATGGGTTGTCGTGCAACTTGTACACGCGGTTACGCCATCCGACGGTTGGCTAGTTTAGCCGGCTTTACCCCGGCGTGGCTTCCGAACTTGCCGTGACCCTGGACCAGGTAACCAAACCTCGAAGTCAAGTTTGTTCTGGGGGGTACGAATATATTGCCCCTCGCTTGGGCCCGCCGTCGAATTATCCGTAAATCTCCGGTGCAGAGACTGTTGAGATGTTGGCTGCAGCACCTGTACGCTGCGAGCGCATTGACTTGCGCACCTTGCCGGAAAGCAAGGAATTGATTGTCCGGGTCGCCGCCGCGGGTATGTCGGTCAGCGCCTTTTTGCTTGGTGCCGCTCAGCAACGCGCCAAGACGAATGGCCATGAAAAGGGCGAATTTTTCGGAGCGGTCCCTTTTTACGGCCTGCACCGGCCTTAATGAACAGGCTGTTCCTCGTGCAGCGCCCTCAGGTGCGCGAGCAAGGCATCTCCCAGGGCGTGCAGCTCGTTTCGCCGCGCCAATGCCTCGGGCGCTCGCCCATGAGCCTTGAGCTCGCACAGTTCGAGCGTCAGCGCGTGCGCTTCTCGATGCACGCGTTCGGCCGCCAGAAAGTCAGCGTGGTCTGCGTGACAGAGCCGGCCTTTGGTCGCGAGCCAACTACCGAAACGGCTCTGACTGGCAGTCAGCGGCGGCGAATTCGTGTCATCTGAAAGATGTTTCTCCATGGCAATGACCCAGGCGCGATGCTCGACTTGAGCGAAGAGCAAGGGTAGGTCGTCGCGTTTGGCAGGAGCTTTATTGAGCCATCGCGCACAGGGGCGCCAGCCAGCGGCCCAGTGCGGAAACTCGGCTGCCGGCATGGGACGGCTAATGCAGTAGCCCTGCGCCAGTTCGCAGCCGAGTTCGAGCAGCAGTTCGCCTTGCTCTAGGGTTTCGACTCCTTCGGCGATGATTCCGCGGCGAAACGCCGCCGCCAAACCGATGACGCGGATGCGCGGCCAGCATCTGCCTGAGGCGCAGGGTGAAATCGCCCTGCTGCAACTGGCGGGCGGCGATGTTGACGCTGATCGGAAGATTCAGCCCCTGGATGCGCCATTCTTCGATCTGAGTCAGCGCGCTATCGATCACCCACTCGCCCAAATCGACCGCCAGCTCATCGTTTTCGACCAGCGGCAAAAAGGCGTTGGGCGGCAGAAGACCGCGTTCGGGGTGCTGCCAGCGGATCAACGCCTCGGCGCCGACGACGACACCGCTGCGCATATTGACCTTGGGTTGAAAATGCAGCACGAACTGGCGCTGTTCAAACGCGCTACGGATGTGCTGCAGCCCCTCGCGCAGGGTATTCGCCGCCGCGTCGTGAGCGACGTCGAACAGGTGATAGCGATTCTTGCCCGATTGCTTGGCAACGTAGAGCGCCTGGTCGGCGTGGCGGATCAGCAGGTCGGCGTCGCCGGGATCCTGTGGGTAGAGCGTGACGCCGATGCTCACCGAGACCTGCAAGCTCAGTCCGTCGGCAATCACCGGCGCGGCGGCGGCCTGCAACAGTCGCTCGATGGCCGGCTGGTAGCTCTGCGCCTGTTCCAGATTGACCAGTACCGCGACGAATTCGTCGCCGCCGATGCGCGACAATGTATCGCCTTCGCGCAGCGCGTCTTTCATTCGCTGCGCCAGGGCGACGAGCAGCGCGTCGCCGACGCCGTGGCCGTGGTGATCGTTGATCGCCTTGAAGTCGTCGAGGTCGAGATAGACAACCGCCACCGAGTTGTTTTTGCGGTGGCGCTGCGCCAGAGCCTGCTGCAGGCGATCGGCGAGCAGCACGCGATTGGGCAGGTTGGTCAGCGCGTCGTAGTGCGCGATGCGTTGCAGCTGCTCCTGAAGTTCCTTGGTACTGGTGATGTCGGTGAACAGTCCAACATAGTTCTGCGCCCTGCCGAGACTGTCGCGGACGGCGCTGATCGTCAGGCTTTGAGCGTAGAGCTCGCCGTTCTTGCGGCGGTTCCATATTTCGCCGCTCCAATAACCGCGCTCGGCGAGCGAATTCCACATCGCCGCATAAAACTCCGGCGTCTGCCTGCCCGATTTGAGAATTCGCGGACTCTGGCCGATGGCATCGCTGCGCTCGAAGCCGGTAATTTGCGTGAAGGCGTCGTTGACCTCAACGATGATGCCGGAGGCGTCGGCGATCATGATTCCATCACGAACGTGGGTGAACACGTTCGCGGCGAGTTGCAGGCGGGCTTCAGTTTCCTTGCGCGCACTGACGTCTTGAACGATGCCGAAGATGATTCCCTTTGACTTGTCGATCTGGGCAATCGAATGCATATCCCTGATCTTGCCGAGGTCGGCGGTCTTGATCTTGAATTCGACGTCGTACGTCTCTCCGCTTTCAAGCAGATTCCTGAATGCCGCGTCGTGCTGCGGGATGTACTCGGGAAGCAGCAGATTCTTGATCGTCGCCGAGTTGGCTCTGGCGCGGTCGAGGCCGAATAGTTTGACGGCACCTTCCGAGGCGCTCATCGTGTCGGAGGCGAGGTGGAGTTCCCAGTTACCCGACTTTGCCGCGAGTTCGGCGCGCTTCAAGCGCGCTTCGCTCAGACGGACCGAGTCTTCGATCCGCTTGCGCTCGCTGACGTCGCGTAGTTGATTGATGGTGTGAATGCTTCCCTTCGAATCACAAAAGCAGGTGGAATTGACATCGACTTCAAGCCACCTGCCGTCGCGACAGATGGCACGCAGTTCGCCGCTAAAGCGACCGGTTCGGTTGCGCTTTCTGACTGCCGGAAGCAATCGCGAGTCGCTGCAGTCCATGATCCCCGCGGGTCCGAGTCCGCGCAAGTCGTCCTCGCTATAGCCGAAGAGCCGGCAGGCGGCCGGGTTGGCGGTTTCGATCGGGCCGTGCGGCGACGAAAAAACGATCGCGTCGCCGCTGTTTTCGAAGATCAGGCGGAAGTGCTCTTCGCTCTCGCGTAGCGCCGTTTCGCGGCTCGCCAGGGTGTCGAGCAGGTGGTTGAAGCCGGAAATCAACAGCCCGATTTCGTCTCGCCGGACGATCGGCAGCGGTTGATGCGATCGGCCGGAATCGGCGATGGTCGCCAGCGCATTGGCGGTGCTGAGCAAGGGCGACAACTGGCGCTTGAGCAGCCACCAGGTCAACGCGCCGGCGAGCAAGGTCAGCAGCAGCGTCGCCAGACGCAGCCGCTGCTGCAGGTCGCGGATCGGAAAGAAGGCCTCGTCGGTCGGCAGGTAAACCAGGGCATCCCAATCGGCGAGCGGGATCTTCTTGAACGAGTAGAGGACCTCGGCACCGTTTGCATCCAGGGTCACGCCCGAGCCCGCATTGCCCTGCACTGAACGGTCGTCAAAAGGGTTGCCGCCGGCCGGGTCCTGCGATTCCAGGACGCGTTGTTTGTTGGACGCGGTGACGATCAGTCGATGCTGCGGCGCGATGATCAGATAGCCGCCGGTTTTGCCATAGCGTCCGGCGACCAACTGGTCGAGGAAGTTGGGAATTCCGAGGTTGGTGACCCCTGCCAGCGCGCCAATGATCTTTCCAAGCTCGTCGCGAATCGGCACGGCGATACTGATCACAGGAATCTGCGAAACCTTGCTGACGACGGGTCGGCCGATCGCCGACCTGCCGTCGCGCAGCGCACGCAGCAGTTGATCGCGTTCGCTAAAATTGACGCCGACCCGCTCTGCGGCATCCGGCGCAGCGGCGATCGCGGTGCCGTCGATCCCGGTGGCGAAGATTCCATCGCTGAACAACACCTGCAGATCGAGCCGGTGCTCGAGAAAGTGCTGCATTGCAGCTGGTCCTGCCTGTATCGGCTGGCTCGACAAACGCGCCACGGCTTCCAGCGTCTCAAGCCGCGCCTCAAGCTCGCGTTCGACCTGCGCGGCGACCATCGACACCGTTGAAAGTTGTTGCTCGCCAAGCAACCGTTCCATGTCATCGCGCAGGATGCGATGGGCGTAATACGAGAGCGACCAGATTCCGGTCAGGAAGATGAGCAGAGCCGTCAGGGTGATTCGCGTTTTGAGCGAATGCCTCAGGAGAACAGCCGGAACCATTTTCATTCTTGGATTAGCACCACGCCGCGTCGTATGGATTATGGACGGGACGTTGCGTCGGAGCTAAAGCGGATATTTTCCCGCTTGTCACCGACGTCGCTTTTGAGCAAAACAGACAATGACCCGATTTGCGCCGACAGCCCGCTCCCTTGCGCCGCGATCCTGAGCCGCGAGCGATGGCGGCAGTCCTTCTGCGCGCTGGTCAGCGATGGCGGTTTGGGCGCCGCTGTTCCTGGGCCTCTGGCATAGACTGGCGACATCGGTCCGTGCGCCGAGCGCCGCCAATCGCCGATATGGATGCGCCCTTGGGTGATCAAAGCGCCGAGAAAGCCGCTGTTCTTGACGGTGTTGAGCGACAGACCGGAGAACCGGGCGATCTCGCGGTAGGTCAGACTCCCGTAGCGTTCGAGCGTGGCGACGATGGCGTGCATGCCGGGCGCGTCGCGGTTGCTGTCGTCGATGCGCGGACGCGCTACGTCGTCGATCTTTCCCAAGCTGTAGAGCGGCGTCGAGAAACGTCCTTTGACCTTGCGCCAGCCGCTGACATAGATGAGCTGGCGTTTCTTGAGCGCAGCGATGTAGCCGCCACAGGCGAGCGTGCTGACGCCGACGAAAGCCTCCGCCGAGAGGTCGGAAATCGACATGTTCGACTTCTCCTCGAGCACGCCGAGGATGCGTTTCATGGTCGGGCTGGAGGCAAGTTGCGGGGTCTTCACTGGCGTGCGTATCAAAGCCGGTAGGCGGCCACGATATGCTGCATGTCGGTCGCCAGGCGGTCGAGTTGCTGTGCTGATTCGGCGCTGTTGCCGACGGCGGCGCTGCTCTCTTCGGACATCTGGGCGATGCGTTCGACCTGCGTCGCGATATTGTCGGTCGCCGAACTCTGCTCGCGGATCGCTTCGGCAATCTCTTCGACCATGCCGACCGCGTTGCGGCTGCTTTGCCCGATCTGCTTGATCGATTCGTTGGCTTGCTGCGCGCGCTCGACGCCCTGCGCCACCTGGGTGACGACGCCGTGCATGCTGGTCACCGCGTTGGCGGCGCCTGAACGCATGGTGTCGATCGTCGTGGCGATTTCCTGTGTCGATGCCGACGTGCGTTCGGCAAGCTTGCGCACTTCGTCGGCGACCACCGCGAAACCGCGCCCCTGCTCGCCGGCGCGCGCCGCCTCGATCGCCGCGTTGAGCGCCAGCAGGTTGGTCTGGTCGGCGACGTCCTTGATCACCTGAACGACGTTGGCAATCTGCTGGCTGTGCTGTTCGAGGCCGTGAATGAGCCCGGCGGCCTGGTCGACGGTCGCGGCGATGTCGTGGATGTCGCCGGCGGTCTGGCCGATGACCGCTTCGCCCGAGACCGCCAGCTGTCCCGATTCGCTCGATAGCCGGTTGGCTTCCTGCGCGCGGTCGGCGACGTGGTTGATGCTGACGGTCATCTGCTCGACCGTCGCCGCCATGTTAGACGCTGCTTCGCTTTGTTGATTCGACGCAGTGGCGACCTGGTTGGCGGTCGTCGCCATGGCGTGGGCGGCGGTGGCGACCGACGCTGCGCCGGCGGCGATCGACTTGAGGTTGCCCTGCAGCCGGTCGAGCAATTTGTTGAAGGCGTCGGCCGATAGCCCCAGTTCGTCCAGGCGCTTGATCGGAATGCGCACGGTAAAGTCGAGCGACTCGGCAACGCCGCTGATCGTGTCGCGGAAACGGTTCATGCGGAAGCGAATCTCTCGCGCGACGGTAAGGCCGATCACCGCGACGACGAGCAGTGCGATGGCGATGGCGGTCAGCGTGATCTTCATTCCCTGCGCGGCGCTGGCCAGCGCCGCCTGGGTGAGCTCGCCGGCACTCTTGTTGTTAAAGGCGATGTGATCCTCGAGCGCCTGAAAAGCCCGGGCGTTGATTTCTGCTCCTTGTTTGCGGTTTTCGTCGGTATCGTTTTGATTGTTTCGCGACAAGGGTAATACCTTGTCGTGGATCAGACTCAGATAGGCGTTGAAGCGGCTGACATCGGTTTCGAGGAGCTTTTTTTCTTCTTCGTTTGAAATCAACTTTTCGTAGTCCTTGAGCCGCTTGCTTGCCGCCGTTTCGTACAAAGCGATTTTTTCTTCGGCAGCTTTTTTCCCCGCGGGATCGGGATTTCCGACATGGTTGAGTACGCTCAGACGGATCATCATGAACGCCTGTCTCGCTTCGGTCAGGGTGGTGATTCCGGCTAGGCTGTCTTCGTCGATGAGTCTGATGTCCTCGGTTTGCGTTTTCGACACATAGAGTCCGACCGATCCGACGAGCAGCAGCGAGGCGATTGAAAATCCAATTTGCAACATGATGCGGTGGGCGATGGTGAGTTTGTTCATAGCCTTGCCTTTGCTTGAAAAAAACGAAAGAACGTACGCCTGCGGTTACTTGGGTTTGCTCATTGCTCGGGTTCAGAGCGAACCGTCGATGCAAATGACGATCTGCTCTTTGGCAATCAATCGCGTATCCGGACTGAGCGGGAAAACGGTCGGCCCAGCTGTTTTCGCCTGTTGAATCAGTCAGCCCATGGAGCTTTGGTGGCGCGTGCCGTTCACCGGAGCGTGCTCGCAGTGGAGCCGTCGGCGAGATGCGATAGGAAGGCAAAGGCACGCCGAGGCAACATTGGGTGTCCCTCGTCGGCAAGGTCGTCTGGCGGTCAAGCTGGTCCGCTCTGGCGCATATGAACTCGTCTATACCGTCCTTTTTTGCTCAACTCTTACGGCATAAATGAGCGCATGTCATCTGGCGACTCATTTGTTTGGCGTCGGAATAGAACACTCTCTAGTTAAAAAATGATGACGACGTAAAAAAACGACAATTAACGCTTGAAGCAAAGGTGGGCGGTGAGTCGTTGCGGGCAGCTTTTTCTTGATTCGGAAGGTATTTCACCAAGACGCCTTTTGTTGAACTCCTTGCTTTGAAAGCACTGGAAAATGATGGCGTGGACGTTCGTGACTCGGCGTAATCCTAGCTGGATTTACGCAAGTGATTGGTGAAAAATAAGGAGGTGACAGTTGACTAACAGGAAACAAAAATACCGAGGAGTAAACATTATGCTTGAGGTATGAAACGCATCTCTCCAACCATTCAGGAGCTACTGGCTTTTGACGCCGTGGCACGCCATGAAAGCATGACTCGAGCGGCGAGCGACCTTTGCATGTCGGTCAGCGGGGTAAGCAAGCAGGTTGCGGGTCTCGAAGCCTTTGTCGGAAAATTGCTGCTAAAAAAGAACGGGCGAGGAGTGCAACTGACTACGGCGGGTCGAGAGTATTGGAAAAAAATATCGCAAGGTCTCCGGATGATCGAGACGGCAACGACTGAAGTGAGAGCGTATGAAGGCAATTCCAGCATCCTGGTTTTGGCCAGTGTGCCCACTTTCCTTTCCAAATGGTTGATTCCGAGACTTCCGGATTTCAGGCTGACTTGTCCACACGTCACGCTCGTTTTCAAAGAGCACGTTGGTCTGAATTCGGCATTTCCCGTCGATGTTGATGCCGTGATTAGCCACGGCCTGGGGAATTGGCCAAATATCACGGCGGAGTACATTGCCGGCCAGGAATTCGTGTGTATTTATGCCCCGAGTCTGCTCAAGCGAGGGGATGCCATCAGAAAACCAAAAGATCTGGTTGCACACACCTTGCTGCATCTTGAAGATGCTCCCTTGGCGTGGTGGGAATGGGGGTGTGACTACGGGCTTGGAGAAGAGGAAACACAGCAGGGGCCGCGCTTCACTCAGTATTCTGCGGTGATACAAGCGGTGATGAGCGGACTGGGCGTCGCTCTTGTTCCGCGAGTTTTGGTCACGACGCAGCTGCAGGAGGGGCGCGTCCTTGTTTTTTCAAGTTTCTGTTATGAGAGGCAGGGCCACTATTTGTGCTTCAGACCTGACAAGCTTGAGCGTCCTGTTTTATCCGCCTTTCGTTCTTGGCTCCACGAGCAAAAGGAAACGGACGTCGAGAAAAGACCATAGTTCATACAGCTGGAGACGTAACCAGAATCGGCCTAGCCCGGATGCAGCCTTCTTCCCATTTTTCGGCCGAAGCGGTTGAGCCACAGCGAGGCGACGATCACGGCGCCGCCGAGCGCCAGTTTTTTGAGGTCGGCGTCGCGATTCCAGATCAGCAGGTTGACCAGCAGTCCGGCCGGCACGTGCAGCTCGTTCATGATCGCCAGCGTTCCGGCGTCGACCAGCGTGCTGCCCTTGACCCACCAGAACATTCCCAGCGCCGTCGCGAACAGCCCCATCCAGCCCAGCACGCCCCATTGCACGGCGCTTTGCGGCAGTTTGCCGGCGTCGCCGAAGAGCAGGTAAGACGGGATGGCGAGCAGCAAGGCGCCGAGAAAGAAGTGACCGAAGAAGCGGTGCAGTGGCTGCTCGGTCGGGTAACGCGCGAGCAGTTGGCGACACAGCACCTGGCCGGCGGCGAAGGTCAGATTGGCGAGCTGCAGCAGCAGGAAACCGATCAGGTAGTCGCCTTCGATGTGCTTGAAGCGGATGATCACGCCGCCGCCGACGGCAAACAGCGCGGCGAACAGCGCCCAGGGGTTGAATCGCTTGGCCAGGCTGTCGTCGAGCAGCGTCACGTAGATCGGCGTGAGCACCGTGAACAGCAGCACCTCGGGGACGGTCAGCACGGCGAAACTGCGGTAGAGGCACAGGTAGGTGACGCCGAACTGCAGCGCGCCGGCCAGCCAGAGCCCACCGAGCAATCGCCAGGGCAGGCCGCGCCAGCGGGTGAAGGGGATGAACACGGCGGCGGCGATGGCCACGCGCACCAGCACGGCGAAGTCGCTGTCGACCTGGCCGGCAAGATATTGGCCGATCAGGCTGAACGAGAAAGCCCAGAGCACGGTGACCAGGATGAGGTAAGGCATTTGCAGCGATCCTTGAAAATGATCTGCGATCAAGCGATACGGCGACGACAAAAAGGGCGGGCGATCAGTCCCGCAGCGGCCAAAGGCAGGAAAATACCACATTTGGCTGATTTACCGGGACGCCAGGTCAGCCACTGTCATCGAGCCCGCTTGTTTTTCCAGAAAGATCGCCGCAGCTTGTTGGCGGCGGCGCTGACGAGATGTTGCATTCTTCTATGCGGGGGCTCGTGAGATGGTAAAATTCGCGCCGTCGTCAACTGCCAAAGCCAATCCATGTTTGCTCGTTTCATGCCCCAGGAGGGCAAGTTTTTTGAACTGTTCAACGCCCACGCTGAGCAGATCGTGCTGGGCAGCGAGGCATTGGTCGGGTTGCTGTCGGTCCTCAACGATTCCGACGAGGAAGCGGCAAAGCACTGCGAAGCGATCGACCTCATCGAGAATCGCGCCGACGGCATTACCCACGAGACGATGCGGCAACTGCACAAGTCCTTCATTACGCCGCTCGACCGCGACGAAATCCACCAACTGATCACCGGCCTTGACGACATCATCGACCTGATCCAAGACGTCGCGCACACCGTGACGCTCTACGATGTTCGGCGCATCACCAATGAGGCGATCAAACTCGGCGAGTTGTGCTGTTCGTGCTGCGAGCGGGTTCGCGCGGCGGTCGCGCTGCTGCCGTCGATGGACAATGGTCCGCAAATCCTCAAGATCTGCCACGAGATCGACCAGCTTGAATCGGCGGCCGATCGCGAAATGCGCGGTGCGATGTCCCGCCTCTTCCGTGAAGAACCCGATGTGCGCGAATTGATCAAGTTCAAGGCCATCTACGAGTTGCTCGAAATCGTGACCGATCGCTGCGAGGATGTGGCGAACATCATCGAAGGCATCGTCCTCGAGAATTCCTGAGCGCCGCCGCCATGGCAACTTCTAGCATTACTCTGGGCGTTCTCGCGTTTCTCGTCTTTCTGGCGCTGGCTTTCGATTTCATGAACGGCTTTCACGACGCCGCCAACGCCATCGCCACCGTGGTCTCGACGCGCGTGATGAAACCGCATACGGCGGTCGCCATGGCGGCCATATGCAATATCGCGGCCATTTTCATTTTCGAACTCAAGGTCGCGGCGACCGTCGGCAAAGGCACCATCGACCCTGCGGCGATCGATTATTACGTGGTCTTTGGCGCGCTGGTCGGCGCCATCGCCTGGAACGTCATTACCTGGTACTACGGCATTCCGTCGTCGTCGTCGCATGCCCTGGTCGGCGGCCTGATCGGCGCCGCGTTGGCGCATGCCGGGCCGAGTTCGCTGATCACCTCGGGCGTCGTCAAGGTGGTCGCCTTCATCGTCATCTCGCCGTTGCTCGGCATGGTGCTCGGTTCGCTGATGATGATCCTGGTTTCGTGGGTTTTTCGCCGCAGCACGCCGCGCCGCGTTGACAAATGGTCGCGCCGGCTGCAGCTGATTTCGGCGTCGGCTTACGCGCTGGGGCACGGCGGCAACGACGCGCAAAAGACCATCGGCATCATCTGGATGTTGCTGCTGTCGGCCGGGATCATGCAGGACGGAGAATCGGTGCCATTTTGGGTGATCGCCTCGTGTTACACCTCGATCGGCCTGGGGACCATTTTTGGCGGCTGGCGAATCATCAAGCTGATGGGGCAGAAGATTACCAAGCTGCGTCCGGTCGGCGGCTTCTGTGCGCAGACGGGCGGTGCAGCGACGCTGTTCTTTGCCACGGCGCTCGGCATCCCGGTGTCGACGACGCATACCATCACGGGGGCCATCGTCGGCGTCGGTGCCACCAAGCGACTCTCGGCGGTACGCTGGGGACTCGCCGGAACCATCGTCTGGGCCTGGATCCTGACCATCCCCTGCAGCGCATTGATCGGCGCGATCTTCTGGTACCTCGGCCACTTCTTTCTTTGAAATGACCGCGCCGTAGCGGCGGCGCGCGCTTAAGCCGGAATGTCGGGAACCAGCATTTTTTCAAGCTGGTAGATCTTGTCCTTGAGCAGCAACTTGCGCTTCTTGAGGCGGTGGATCAGCAACTGGTCCTGCTCGGGCAATGGCGTGCTGGCCAGGTGTTCGATGATCAGATTGAGGTCGCGATGTTCGATCTGAAACTCGTTGAGGTTGGCGCGGGCAGCGCTTGTTTCTTCTTCGGTCAGCATCATTCAAGTATCCGTCAGTGATGTTCGGCTAACGCAGCAAAGCCTGCAATCCCGACAGCGTTGCCATGCCCAGGACCACAGTCCACAACACCCCCTGGGTCCGCCAGGCGATCAGCGCCGCCACGGTGGCCGCCACCAGGCGCGGCGTGTCGAGCGCTATGGTAGGCGCAGCTTAGGGAAAAAACAACGCCGGGAACACGCCGTCATCGCCATCGGCGGCGCCTAGATCAGCGCGCGCATGAGGGACGGCGCAGTCCGACAATTAATTCGGCACGCGCATTCGAGACTTGCGGCATTCGGCGTTTTTGCGAATAGAATAATGCTTCAGGATCATAACCGCTGACATCTGCTGGAGAAGGCATATGCTTTATCACGTGATCGTTTCGTTTGGTAAGGATAAAGAATACCCATTCAAGTTCTCGCAGAGCGACCTGGCCGAGAGCTCTCCCGAAGAAGCGCGCCGCTGGCTCGACAAGGAGTTCGCTGACCTCAAGTGCGAGCCGAGCAGCCGCATGGGCAAGGTACTGATCATCGACAAAATTCTCAATATTGCGCGTTGTGGCGGCGAGCAGCGTTTCATCGACGGCAAGATGTGGGCGACGCAGTTTGCGCGCTATACGGCGCTGGCCTTGGGTCGCGATACCATCCTCGTCGATGTCGAGGCGTTCACTATTGGTTATTGAATGATGGGCGCGAGTCGTCACGGCGCGGCCTCTTGAGCGGGCGCTGCTGCTCGTGCCTTCCGTGAATTTTCTGGCGTGACTTCATGAACAAGGCGTTCACCCGAGAAGCAGACGGCGATGACGACGAGGACGACGCGCCCGAGGCCGGCCCGCCGCTGCCGCAAGGAACCCGCAACTACATCACGCCGGCAGGCTACGCGCGGATCAAGGTCGAACTCGATCAACTGTTGCGTAGCGAGCGTCCGCATATCGTCGAGGTCGTGCATTGGGCGGCGCTCAACGGCGACCGCTCGGAAAACGGCGATTACATCTACGGCAAGCGGCGTTTGCGCGAGATCGACCGGCGCATCCGCTTCCTGACCCGGCGGCTCGACCTGGCCGAGGTCGTCGATCCAGAGCGTCAGGAAAACGCCGATCAGGTGTTCTTCGGCGCGACCGTGACGATCGCCGACGAGCAGGGGAGCGAACAGATTTATCAGATCGTCGGCGTCGACGAGACCGATTTTTCGCGCGGCCGGATCAGCTGGGTGTCGCCGCTGGCGCGTGCGCTGCTCAAGTCGCGCGAAGGCGAGCGCGTGCGTTTCCAGAGTCCGGCCGGATGGCGTGAGGTTGAAGTCCTGGAAATCGACTATCGGAGCATCGACGCTTGAGCATCGACTTGCCGGTCGGACAGTTCATGCAGCGCGATCTGCTCGAGTGCGCTCCGTCAACGTCCGTGCGCGATGCCGCCGCGCGCATGCACGCGGCGCAGTGCGGATCGATCCTGGTGGTCGATGCGGGGCAGACGGTCGGCATCTGGACCGAAACCGACGCCATCGCCGGGTCGTGGCGCTCGGAGGGCGACCTCGAACGGCCGGTGGCGGACTTCATGAGTGCCCCGGTGCAGAGCATCGCGGCGCAGACGACGCTTGGCGAAGCGGCGCGCCGCTTTCGTCTGGCCGGGGTTCGGCACTTTCTGGTCAATGATGCGCAGGCCGGCGCGGTGGGAATCATTTCGCAGACCGACGTCGTCAGCAATCAGCGCGACGGTCTGCCGTCGAGAAACGTCGCCTCGCTGATTCCCGGCGTTCCACTCTGCGTGGACGCCGCGACCTCGTTTGGCGACGTTCGCCAGTTGATGCGCGAGCGCCGGCTGGACTGCGTCGTCGTTCGCTGCGACCAAGGCTACGGGATCATCACCCGGCGCGACGTGGTCGGCGCGCTGGGAGCCGCCAAGATCGACGCCAGCGCCGGCGAACTGGCCAGTTTTCCGTTGCTGACGATTGGCCGAGATGGCACGTTGTTTCAAGCCCGGCGGCTGTTTTCCCGCAATCGGATTCGTCATCTCGGCGTGCTTGACGATCAACACGCGCTTTGCGGCCTGCTGAGCTTTCGCGACGTCTTCGATAAAATCGAGCACGAGTACGTCAATGCTTTGCTTCCCGAACTCGAGCGGCAGACTGAGCGGCTGCTGCAGGCCCAGCACCAGCTCGTTCGCCAGGCGAGCTTGACCGACGCCATCCTCAACGCGCTGCCGATCAGCGTTTTCGTCAAGGACGAAGAGGGGCGATTGATCATCGCCAACGAAATGACCGCGCGCGCGATCGGTCGGCCGGTGGCCGAGATTATCGGGCGCAGCGACGCTGATATGTTCCCGCCTGACGTGGCCGGGCCGATGATCGCCGACGATGAAAAGGTTCGTTCGGCCAAGCGGACCTTGATCCGCGAAGAGGTGCTCGCTGACGGACGAACATTGCTTGGCCAAAAACGCATGGTCGAGGTCGACGGCGCCGCCTTGCTGGTCGGCGCCTCGATGGACGTCAGTCAATGGAAGCGTGCCGACGCGCTGATGGTCAGCAGCCATCACGTTCTCGAACTGATCGCCGGCGGCAGCGAATTGCCGGCGGTGCTCGATGCGCTGTGCCAACGCGTTGAAATGCATCTGCCCGGAGCGCAGTGTACGATCGTTCTGCTCGCTGACGACGGCGCGCATCTGCGTCACGGCGCCGCGCCCAGTCTGCCGGCCGGCTATTCGCTCGCGGTTGACGGCGTTCCCGTCGGCTTGGCCACAGGGGCCAGTGGCAGCGCGATCTTCCTGCACGAGCAGGTGATCGTCGATGAGCTTGGCAGCAGTCCGTTGTGGGCCGGGCAAAGCGATCTGGCCAGTCAATACGGACTGCGCTCGTGCTGGTCGACGCCGTTCTTTTCGGCGAGCGGCAAGATCCTGGGCGCTTTCGCGATTTATTTCCGGCAACCGCGCCGTCCCGCCGACGGCGATCTTGATGTCATCGCACATGCCACGCGGCTGGCCTCGGTCGCCGTCGAGCGCTGGCAACAGATTGCCGACCTCAAGCGGCTGGCGACGACCGATCTGCTGACCGGCCTGCGCAATCGCGCGCATTTCATGGACAGCGCCGCGGCCGAGCTGCGGCGTTCCGACCGCTTTTCGCGCCAGCTTGTGATGTTGATGATCGATCTCGATTTTTTCAAGCTGATCAACGACCGCTACGGTCACGCCGCCGGCGACGAGGCTTTGCGAGTTTTTTCGAAGGTGCTGATCAGCGAGACCCGGGCCTTCGATCTGCTCGGCCGCGTCGGCGGCGAGGAATTCGCCGTGGTGCTCAGCGAAACCGGCAGCGAAGCCGGTGTGCAGATCGCCGAGCGCTTGCGTCAGGCGGTTGAAGCGTCAAGCTTCGTTTTTCGCGACAGCGCGCCGATCCGCTTCACGGTCAGCGTCGGCGTTGCGCTGTGCCGGGCCGGCGACAGTCTCGACAGCTTGCTGGCGCGCGCCGACGACGCGCTCTATCGCGCCAAACACGCCGGCCGCAACCGCGTCGAACTCGGTTGATCGTTGGCGCCCTGTGGCAGGGCTTGAAATCGCCGAGCCTGGCCCAATGTAGGCGCCTGTCGTCGGGCGCACACGCGCCCCATAACTGCGATATGACCTGCAGGCGCAGCCGCCTGCGCTTTTGACCGATATTTTCAACGGAGTGTATTGATGGGCGCCAACAAGGAAACCCTCGGCTTTCAGACCGAAGTCAAACAGATGCTCAATCTGATGATTCACTCGCTGTACAGCAACAAGGAAATCTTTCTGCGCGAACTCGTCTCCAACGCTTCCGACGCCTGCGACCGTCTGCGTTTCGAGGCGCTCAACAACAGCGCGCTGTACGGCGACGATTCCGAACTCAAGATCCGCCTCTCGTTCGACAAGGCGGCGCGAACGCTGACCATCGCCGACAACGGCATCGGTCTGTCGCGCGACGAAGCGGTCGAGCACCTGGGGACCATCGCCAAGTCCGGAACGCGCGAATTCTTCTCGGCGCTGACCGGAGACCAGGCCAAGGACGCCAACCTGATCGGCCAGTTCGGCGTCGGCTTCTACTCGTCGTTCATCATCGCCGACAAGGTCACCGTCGTTTCGCGCCGCGCTGGCGTCGAAGCCGACCAGGCGGTGCGTTGGGAGTCGGCCGGCGAGGGCGAATTCACCGTCGAGATGGTGAGCAAGGCGTCGCGCGGCACCGAAGTGACGCTGCACCTGCGCGACGGCGAGGACGAGTTCCTGTCGGGCTGGAAGCTGCGCCAGACGGTGCGCAAATACTCGGATCACATCACGCTGCCGATCGTGATGAAGAAAGAGGAATGGAACCAGGAGAAGGGCGAGCAAATCGTCAGCGACGAGGACGAGACCGTCAATCAGGCCTCCGCGCTGTGGGCTCGCCCGAAATCGGAAATCACCGACGAGCAGTACAAGGAATTCTACAAGCACGTCGCGCACGACTTCGAAGACCCGCTCGCTTACGTCCATGCCAAGGTCGAGGGCAAGCAGGAATTCACCCAGTTGCTCTACATCCCGGGCAAGGCGCCTTTCGACATGCTCGACCGCGGCGCGCGCCATGGCGTCAAGCTCTATGTGCGCCGCGTCTTCATCATGGACGACGCCGAGCAACTGATGCCGGTCTACCTGCGTTTCGTTCGCGGCATCGTTGATTCAAACAACCTGCCGCTCAACGTCTCGCGCGAGATCCTGCAGGAATCGCGCGACATCGACACAATCCGCGGCGGCTGCGTCAAGAAGGTGCTCGGTCTGCTCGAGTCGATGGCCGACTCGGAGGACGCTGCCGAAAAGGAAAAATACGCGACCTTCTGGAAGGAATTCGGTCGTGTGCTCAAGGAAGGCACGGGAGAAGACTTCGCCAACAAGGAACGCATCGCCAAGCTGCTGCGCTTCGCGTCGACGCACGCCGATACGCCGGATGAGGTCGTCTCGCTCGCCGACTACGTCTCGCGCATGAAGGAAGGCCAGGACAAGATCTATTACGTCACCGCCGAGACCTTCACCGCCGCCAAGAACAGCCCGCACCTCGAGATCTTCCGCAAGAAGGGAATCGAAGTGCTGCTCTTGTCCGACCGCGTCGACGAGTGGGTCACCGGCAACCTCACCGAGTTCGACGGCAAGCACCTGCAGTCGGTCGCCAAGGGCGGCCTCGACCTGGGAACGCTCGAAGACGCTGCCGAGAAGGAAGAGACCGAGAAAGCCGCCGACGAGTACAAGGAGCTGCTCGACAAGATCAAGACGACGCTCGGCGACAAGGTCAAGGACGTTCGCGTGACGCACCGCCTCACCGATTCGCCGTCGTGCCTGGTCGCCGACGAGCACGATCTGGGCGGCAACCTGGCGCGAATCCTCAAGGCGGCCGGGCAGAAAGCGCCGGACACCAAGCCGATCCTCGAAATCAACCCCAAGCATCCGGCGGTGCAGCGTTTGAAATACGAAGAGTCGCGTTTCGACGACTGGGCCAACCTGCTGCTCGAGCAGGCGACGCTCGCCGAAGGCGGCACGCTCGACGATCCGGCGGGCTTCGTCAAGCGCATCAACGACCTGATGCTGGCACTGTCCAAGTAGGTCGAATGCTATCCGTGCCCGATGGTTCGGGCACGGGTTTGTTTTGAAGTGTCGGGCACTGGCCCAAGCGGCTATGAATCAGCTCTGGTGCGCTGAAATCAGGCTTGGAGCTGGCGCTGCTTCTGCCTCAGAGGTTCGATTTCCTGCTCAATAATTTCCATCAGGCTGCGCGCGGTAAGCGGCGGCAGCATCGCCTCCGGGGCGGCGGGGCCCGACCAGCTACCCGTCGCGACGAAGTCGGAGTACGAGATTTTTCCATTCACCGCGCGAGCGATCTCGGCCAGACGTTCTTGCGGGCTCAGCGTGGTATCGCTGAGGCCGGGGATCGACGACGATAGTTCGTAAGCCCCGCTGTCGAGTACGGTCGCCACCAGTTGTCCGTTGACGAAAACCTGGCCGACCGGCTGGTATTGGTGCGACTGGGCATAGTTGAAGTTGGCCTGCTCGCGGGCCGCGACCTGCTGGTCATGAAGCTTGATTTCGGCAATCTGGGCGTCGGTCATCTTTACGGCGACGAGCGCTTTTCCGGATATTTCGACCATGTCGCTGATGCGATAGACCGGTCCGCTGACGCGATAAACGTCGGTTGCCGTGCCGGCGGCGCTCTCGTCAGTAGCAAGGCGCTGCCTGGCTTCTTCGGACAGGCTGACCTGGTCGGCATCGCTTTCCGGCGCCCCGGCAATTTTTTCCTGCTGCCTGGGGCGGAAATTGCCGATGGACGACGCCGCAAGCGATGTGTTGATCATGCTAATCATGGACTTGCCTCATGCTTGTGGTTAATGGCAAAAGGCATAAAGCAAGCCGTGTTCCACCCCGTGCGCGCTGGCGCCATACCGGCGAGCGGTTACGCCTGATCGGTCAAGGCGCGCAGTTCGGCGCGTAGTTCGCTGACTTCCTGCTCGAGCCGTTCGACTCGCGCCAGCAGCGCGTTTCCCTGATGATCGTCAGTGCCTGTCGTTTCGGCGGGCGCATCGCCGCACAGCAGGTGAACCCAGCGCTGTTCGCGCGATCCGGCTTGCTTGGGCAGTTTGCGCGCCAGCGCGCCGCTGCTGCGCTCGCCGAGTTCCTCGAGGTAGGCTTCGACCGACGAGGCGTCGTCGAAGCGGTAGAGCCGCTCGCAATTGGCGCGCAGTTCGCTGACCGTCTGCGCGCCGCGCAGCATCAGCACGGCGAGCAGCGCGACGCTGGCCGCCGGCAGCCCGTAGCACTTGCCGAAGTTCTGCGCGTAGCGCAGCACGCGGCCCGATGCGCCGTACGTTTCGAGCACCAGCAGGCGGCCGCGCAGCTCGTCGAGCGCCGCCTGGATCTCGCTCTCGCCGACGCTCATCACCGGGTCGCGCGAACTCTTCTGATTGCAACCGGCGGTGAGGCTGTTGAGCGTCAGCGGGTAGGTATCAGGCGTCGTCTTTTCCTTCTCGACCAGCACGCCAAGCAGTCGTGCTTCGAGTCGTGTCAGTGGGGGCAGGGCTGCAGGGCTCATGTGTACTCCGGTGTGGTGGCGGCTTGGACCGCCGCTTTGCGCCAGACGCTGGCGAGCCAGGCTTGCTGTTCGCGCGGCAATCCGGCGGGACGGTAGTAGTGTTCGAGTTCGACGAAACCAGCGTCGGCGAGGTACGCGCGCCAGTGCGCAAGGTCGTGGAAGACACCGTAGCGCTCGCCGCTCCAGCCTTCGACGTTGTCGCCGCGCGGATTGGAGCTAAAGAGCACGCCTGCGGGCTTGAGCGCGGCGTGCAGTTGGCGCAGCACGCGCGGCAACTCGCGACTCGGCACATGGAACAGCGAGGCGTTGGCGAAGATACCGCAGAAGTAGGCGTCAGGCAGGTCGAGCTTGAGAAAGTCCTGTTGCCATACTTCGCAGCCGGTCTCGTCGCGCGCCATCTGCGCGAAGCGCTGGGCACCGTCGAGCCCGATCGGTCGATGGCCGAGGCTGGCGAAGGTCTTGAGGTCGCGACCCGGTCCGCAGCCAAAGTCGAGAATCGTAAACGGCGGCTGACCCGCGATGTGGCGCAGCAGCGCGTCGATGTTCTGCCGCACGTCGTGATTCTTCGTTCCGTCGCGAAAATCGTCGGCGCGCTGGTTGTAGTGCGCGAGCGTCTTCGCGGTGATCGCTTCAAGGTGGGGATCGATTTGACTCATGAGGCTTCTTTCGCCGGGGCATTCCGGTCCCGATTGTACCTGCTGACCAGCCGATTGCCGCGGGTTGCCTGCCTGGCGTTTGAGACTCGCCAGGGAACCGACGAGGCGGTCGGTGGTCCCCCTAGACGTTGCCAATGAAAGCTCGCCAATGAAGCGCTTCACGATTAGCACCCATTCCGCAGCCGAGGAGATTCCGCGCGATGTCTGGGAAAGCGTCAGCCCGCCCGGCGATCCCTTTCTCAACGCCGATTTTCTGGCGATCCTCGAGCGTCACGGCGCGGCGGGTCGCGCCTGGGGCTGGGCGGCGCGCCATCTGCTCGCCAGCGATTCGAGCGGCGTGGTGCGCGGAATCCTGCCGCTTTACCTGCGCGCCAACTCGCACGGCGACTTCATCCACGACTGGTCGTGGGCGTCGGCTTACCAGCAACTCGGCAAGGTCTATTACCCGAAGCTGTTGAGCGGCCTGCCGCATACGCCGGCGGCCGGGCCGCGCCTGCTGGTCGCTGCCGGCGTCGCGGCCGAAGAGGCCGTCGCGGTGCGCCGCGCGCTGATCGACGGCGCGCTGGCGCTGGCCGCTCAATCCGGCGTTTCGTCATGGCACGTCGCCTTTCCCGGCGATGAAGATCGCGTGGCGTTGCACGACGCCGGTCTGCTGGCCAGCCATAACGTCCAGTTTCACTGGCGCGACAACGGTTGCGGCGACTTCGATGGCTACCTCGCGAGCTTCGCCGCCGACAAGCGGCGCAAGGTCCGTGCGCAGCGGCGGCGCGTTGCGGATAGCGGACTGACGATCGAGGTGCGCCATGGCGACGAAGTCGATGCGCGCGAATGGCCTCAATTGCACGCGCTCTACGCCTCGACCTTCGAGAAGTTCAACAACCTGGCGGTGCTCTCTGCCGCGTGTCTGGCCGATCTGGCGCGGGTACTGGGAAGGCGGATGGTGCTCTTCATCGCGCGCGACGGTGCTGAGCCGGTCGCGCTATCGCTCTGCTTTCGCAGCGACGAAGCGCTTTATGGACGTTACTGGGGTTGCCATGGTCACTATCACAGCCTGCATTTCGAACTGTGCTTCTACCAGGGCATCGCCTACTGCCTGCGCGAGGGACTGCGGCGCTTCGAACCCGGCGCCGGCGGCGAGCACAAGATCGCTCGCGGTTTCACGCCGACCATGGTTTCTTCAGCGCACTTTATCGCCGACCCGGCGATGCGTGAACTGATCGGCGAGCATCTCGAGCGGCAGGTCGACGCCGTCGCGGCGTACCGCGACGAGGCGAGCGACCATCTGCCGTTCCGCGGCGACTTGTGAACGCCTATTTCTTCGTGGTGAGATTGTCGCGCAGGCACTGACGGTAATCGGGCTCGGGCAGGTTCTTGCAGAGCTCGTGGGTCTTGCGGTGTTGCTCGCAGCGTGTCGGGTCGGCGCTGCTGCTACAGCTCGGTGCCGCCGTTTTCTTCGGTTTGCACGATTTTTTCGGCTGGCCCGACGCGGTTTTTCCGCATTTGGCCGGTGGCGTGCTCGGGCTCGCTTTGGCCTGCTCGGGCGGCGACACGGCGACCACCGCCGGTGGTGGCGGCGGCGCCAAGCCCGGAGCGCCGGGAACGCCGGCCGGGCCTTGTTGCGCGATGACCGGTGTGGCGATCAGCGCGGCGGCCAGTGAAACAACAAAAAACAGGGTTTTCATCGGGGATTCCTCAATAGCTATGCGGCCCGGCGACACGGGGCCGTACATCGATGAGCGATTGTAGCCGCTCCAAAACAAACCAAGGGAATAAAAACGGCCGGCACGTGACGCTTGAGTGTTTTTTTGCGCTGCCCTGGTCGCGACTTAAGCCGTGCGGCTACCCTTGTGCCGCCGGTGTCGGGTATAGTCTGCGAATCACCCCATTGGAATGTTGTCCATGCCCGATCAGACGGCGAACATTGTTGCCGACCACCGACTGACGCTCGCCGAAGTCCTCGGTTTGCTGGTCGCCGACGGGCTGGTCGGCAAGAGCGAGGCCGATACGCTGGTTGCCGAGAGCCGCTTGAAGCGACTCGTTGCGCATCCGCTCTTGATCATCGCCGACCAGAAGTGGAAATCGCTGTTGCCGCCACATCGCGCGCTGGCGCTCGACGATCTTGGCGAGTGGCTGGCCGACAAGGTCGGGCTCGACTATTACCACATCGATCCGCTCAAGATCGACTTCACCGCGGTGACCGAAGTGATGTCGAGCGCTTACGCCACGCGCTTTGGCATTCTGCCGGTGCAGGTCACGCCGCGTGAACTCGTGGTGGCGACCATGGAACCCTATTTGCGCGACTGGGAAGTCGAGATTCGGCCGATCGTCAAAAGGGCGATTCGCCGGGTTTTCGCGAGTCCCATCGACATCGCGCGCTATCTGGTCGAGTTCTACAACCTGGCGCGTTCGGTCAAGACCGCGACCAAGCTGGGCGGGCAAAGCGCGGGGCTGTCGTCGTTCGAACAACTCGTCGAACTCGGGCGAACCAATCGCCAGTTCGACGCCAACGACCAGCACATCGTCAACATCGTCGACTGGCTCTGGCAGTATGCCTTCGAGCAGCGCGCCAGCGACATTCACATCGAGCCGCGGCGCGAGATCGGCATCGTCCGTTTTCGCATCGACGGCGTGCTGCATCAGGTCTACCAGATCCCGATGAGCGTGATGGCGGCGATGGTCAGCCGCATCAAGATCCTCGGTCGCATGGACCTGGTCGAGAAGCGTCGGCCGCAGGACGGGCGGATCAAGACGCGAACCGCCGATGGGCAGGAGGCCGAATTGCGCTTGTCGACGCTGCCGACGGCGTTTGGCGAAAAGCTGGTGATGCGCATCTTCGACCCCGAGGTGCTGGTGCGCAATTTCACTGACCTCGGATTTTCCGAAGACGATCAGGCGCGCTGGAAACAGATGTCGGAAAGCCCCAACGGAATCATTCTGGTGACCGGGCCGACCGGTTCGGGAAAGACGACGACGCTCTACTCGACGCTCAAGCAGCTGGCGACGCCGGCAGTCAACGTGTGTACCATCGAGGACCCGATCGAAATGGTCGAGCCGGCGTTCAATCAGATGCAGGTGCAGAACGTCATCGACCTCGATTTCGCGCAGGGCGTACGCGCCTTGATGCGGCAGGACCCGGACATCATCATGGTCGGCGAAATCCGCGATCTGGAGACCGCCGAAGTGACGATCCAGGCGGCGCTGACCGGTCACCTGGTGCTGTCGACGCTGCATACCAACGACTCGCCGGCGGCAGTGACGCGGCTGCTCGACTTGGGCGTTCCGCCCTACCTGATCAGCGCCACGGTGCTTGGCGTCATGGCGCAGCGCCTGGTTCGCGTGCTCTGTCCGAGCTGCAAGAAGGCGATTGCGGCGAACACCGAGGATGAGGCGATGTGGGATCGCCTGGTGGCGCCGTGGAAAGCCAATCGTCCGGCGCAGTTCTTCCATCCGGTCGGTTGCCTCGATTGCCGCATGACCGGTTATCGCGGTCGGGTCGGACTCTACGAAATCCTGATGCTGTCGCCGGACATGAAGCAGGCGATCTCCGACAACGCCGATGTCGCCAAGATTCGCGATCTGGCGTACCGAGAGGGAATGAAGCCGCTGCGTATTTCCGGCGCCATGAAGGTGGCGGCGGGCGTTACCACGCTGGCCGAAGTCTTCAAGGTTGCGCCGCCGTCCGAGCGCGCCTGACCAGGCCGTCCGGCAGCATCTTTAGGAAATTGGCCAAGCGCGTGTAATATGGTATAGATAACTAATTATTAAAGTTATTGTGATCTAAAGCGCGGCGTTTTCAGCGGCCTGGTGCGTTGGAAATCGCGGTTTCCGGTCAGGAAGGGACGCTCATGACCCTGTCCAACAATAAGCGCGATCCGCGGCTGCGTGCGGCCGCCGAGGCGAAGCTCGCGCGTTCGCCGAAGGCTGACGCGCCAAAGCTTCCGCTCAGGGCGTTGCTGCACGAGTTGCAGGTGCATGAGATCCAGCTTGAAATGCAGAACGACGCCTTGCGGCGCGCGCAGATTGCCGTCGAGGAGTCGCGCGACCGTTATGTCGACCTCTATGAATTCGCTCCGGTCGGTTATTTGACGCTGACGCCTGCGGGGCAGATGGCGCAGCTCAACCTCACTGCCGCCCGGCTGCTCGGTCGGGCGCGCAAGGATTTGCAGGGCAAGCGCTTCGCGCTGTTCGTCGTCGAGGCCGACCAGGATCGCTGGGAGCGGCTTTTTCAGCACGTCAAGGAGAGCAGCGAGCAAGGTACGACTGAAGTGGCCTTGACGCGTGGCGACGGCGCGGCTTTCTATGCTCAGCTCGACTGCGTTCTGGCGAAAGAGAACGGCGCGGCGGATGGCTCGTCGCCCGAAGGTCGCGCGGTGCACATTGCGCTGATCGACGTCAGCGCGCGCAAGCAGGCCGAGAGAGCACTGTTCGACAGCCACGAAACCTTGTGCAGCATCCTGGCGACGACGCGGGACGGCTACTGGCAGGCTGATTCGCTAGGCACGCTGATCGACGTCAATGCGGTCTATGTCGAGCAGTCCGGTTACTCGCGCAGCGAACTGCTCGGCATGCGGATCTGCGATCTGGAAACGCCGCAGAGCGCCAGCGAAACGGAAAAACACCTCAGCCGCATCGTCAAGGCAGGCAGCGGTCAGTTCGAATCGACGCACCGGCGCCGCGACGGCTCGATCTGGTACGCCGAACTCTCAGTCACTTACCGCGCAGTCGAAGGTGGCGAGTTTTTCTTTTTTGTTCGCGACATTTCCGAGCGCAAGCGCGCGGCCGAGACCCTGCGCGAGCAGAAGGAGTTCTTTTTGCTGATCGCCGAGAACATCGGCGATTTCATCGCCGTTCTCGACCTCAAGGGGCGGCGTCTTTATAACAGTCCCTCGTACCAGCAATTTTTCGGCGACAACCGCGACCTGCGCGGCAGCGATTCATTCGCCGAGATCCATCCTGACGATCAGCAACGCGTCAAGCGGGTCTTTCGTGAGACGGTGGAAACCGGCGTCGGGCACCAGCTCGTTTATCGCTTCGTTCGCGCTGACGGCAGCGTGCGCGAGATGGAATCGCGCGGCAACGTGATCCGCGATGGTCAAGGCAAGATTACTCGCGTCGTCGTCGTGTCTCGCGACGTCACCGAGCGCAAGCTCGCTGAAAAGGCCTTGAAGGAAAGCGAAGCCTTCAAGAACATCATCCTCAATTCAGTCGCCGCAGAAATCGCCGTGCTCGATACCCGCGGCGTCATTCAGGCGGTCAATCAGCGCTGGCGGCTTTTTGCGCTGGAAAATGGCGTCGGGCCCGGTCATGCCGTGGCCGACGCCGACGTCGGCAGCAGTTACCTCGACGTCTGTGGCGCCGGCTGGTCTGCACCGGCGGCCAGCGACGCGCGCGACGGCATTCAGGCCGTTCTCGACGGTCGGCTGCCGAGTTTCAGCCTTGAATACCCCTGTCATTTCCCGCAGCAGCAGCGCTGGTTTTCGATGATCGTCACCCCGCTCGGCGAAAACCTGCAGCACGGGGTCACCATCACCCATACGGAAATTACGGCGCTCAAGCAAGCCGAGCAATACGAACAGTTTCGCAGCCGCATTCTGGAGCTGCTGGCCAGCAACAAGCCCTTGCCGCTCATCCTTGAAGCGCTGGTGCGCGGCGTCGAACAACTGCAGCCGTCGATGCTGTGCAGCATCCTGCTGCTCGATAGCGCGGGTCAGCATCTGGTTCTCGGGGTGGCGCCCAGCCTGCCCGATTTTTTCCAGGCCGCGATCGACGGCGAGAAAATCGGCATCGGTGTCGGTTCCTGCGGAACGGCGGCGTATACCGGCGAGCGCGTGATCGTCGAGGACATCGCGACGCATCCGTTCTGGGGCGGCTACCGCGAACTGGCGGCGCGCGCCGGTCTTGGCGCTTGCTGGTCGCAGCCGATCCGCGCCTCGAGCGATCAGGTGCTCGGCACCTTTGCCATCTATCATCGCTGCGCGCGCTCGCCGACCTCGTCCGATATCGCGATCATCGAGCAGTCGGCGCGGCTGGCGAGCATCGCCATCGAGCGGAATCTGGCTGCCGAAAAGCTCAGGGAGAGCGAAGCGCACTACCGTTTGCTCACCGAGGAAGTCGCCGACGTCGTCTGGAAGCAGGATGGCGAGGGCCTATTCACCTATATCAGCCCGGCCGACGAACGGCTGCGCGGATTTAGCGCCGACGAAGTTATCGGCCATCGTCTTGCCGAATTCCTGACCGCCGAGGGGATCGACGCGGTCGGCGAACGCGATCGTCGCTGGCAGGAATGCGAGCGGCGCGGGATCCACGCCGGCGCATCGACGATCGAACTGCAGCAGCGCTGCAAGGACGGGCGGTTGATCTGGGTCGAAATCCTGTCCACCCCCGAGCGTGACGCGAACGGCGCGATCACCGGCTATCACGGGATCAGCCGCGATATCACCGAACGCCGTCAGATGGAAGAACAGGTGCGTCAACTGGCGTTCTATGACCCGCTGACCAAATTGCCCAACCGTCGTCTGCTGCGCGACCGGTTGACGCTGACCATGGCAGCGAGCGCGCGCAACGGTCTTTATGGCGCGGTGATGTTCCTTGATCTGGACAACTTCAAGCCGCTCAACGACTCGCACGGGCACGAAGCGGGCGATTTGCTGTTGGTCGAAGTCGCCGACCGCATGAAAAACTGCGTGCGCGAGATGGATACCGTAGCGCGCGTCGGCGGTGACGAGTTTGTGGTGATGATCAGTGAGCTCAACGTCGACCACGCCGAGTCGATGGTGCAGGCCAGCCTGATCGCCGAGAAAATTCGCCTGGCGCTGGCGCAGCCCTATCGGCTGTCGCTCAAGCACGAAGGGAGCGCCGAAGTATTGGTCGAGCACCAGTGCTCGGCGAGCATCGGCGTGGTCCTGTTCAACAATCATCAAGTCAGCCAGGACGACATCCTCAACCGCGCCGATACGGCAATGTATCAAGCCAAAGAGTGCGGGCGCAATCTGATTCGTTTTTTTGCCGCCAAAGCCTGAGTCGGTGCCGCCTGCATTCGCCCGTTTTGCCAGGGTGTCCATTGCCTTTAAACGGGTATAGACTTCCCGCCAATGGCTGATACCTTGCGAACTCCAAAACATGGGCCGACGTCGGGCGCCTGGTGCCTGGCCGTTTGTACGGCGCGGCTTGCCCGTCGTGATTTCGGCTGGGCTCTTGGGGCGGGAGGTGACTAGGGCAGCGCCGCCCGGGCGCTGGGGCAGGAGATCGCTGACGCTACGCCAGACCTTGCTGCTCGGTGCCGGTCTGGGGATTTTCCTGCCGGCATTGGTACTGGCCTGCTTCCACATATTCAGCACCTTTGACCGAGAGCTCGATTCGCGCGTTCGTGCTCCGCTGCAGCAGTACGCCGATGTGCTGGCGCGCGGCATGGCGCTGCCGATCTGGACCATCGATAGCGACGCGGCCATCGAACTGGTCGACGCGGTCATGAGCAACCCCGACGTGGTCAGCATTACGGTGACCGACGAGTTCAAGGATGTGCTGGTGCGCCGGCAACGCAGCCCCAATCTCGATGGCCGGCGGCTGCGCGAGATACGCCCCATCGTTCATGACGGTGTGCAAATCGGCCAGGTGGCGGTCGAGCTTTCGGCGACGCGCGTCAAGAGCGCGCTGTGGCGGGAGCTGCTGATGCTCGCCGGAGCGCTGGCGGCGCAGGTATTGATCTCGTTCATCATCATTTTTCTGCTTTTCGAGCGGCGCATCATCGGGCCCTTGCAGGTACTGCAGCAGAGCACGCTGCGTTTCGCTCGCGGCGAGCTCGAGCAGCCGCTGCAGTGGCCTCGTCAGGACGAAATCGGTGACCTGGCGCAGGGGCTCGATCGCATGCGCAGCGATTTCGCGGCGCTGATCGACGAGCGCACGCGCACCGAGCGCAATTTGCGCCTGAGCGAGGCGCAGAATCGGGCGCTGGTTGCGGCGATCCCGGACCTCATTTTCACCAACCGCAGCGATGGTTTGTTCCTGGCGGTCCATGCGTCCGATCCGGGCCTGCTGATGTTGCCGCCGCAAGCTTTTTTGCAGCGCCGGATCGCCGAGATCATGCCCCAGCCGATCGCCGATCTGTTCATGAGCGCTTTCACGCGCGCGCTGGCGTCGGGTACGGTGCAGGAGGTGATCTATTCGCTTGAGATCGGCGGTCAGCAAAGGCACTTCGAGGCGCGGGTCGTTCCTTCCGATGAAGAGACGCTGGTTTCGATCGTTCGCGACATCAGCGAGCGAAAAAAGCACGAAGCCGAGATCGTCCGGCTCAACGCCGAGCTTGAGGATCGTGTGCGCCGGCGTACCGCCGACCTCGAAACGGCGAACCAGTCGCTGTCGCAGGCGAAAGTTCAGGCCGAAGCCGCGAGTCTGGCCAAGAGCACCTTTGTCGCCAACATGAGCCACGAGATCCGCACGCCGCTCAATGCGATCATCGGCTTAAGCCACCTGCTGCGCGCTGCCGGGGCGAGCCTGGAGCAGGCGCAGCGGCTCGACAAGATCGACAGCGCCGGCCGCCACCTGCTGGCGATCATCAACGATATCCTCGACCTGTCGAAAATCGAGGCCGGCCGAATGCAACTCGAAAGTGCCGATTTTCACCTGTCGGCGATCCTCGACAATGTCGCTTCGATCATCGGCGAGTCGGCGCGCAGCAAAGGCCTGGCGGTCGACATCGACGGTGATTCGGTGCCGCTGTGGCTGCGTGGCGATCCGATGCGATTGCGCCAGGCGCTGCTTAACTATGCCGGCAACGCCGTCAAGTTCACTGCCCAGGGGCGAATCGCGCTGCGCGCCCGCCTGCTCGCCGAGCATGACGGCGAATTGCTGGTGCGCTTCGCGGTCGAGGATTCCGGCATCGGCATCGCTCCCGAGCAGGTGGCCCGGTTGTTCCAGGCCTTCGAGCAGGCCGACGCGTCGATCACGCGCAAGTATGGCGGCACCGGCCTCGGGCTGACGATTACCCGGCGGCTGGCGCAACTGATCGCGACGGCGCCGCCGTCGCCGGCTGCCGCCGGCAGCGCCGCGCTGATGCATCTGGCTGATGGCTTGGGGATCAACGTCGCGCGTGGCGTCGCCGTCCTGAGCGGCAATTCCGACAAGTACCTGGAGCTGCTCGACCGCTTTGTCGAAGCGCACCTCGACGACATGCAGCGACTGGGCGATTGTCTCGCCGTCGACGACCACGCGGCGGCGCAGCGCCTGGCACACGATCTCAAGAGTGTCGCCAGTACGCTGGGTGTCGACCGACTGGCGGCGATGGCTGCCAATCTGGAGAGCGCTTTGCGCGCCGGCCCGGCCGCTCACCTCGTCGCCGACGACTGGCGCGCCGAAATGGGCGAGATCAGCGCCGAACTGGCGGCGCTGGCGGCGACGCTGCCGCCCCGCCCGAGCGTCGACTCGGCAAGCACACCGGTCGATCGCCAGACGCTTGCCGGTGTGCTCGAGCGGCTTGCGCGCTTGCTGCAGAGCGGTGACGCCGCCAGCATCACCCTCTACGAGGCGCATGCTGCGCTGTTGCGAAGCGCGCTTGGCAGAGGCTGCGAACAGCTCGCACGACAAATCAATCGGTTTGATTTCGAACAGGCGGCCGCGACGCTGCGCGCGCTGCGCTAGACCGGTTGTCTAGCGGCCTGCGACGCGCCTGACGGCTTCGAGGTACTGCTCGGCGTCGATCGCCCCGCCGCCCTGCTGCGCGCGCCACAGCGCTTCGCCCAGACACTCGAGGACCGCGTGTTCGGCGTCGTGCACTTCGCGCTTTTGACGCAGCGCCTGATACGCGGCGCGGATTCCCGCCGGCTGGTCGATGCTGATCTGATCGGCGATCGCCAGATGCAGCGAGAGATGCAGAAACGGGTTCATCTGCCCGCTCTCGGGAGTGAACTCCTGCATCACCGCCGTGTCCGGGGCTTCGAGCAGCGCGTGGTATTCCGGGTGCTGTTCGATGAGGTCGGCGGCGGTCGCTTCGGCGCCTTCGAGGACCTGCCGCGCGCGGTGTTTGCGCCAGGCGTCGCAGAAGAAAAGGCGAACCTGCTCACGTGAAGGATTGAACACGGCTTAGGTTTCCAGCGCGCCGATCAGGCTCTTGACGTCGGCGACGCCGTTGGCCACCAGCCAGGCTTCCATCTCTTCGGCGATCGTTTGCGCGGCGCCGGGGTTGATGAAACTCGCGGTGCCGACCTGGACCGCGCTGGCGCCGGCGAGAATGAACTCGAGCGCATCGGTGGCGTTCATGATGCCGCCGATGCCGACGATCGGCACCTTGACCGCCCGCGCGACCAACCAGACCATGCGCAGCGCGACCGGTTTGATCGCCGGACCGGAGAGACCGCCGGTGATGTTGGCCAGCACCGGACGGCGTTTCTTAAGGTCGATCGCCATGCCGATCAGCGTGTTGATCAGCGACAGCGCATCGGCGCCGGCGTCGACGCAGGCGTGCGCCATGGCGACGATGTCGGTGACGTTGGGCGAGAGCTTGACGATCAGCGGTTTCTTGGTCGCCGCCCGACACGCCGCGACGACGCTCGCGGCGCAGGACGGATCGGTACCGAAGACGATCCCGCCCTGCTTGACGTTGGGGCACGAGATGTTCATCTCGAGCGCCGCAATTTCGGGGATCTCGTCGAGGCGGCGCGCCATCTCGGCGTATTCGTCGATCGTTCCGCCAAAGAAGTTGGCGATCGCCGGCGTGTCGACGGTACGCAGAAAAGGCACTTTCTTGGCGACGAAGGCGTCGATGCCGACGTTCTGCAGACCGATGGCGTTGAGCATGCCGCCCGGCGTTTCGACGATGCGCGGCGTCGGGTTGCCGGCGCGCGGTTTGAGACAAAGCCCCTTGGTGACGAAGGCGCCGATCTTGTGCAAGTCGACGTGCTCGGCAAATTCCGCACCGTAGCCGAAGGTCCCCGATGCCGTCATGACCGGATTGCGCAGGGCAATTCCGGCGAGGTTGACGCTCATGTCAGGCGTGCTCATTTCTGAAACTCCCATTTGAGTTCGCTGGAATCGAAGACCGGCCCCTCGGTGCATACGCAGCGGTAGTCGGGCGTTTCCGGTGAGTGCCCGTGGCCGGTCGCGACGCAGCCCAGGCAGGCGCCGACGCCGCAGGCCATGTAGCCTTCGAGCGAGACCTGGCAGGGAATCTTGTAGCTTTCGGCAATCTTCGCCACGGCGTTGAGCATGCCGTCGGGTCCGCAGGCGTAGAGCGTGGCCTTACCTTTGAGCGCGTCGAGGCGGCGCTTCAAGGCCTCGGTCACCAGCCCCTGCTCGCCCAGCGAACCATCCTCGGTGGCCGTATAGCATTCGACGCCGAGGCGCTTGAATTCGGTGATGCACAGGATGTCGTCGCGGCTTCTGCCGCCGGCGAAAAGGCGCACCGGCGATTTCTTCTCGGTGAGTTCGCGGGCCAGCAGGTAGAGCGGCGCGAGTCCGATGCCGCCGCCGACCAGCAGCTTTTCCTCGTCAGGCTTGCCCTGGTCGAAGCCGGTGCCGAGCGGGCCGAGAATGTCGAGCAGATCGGTCTCGTGCAGCGCGGCAAGCATCGCCGTTCCCTTGCCGACGACGCGGTAGAGCATTTCGAAATACGGTTGCGGCAGCGAACCGCTTTGCGGCGGCGTATAGACGCCGACGTCGAAGACGGCGAACGGGCGGCGCAACAGCGGATCGATCGCGCCGCTGACGCGAACCATGATGAACTGCCCGGGCGTTGCTGCCGAGAACGCCGGCGGCGCGGTCAGGCGCATGCGCCAGTAGCCGGGAGAAATCTCGACGTTGGAAAGGATCATCGATGTGAACTGCACGAGCATTCTCCTTGTGTCTTTTGTGCTGCTTTGGGCGCGACTTGGGCTGACGACACCGCCGCTTGGCAGCGGTGCGCCGCCGGCTGATCCATTGCGATACTTCGCGGCCGGCTCAGAATTCGGGAACTCGCAGTTGGTACTCGGCGGCGACTTCGCCGAGAAGCGCCAGGCGGGTGTCGGCATCGGATGCCAGCGCCTGGCTGATCTTCTGGTTGAAGCGGACGAGAATCTCCTTGGCGCGGTCGGAAAATTCACCGGAAACGCCCTGGTCTTCGTATTGAGCGACATACGAATGAGCGGCGGTGCCGATCACGAAATAAAGGCCGGCATTGGCCGAGTCGCGGCTCATCAATTCAAACATGTCCTTGTAGAGGCGTTTGAAGTCGTCGGTTCCGGCGCCTGAGTTGCCGAATCGGTCGGCTGCGTCTTGAAAGTTCATATCAATCCTTTCGTTTCTGGTTTGACGGAGGATTTTCCGCCGTGGGCGTGCGACCAACGAATCGGGTCGGCCAGGAAAATTTCCAGTTCAGCGAGTTCGCGCGCGGTGAAGGCTGAGTTCTGACGCGCGACCGGCAAAACGTCCTGCCAGGTGGCCAGCGAATGCACGGTGACGCCCATGGTATCGAGCACCGTTTTGGTCGGAAAGGTGCCGTAGTCGAAGATCACGAAGACATCGCTGACCTGCAGGCCGGCCTCGGCAATCGCCCGGCAGCTATTGACGACCGAATGGCCTCCCGACATCAGGTCGTCGACCAGCAACACGCGATCTCCGGGGTGGGTCACGCCAACGACCTGTCGGCCCGGCCCCAGGCCTTTGCGCTGCTTGCGGACGTACTGCATGGGCAGTTCGAGGGCGTCGGCGATCCAGGCGGCGAGCGCGATGCCGCTCGCCTCGGCGCCGGCGACCGAGGCAATTCCGTCGAGGCAATGGCGCTCACGCAGCAGATCGAGCGCGTAATGAACCAGTTTGCGTCGCAGGTCGGGAAACGAAATCAGCCGCCGGCATTCCATGTAGACCGGGCTCGCCCAGCCCGACGGCAGGCGGAAAGGCTCATCCGTATGAACCTCGATGCACCCCGCCGAGAGCAGCGAGCGCGAAACGTCCTCGGCCGTATTGGAATGACGCGGGGCGGGAGAAGGAGTGGCTTGGGTCACGGGTGAGCTCCGAATTGCGTTCATTATGACCGGGTCCGGTCGAGCAGCTTGCGCAAATGCGCCGCGCCAGCCTTGCCTTTGTGCGCGGTTTTCCATAAACGGTCGATCATTTCATCGTACATTTTCACAGGTTCGGGCGAGGCTGTCACCATGGCAATGCCGTTGCGGATATTGGGCAGCTCGCCGAGCCTGAATGGGCTCACCGCCAGCAGCGATCTGCCGGCGGCAAAAAGCAGCTGAAAACTGGTCGCCGGCATGGCATCGTCGACCAGCCCGATCTGCACGTACATCGGCTCGTCGTCCATCAATTCGGCGATCCGGCGAACCTCCTGCCTCGCCGCCTCAATGCGCTTGCGGCGAATGGTTTCGCTGACGTCCAGGTTGCCGACCAGACCGGTGTGCAGGAAGCGCTTGAGCTCGCGCAAGCCGATCAGGCTCACGATGTTGGGGCGCTGCTTGGCGAAAGAGTTCTTGCGTTCCTGCAAGATCGTCAGGATTCGATCGACCTCGGCGGCGAGCGAGCTGCTGCTGTCGTTCGCGCTCGTCTCTTGGGGCAGGGATTCGAGCAGCATCAGCCGCAGGTAATCAAAATATTCGTCCGACGCCAGCAGCAGCGAAATCGGCTCGAAATGGGCGACGATGCGCTCGGCGCTTTGCTCGATTTGGCGCATGCGTTCGAGGAAGCCAAGCGCCGTCGAGTAGTACTCGACTTCGACGCCGAGCAGCGAGGCCATCGAGGTGCCGAGCAGTTGCGCCAGCCTTTCGATCGTCTCGATCTTGACGATTTTTCCCTGTTCCATGCGATAGACCACCGCGCGCGAGACGCCGAGCTCTGCGGCAACGTCTTCGGCGAGCAGGGAAGCGCCGATGCGGTAAGCGCGCAGGCGATTGCCCAGCTCCTCGTAGTTGATCGACGAGAGGAATGATGGCGTGTGATCTTTTGGCATGGTGCTTATTTACGGGTTCCGTTCTCGCGGCGGCTCATGACAGGGCGTTGATCGTTTGCTCAAGGACCTGGACGCCCTGCATGAAGTCACTCATTTCCATCGCCTCGTCGGGATTGTGCGAGCCGTTCTGGTTGCGGATGAACAGCATGCCGCTCGGAATTCCGGCATTTTCGAACAGCGAAGCGTCGTGTCCGGCGCCGCTGGGGATGACCTCAAAAGGCGTTCCCTGCTCGGCGCAGGTTTTTGACAACAGGTCGCAGAGCTGCCTATCCATGACCGCCGGATTCGACAGCAGGCGGCGGTCAAACTCGAAACGCACCTGTCGCTCGCGGCTGATCGCGGTGCATTCAGCGCGCATCAACTGGTAGAAGGCTTCGAGCGTGTCGATGCTCTTGCTGCGCACTTCGAAACTGAATTTGACCTGGCTCGGGATGCGCGTGACGGCGTGTTCGGCCGGATTGGTCGACATGATTCCGCTGGTCACCACCAGGTCGGTGCCGCGCTCGAGCAGCACGCTCCAGTGCTCGTCGAGGCGCATGATCAGGTCGGCGACGGCGAACAAGGCGTCGCGGCGCAGCCAGCGCGGTACGGCGCCGGAATGGCCGGCTTCGCCGATACACTGTACGGTGTTGTGGCGGATGTTGCCGCGAATTCCGGAAACCACCGCCAGCGGCAGCTTGCGCGCGACCATCACCGGCCCTTGTTCGATGTGCAGCTCGAGATAGGCGCGAACCCGGCTCGGGTCGAACAGCGGTTTCTGCAGCTCGATGGCCGCGAGGTCGGCACCGACGCGCTGCAGGCAGGTGGCCAGAGAGTCGCCCGTATTGCGTTGCTTGAGTGCCAGATCGTCGCTGTCGAGCTGACCAAACAAGGCGCTCGACCCGCAATAGGCCTTGCCGAACCAGGCGCTTTCCTCGCCGCGAATGCCGATCACCTGCAGCGGAACGGCCGACGGCTTTCCCGACTGTTTCTGCGCCAGCAGGCAGAGCAAGCCGGCGACGACTCCGGCCAGGCCGTCGTAGTTTCCCCCCTGGGGGACCGAGTCGAGGTGCGAACCGCACCACACCGAGGCGCCTTCGGCGCAAGTCTGCGGCAGGCGAAACAGCAGGTTGGCGGCGCGGTCGCTGCTGACCTCGAGCCCTTGCTCGACGGCGAACTCGCGCAAAAAGTCGGCGGCGACCGATTCGCCGCTGCCATAACTCTCACGCGTGACGCCGACGCCGTCGGAGGTGAGTTCGCGAATTTTTGAGAAAAGCATCTCGGCGACTGGGCGCAGTTCCAGAATGTCCATGCAGGGTTTCCAGGAATTTATTCGGCAGGCTGCGTACGACGCAGACAAATCTTGGTCGTCAATTGACGCGCGTGGCAAAAGGTATATCGGGTGAAACCGGCCAGGCCGCCCAGACTTGAAGTCTGGGCGATCGCCCGGCCGGGCAATCTTTCTACTTGAGTTCCGTACCCTTGAGTTCCGGGATCAGGAACACCGTGGCGACCATGTCGGCCAGGTAGATCAAGGCCAGCAACGCAATCGCGGTCTGGAACGAATACGCCGTGGCCAGCGCGCCGACGACGACCGGGCCGAAGCCGCCGACGCCGCGACCGATGTTGAAGAGAACGTTCTGCGCGGTGGCCCGCGCTTCGGTCGGATACGCTTCCGACATCACCGCGCCGTAGCCGCCCATCATGCCGTTGACGAACATACCGAGCAGCGCGCCGGCCCACAACATGGTCGTCGGGTCGGAAAGGCTCGAATAGACCAGCACCATGACGACGGCGCCGGTCTGGAACAGCAGGAAGCTCGGCTTGCGGCCGATGCGGTCGGCGAGCTGCCCGAAGATCCAGATGCCGGACATCATCCCGACGATGGTGACGGCGGTCCACATCGACGATTTGGTGAGGTTGAAGCCCAGTTGCTTGGCGAGGAAGTTCGGCATCCAGATCATGATGCCGTAATAGCCGAAGTTCTGCACCGAGCACAGCACGACGACTCCGGCGCTGATTTTGGCCGTCGCTTTGTCCTTGATCAGCAGCTTGAACGCTTCACCGAGCGACTTGCGCTTGGCGGTGGTTTTGACGAACAGCTCGGGCTCGTGCAACCTGTTGCGGATGAACCAGGCGACGAAGGCCGGAATCACGCCGACCAGGAACATGCCGCGCCAGCCGATCGCCGGCAGCAATACGGGTGTCAGCAAGGCAGCGGCCAGCACGCCGATCTGCCAGCCGAGCGCGACATACGAGGTGGCTTTGGCGCGGTGCTTGGCCGGCCAGGCCTCGGCGGCCAGGGCCATGCCGATGCCAAACTCGCCGCCGAGGCCGATGCCGGCGACGGTGCGGTAAATCAGCAGATCCCAGTAGCCGGTGGCAAAAGCACACAGTCCGGTGGCCACGGCGAAAAGAACGATGGTCCAGGTGAGCACCCGAATGCGGCCGAAATGATCGCTGAGCGCACCAAAAATGAGCCCGCCGGCGACGGCGCCGATCAAGGTCCAGGTGACCAGTGATCCGGCTTGCGTCGGCGTGAAGTGCAGTTCGGCCGAAATCGACGACAGCATGAAGCCCAGGATCAGCAAGTCAAAGCCGTCCATGGCGTAGCCTACGGTCGATCCGGCCAGAGCCTTCCAGCCGTAACTGCTGACCTGGTGCCCGTCGCTTCCAACATCTGAAGCGACCGGGGTGGCGGTGGTATTCATGTCAATTTTCTCCCTGGTAAATTGTGATCAAAAGAATCAAGCGAGTGATTCAAAGCACGTTCTGTGCCGTATCGAATAATGGGTTTTGTAGCTAAAAAGATACCAGTCTAATTTTATAAACACAACTATTTCTTCTCATTGCGCGCTTGGCGAACTGGCGAGGAAGCCCGCGTCGACCGCCGAGTTGATCAGCTCGAGCGCCAGCGCGCCGAGCGCCGGGGCGCCCTGCGCGATCGATTCGGCGCGGTGGCGAACCTTGTCAGCGGTGACGCCGTTGGCTTGCCAGGCGCGGCCTTCGGTCAGGCTGTTGTGGATCATCGGCATCAGGCGGTCGAGCGACAGCGCGAAGCGCGCCTCCGGCGTTTCGCTCGCCTCGTATTCGTCCCAGGCGGCGCGCAGACGCTCGGCTTGCGCCGCAGGCAGCAGGCCGAAAATCCGCTCGGCGGCGGCCTGTTCGCGCGCGGCCTTGGTTTGTTCGCCGATGCTGTCGTAGGCGAAGGTGTCGCCGGCGTCGATTTCAACGAGGTCGTGCACCAACAGCAGCTCGAGAACGCGAGCGCTATCGACCGGGGCGGCCGCGTGTTCGCTGAGGATCATCGCCATCAGGCTGACGTGCCAGCTGTGCTCAGCGGTATTTTCGCGGCGCGATCCGTCGGCCAGATAGTTCTGCCGCAGCACGGTCTTGAGGCGGTCGATTTCAACGATGAAAGCGATCTGTTGTTCGAGTCGGGTAGCACTGTTCATGACAACTCCTTCAAATGGGCGACGTGCCCGATAGATTAGCGCCGGCTGATCAGCGCGGTGACGACGGCGTTGTGCAACGCCCGGTTGGCGTGTTGCGCGGTCGCTGGCGCGATTTGGCCGGTGCCGTAGGTGCCGAGCACCGGCAGCGCCGGGAAGCGCTGGCGCAAGGCGATGAGGTCGCGGTCTTCGCCGCCGTAAAAATAAGGGCCGCGGCCGATACACGAGAACATCAGCGCGCCGGCCGGGGCGGGGGCTCTCGCCGCCAGCCGCCCGAGCATCTGCCGCATCTCGGCTTCGGCGCTCGGCGCTTGCCGGATGGCCCAGGCCAGATGCTGTCCGGCGGTCAGCTGCCCGGTCAGCGTCAGCGAGCGGTCGGCGTTGACGGCGATGATCGCCAACGCGCGGTAGCGGCCTTCGGCGAGCGCCGGCTCGGCGTCGCCATCGATCAGCACGGCGCAAAGCTGATGCAGCGCCGTGTCCTCGCGCAACTGCGGCGGCAGGACGCGCTTGAGGCTGTTCGCTGCGCTCTGGCCGCCGAGCCGCTCGACATCGTAGCCATTGCTGCGCTCGACCGCTTGCGCCTCGCCGAGCAGTCGCAGTCCGCTGGAGACGCCGAGATCGACGCTGGCGCCGAGCAACTGCACGCTGCAGCGTTGTTCTGCCGTCAGCCGGCTCTGCTGCCAGGCCTGCGCACGCCCGACGCTGCCGGCGAAACTGCCGCCAAAGCGCGTTGGCGGTGCCGACCACTCGACCGGGAAGTCGCCGCCGACATAGCTTAGCCAGGGGCCCGCTGCGGGGGGGCCGAGCGACAGACCGGCGCCAAAAACCATGACCGCGGCGGCGGGGCGATCGACGGACCAGCCGGCCTCGGTGAGCACACCGGCGGCAATGCCGCCGGCGACCTGAGTGCAATTGGCGGCGCGCGCGCAGGCAGTGACCGCGGGCTGCGCGTGGCGTTCGAACTCGGGCGTCAGGAACAGCAGAACGCCGTTGGCGTGCGTCAGCCCGGCCTTGGCCAGCGCCTGGGCGGTCGCCTGCTCGGCGAGCTGCGGCAGCGGGTCGTTGCCTGAAACGAGCGCGGTAGCGACGGTCATTGGGGGAAGTATGTCCGAAAAAATGCAGTTAACCGCAACGAACACAACGGGCACAACGAGTACAGCATATAGATCGGGGTAGGGAGACGCTGATTAAATGCAAAAATGTCATTCCCGCGAACGCGGGAATCCAGGAAAAACAACGAACTGGACCCCGGCTTTCGCCGGTGTGACGAATAAATCAGCACCTCCACAGAACACGTATTGATAGTCATGCGACAGCAATTGACGATAATTCAAGCGTTTGCTTTGTGTTCGTCGTGCCCGTTGTGGTTAATTTCCTAAGCCTTGTAAAGCTCGGTTTTTTCCTTGTACTCGCACAGGTCGGCGATATCGCAGCGCCAGCATTCGGGTTTGCGCGCCTTGCACACGTAGCGCCCGTGCAGGATCAGCCAGTGATGGGCGTCGTGCGCAAATTCGTCGGCAACGACCTTGAGCAGCTTGTGCTCGACGTCGAGCACGGTCTTGCCGGGCGCCAGTTTCGTACGGTTGGCGACGCGGAAGATGTGCGTATCGACGGCGATCGTCGGCTCGCCGAAAGCGGTGTTGAGCACGACGTTGGCGGTCTTGCGGCCGACGCCGGGCAGCGCTTCGAGCGCCGCCCGGTCGTTCGGCACCTCGCCGCCGTGCGCTTCGACGAGTTGCCGGCAGGTGGCGATGACGTTCCTGGCCTTGGTATTGTAGAGGCCGATGCGGTTGATGTAGGTGGAGAGGCGCTCTTCGCCGAGCGCGGCCATCGCCTGCGGCGTTGGCGCGTCGGCAAAGAGCGATCGTGTTGCGAAGTTGACGCTCTTGTCGGTCGCCTGCGCCGAGAGGATCACCGCGATCAGCAACTGGAAAGTCGACGCGTACTGAAGTTCGGTCGTCGGCGCCGGATTGGCGGCGCGCAGGCGTCTGAAAATTTCGGCGCGTTTGGCCTCGTTCATTCGGGGTCGATCAGTGGCAGCCGGCGGCCGTCGCCGGTTCGGGCGGACGTCGGCGCGAGCGCGCTGCGGCGCGCGACTCGATCCAGTTCTTCCAGGCGATCAGGCAGCCGAGCAGGATGAAGGCGCCGGGCGGCAGCATCGCGAGCAGCAGGCCGGGGTAGTCGGCGGGCAGAATCTGCAGCGGGTGCAGGCCGGGGAAGACCATGTCGATCCCCGAGAACAGCGTGCCGCGGCCGATCAGCTCGCGCAGGCCGCCGAGCAAGGAGAGCGTCCACAGCATGCCGACGCCCATGAAAATGCCGTCCGCTGCCGATTGCAGCGGCGGGTTCTTGTTGGCGTAGGCCTCGACGCGCGCCAGAACGATGCAGTTGGTGACGATCAGCGGGATGAAGATGCCGAGCACCAGGTAGAGCTGGTGCAGATTGGCGTTGAACAAGAGGTCGACGACGGTGACCAGCGCGGCGACGATCAGGATGAAGACCGGGATGCGGATCTCGTGCGGGATCAGGTAGCGCAGGCTGGCAACGGCAGCGCCCGAAATGGCCATCACCAGGATCGTCGCCAGCGAGAGCATGGCGCCATTGACCAGGTTGGTCGTCACCGCCAGCAGCGGGCACAGGCCCAGGATCTGGACGATGCTGGTGTTCTGGCGCCAGACGCCGTTGGCGGCGATCTGGCGGAATTCTTCGCGGGTCATTTGGCTTCTCCTCGAGCTGGCGCGAAAAGCTGTTGGCGATTCTCTTCGACATAGAGCGCGGCCTTGCGCACGGCCTTGATCACGGCGCGCGGCGTGACCGTCGCTCCGGCGACCGAGTCGAAGCGCCCGCCGTCCTTCTTGACCTTCCATTCGCGCGCGTCGATCCGGCCGGGATTGAGTCCGTCGAACTGGGTGATCCACGGGTGCTCTTTGTTCTTGTCCTTCTGCGGCTCGACGTAATCGCCCAGTCCCGGCGTTTCCTTGTGCTGCGTGACGCGTACGCCGAGTACCGCGCCGTCGGCGGCAAAGGCGATCAGCAGGCGGATCTTTCCCGCATAGCCGTCGGGCGCGACCGCTTCGAGCACCAGCGCGGCCGGCTCGCCATTTTTACGCGCGCGATACGCTATCGACGTCTCGTTCTGGCCGAGCGCGGCGGCAGGCTGCAGCTGAACAGTGTCCTTGAGCAGGTCGTTGTCGTAGCCTACGCGCGGCAGCACTTCGTCGATCAGCTTCATTTTTTCGCCGGCCGCCGCCGCTTCGATGGTCGGCAGCGTCCACAGATAGGCGGCGGACAGCAGTCCGGTGAACGCGACGACGAAGAGGAACAGGATCACCGCCGTGCGCACGGCCATCTTCATCGCGCTCGGCGGCTTGGCCTGCGTGCTCATGGCTTGCCCTTCATGCCGAAGATCGGCGGCTGGGTGTAGAGGTCGATCAGCGGCACGCAGATGTTGAGCAGCAGCACGGCAAAAGCGACGCCGTCGGGATAGCCGCCGAAGACGCGGATGAGATAGGCGAGGACGCCCGCAGCGAAGCCGAAGATCAGCTTGCCCTTGGGCGTCGTACAGCCCGACACCGGGTCGGTGACGATGAAGAAGGCGCCGAGCATGGTGCCGCCCGAGAAGAGATGAAAGAGCGGATTGGCGAACTGCGCCGGGTTCCACAGCCAGAGCGCACCGGCGAAGAGCGCGATGCCGCCGATGAAGGCGAAGGGGGCGTGAGCGCTGATGACTTTGCGCTGCCACAGCCACAGGCCGCCCAAGAGATACGCGGCAGCGACCCACTCCCAGCCGCGCCCCGCGAGCTGGCCGTAGGTGCTGGTGTCGGCGACGATCTTGGCGACCGAAACGCTGCCCTCGCCGAGCTTGAGCGCGGTCTTGAGCGCGTCGAGCGGCGTCGCGCCGCTCATCGCGTCGATTCGTGGCGCCAAGCCAAAGATCAGCGCCAGTTGATCGACAAAGCCGGCATTGGTGTCGACCGGCGGCCATTGCGACATGAGCGCCGGGAACGAGACGATGGCCACCGCGAAGGCGATCATCGCCGGGTTGAACGGGTTCTGGCCGAGTCCGCCGTAGAGGTGCTTGGCGATTACGATGGCGAACAACACGCCGACGACGATCAGCCACCACGGCGCGAGCGGCGGGAAAGCGAGCGCGATCAGCCAGGCGGTGACCAGTGCGCTGCCGTCGCCAAGATAGAGGGCGAGCGGCTTGCCCAGCAGTCTGAGCATCGCCGCTTCGGCGGCCAGCGCGCAAGCACTGGCGACGACGAGCTGGACCAGTACCGCCGGGCCGAGCAGCCAGACGTAGGCGGCAATGCCCGGCAGCAAGGCGGCGAGCACCTGCAGCATGACGCGCTGGACGCTGACGTTCTGCGCGAGGTAGGGCGGGGTGCTGAAGTTCATGATTCGCTGTCCATCTTCGACATCGGGCCGTCAACGACAAACGACCCTGGCGTCAACCCCTCCCGACCTCCCCTTGTCAGGGGAGGGGAAGACCGCGCCGCTCCCCCCTGATGCCCCGCAGGAAATTCCCTTGGGGGACAAGGGGGGCTGGGGGGGTTAAACCGAGGTGTGCATGGCGACGACCGATTCATTGTTCTTCTTTCGGCGAAGGCTGTGACGCGGTGTCAGTTGAGCTTGTCGCCCCCTGCAGCGGCGCGCGGCGCGCCTCGATTTGCTCGATTTCCTTGCGCTGGGCGATGGTCAGCGCGTCGGTGTTCTTGGGTTGCACGGCCTCGCGCTGGACTCGCGCGCGCTCGATCGCGGCGGCGATCGCCGCCTGCTTGGCGGCCTGCGCTTCGCTTGCCGAATCAACCGCGGCAGCGGCGGCCGGCGCTGCGCTCGCCGTCGACTCGCTCACCACTGGCGCCGCCTTCTTGGCGGCAGCGGCCTTGGCCAGGCGCGCCGCTTTTTCGGCCTTGTCGCGCTCTTCGCGTTCGTTGCGCGATTCGAAGCGCGCTTTGGCGGCGTCGGCCTTGTTCTTTTCGCGCTCGCGCGACCAGATCTCGCTCTTGGCGAAGCGGAAGTACTGGACCAGCGGGATGTGCGACGGACAGACGTAGCTGCAGCAGCCGCATTCGATGCAGTCGAAGATCTTGTATTCCTGCGTCTTGCCGAAGTTCCTGGCGCGCGCGAACCAGTACATCTCGAACGGCGCGAGCTCGTGCGGGCAGACCTGCGCGCACGCGCCGCAGCGGATGCACGGCATTTCGGGCAGCGCCGGCGGGAACAGCGTCTTTGAGCCGGCGATGATGCAGTTGCTCGCCTTGACGAGCGGCGCCTCCAGGCTCGGCAGCTCGAAGCCCATCATCGGGCCGCCCATCAGGTAGCTGTTGGTGTCGGCTTGGGGCGTCCCGAGCGCGACGAAATCCCTGATCGGCGTTCCGATCAGCGCTTCCCAGTTGCGCGGCGCGTCGACGTTGCCAGTGAGGGTCACGATTCGCGAGATCACCGGCTCGCCGTGCGCGATCGCGCGCCACGCGGTATAGGCGGTCGCCACGTTGAAGCACTGCACGCCCATCTCGGGCGAACGACGGCTGGCCGGGACTTCCTTGCCGGTGAGCACGCGGATCAGCTGCTTGGCGCCGCCCGCCGGGTAGCGCGTCGGCACGGCGATCACCTCGAACTCGGCGTAGTCGGCTTCGAGCTCTCGTACCGCTGCGCTCATCGCGGCGACCGCCTCGGGCTTGTTGTCCTCGATGCCGATCAGCACGCGCTTGGGTTTCAAGAGGTCGCGGAAGATCCCGGCGCCGCGAACGATCTCTTCGGCGCGTTCGCGCATCAGCATGTCGTCGCAGGTCATGAACGGCTCGCATTCGGCGCCGTTGATGACGAGTTCGTCCATCGCCACCGATTTCGCTGCGGCGAGCTTGGCGTGGCTCGGGAAGACCGCGCCGCCCAGGCCGACGACGCCCGAGTCGCGCAGGATCTCGCGAACGCGCTCGGGTGCGAGGCGCTGATAGTCGACCGGGGAGCGTTCAATCCACTGGTCGCGGCCGTCGGTCTCGATGACCACCGACAGCGTCGGCAGCCCCGACGGGTGAGCGGCGACGCGCTCTTCGACGGCGACGACGGTGCCTGACGACGGCGCATGCACCGCCGAAGACAGCCACTGGTCGGCGCTGCCGATGCATTGTCCCTTCAAGACGTATTCGCCGACTTCGACCAGCGGATTGGGGATGCCGCCGATGCTTTGATGCAGCGGGACGATCAAGCGCGGCGGCAGCGGCGCGCGGCCGATCGGCTGCTGCAGCGATGGCGCCTTGTGCGTGTCGGGCTTGACGCCGCCCTTGAATTTGAAGAGTTGGAGCATGCGGGTATTTTCCGGCGTTCAGGCGACGCGCTTGAGCTGTTTGATCTCGATCACCGGATACTTCCACTTCCAGCTGTCGATGTTCTCGGTGATCCGCGCCATGCTGATGCATTCGACCGGACACGGCGGCAGGCACAGCTCGCAGCCGGTGCACAAGGCGCCGACGATGGTGTGCATTTGCTTGGCGGCGCCGACGATGGCGTCGACCGGGCAGGCCTGGATGCACAGCGTGCAGCCGATGCAGGTTTGCTCGTCGATGATCGCGACCTGCTTGGGTTTTTCCTCGGCGTCGAGCGGCTTGACTTCGCGACCGAGCAGGTCGGCGAGCTTGCGCACGCCTTCCTGGCCGCCGGGCGGGCACAGATTGATTTCGGCTTCGCCTTCGGCGATCGCTTCGGCGTAGGGCTTGCAGCCCGGGTAGCCGCATTGCCCGCATTGCGTCTGCGGCAGGATGGCCTCGATTTTTTCGACCAGCGGGTTGCCTTCGACCTTGAACTTGATCGAGGCGTAACCGAGCGCCGAACCGAGCACGATGGCGCCGAGCGCCATGATCAGGATCGCGGTGAGCATTACTGGTACTTGTCCAGGCCGGCGAAGCCCATGAAAGCGAGGCTCATCAGCCCGGCGGTGACCATCGCGATGGCGACGCCGCGAAAATGAACGGGAACGTCGGCGCCTTCGACGCGTTCGCGGATTCCGGCGAAGAGCACCAGCACCAGCGAAAAACCGATCGCGCTGCCGGCGCCGAAGAGCAGCGACTCGACGAAGTTGTACTGGTTGGCGACGTTGAGTAGCGGAACGCCGAGCACCGCGCAGTTGGTGGTGATCAGCGGCAGGTAGATGCCCAGCACTTGGTGCAGCACCGGGCTGGTTTTCTGGATCACCATCTCGGTGAGCTGGACGATCGCCGCGATGGTGACGATGAACGACAGCGTGCGCAGGTATTCGAGCCCGAACGGCATGAGCAGGAAGTGGTCGATGACGTAGCTCGCGCCGGTCGCGACGGTGAGCACGAAGGTCGTCGCCGAGCCCATGCCGAAGGCCGTTTCCACTTTCTTGGAAACGCCCATGAACGGGCACAGGCCGAGGATTCTGACCAGCACGACGTTGTTGACCAGCACAGCGCCGACGATGATGAACAGGTAATGGGTCATGGGTGGCCGGGCGGGAAAAGCCTGCAAAGGCTGCAGGGGCGGCAAAGCGTTGCGATTATCCGCTATTGGCGGGGGGCATTCAACCTTGTTGCGGGTATAAGTATATAAGGCGTTACGCTTTTCTGGCCTTGGCGATCGCTGCTGCGGCCTCGGCGATCAGTCCGGGGCCGCGATAGACCAAGCCCGAATAGAGTTGCACCAGACTGGCGCCGGCGTCGATCTTGGCCTGCGCGTCGGCGCCTGAGACGATGCCGCCGACGCCGATGATAGCCACTTCGCCGGCCAGCGCGCGGGCGAGTTTGCCGAGCACGCGTGTCGACTTTTCGAACAGCGGCGCGCCCGACAGGCCGCCGGCTTCGCTGGCGTTCGGCAAGCCGTCGACGCCGTCGCGCGCGAGCGTGGTGGTGGTCGCGATCGCGCCGTCGATGCGCTGCGCGCGCAGCCGGTCGGCGATCGACTGGATCTGCCCGTCGTCAAGATCGGCGGCGATCTTGATCGCCAGCGGAACGTACTTGCCGTGTTTGTCGGTAAGCCGCGCCTGCTCGGCCTTGAGGCGCGAAAGCAGCGCGTCGAGCGTGTCGAGCGCGTTGTTGGCGCCCGAAATATTGATCGCGATATAGCTTGCCGCGCCATAGACGCGTTCGACGCCGATCAGGTAGTCGTCGGCGGCTTTTTCGCTCGGCGTGTCGAAATTCTTGCCGACGTTGATGCCGACGATTCCGCCGCGGCGCGCGAACTGCGCGCTCGCGAGGTGGGCGAGCAACTGGTCGACGCCGCAGCTGTTGCCCCCCAGCCGGTTGATGATCGCCTGGCTTCCCCCAACGCGGAACAAGCGCGGCTTGGGGTTGCCCGGTTGCGGGCGCGGCGTCACCGTACCGATCTCGATGAAGCCGAAGCCCAGCGCAGCGAGCGCATCGACGTGTTCGCCGTCCTTGTCGAAGCCGGCGGCGAGGCCCACCGGGTTGGGGAAGTCGATGCCCATCACGCGTACCGGATCGGACGGCGGCGCTTTCGCCAGCAGGCCGGCGATTCCCGCGCGGTTGATGAAGTCGATTCCATTCATCGCCAGGCGATGGGCGGTTTCGGGGTCGAGCGCGAAGAGAAGTTTGCGGATCAATGAATCAGGCATCGGCGAATCTTACCGCATCGGCGCTGCCAATGACGTTGGCAAAAACGGCGCGACACCCCGGTCATCGAGCTGCGCCGATTCGCTGCAGAGCGATGGTCAAGCGCACTTCGATCGGCTATTCTCGAGGCTCCTCATGACTTAGCGTTGGCGTGGGCAATTCCTCTTTTCTTGCTGCTTTGCAGTTGCTATCCAGCCATCGCTGGCTCAGAGCGATCCGCAACAGTCTGGTGCTGCTGCTGCCGGTCATTTTTGTCGGGGCGCTGGCGCTGTTGCTCGGCAGTTTTCCTTTCGCCATCCTGCTGCCGCAGACGTCAGTGGAGGTGTGGCGCGATTTGAGCCATCTGGCGCTGCTCGTGTGGCAGGCGAGCGGCGGCATCCTGGCGCTGTGCCTGGTGGTGCTGATCAGTCACTATCTGGCTGTCGATGCCAGAGAAAGGCGGGTCGCCGAAGTTTCACCGCCCTTGGCGGCGACCGTGGCACTGGTCAATCTCTTCATCTTCACCCAGCTTTTCCTGGGGCCTGATGTCCACCTCTGGATGTTCGGCGCACGCAGTACGCTGATCGCCATTCTGGTTGCCATTTCGAGTTCCGAGTTGCTCTTCCTGTGCTTGCGTTGCAAGGCGCTACGCGTCGGACGCCAGACCTACGTGCTCGACCCCAGCCTGCATCTGGCCGTTCGTGCCATCGTCCCGGTGCTGACGACGGTGCTGGCGTTTTTGCTGCTCAGCAAGGCGCTGTCGCTGTTTCATCCCGACTTGAGCCGCTCGATCGGCGTCGGCCTGCTCCGGCTCGACCAGGCTTTCGCCAGCGAATTGCCCGGATTGCTGGTGCTCAGCGTCCTGCATCAACTGCTCTGGTTCGTCGGTATCCACGGAACGAATGTGTTGGAAAACGTTTTTTCCGTTCTGTTTTATTCGGCCGGCGATGGCCGGCAAGTCCTCGGGATGTCGAAGACGCTTTTCGACCTTTACGTGCATGTCGGCGGTTCGGGGTCGACGCTCGGCCTGCTGCTGGTCATCCTGATCCGTCACCGGTCCGGCGACTCCGGGCGCGTCGCTCGCTACGCGCTGATTCCGTCGCTGTTCAACATCAACGAGCTGGTGATTTTCGGCCTGCCGATCGTCTTCAATCCGGTCTATCTCGTTCCCTTCGTTCTCGCGCCGCTGCTGCAGATCGTCGTGAGCTACCTGTGCATTCGTTACGGGCTGGTCGCTCTCGATGTCGTCGCGGTGCCCTGGATCACCCCGCCGCCGCTGGCCGGGATGATCAATTCAGCAAGCTGGCATGGCGCTGCGCTGCAGCTTTGCAATCTGCTGATGAGCGCCGCGGTTTATTCGCCATTCGTCGGTTTCGCCGAGCGGCAAGGACATCGCGAGGGGCTCGGCAATGTGCAGCGAATCCTTTCCGAAATTGAAGGTATCCGGGTTCAGTCGAGCAGCGTTCTCAGTCGCCACGACGACATCGGCCACACCGCGCGCAAGCTGGTCCACGAATTCATTCAGGACCTTGGAAGCGAGCGGGTCTTTCTCGCCTATCAGCCGCAGCACGACGTCAGTCAGCGGGTGGTCGGCGTCGAGGCGCTGCTGCGCTGGAAACACCGCCATTTTGGCTTGATCTCGCCCGGCGTCATCTGCGTGTTGCTTGAAGAAGCCAATCAGATCTGCGCCTTGGGGCGCTGGACGATCGTTGTGGCGTGTCGGCAGTTGCGCGACTGGAAGTTGGCGGGGATCGAAAATCTGCGCGTGTCGGTCAATCTGTCGCCGCTGCAGCTCAAGGACGCCGGGCTGCTGCCGCTCGTCGTCGAGTGTTTGCAGGGCAATCACTTGCAGGCGGGCGAGCTGGCGCTGGAGCTCACCGAGTCGCAGCACGTTCCCGACGACCGGGAATCGGTGCAAACGCTCAAGGCGCTGCAAGCGATGGGGATTCATCTCGAGATGGACGATTTCGGCATGGGTTACAGCTCGATGCTCTATATCCGGCGCTTTCATTTCGACGCCATCAAGCTCGACGGCTCATTGACTCGGGAGGTGCTGCAGAGCAATAACTGCCGCGACATCATCGCCTCGGTGGTGCAACTGGCTCGTGCGCTCAAGATGCGGGTCGTTGCCGAGTACGTCGAAACCCGCGAACAGCAGGAACTGCTGGCTAGACTTGGCTGCGATGCTTTTCAGGGGTATTTGTACAGCCCGGCGCTGGTTGGTGAGCAATGCCTCGACTATCTGCGCGAGCGGGCGTCGGTCGGCGACTGTCGGCCAGTCACGGCTCAAGCCACCTGAGCAGGCTGGCGAAGAGCTGGTCGGGGTCGATCGGCTTGACGATGAAGTCGTTCATGCCGGCGGCAAGACAGCGCGCCTTGTCTTCGGCGAAGGCGTTGGCGGTCATCGCCAGGATCGGGGTCTGGCGGTGCTTGGCCAGTTCCCGGATTCTTGGTGTCGCCGCCAGCCCGTCGAGATTGGGCATTTGCATGTCCATCAGGATCAGCGCGTAATCGTTTTCCGTCGCTTGGCGGATCGCCTCGACGCCGTCGGCCGCAGTGTCGACGGCGAGGCCGCAGTCTTCGAGCAGATACTGTGAAATGGCGAGGTTGACCGGTTCGTCGTCGACCAGCAGAACGCGGCGGCCGGCATGGTGCGCGCGGATCGCCGCTTCGGCGTCGGCCGGCGCGGCGGGCGGCGTGATCGCGTCGGCCCGGCGCTTAAGGCGCGCGGTGAACCAGAAGGTGCTGCCGACCCCGGGCTGGCTTTCGACGCCAGCGTCGCCGCCCATCAGTTCGGCGATCCGCCGGGTGATCGCCAGCCCCAGTCCGCTGCCGCCGTACTTGCGCGTCGTCGAATTGTCGGCCTGTTCGAAGCTGCCAAAGAGCCGAGGCAGGACGTCCGGCGCGATGCCGATGCCGGTGTCGCTCACGGCGAAGCGCAGCACCGCCGAATGGTCGTCAACGTCGAGTGCCTGCGCGCCCAGTGTCACCGATCCGCGTTCGGTGAATTTTACGGCGTTGGTCGCGTAGTTGAGCAGCGCCTGCTGCAAGCGCGTCGGGTCGCCGCAGAGGCCTGACGGGAAAGACGCGCCGGCAGCGCTGTCGACGCGTAGCGCCAGGCCCTTGGCCAGCGCGCGTTCGCTGACCATGGCGCTGACGTTGGCGAGCAGGCGGTCGATACGCAGCGGCGCGTCGTCGAGAATGAACTTGCCGGCCTCGATCTTGGACAGGTCGAGGATGTTGTTGATGGTAGACAGCAGGTGGCGGCTGGCGGTGTCGATCTGGTCGAGGCGCTCGGCCTGCTGCGCGGTGACGCCGCTGCGGCGCAGGATGCTGGCCATGCCCAGGATGGCGTTCATCGGGGTGCGGATTTCGTGGCTCATGTTGGCCAGGAAGGCGCTCTTGGCGAGGTTGGCGGCCTGCGCGGCGTCGCGTGCCTGCGCCAGTTCAGCGGTGCGCGAAGCGACCAGTTCTTCGAGGTGGTGGCGGTGCTGCGCAAGCTCGGCTTCGCTCGCCTTGCGCTCGGCGATGTCGGTGCCGATGCCCATGAAATACGAGCGGTTCTGCGCCTCGAACCTGACGCCGGAAAGGTGGAAGGGGCGCGCCGTCCCGTCTTTGGCGAGCAGTTGCGCTTCGACCGAGGCCTCGCCGTCGGCCATCAGCTTTTCGATCGCGGCCATGACCGCTTTCTTCGCGTGCGGAAGATGCCAGTCGGTGACGTGACGGCCTTCGATCTCTGCCGCCTGGTAGCCGAGCAGTACCTCGTGCTGCTTGTTCCAGAGCACCAGGCGGCATTCCGGGTAGGTGTAGAGGTAAAAGATCCCGGGCAGCTTGTCGAGCACCAGCGCCGAAAACTGCTGTGCCTCGCGCAGCGCCGTTTCACGCTGTCCCAGCGTTTCGAGCAGCCGGTTGAAGCCGGCAATCAGTTGGCCGACCTCGTCGTCGCGGATGACCGGCAGCGCCTGCGCCGGCTGCTGGCTCGAAGGCAGCGCTGCCAGCGTATTGGCGGCGGCGACCAGCGGCATGAACTGGCGGCGCAGCATCCACCAGGTCAGGCAGCCGGCCAGCAGCGTCAGCACGAAAGTCGCCAGCAGCATGTGCTGCTGCATGTCGCGGATCGGCGCGAAGGCTTCGGCGGTCGGCAGCAGCGCCACCACGTACCAGCCAGCGGCCGGAACGGTTTTGGCCGAGACCAGTTCTTCAATACCGCGCGGGCTGGTGAGCACGCCCGAGCCCTCGTAGCCGTCGACAAAGCGATCGATCAGCGGGGTGACTCCGGCCGCCGGCAGCGCTTCGAGGATGCGGCTTTTGTCGGTGGCGGTGACCACCAGCCGATGCTGCGGCGAAATCAGCAGATAGCCGCCGGACTTGCCGTAGGCGTTCTCGCCGATCTGGTCGAGAAAATTGGGGCGCGTCAGGTTGGTCACTCCGGACAGCGCGCCGATCACCTGCCCCTGCGCATCGAGAATCGGTACCGCCATGCCCAGCACCGGGACTTTGAGTGTCTTGCCTGCGCCCGGGCGGGCAATCGTCGATCGGCCCTGCGTCAGCGCGGCGGCGACCGCGTCGTTGTCGATGAAGTTGATGCCGAGGCGTCCGGCCGACGACGGGACGTCGGCAATCGCTGTGCCGTTAAGGTCGAAGACGTTCATTCCGGCGTTGAACAGCATCTGCAGCGCCAGGTTCTGTTCGAGCACCGTCTGCAGACTGGCCGGCCGGTCGCGCATCGCCGGCGCCGACGACGCGGCGACGATCTCAAGCACCTCGAAGCGGGTGCGCAGTTCGTGGTCAAGCTGACTGGCGAGCAAGGATGCCGTCGAGAATTGCTGCTCGCCGAGCCGGCGCTCCATGTCACGGCGCAACATCTGGCTGGCGAAAAACGACAGCGACCACAGGCTCGCCACGAAAATGGCCAAGGTCGCCAAGGTGATCCGGGCTTTGAGCGAATGCTGCGGGAGAACTTTGGAACCCATTGCCGTGGCCGTCGTGAAAGCGATGCGTTTTTCGTGCTGCGATGATACCCCGGTTGTCCCGGGCCGCTGTCAATTACCGGTCGCTGGCCGCACTGCGCGCGGCGCCGGCCGCAGCGCTGATCGCGTCGGCGAAGACCGGCGTCAGCGCAGCCGGAAAATCGTGACCCATGCCGTCGATCAGGCGCAGCTGCGCGCCGGCGATGTGGTCGGCGACGTCGTGTGCGCAGGCCGGCAACAGCAGTGGATCGTCGCGACCGTGCAGCACCACGGTCGGGCAACTGATGGTGGCGAACAGCGCGCGGCGGTCGCCGCCGGCCAGCACCGCGGCGAGTTGTCGCGCGACGCCGGGCGGGTAGTAGGCGCGATCGTATTCGTCGCCGAACAGCGTCTGCAGTTCGCCGATCGATGTCGGATAGCCGGGGCTGGCGATCGGCAGGTGGCGCGCGATGGCGTTGGCGATGACGCCTGCGCGGTCGTGCGCCGGCGGCAGCGGCGCGAACAGCGCCATCACCGCGGCCGGTGTCGGCGGCGGCAGCAGCGGGTTGCCCGACGTCGACATGATCGAAGTGAGCGACAAGGCGCGCTGCGGATAAGTCGCGGCGATGATCTGCGCGATCGCCGCGCCCATCGACGCGCCGACCAGGTGCGCTTGCTCGATGCCCAGCGCGTCGAGCAGGGCGACGCTGTCGGCGGCCATCGTTTCGAGGGTGTAGGGCAGCGCGGCGAGCGGCTCGCCGCAGAGCAACGCGCCGATGTCGGGGCGCGGCAGGTCGGTGCAGTGCGTCGATTCGCCGCAGTCGCGATTGTCGAAACGCAGCACGCGAAAACCGCGTTCGACCAGCACTTCGCACAGTCCGCGGTTCCAGCGCGTGAGCTGGGCGCCCAGCCCCATGATCATGAGCAGCGTCGGCGCGCGATCGGCGCCCGCCGATTCATAGTACAGCTCGATGCCGTTGGCGGCTATTCGCGGCATAAGCTTTCCGGCGTCGGGACGTCAAGCGTCGACAGTTCAGTGACGGCAGCGGCAAGGTCGCCGAAGACCAGCCGGCAGGAGATCGCCAGCATCAGATTGAGCGGCAGGCCGAAATCTTCGACGCGCAGCCCGTCAGCGGCGAGCGGCATCGCTCCGCCATCGTGGCCGACCTTGTCCTTGTGCTGGCGGCGGTCGGCAAGGTAAGCGATCACCGTCTTGCCCAGAGCGGCGGCGAAGCCGGCTTCGAAGCAGGTTCCCGAATCGGGCTCGACGCCGCGAAAGGCGTTGAGATTGGCGAGAACGAAGTCGGCCGAACGGATCATCGCGAGGTTGGCGTGATAGATGCCGCTCGCCGTGGTTTCTTCGCCGTCGATTGGAATCAGCGCCTGCAGACCGTGCGCGGCGAGCAGTTCGCGCGCCGCTGCCGCCCAGGCGACGGCGTCGGGGCGGAAGATGTCGGGCCCGGCGAGATAGACGCGCAGCGCGCCGGCGGACTGAGGACTTGGCATGGTGATCGAGAGAGTACTAGATCCAGGGCTTGCCGACCGGCAGCACGTCGCGGCCGAAGACGTCGGCAAAAATGATATGCGCCATGATATACCAGGCCATCGCCGCGGTCGCCATCAGTTCGTAGCCGGCGACGACGGTGAGCTGGTGATAGCCGAAATGCGCGAGGTCGAGCAGCACGAAGCCGATCAGCAGCAACGTGAACAACAGGCCGAGCGCGCCGCTGACGCGCATCGCGCCGATCCACAGGATCACCGTGAACAGCGTCCAGGCGACCAGAAACCAGCCGACGTCGGTCTCGCTCGAAACGTAGATGTTGAAGTGGTTGCCGATGAAGATCAGCGCCAGCGCGATCCAGAAGCAGCCATAGGCGGTGAAGGCGCAATAACCGAAGTTGTTGCCGGTCTTCATTTCCTGCAGTCCGGCGATCATCTGCGCCAGCCCGCCGAACACCACGGCCAGCCAGACGACCGGGCCGAGCCCCATCCAGCCGACGTTGTGAAATTGCAGGATCAGCGTCGTGAAGCCGAAACCGCCGAGGCCGACGACTGCCGGGTTGCCCAATTTATGTTCTGCCATGCTGCCACTCCAGGTTGATATACAAAAGCTGTGCAAGGATCCTGGTCGGCTGGCTGCCCACGAAATGCATCGCCTGGCGCAGAACCTGACCGGCAATCGCGTGTGCTGGTGAGCGCCGTACGGCGCAATTCGGGCGCGGATTCTACCTCATGCGCGTGTTGCACGGCAGCGTCGCTGCGCGTTAATCGCCCCTTATGCTGCTTTTTACGGCTTGGCCGCTACGCCTTTATTTGCCAGGCGGCCAGCGTCGCGACATACTGGCGCCCCGGCGCCGCGGCGCCGGTTTTTCGGGAGCCTTCGTGCCTATTCATTTTTCACGCCTTGCCGCCGCTTTGTTGGCATGCTCTTCGGCGCTGCCGGCGGCGTTCGCGGCGCCCGCCGAGCAGGTGCTCTGCCATTACACCTACGGCGGCGAGACCAAGACGCTGGCGGCGCTGCCGGTCGATTCGCCGTACGCGGTCAAGGCGATCGACATCGGCTCGTTTTTTCATTTTCGCGTCGTTTTCCAGAACCAGCCCGTGGGTAGCGCGTCGATCAAGGTCTATACCTACGCTGATCGCGACGACGGTCCGCTGCTGATTCACCAGGCGACCTTCGCCTATCCGCCGCAGCAACACCTTGCTGCGCCTTACGGCTTTAGCGGCCTGCACTCGGTTCATGAACCGGTGCGCGACGGCGAGCTGCAGTACTGGTGCGAGCTTTCAACGCAGAAGCGTGCAGCTCAGGAGGGCAAGCGATGAAGCGCTGTTTGATGCTGTTGGCGTTGCTGTTTTCCTTCGCTTCGGCGCAGGCCGAGGTGCCTTCGGCGCCGCTGCGACTGGTCCTGGTCGGCGACATCATGCTCGACGACGGGCCGGGACGGCTGATCGCCGGCGGCGGCGACCCGCTGGCGCCATTTGCCGGGCAGCTGGCCGACGCCGATTACACCATCGGCAACCTCGAGTGCCCGATCGCCACCGTCGGCAAAGCGCTCGAGAGCAAGATCTTCGCCTTTCGCGCCGACCCGCGCGTGGTCGATCGGCTCAAGGGGCGCTTCGACGCGCTGGCGGTCGCCAACAACCATTCGGGCGATTACGGCAAGGCGGCCTTTCTCGAAACGCTGACCCACCTTGACCGTGCCGGAATCGTCCACTTTGGCGGCGGGCGCGATCTGGCCAGCGCGCATGCGCCGCTGTGGATCGAAAAGAAGGGATTGCGCGTCGCGCTGCTCAGCTACAACGAATACAAGCCGCGTTCCTTCGAGGCCGGACCCGACTGGCCCGGAATCGCCTGGAGCGAGGACAGCCAGGTGACGAGCGACATCCGCGCCGCGCGTGTCGCCGGCGCCGACCTGGTGATCCCGCTCATGCACTGGGGCTGGGAGCGCGAGCTGGCGCCGACCGAACGCCAGCGGCAACTGGCGCGCTTGATGATCGACGCCGGCGCCGACCTCGTCGTCGGCGGTCATCCGCACGTCACCCAGGGCGCTGAATACTACCGCGGCAAGCTGATCGTCTATAGCCTGGGCAATTTCGTTTTCGACGGCTTCGATGCGCCGGCGGAAAAGCGCGGCTGGCTGCTGCGCCTGACGCTCTCTCGCCAGGGGCTGGTCGCCTGGGAGACGGTCGCCGCGCAGATGGACCAGGACGGTACGCCGCACCCGGTGCCCGGCGCGCTGACGCCTTGCGGACCCGCCGGGCAAGCGCGCCGCGGTGCCGTCGACAGCTGCGTCAATCGCTGAGGCGAGTAGAGCAGCCGCGCGCGGCGAAACTCAGGCGTTCTGCAGGATCTTGAGCGACTTGCCGACGACGATGTCCTTGACCCGTTCGCCGTAGGCCAGCATGTGCGGCGCCGCCAGGTGCGCGCGCAAATCGTCGAGACTATTCCATTGCTCGACGATGGTCACCAGCTTGGGGTCGAGCGCTTGCGCCGCGAGGCCTGCCGCTATGTCGATCGTCGGCGCATAGGCGATGCAGCCCTGCTCCTTGAGGACATTCGGAACGTTGGCCTTGAAGATCTCGATGAATTGCGCGACATGGCCTTCCTTGATTTGCAGCGAAGCGATGACATGGATCATTTTTTATTTCCTTGTGGCGTTGGGGAAGAAGCGCTTGGCGCGTTGATCGGCGCGCGGTCGATCAACGAAAAATTTTGCCGCGAGCTTACACCCTGAGCCGTTCGTCCGCCAATTCGCCTTGACGCTTCGCCAGCGCCGATTTCGGTTAAGCTGTGCGCCTGCCATGAACCCTAACCGTTCCAGCCGTCTACCGCGCTCGATGCGAGCACTTGCTCAGCGCAATTTTCGCTTCTATTTCGCGGGTCAGGCGATTTCCGTGCTCGGCTCGTGGATCCAGCAGGTGGCGATGTCGTGGCTGGTCTATCGGCTGACCGGTTCGGCGGCGCTGCTCGGCGTCACCGCCTTCTGTGCGCTGATCCCGCAACTGCTGATCGGGCCGCTGGCCGGCGCCTGGATCGACAAGCAGGACAAGCGCAAATGGCTGATCGCCGTGCAGGGTCTGCTCGCGCTGCAGGGCTTCGCGCTGGCGGCGCTGACCTTTACTGGGCGCGTCGGTCCGGGTTTTCTGATCGCCATGTCGCTGACTTTGGGCCTGCTCAACAGCTTCGACACGCCGCTGCGCCAGTCGCTGATCGGCAGCTTCGTCGGGCGGCGCGACGATCTGCCCAACGCGCTCGCCTTGAACGCCATGCTGTTCAGCATCGGGCGCTCGATCGGGCCGCCGATCGCCGGCCTGCTCGTCGGGCTGACCTCGGAAGCCGCGTGTTTCGCGATCAACGGCTGCTCTTTCCTGGCGCTGATGACCGGCGTCATCCTGATCAAGAGCAGCGCGCCGCCGCGTGCCAGCGGATCGATGGTCGAGGTGCTGCGCGAGGGCGTGCATTACGCCTGGCACACCTGGCCGGTGCGCATGCTGATCGTGATCGTCAGCGTCGTCAATCTGACCGTCTCGGCCTACGCCGTGCTATTGCCGGTTTTCGCGCGCGACGTCTTCGCCGGCGACGCGACGACGCTCGGCTGGCTGTGGGGCGCGGCGGGTTGCGGCGCCTTGACCTCGACGCTGTTTCTGGCGACCCGCGTGTCTTCGCGCTCGATCCTGTTGACGCTGATCATCGGCGCGACCACCAGCGCCTTCGCGCTGATCGTTTTTACTTTCAGTGACTCGGTGATGCTGGCGATGGTCGCGATGGCCGGCGTCGGCGGCGGCATCTCGGCGTGCAATAACGCCGTCAATATGAGCTTGCAGAGCATGGCGCCGGAGCACCTGCGCGGGCGCGTCGTCTCGTTTTTCACTTCGGCGCGTTTCGGTTTCGACGCGCTCGGCGGACTGCTCGCCGGATTGCTCGCCACCGCTTTCGGGGCGGCGCACACGCTGCTGCTCGAAGGCGCGCTGCTGCTGCTCTTCGTCGCTTTTGTGCTGACCCGCCGCCGGCGTCTGCTGCGCGCGGTCGCCGACAACCAGCAGTACTGAGGGCTGCCGGCGCTACGGCGCGGCGGCGAGCTGGCGCTGAACGGCGCGGTAGAAGCGTTCGTAGAAGCCGCGCTCGCTGACCGTTTCGCCGCGCGTCTTGACCTGCCCGTTGGCCTCGCTCTGCGTTCCGTAGTAGATCGGCGCGACCATCGGGAAGCCGATCGAGCTGCTCTGGCGCGTCGCTTTGACGTCGAAATGCTCTTCGGTCGCGGTGACGTAAAGCGTCGATCCGCCGCCGCGCTGATCGCAGCTGACATAAACATTGATGATCGCGTGCTGCTGCGCTTCGACCTGAAATTCCTTGCCGCCGACCAGGCTCTGATCTTCGGCGCGCGTCACGATGTAGCCGTCGCCGAGCAGCACGCGTTTGGCGGCATCGCACAGCGCCGTAGCATTGGCCAGGAAGTCGCGGTGGTATCTCGCGTCGGACGCGAATTCCTCGTTCGGCGCGTAGCGCGGCGACCCACCGCAGCCGGCGAGCAGAATCAGCAGCAGCGAGACGAGCATGGGCTTCATCCGGCTCTCCTTCGATGATGACGGATCGCTTTTCAGCGTAGCTGCTCGAACTCGATTGCGAAAGGGCTGAGGCGACGGCAGCGCGTCAGTCTAGCGCGCGAGCGCCGTCGCGCACGGGCTCGGATCGGCTTTGACCTGCTTGAGCATCGCGTCGGCGAGCCACCAGCCGCCGAGCGTGGCGACCGCCGCGCCGAGCGAAACCGCCGACTTGGCGACGCTGGCGGCGTCGACACCGACCGCCGGTTCGGCCAGCGTGCCGCGCAGCCGCACGATCGACGACAGTTCGCCCGAGCCGATCCCGCGGCCGCTCTTGATGATCGGCAGCACTGCCAGGTCGAGTCGTTCGCTGCGCAGGTCGACCGTGCCGTTGAGGACCGCGTTGTACTTGACCGTCTCGATGGCAAAACGGCGTTCGGAGGTGAGTACGCCGTGCTTGACCGGCAGCCGTGCCGCGATGCATTTGATGTCGGTATCCGGGTCGCTTTTGAGGAAGGGGTTGATTAGCGAGAGCGTCCGCGTCAGCAGCCCTTCGCCGAGATTGACGGCGACGTTGTGCGCGCGCAGCGCACCGACCTTGAGCTTGACCTCGCCGTCGAGCGAAGCGACGATCGCTGCCAGCGATTGGCCGCGCCCACGCAGCTGCAGCGCCAGGTCGGTACGCCCGCCGGTGATCAGCCCCGGGTGGCTGATGCGCGTCAGCAGCCGATCCAGATCGATTGCGTTGCCTTCGAGATGGGCCGACCACGTTGCGCTGCCGGCGTCTATCGTTGCCGACGCGCTGAGCATTTGCTCAGCCGCTGCACCGAGTTGCAGCGGTCCGGCGTCGAGGCGGCCGTCATCGAGACGCGCGTGCACCCGTAGCGGACCGAGCGGCGCGGTATCGCCAAGTTTTACTGCGTCGAAGCGCAAGTCGACTTCGCCGTCGATTCGCTTGAGCGCGAGCAGTGGCAGCGCCAGGTCTGGAATCAGTCGCGTTCGGGCGGTGGCTTTGCTGTTCCGGCCTGGCGAAGTCGCCAGTTCGCTGAGGTCGAGCAGCGAAGAATTACCCTTGGCGACGACCTTGAACCGCTCCTTGCCGCGCGTCACGGCGAGCTCGCCAACAAGCGTCGTCGCCGCGTGCTTGAGTCTGAGATCGGCGAGTTGATAGCCGCCGAGCGTGTCGGTCAAGCGAGCGCTCGCGGTAAACGCCGGGATCGCCTTGAGGCGCGTCCCGGTCAGTGCCGCCAGAGCGGCACTGCGCGTCAGGCTGGCGTCGACGTTCAGGTCGATCGCCGCCATCGCCAGCGGATCGCCGATCCGCCCGTCGAGTGTCGCTGCGGCGCCGTCGACCGCGACGGCAAACTGCTTGAGCTCGAGCGCGCCGGCGACGAGTCGCGCTTCGCCGCTGAGCGGGCCGAGCGCACGCCGGTTGGGCAGCAGCACGCGGTCAATGTGCAGCGTGGCGTCGATATCGGCGGCGAGCAAGGGCTTGGTTGCGCCGGGCCGGCGCGGCGCGGCCGGCAACTCGGCGAGGTCGACCAGCGGGCTCTTGAGCGTCGCCGAGATACGTGGACGCGTCTCGCCGCCGGTCAAGACGACGCGGCCTTGCAGCGCGCTGCGCCCGAGCGCGAGCTTGAGATCGTCGAAAACATGGCCATCCGGCGCGTCGCTCAAGCGTGCCGCGGCGTGAATGAGCGGCAGGCGCGGCAGGTCGGCGCCGAACAGCCGGCCGGCGACCACGCTGTCGCTGACGTCGGCCGTGATCGCCAGCGCGATGCCGCGTTGCTTGAACACGTCGTCGATCTGTCCGCTGGCCTGCAATTGCTGCCCGGCGCGGCCGGCGGCGGCTTCGATGGCGCTCGCGCGCAGCTTCGCGCGCGAGCCGCTCAGGTGCGCGCGGCCGTGGTAGGCAGCGAGCGGCGGCACGCTGCGCCCGAAGAACTTGAGCAACTCGGCGAGCTCGCTGCCGTCGAGCGAGACGTCAAGATCGATTCCGGCGAGCTGCTGCGGATCGGCGATGCCCCCGTCGATCCTGACTTTGGCGCCGCCCAGGGTCGCCTGCAGCGCGTTGGCGTAGAGCCGCCCGCCGTCGAGCCGCAAGCGTCCGCTGCCCGCGTGCAGCTGGTGACCGCCGGGCAGTCGCAGCAGCCCGATCTTGAGCTCAAGGTCCACATCGAGTTTCTGATCGGCGAGTTGCCAGCGAGCGCGCGGCTTGGCTGTGCCGGCGGCCTCGGCCGACTTCGGCGCTGCCAGACGCGCCAGGTCGATCAATGGCGAAGTCAACTGGCCACTGACGCGCAGCCGTTGCCCAACGCGTCCGACTTGCAGCGAGGCGCCGACGCGGCTGTCGGCGACGCTCAGCTCAAGATCGTCAAACCGATAGCCCGACGCGTCATCGCGCAGGCGCGTGCTCAAGCGGAATGGTGGCAAACCCGGTGGCAGACCCGGCGTCAAATCCGCCGGCAGCGCTGCAGCGAGCGTCGGCAGCCACCAGTCGGTGGCCGCCGCCGTGAGCTGCAAGTCGACGCCGCTGGCGGCGCGCGGGTTGGCGATCTGGCCGCGCAAGCTGATTTTGGGGCCGGCGTTGCCGCCGATCGCGATGTCGATCTGCGACAAAGACGGGGCGCTCGGCGCGCCGCTGAGTCGTGCCGTGCCGCGCAAGGCGCCCAGCGGCGGCGCGCTGGCGCCGAACAGTTCGTCGAGTTCAGGCGCCTCGACGTGCAGCGCCAGATTCAGAATTCCCGGCCCGAGCGGCCGGTCGATGCTGCCGTGCGCGTCGAGGCGCGCGGCGCCGTAGCGGCACGCGAAGTCGACTGGATAGGCCGGCGCGTTGGCGAGCAGCGCCGCCAGGTCGCCGACCGTCGCCGTCGCCTCGACGCGTTTGGCGTCGACGGTGGCGCTGGCTTTGATGCGAATCGCTTGCGGCGCCAGCGGGCGTTCGATGCGCAGCGAGTCGAGGCGTAGCGAACTCGTCTTGCCGCTGCTGCCTTGGCGATAGTCGAGCGCGATCGCCTGCAACGCGATCTCGTCGATTTCAATCGTCTTGAGCCATTCGGGCGTGCTGCTTCTGGTCTTCGCCCCGATCAGCCAGTTGCCGACGCCGTCAGCGTCGGTCTCAAGCCAGGTGCTGACGCCCGACAGCTCGATTTGCCTGGCGTGCAGACGGCCGGCGAGCAGCGCCAGCGGGTCGACTTCGACGCTCAGCCGGTCGACCTGCGCCAGCCACGGCTGCGCCGCCCACGCGGCATTGCCCAAGCGCAGCTGCGAGACATGCAATGTCGGTCGCGGCAGCAGCTTGATTTTCACGTCGGAGAAAGCGAGTTCGCGCCCGGTGTCGGCTTTGACCGAGGCGGCGAGCGATTGCGCGAGTGAGCGCGGATCGACGAAGTGAATGGCGATTGCGCTGGCGGCAAGCGTTGCCACGACCAGGACGCACGCGATGATGGCCAGCCGTTTGATGATTTTTCTCCCTTGAGCGCGTTGCCGTTACAGCATACTCGCCCGCTGCGGTGACTGTCACTGCCGCCGCGACAATTGATTCATTGCTTCGCTCAAGCGGCCTGCCTAGACTGGTTTAGGAACCGCGTTGTTCCATGGCGTATCGGTTTCGAACAGGAGTTTGCGATGAAGATCAGGATCAATCCCGGGGCGGTGCCTGCAACGGCTTCCGAGCACGAGCCGGTGGCGACAGTCGATTCGAGTTCCAAGCCAGTAGAACAGGAACTGGAAATAGAGATCGACCGGGAGTTCGCGGATATTTCGGTGGTCAATTCCGAGTTGGTCGAAGAGTTCGCCGAGAATGTCAAAGTCAAAATCGACAACAGGATCGCCAAAAAAGCCTTCCTGATTTCGCGGCGCAAGGATTTTGGACACGGCAGTTCGGCGGTAGACTGGGCCGATCGGATGCAGGCGGAAATCAACAAGCAGGGCAATTTGCGCACGCACTATTCGGATCGTCGGAATCTCGCCGAAAATGATCGCCGGCGCAAGGGGGATGAGGATTGACGGTGTCGCCAAGGCAGTCCGGTGAGCGGCGTGTGCTGCTATGGCCGGAATCAACAGCGTTTGAGCGGCGCTCTGGGCTGGATCAGCAGCACCAGCGATCGGCCTTGTAGCGGATAAGTGCTGCCGCGCGCATAGCGCTTCAATTGCGCGGGTTCCGAGTGCAGACAGGTGTCGACGAGCGGCCGCCAGCGCAGGTGCGAACGAAAGCCCGGCAAGGTGAAGTGGATCTCGTCGGTCGAGGCGTTGAGGATCAACAGGAAGTCGTCGTCGCCGACCGGACATCCGCGCCGGTCGACTTCGCCGATCGCTTCTCCCGCCAGGTACATCCCGAGACAGCGCGCGAAGCCTTGGTTCCACTCGTCATCGCCCATCTCCAGGCCGTCGGGGTTGAGCCACAGGATGTTCTTGGTTTTGCCGCGCAGCCGCTGTTCCTGGAAGAAACTGCGCCGGCGGAAGACGGGGTGGGCGCGGCGCAGCGCGACGATCTGCCGCGCGAAGGTCAGCAGTTGCTCGTTGTCGGGACTCAGTTCCCAGTTGAGCCAGCTCACTTCGTTGTCCTGGCAATAGGCGTTGTTGTTGCCCTGCTGGGTGCGTCCCATCTCGTCGCCGTAGAGCAGCATCGGAACGCCCTGCGAGAGCAGCAAGGTGGCCAGGAAGTTGCGCTTTTGCTGCGCGCGCAGCGCGACGATCTCGGGTTTGTCGGTGGGGCCTTCGACGCCGCAATTCCACGACAGGTTGTTGTCGTTGCCATCGCGGTTTTTCTCGCCGTTGGCGAGGTTGTGTTTCTGCTCGAAGCTCACCAGGTCTTCGAGCGTGAAGCCGTCGTGGGCAGTGATGAAATTGATGCTGGCGTGCGGGCGGCGGCCATTGTGCGCATAGAGGTCGCTCGACCCGGTGAGGCGGAAGGCGAGGTCGCCGATCAGACCACCTTCGCCTTTCCAGTAGCTGCGCACCGCGTCGCGGTACTTGGCGTTCCACTCGGTCCAGCCGACCGGGAAGTTGCCGACCTGGTAGCCGCCTTCGCCCAGATCCCAGGGCTCGGCGATCAGCTTGACGCGGGAGAGCACCGGGTCCTGGTGGATGATGTCGAAAAACGCGCCGAGCCGGTCGACGTCGTGCAGTTCGCGCGCCAGCGTCGCCGCCAGGTCGAAACGAAAGCCGTCGACGTGCATCTCTTGCACCCAGTAGCGCAGACTGTCCATGATCAATTGCAGCACGCGCGGGTGCATCATGTTGAGCGTGTTGCCGGTGCCGGTGTAGTCGATGTAGAAGCGCAGGTTGTCCGGCGTCAGGCGGTAATAGGCGACGTTGTCGATGCCGCGCAGACTGAGTGTCGGCCCAAGATGGTTGCCTTCGGCGGTGTGGTTGTAGACGACGTCGAGAATCACTTCGAGTCCCGCGCGGTGCAGCGTCCTGACCATCGTCTTGAATTCGCGAACGGCGTCGTCGGTCGCCGCATAGCGCTGCTCGGGAACGAAGAAACCGATCGAGTTGTAACCCCAGTAGTTGCGTAGGCCCAACTGCAACAAGCGCGAATCGTCGACGAAAAAGTGCACCGGCATCAATTCAACGGCGGTCACCCCGAGGCGCTGCAGGTGGGCGATCGATGGCGCGCTGGCCAGCCCCGAATACGTTCCGCGAATCGCTTCGGCGATCTCGGGGTGGCGCTGGGTGAAGCCCTTGACGTGCAGCTCGTAGATGATGGTGTCGTTCCAGGCGGTGTCGGGCGGGTGGTCGCCTTGCCAGTCGAACGACGGATCGATGACCTGGCATTTGGGCATCGCCAGCGCGTTGTCGCGCCAGTCGAAAGACAGGTCCTGGTGCACGGCGCCGATCTTGTAGGCAAAGTTGGCGTCGCTGCAGCGCAGCCTGCCGACGAGCGCCTTGGCGTGCGGGTCGAGCAGCAGTTTATTGGGGTTGAAGCGCTGTCCGTGCTGCGGCTGGTAGGGCCCGAAAACGCGGTAGCCGTAGAGCAGCCCCGGTTTCGCGCCGGGCAGATAGCAGTGCCAGACCTGATCCGTCTGTTCGCGCAGCTCGATACGATCGGTTTCGCGTCGGCCGCGCGAATCGAACAGGCAGAGTTCGACTTTTTCGGCGTGCTCCGAGAAAAGGGCGAAGTTAACGCCTTCGCCGTCCCAGGTCGCCCCTTGCGGATACGGTCTTCCCGGACGGACCAGTGGCGTCTGTTTGGTGGTCATTTCTGGCTCCCTGCTCGCGAGCGATGCTCTTCAAGCGGCGCGCTACCGAGGTCGCGCTCAGACGGCGCCGAACTCGGCGCCGGACAACTCGCCTAACTTGGAGTCGAAAATCTGAATTGAGTTGCGTTTGTTTTCTTTGGCCTGATACATCGCCGCGTCGGCCCACCGCAGAATATTTTCCTGGCTGTCTTCGTGATTGACGAAGACCACGACCCCGATGCTTGCCGTGCAATGGTGTTCGATGGTCTGTTCGGGCTTGCCTTGGCATTTGATGTTTAGGTGATAGGGCTCTGCCAGACGGTGTCGAATTTTTTCGCCGATGAGCTCGGCCTCGGCAATCGATTCGGCCTTGCCCATGTCGAGTTCGCTGATCATCACGACAAACTCGTCGCCGCCGAAGCGTGCCACGGTGTCCATTTCGCGCACACAGCTCTTTAGCCGTTCGGCGACCTCGATCAACAGCAAATCACCGGCGTCGTGGCCATGCTGGTCGTTGAGCGGCTTGAAATTGTCGAGATCGAGAAACATCACGGCGCCGTAATAACCGCTGCGCGCACTGCTCGCCATGGCGTGGCTCAGGCGGTCGCCGAGCAGGCGCCGATTGGGCAGCTGGGTGAGCGTGTCGTGGAAGGCCATCTGGCGCATCTGGTATTCCATCAGCTTGCGCTCGGTGATGTCGTGCGCCACCACCACCACGCGCGCTACTTTTCCTTCGCGATCGCGGATCACGCTGCCGCGCGATTCCAGGGTGCGCACATTGCCGTCAGCGAGCACCAGGCGATACTCAATCTGGCGGCCGCGGCCGGTCTTGACCGTCTCGGCGAAGATCTTTTTGACGCGTTCCCGGTCGTCGGGATGAACCTCGACGAAGGATTCGGTGCCACGCAAGTCTCTATCCGGGCCAAAGAACAGCGCATACGACGGACTGTTGTAGAGTCGCCGTCCCTGCGTATCGAGGACGGCAATGAAGTCGCCGATGTTCTCGGCAATCAGGTGGAAAAACTCCTTCTGCTCGCGCAATTCTTCGGTTGCGCGTATGCGTTCGGTGATGTCGCGCGCGGCAGCGAAGACACCGACGACTTCGCCGTCCGAGTCGCGGTAGGGACTGGCGTTATAGAGCACGTCGGTGACCTTGCCCGAGACGTGGCGGATGGCGAGCAGGTAGTTGCTCGCGTAGCCCTGGGAAAAGACGAGCTGGTAAGCCGTTCGGGCGTTTTCCGGATCGGTAAAGTAGTTGCAAAAGTCGCTGCCGATCAGTTCTTTGCGCGGGCAGCCGGTGACCTTTTCGGTCGCCGCATTGACGTCGGAGATCAGTCCGTCGGTGTCTATCGTCACCAGCGGGTCGAGGCTCGCTTCGATCAGGCTGCGCGAGTAGCGCGAAGTCGCTTCGGCGATGGCTTCAAGCTGCTTGCGCTGGGTGATGTCGTGCAAGACGATGCGGCAGACCGGCTTCCCCTCGGGGCCTTGGGTGACCGACGAGGTCAGACTCGCCCAAAACGTGGTTTCGTCAGCTTTGAGCATCCGCAGGTCGCAGGTCTTCGGCTCGCCTGCGGCAATGAGCTGTTTGCGGTGCAGGTAGTAGATGTCCTGATCTTCATTGACGATGAAGCGGTTGAGCGGATGGGCGACCAGCGATTCGCGTGCTCGGCCAAGAACGGTCGCCGCAGTGCGGTTGGCTTGGAGGATCAGACCGGCCTCGTCGAGCGTGAAATAACCCACCGGCGCCTGGTCGTAGAGGTCGGCATAGCGCGCGCGCGCGGCGTCGAGTGCCATCTGCGTTCGGCGCAACTCATCGTTCTGGATTTCCAGCTCGATCTGGTGGATATGCAGCTTGTGTAGCAGGCGGCGCGCTTCTTCGGGCGAAAGACGATCGACGTTTTCCGGAAGTCCAAAACCCCGCTCGCGCGCGACGTCTTTGGCTTTTCGTTCGAGTTCGCTTTCTGTGCCTTGGTTCTTCATGACGGATGATTTGTCTCTGTCGTCGAACGTGGATCGCTGCAGCCTGTTTTTCGCGTATCCGATGAAGAACTAATAGCAATCCTTATGATGCTTAAATATCCTCATTTGTAGGTATTCGGGCTGCCAAAAAGCATGTATCCGCTTCAGTCGAAGGCGCTGCGCATCGGCGTTTTCGGCAAGCGGCCAGCGACCGGGATTGATGAGTTAGGCGTCAACTCCCCTATAATCCGGTTTCAATGTGTCCTCGGGATCTCTCCATGTGCCAACGCCGGTTGCGACGGTCGTTTTCTCTGCGGGCTTGAGCGCCGATGCGACTCTTGCTGGTTGAAGACGACGCCATGGTTGGCGCCGGGATCCGCACCGGCCTGGGCCAGCAGGGCTATACCGTCGACTGGGTGCGCGATGGCGCGGCCGCTGAACTGGCGATGCAGACGACCGCTTACGACGCGGTGCTGCTCGACATCGGCTTGCCCAGGAAGACCGGGCTCGAGCTTTTGGCGCTCTGGCGCAAGCAGAAAAACGCCGTGCCGGTACTGATCATCACCGCGCGCGATGCGGTGTCCGACCGGATCCGCGGGCTCGACGCCGGTGCCGACGATTACCTGGTCAAGCCGTTCGACCTCGACGAACTGGCGGCGCGTTTGCGCGCGCTGCTGCGCCGAAATTCGGGACGCGCGACGCCGGTCATCGAGCACGGCGCGCTGACGCTCGACCCGGCGACCCACGAAGTGACGCTCGGCGGTGCGCCGATCAAGCTCTCCGCGCGCGAGTTCGCGCTGCTGCACTCGCTACTCGAAAAACCGGGCGTTCCGCTGTCGCGCGCGCAACTCGAAGACCGCCTTTACGGCTGGGAGCAGGAGATCGGCAGCAATGCCGTCGAAGTCCATATCCATTCGCTGCGCCGCAAGCTCGGCAACGAGTGGGTGCGCAATGTGCGCGGCGTCGGCTACCTGGTTCCGCGTCAGCCATGAACCTAGAAACCGCAGTTCGAACCACAACGACACAACGCACACAACGAAAATCCTTGGGTTTTGGAGGTTTCTATGACTCACCTTCTGGGTGATTCATCAATACATTGCAAGTCATTGTTTCTCCTTTGTGATCGTTGTGTTCGTTGTGGTTAACTGAGCTTTTAAGGATGAATTCAATTCGCAGAAAGCTGCTGCTGGCCTTGATCGGCGCGATGAGCGCCGTGATGCTGCTGGGCGCCGCGGCGACCTACAAGGCGGCGCGTGACGAGGCCAACGATCTGTTCGACTATCACCTCGAACAGATCGCGCTGGCGCTGCGCGACCAGACTTTTCAGGGCTCGGCCGAAGCGCTGGCCGGCGAAAAGAACTTCGATTTCGTGATCCGCGTCTGGGATCGCGAGGGGTTGAGCATCTACTCTTCTCGCCCGCACCGCGTGTTGCCCGACATCGCGCGGCTCGGTTACGCCACCGAGGAAACCAGTGAAGGCGCCTGGCGCGTTTTCGCGCTGCAGCACCTCGGTCAGACGATCACCGTCGCGCAGCCGATGCAGGTGCGTTCGCAACTGGCGGCAGCGGCGGCACTGCGCACGCTGATTCCGTTCGGCATTTTGCTGCCGCTCTTCGCGCTGCTGATCTGGTGGGTGGTGATTCGCGAGTTGCGCCCGCTGAGCGAGCTGGCGCGCTCGGTTGCCGTGCGCACGCCCGATTCGCTCCATCCTTTCGTTGAAAACGAGGTCCCCGAAGAAGTCCGGCCGCTGGTGCATTCGCTCAACGATCTGCTCTCCCGGCTCGAAGCCGCGCTGCTTGCCCAACGCGGCTTCATCGCCGACGCCGCACACGAACTGCGTACGCCGCTGACCGCCTTGCAGTTGCAGACCCAGCTGGTCGAACGCGCGGCCAGCGATGGCGAGCGCAGCGCTGCGCTACACGATCTCAAACAGGGGCTGGCGCGCAGCATGCACACCGTCCATCAGTTGCTGACGCTGGCGCGTCAGGAGCCTGGCGCCGCCGAGCAGGCCGTAGCCATCGTCTCGCTCACCGACCTGGTACGCCAGGTCGTCGCCGACCACGCCGCATTGGCCGCCGAAAAGAATATCGATCTGGGAGCCGCCGCGATCGATCCGGCAGCCTGCGTGAGCGGCGATGGCGACGCCTTGAGTACGCTGCTCGCCAATCTGCTGGGCAACGCCGTTCGCTTCACGCCGGCCGGTGGGCGAATCGACGTCAGTTGCGGCGTGGCCGGTCAGCACCCCTATCTTGAAGTCGTCGATAGCGGCCCGGGTATTCCGGCAGCCGAGCGCGAGCGCGTCTTCGACCGCTTCTACCGGCAAGGCGGCGACGAATGTCCTGGCAGCGGCCTCGGCCTGGCGATCGTCAAAACGATCGCCAATCGGCATGGCGCGACCATCAGCCTTGACGACGCGCCCGCTAGCGGGCTTCGTGTCCGCATTGATTTTCCTGCTGTTCGCGCAATCTCCTGATAGGCCGTTCTTAAGTCAGCCTTAAGTTTCGCCGGTGCATTCTCCTGATCGTCACCAAGCCATTTGCTTGGGCTCATCCTTAAAGGAGGCACCATGAACGTCAATCGACTCAAACTCAGCGCTGCCGCGGTGGCGGTTGCCGCGGCGCTGGCCGGATCGTATTCACTGGGCAATTATTTCCCGGCGGTGAGCCATGCCCATGCCGCCGTCGAGCCGGCCGCCGCCGTCCAGTCCGCGGTGCCGGCGGTGTCGCTGCCCGACATGAGCGGCATCGTCGCGCGCAATGGACCGGCCGTCGTCAATATCAGCGTTTCGGGAACGCGTAAACTCGCCGCCGAGTCGCAGGAAATTCCCGGCCTCGACCGCAACGATCCTTTCTACGAGTTTTTCCGCCGCTTCGGCGGCGGTCCGCAGCAGCAGGGTGAAGCGCCCGTCCATGGCTTGGGATCGGGCTTCATCATCAGCACCGATGGCACCATCCTGACCAATGCGCATGTCGTTGACGGCGCCGATGAAGTGACCGTCAAACTGACCGACAAGCGCGAATTCAAGGCCAAGGTGCTGGGCCTGGACAAGGCCAGCGACGTCGCCGTGCTCAAGATCGACGCCAAGAACCTGCCGGTACTCAAGGCCGGCAGCACCAATAATGTTCGCGTCGGCGACTGGGTGTTGGCCATCGGTTCGCCTTTCGGCTTCGAAAACAGCGCCAGCGCCGGAATCGTCTCGGCCAAGTCGCGTTCGCTGCCGGACGGCAACTATGTGCCTTTCCTGCAGACCGACGTGGCGGTCAATCCCGGCAATTCAGGGGGGCCGCTGTTCAACATGGCCGGCGAAGTGATCGGCATCAATTCGCAGATCTACTCGCGTAGCGGCGGCTACCAGGGCCTCTCGTTCGCGATTCCGATCGACGTGGCGATGAACGTCGAGCAGCAGATCGTCAGCCACGGCAAGGTCAGCCGCGGCCGGCTCGGCGTGTCGATTCAGGAAATCAATCAATCGCTGGCCGAGTCCTTCGGCCTCAAGAAGCCCGCCGGCGCGCTGGTCAGCTCGGTAGAAAAGGGTAGCCCGGCGGCCAAGGCCGGCCTCGAGCCCGGCGACGTGATCCTCGGAATCAACGGCAAGGAGGTCGTCAATTCGAGCGAACTGCCGGCGATCGTCGCCACCATTGCACCGGGCGATACCGCCAGCTTGCAGATCTGGCGCAAGGGGGTGACGCGTCAGATCGACGTCGCGGTCGGCAAGTTTTCCGACGAGAAGGTCGCCAGCAACGACAGTCCTGAAGTCGCCAAGGGCCGCCTCGGCGTCGTCGTCCGTCCGCTGACGGCAGACGAGCGGCGCGGCGCTGAAGTGAGCGGCGGTGTCGTCGTCCAGGACGTCGCCGGCGCGGCCGCGCGCGCCGGGATGAAACCCGGCGACGTCATCCTGTCGCTCAACGATCAGCGCATCACCAGCGCCGAGCAATTGCGCAGTCTGGTCGCCAAGGCCGGCAAGCACGTCGCGGTGCTCGTCGAGCGAGGCGATTCGCGGATCTTCATTCCGATCGACTTGGGATGACTTGGGCAGACTCGTCGGCAACGGTTCGTCGCCAGGCGAACCGTTGCGCCGTGCATTAGTTTTTGAAAAGCCCCTCGCTGGGCGGGGGGCTTCGATTCATCGCTTGCCCTGAGCCTCGTCGATTCCCGCCATTTCCTCAAAGAGTCGGAAGATGGCGCTGGCGTTTTGCTCTCCCCAGCCGCGGTTTTGGCTGATCTTGTTGAGTTCATGGACGATGTTGGACAACATGACCGGAACGCCGATCGTTTCCGAATAGTTCCTGATCAGTTCGGTGTCCTTGACCATCGTCCGCAGGTGGAACGAGACGGCAAAGTCGTGGTCGATCATCGAGCGCCCGGCACCCTCGATGATCGGCGAACGGAAATCGGATTCGCCCCAGAGCGTGATCAGTTCGTGTGCGTCGATTCCCGATTTCTTGGCCAACGCCAGCGATTCGGCAAGCGACGCCAGGATCGCCGAAACGAGGTGGTTGCCGCACAGTTTGGCGATGCAGCCCGAACCGGTTTCGCCCATGTGGTGTGCCGAGGCGCCGATGGCATTGAGAACGGGAATCGCCGCCAGCCAGGCCGGCTGGCTGCCGCCGGCCATGATCCACAGGCCGCCCGAGTTGGCCTCGGCCTTGCTGCCATGGACCGGGGCATCGACGAACAAGGCGCCTTTCTTTGCGAACTCGCAGCCTTCGGCGCGCGCGGTTTCTGGCAGCTGGGTGCTCATGTCGATAAACACCTGGCCCGCGCTGGCGGCAGCATAAAGCCCGTCGGCGCCTTCGAGAACGCTGCGCAGTGCGGCCTCGTTCCAGACCAGGATGATCACGTGCGAGGCGCCTGCGGCCGCCTGCCGCGGCGTAGCACTGAAGACTGCGCCGGCATCGACGAGCTCGGCGGCGTTCTCACGGGTCCGGTTGTAGCAATAGACGTCGTGGCCCTTGCGAAGCAGCGTCAAGCCGACGCCGGTTCCCATGATTCCGGTTCCGATCACGGCGATCTTCATGATTGAGCCTTTTCGCCGACGACGAACGCGCGCATCGCATCGATGATAAGAAGACCGACCGTCGCGCCGGCATCCTGCAGCCCGAGCGTCTTTTCCTGAAAACACGCGGCCTTGCCGTGCTGGGCGATCATCCCCTTGGTCGCCTCGAGCCCCGCGGTCGCGGCGGCGGTCGCGTTGCTCAGCGCCAGCGCCAGCGTCGCCTGAGTCGCCGCCGAAGCGTCAAGCGCTTCGGCGATCGGCGCAACGACATCGATCAAGGTCTTGTCGCCGCGCTTGGCCTTGCCGCGCTCGATGACGCCAGTCAAGAAGGCGTTCCAGAACAGCGCCATTTGCGCGGTTCCGATCGAAGAGGCCGCCTCGAGCGCCTTGCCGCCGCGCATGAAGCCGGTCGCCACGAGCGTTCCCATCGTCGATGGCGCGGCCTTGGCAATGGCCATTCCCGCGAGCTGGATGGTCCGCCCGACGGGGTCGGCGACATTGGCGGAAACCGAGTCGTGGGCCGCGATGAACGCCTTGTTCATGGTCAGGCCGAGGTCGCTGTCGCCGACTTTCCCGTCCAGTTCGATCAGAAAATCGCGCTTGGCGGCAAAGACCTCGCGCAGTTGTCCGAACAGGCCGGCCAGATCCGATTTGCTAATGATTTCCATCGTTGTCCTTCGAATCAAAGTTGCTGCTGCTCGAAAAATGGGGAAAGCGCCGGCCGAGCGATCAAGCGCTTGAGTTCTTCGTCGAGTTTGAGCAGCGAGATCGACGCGCCGGCCATTTCCATCGACGTGGCGTATTCGCCGACATAGACGTGGAATACCGAAATCCCGGCGCTCTTGAGAACCGCCGAGACGCGGCGGAAGAGCACATAGAGTTCCTCCTTCGGCGTCGCGCCCAGGCCATTGACCAGTACCGCCACTTCATCGCCCTTGGCGAAGGGCAGGTCGGCCAGAATCGGACTGATCATTTCATCGACGACGTCGTCGGCGGCACGCAGCGCACCGTGGCGGATTCCCGGCTCGCCGTGGATTCCCATGCCGATTTCCATTTCGTTCTCGCCGATGGCGAAGGTCGCGTGGCCGACCTCGGGAACGATGCACGGGGTCAATGCGACGCCCATGGTGCGCACGTTGGCCTTGGCCTTTTCGGCGACCCGCTTGACCTCGTCGAGGCTCATTCCCTCGGCGGCCGCGGCGCCGGCGGCCTTGTAGATGAAGAAGATTCCGGCGACGCCGCGACGCTTGTGTTCCTGGCCTTTCGGCGACGACGCCACGTCGTCGTTGCCGACCAGCGAGAGCACCTTGATTCCCTCGAGGTCGGCCATTTCGCTCGCCATGTCGAAATTCATGATGTCGCCGGTGTAGTTGCCGTAGATGTAGAGGACGCCGGCGCCCTGGTCGATGCGCTTGGTGACCTCGAGCATCTGGTCGGCGCTCGGCGACTGGAACACGCCGCCGACGGCACAGCCGTCGAGCAATCCTGCACCGACATAGCCGAGAAAGAGCGGCAGATGTCCCGATCCGCCGCCGGTCGCCAGACCGACCTTGCCCTTGACCGGACGCGCCGAAACCAGGCAGCGCGGATCGCCGGCGGCGCAGGCGAGCAGCGTCGGATGGGCGGCATAGATCCCTTCCAGCATCTCGTCGACAAACAGTTCGGGTTGATTGAGGAATTTTTTCACGACAGTTCTCCTGGTTTGGCATCACGCAAGGTGACGCCCATTTTTAGATGCTTACGCTTTTCAATACGCTCTGGATATCTTCGGATCAACGTTTGCGGCGCAGCAGGAAGAGCGCGCCGGCGAGCAGAATGAATGCCCCGACGATGACCCGCTGCCAGGTGCTGGGAACGCCGGCCATGATCAAGACGTTGTTGATCAAGACCACCAGCACGACGCCGAGCAGCGTGCCGGGCACCGTGCCGGTGCCGCCGGTGATTCGCGCGCCGCCCAGGACCACGGCGGCGATGACGTCGATCTCGGAACCGACCAGGTCAAAGGGGTTGGCCAGCCGGTTGCTGCACACGTGGATCATTCCGGCGATTCCGGCGAGCGCGCCGGTATAGGTGAAAATGAAAATATGCACGGCCCTGACGTTGTAACCCAGCCTTTCGGCAATCGGCAGACTGCCGCCGATCGCGAAGATGGCCTTGCCAATCAGCGTGCGGTTGAGGATCCACCAGGTCAGCAGCGAGGCGAAGACCAGAATCAGCACGAAGGCGGGCAGCATCGCGTGCGTCCCCTGCTTGGAAACGAAGGAAAACAGCGCGATCTTGCCGAAGGCCTCCATCTTGTCGGGCAGCGAGAGAACCCAGACCGTTCCGACGAAGGACAGCAGAAAGCCGCGAAACAGATATTGCGTCCCGATCGTCACGATCATCGAAGGCGCCTTGAGACCGTGCACCAGCAAGCCGTTGATCAGGCCGAGCAGGGCGCCGCCGCTCGCCGCCGCCAAGAAAACCAGCAGCATCGGCGCCTCAGGGAAATAGGAGACGACCAGCTTGGTCACCGAGTACATCGACAAGGCGGCAATCGCCGTGAACGACAGATCGATGCCGCCGGCCGCCAGGATCACGAAGACGCCGAGCGCAAACAAGCCGATGACCGTGCTCGATCGAGCCAGGTCGAAAAATGTCGAAACCTGCAGGAAGTCGCGGTTGACCGAGCCGACGAAAACGCTCAAGGCGACGATCAGAAAGAGGGTGAAGAGCTCGGGTCGGTTGTCGAGGCGCTTCTTGACTCGGCTGCGGAAGGTGAATTCGCCGCCGCCATCGACCGACAGGCTGTTTGCGCAACTCATTGGCACTCCTTTGTTTCGTCAGCGATCATGGCCTGATAAAGCTGATCTTCGGCGACAATTTCGGGAAGCACGTCGGCTCTGATCTTGCCGCGACGCATCACCAGAACCCGGTCGCAGTTCTGCAATATTTCCGGCAGGTCGTCGCTGATGATGATGACACCCAGCCCCTGCTGGGCGAGGTCCTGGATCGATCGATAGATGGTGTCTTTCGAGCCGACATCGACGCCGACCGTGGGGCCGTGCAAGACCAGCAGGCGCGGTGCTATGGTCAGCCAGCGGCCGATCAGAACACGTTGCTGGTTGCCGCCGGAAAGCGACTGAACCGGCAAGTCGACCCCTGGGGTGGCGATCTGGAGCTGGCTGACGATGTCGTTGGCCAAGGTCGTCGATTTGGCTCGGTCAAGCATCCCGAAGGCGCCGAGCAGCCGATCGAGGATCGCCGAAATGATGTTGTCGCGAATCGGCTTGTCGAGGAAAAGTCCTTCGCCAAGACGGTCTTCCGGAACGTAGCCGATCCGATAGCGGATCGCATCGGCCGGGCTTTCCATGACCACCTGCTCGCCGCCCAGCGTCATGGTACCGCCGCTGGCGGCGATGACGCCGGCCAGCGTCATCGCCAGTTCGTTGCGGCCCGAGTCCATCAGTCCGGTGATGCCGAGGATCTCGCCGACTTTGAGCTGAAAAGTGACGTCGGAAAAATAGCTTTCACATCCCAGTTTGCGGACATCGAGCAGCACCTGTTCGGCAGGCTGCGCCTTTCGATAGCGGCCGCCGTCGAGGTGCTTGCCGGTCATCAGGCGGCTCAGATCGATCTTCGAGAGCGCCTGAATGTCGTCCTGCGCAACGCACTGGCCATCCCTGAAGATGATCACCTGGCCGCCGATGGCGTAGCACTCGTCGAGTTTGTGCGTCACGAACAGCACCGCGACGCCGTCCTTGCGCAGTTCATTGACGACGCGGACCAGATTTTCGACCTCCATTCGCGTCAGCGAAGTCGTCGGCTCGTCCATGATCACCAGCCGGGCCTTGGTGGCGATCGCCCGGGCAATGGCGATCAGTTGGCGAACGGCCAAGGGCAGGTTGCTGACGACGGTGTCCAGAAAGTCGTCGGTGACCGCAAGATTGACCGCTGAAAGCGCGCGCCGTGATGTTTCGCGCAAGGCCGCGCGGTCGAGTACCTTGGCCAGCCGGCCGCTGGCGCGAACCAGCTGTTCGCTCAAGGCGACGTTCTCGGCGACGGTCAGGTTGGGAATCAGCGAGAGGTCCTGGTAGACCGTTTCAACCCCGAGAGCGAGCGACTCGATCGGCGTCAGCGCTTGATAGCTGTTTCCGTCGATCACGAGACAGCCTTCGTCGGGCGGCTGGGCGCCAGAAATGATCTTGATCAGCGTGCTTTTTCCGCAACCGTTTTCACCCAGCAGGTGGTAAATCTCGCCGCATCTGATGGTGATGCTCACTCCGCGAAGCGCGTGCACGCCACCGAAGCGCTTGTGAATCCCGCGGGTTTCCAGAAATACGGAACCCAATTTGGGTTTGTCCTTCATCGAATCTATCTGTTCACTTGGCATGATGTCTTTTGGACGAAGTTCCTGGACTGACGAAGCTAAGGGGATTGCTGCTCAGGGCCATGCGGGCATGGCCCTGAGCGCTAGCGCCGTATCAGAACAGGTATTCCTTGTAGTTGGACTTGTCGGCAATGACCATCGCGTTGCCGACCATCAGCACGCCGGCGCCCGGCCCCTTCTTGACCGACACTTTTTCATAACCCTTGACCTCGAGGTTCATGCCGTCGGTCAGCGGCTTCTTTTCGAGCAGCAGCTTGGCGATCTTGTTCATGGCAATTCCGGCGTATTTCGGATCCCAGAAGCCGATCGCTGAAATGGCACCGGATTCAAGAAGCTTCGCCGACGGATTGGGCAAGCCCGTACCGACCAGGCAGACCTTGCCCTGCAAACCGGCTTCTTCAATCGCCCGGCCGATGCCGATCACGTCGTTGCCGGCCGAGCTCTGAAAGCCGCGCAGGTCGGGATGCTTGCGCAGGATTTCCTTGGCCTTCTCGTAGGTGCGGTTGGCGTCGTCAAACGATTCGTTCTTGGCATCGACCAGCGTCATCCCTGCGTATTTCTTGGCGTTCTCGGCGCCGGCATCGACCCACTGAATGTGCGTGCGGCTGCCCAGTGAGCCGACAAAGGACGTCCATTTGCCCTGCTTTCCCATGCACGAGGCGAGCTTTTCGTTGAGCGCGCGGCCGTAGTCGGCGTTGTCGAAAGCCTCGATGTTGGCATTGGTGTTTTTCTGGTTGTCGGCTTCGTGCGTGACCACCACGATGCCGCGATCCATGGCGCGCTTGAGCACGCCTTCGATGACCGCCGGATCCATCGGTACCACCGCTAGCGTATTGACCTTGCGCGCGACCAGATCCTCGACGATGCGCAGTTGTTGCGCCGCGTCTGCATTCGACGGGCCGTTTTGAAAGGCGGTGACCGATGGGGTGGCCGCCGCGAACTCCTTGACGCCGACGTGCATGCGGTCAAACCATGGAATCCCACTGATCTTGACGACGGTTGCCATCACCGGTTTTTCCTGGGCTTGCAGCCCCGCCGATGCACCGGACAGACAGGCTGCGGCCATGGCAGTGAAAAGGACCTTATGAATCATGTTCGTCTCCAATTGAAAACCCTCATGAATGATTCGTCGATGCAGGAGGGCGCTGTACCGAAGAAGTGGGAATGCTCGTCGTTCTGATGAACAGCGATTTGAGGTCGTAACGCATGGTCGCGAGGAAGATCAGCAAGAGCATCCCCCAAGCGAAATCGCGGATGAAGTTGGACGCATCGAGAAAGTTGAACATGCTCGACAGCAGCTGCAAGGCGGTTGCCGACAGGAAAATGCAGATCATCCGTCCGTAACCGCCCTCGGTTTTGACGCCGGCCATGACGGTAATCAGAATGGCGATCAGCAGGTACGACTGGCCGTAGTCCCACTTGACATTGACGTTGCGCGAAGCGATCAGCACGGCGACGACGCCGGCCAGCACGCCGCACATGCCGTAAGTCCGGATCAGGATGCGGCTCAGCGCGAAACCCGAATAGCGCGCCGCCTTGGCGTTGGTTCCCATCAGGAACAGCTGGATTCCGAACGGGCTGAATTTGAGCGTCATGCCGATCAGCAAGGAGATGACGCAGAAAATGACGAAGGAAATCGGCACGCCGCACACCAGTCCGTTGGCGATTTCCATCAGCGGCCCGGCGCTGCCGACGCGAACCGAGACCCCGCCGGAGAGAACGACGGCGACGCCGGTGAACAGCATCTGGGTGCCGAGCGTGCACAAAATGGGCGTCAGTCCCAGATGGGCGATCAACAGCCCATTGAGCACACCGCCGAGCAGACCGACCAGCATCGCGACCGCGACGAAAGCGACGGTAAAGGCCCAGGGATCGGCGTCGGCCGAAAGAAAAGCGGAGACCAGCAGCGCCGAAGCCACCCCGGAAAGATTGGCCAAGGCGGTTCCGGACAGATCGATGCCGCCATTGCCTGAGCTCATCGCCAACATTACGCCGATCGCCAACAATCCCAACTCAGGAACTTGCGCCGCCATCGATTGCAGGTTGTACGAATCGATAAATGCGCCGCGCGATAGAATTGCCGCACACAACAGAATCAGCACGTTGATGCTGATCAGGAAAGCAAGCTGAGGATCTGTTTTTGGCTTCATGTGCCAGCCCCTGTTTTTAGTGAAGTTGTTAAGTTCTTTTTTGCAACTATTCGCCATGTTCCGACAAGAGTCAAGATAATTTTCAGTAAACGTTCAGTTCGGATGTCCTAGGTTTGGCGCGTCGCCTGCGTCGCTTCAGGAAGCTGTTGGCGATGTTTTTTCTGACCCTCGGTGGCACCGCTGATCAGCATTTTTGGCGCGCACCAGCGCTGTCTTCGGGATGTGCTTAAATCGCTACGTTCCTCTAGGATAGAGGGGCGCCATAATTTTTTGGCATCGCGCCGGGATCCTGAGCTGGCCGCGGCGGCGTTCGCCAGAGGCGCGTCGCCGACCGCCTGCGGCGGTCAGTCGGTCGTATTGGGAAAACCGTTGATTGCGACCTTCAGTCCTTTTTGTCGGAATCGCTTCGCCGAATTAGTCTTCGTTGTGTCGTTTAATTTTTATTTAGTTTTATTAAACATTGTCGATGGGTTTGGCTATAATGACCGCGTTTAATGCCTGAAATACGACCGTTGCTCACGGCGTTCTTCGCGTACGCTGTCAGGAATTGCTACCAAAATCGGAACAAGCCATGTCTGCAACCATCAAGGATGTCTCCCGCCGAGCCAACGTTTCGGCGGCAACTGTTTCGCTTGTTCTAAATGGGAAGCCGGGAATTTCTGACGACACCCGCGCGCGAGTTTTGCTGGCGGCAGCGGAACTCGATTATTCGCCGCGCCCGGCAAAGGCGCTCAAGGGCATCGAGGCCGGAACCTTTCGCTTCCTGAAAATCGCCAAGCACGGCCACACGGTCAATCGCGATCACAACACGTTCATCTCCGATTACATCGACGGCATGTCGGGTGAGGCGAGCAAGCTCGGCTACAAGTTGGAAATAGTCAGTTTCGAGAGCGTTCCGATCGAAGACATCGCCTCGTCATTGGTCGGGATTGGCATCGACGGTGCCGTCGTTCTGGGGACCGAGCTGAGCGAGGACGACATCAAGCTCTTCCAGGCCGCGACGATTCCGCTCGTCATCATCGATACGTTCTATGATTTTCTCGAAGCCAACTTCGTCAACATGAACAACAAGGATGCGGTCTTCAAGATCATCTCCTACTTCGTCGATTGCGGATTCAATGACATTGGACTCATTTCCAGCAACGTTCAGACGACCAACTTCCACCTCAGAAAAACGGCGTTTCTCGAAGGCATCAGGAAGCTTGGCCTCAATTTCAACGAAAAGGATATCGTGACCGTTGATTCAACCTACCAGGGCGCCTACGAGGACATGCTGGGGAAATTGAAAGGCGGTATCAGTCTTCCGGATTGCTATTTCTGCACCAATGACATCATTGCTTACGGCTGCATCAAGGCATTCAGGGAGTTCGGAATCAAGATTCCACAGCAACTTTCGATCATCGGATTCGACAACCTGCCGATGAGTTCGACGATGGAGCCGCCGCTGACGACGATTGATGTGTCCAAGCAGAAGATCGGCTACTCCGCCGTGAGACTTCTCGATGAGCTTATCAAGTCGTCCGAAAAGCAGCACGCCGTCAAAATCCTCGTCGGCGCCAGTCTGATCGTCAGGGACAGCGTCATGGCGAGCGAGCACCATTCGTAGGCTGTGGCGCTCTCGGCGACCTTGATCGGGCGGCTAGGCGACAAGCCTGCCGCGACGACAAGCGTTCGCAGGCAGTGCTTAGGCGGGGAATCGAGCCGGCATCGTCACCCAGAGTGACGGCCAAAGATAACGGGGAGCCATTAGGCTCCCCGTTTGGTGTTCTCGACGGCGGTGTGAGCGAAGTTGCTTAGCCGGCGAAGTTCTTCTCGGCGAAAGCCCAGTTGGCAAGGCTATTGAGGAAGGTCTCGACGAACTTCGGACGCGCATTGCGGTAGTCGATGTAGTAGGCGTGTTCCCAGACGTCGATACAGAGCAGGGCCTTGTCGCCGGTGGTCAGCGGGGTGCCGGCGGCGCCCATGTTGACGACGTCGACCGAACCGTCAGCCTTCTTGACGAGCCACGTCCAGCCGGAACCGAAGTTGCCGACCGCCGACGCCTGAAAGGCTTTCTTGAACTCGTCGAAAGATCCCCATTTGGCGCTGATGGCCGCTGCCAAAGCACCGCTCGGCGCGCCGCCGCCGTTGGGCTTGAGGCAGTTCCAGAAAAACGTGTGGTTCCACACCTGCGCCGAGTTGTTGTAGATGCCGCCGGCCGGTGCCTTCTTGACGATGGCTTCGAGGTCGAGACTTTCGTATTCGGTGCCCTTGATCAGGTTGTTGAGGTTGGTGACGTAGGCCTGATGGTGTTTGGCGTAGTGGTATTCGAAGGTTTCCTTCGACATGTGCGGGGCCAGTGCATCCATGGCGAAAGGCAGTTGCGGCAGTTGATGTTCCATGTTTTCTCCTTGTGCAGCGTGTTGTTATCAGAGAGGCAGTTGAGCCTAGTGTAGAACGGGTTACTTGAACTGCTTACTTATTTACCGAGGTAATCGTTGCGTTAGCGCGTCCAGTGTGAAACAAGACAGCGATACGGTCGTTTGGTTCCAGCGCGCTGCTGTCGCAAACGATTCTACCCGCTTCGTTGGTCACCATGCTGTAGCCGCGCGCCAGCACGGCGTCGGGATTGAGCTGCGTGAGGCTGGCCGCCAGGCGCGTGAGGTCGTCTGATCTGCCGTGCATGGCGCGTTGCCATACGCCGGCCAGCCTTGCCCCTTGCGCAGCGAGCCGCTGCGCGAGCCGGCCGGTCTGCGGGCGCGCCAGCAATAGCCGCCGGTTGAGCGCATCAAGCTGCTGGCGGCCGCGCGTGCTGGCCTGCGCCAAGCCATGGTCGAGGCGTCGCTGCAGGTTGGCGAGTTCGTCGCGCTGGCGCGCCAGGCGCTGTGCCGGGTGTTGCAGGCGCAGCGTCAGCCCGTCGAGCTGTTGGTTGCGCTGGTTCTGGCCCTGTCTGAACGATCGGCGCAGCGCGAGCCGGCAGTCGGCCAGACGCGCCAGCAGCACCGAGCGCTGCGGCGCGGCGAGTTCTGCCGCGGCGGTTGGCGTCGGCGCGCGCTGATCGGCGGCAAAATCGGCAATCGTAAAATCGGTCTCGTGGCCGATGCCGGTAATTACTGGCAGCGAACAGGCGCGGATCGCGCGTGCCAGCGCTTCGTCGTTGAACGCCCACAGGTCTTCGAGGCTGCCGCCGCCGCGGCAGACGATCAGCACTTCGCAGTCGCGTCGCTCGCTGGCGCTACGAATGGCGTTGGCGATTTCGCGCGCCGCGCCGTCGCCCTGCACCGGCGTCGGGTAGAGAACGATGTTCACGTGCGGCGCACGCCGTGCGAGCGTGCTCAGGACGTCCCTGAGCGCGGCGGCGTGCAGCGAAGTGACGATGCCGATGCGGCGCGGAAAGGCGGGCAATGCCCGCTTTCCGGCCTCGGCAAAGAGTCCTTCGCGCTCTAGCTTGTCCTTGAGCGCCAGGAATTTCTCGTAGAGGTTGCCAAGCCCGGCGCGGCGCGCCGTTTCGACGTTGAGCTGGAAGTCGCCACGCGCTTCGTAAAGTGTCACCAGTACGCGCGCTTCGAGGTGCTGGCCATTTTCCAGGCGCCAGCCGAGCAGCTGGGCGCGGTTGCGGAACATCACGCAACGGACCTGCGCTGCCGCATCCTTGAGCGAGAAATAGACGTGTCCCGACGCGGCGTAGGTAAGGTTGGATACTTCGCCGGCGACCCAGCACAGCGGAAAAGCCGATTCGAGTCGCTCGCGTGCCAGGCGGTTGAGCATCGAAACCGGGATCACCGGGGCGAGCGGGGCAGGGCTTGCGCCATGGGGGGAGGGTTCAGACATGCCTCAATTCTACCTTGATGTCAATTCATTCACACGCGCTGCTG
>JAGTRW010000073.1 GCA_018262095.1 Pseudomonadota bacterium
GAACCTGATCCTGGGAACGGTCACCGAGCGCAGCCAAGCCAAAACGGTCAGCGAGGACGTTCGCTGGAGCAGCGCGACCCGCACCGAGTTCGGCACCGCGATCCAGACCGCCGGCGATCTCGCACTGGTCGCCGGCCAGGACCTCACCGCCCGCGCCGCCAGCGTCAGCAGCAGCGCCGGCGCACTCACCGCACGCGCCGGCCGCGACCTCACCATCGAAGCGGGCCAATCGGCCTACGAGACGACCTATGACAGCGAAACGAGTCGCGGCGGATTCTTCAGTTCGCGCAGCAGCAGCCAGCACGACAAGGTGAGCACGACCACCGCGCTGTCGAGCACCTTCAGCGGCGACACCGTCGCGCTGCGCGCCGGGCAGGACATCGCGATCAAGGGCAGCAACGTGGTCAGTGACCAGGGAACGATCCTGATCGCGCAAAGAAACCTCGCCATCGAATCGGCGCAGGAAACGCACAACGAGAGCCACTTCAAGGAAGACAAGGAATCCGGGATCTTCGGTTCCGGCGGCGTCGGTTTCACGATCGGCAGCCGGCAGCTGAGCGTCGATCAGCAATACTCGGCGACGACCGCTGTCGCCAGTACCGTCGGCAGCACGGCCGGCAACGTCACGCTGCTGGCGGGCCAGGACTACCGCCAGGTCGGCAGCGACGTGCTGGCGCCGCGCGGCGACATCGCCATCAGCGCGCAAAAGGTCGACGTCGTCGAGGCGCGCGAGACGAGCGAGCGCCGGACCGAGGTCAAGTCCAGCCAGAGCGGCCTGACCGTGGCGGTCAGCAACCCGGTGATCAGCGCCATCCAGACCGCGCAGCAGATGAGTACAGCCGCCAGTCGGACGGGAGACAGCCGCATGCAGGCACTCGCTGCGGCCAATACCGCGATGGCCGGAAACGACGCCATGAACGCGCTGGAGAAGGGACAAGGCCGCACCATCAACGGCAAGGAAGGACAGATAGAAACCGGTAAAGACGCTCAGGGCAACACGACCAGCCGCGACGCCAACGCCGCCGACAAGGCCGGCGGAATCAACGTCAGCATCAGCGTCGGCAGCGCTTCGAGCAGCAGCACCAGCACGCAGCGCAGCGACACCGCCGCCGGTTCAACCGTGGTCGCCGGCGGCAACGTCAGCATCACCGCCGCCGGCGCGGGCGCAGGCAGCGATCTCACCGTTCAAGGCAGTCGCATCAGCGCCGGCAGCGACGTCAAGCTCAAGGCCGAAGACGAAATCAAGCTGCTTGCCGCCCGCAACTATAGCGAGCTGCACGGCAGCAGCGAGAGTTCGAGCGCCAGCATCGGCGTGAGCATCGGTACCGACGGACTGCTGCTGACTGTTGGCGCCAGCCGGGCGCGCGGCAATGAAGACGGCAACGACGGGGTCTGGAGTACGAGCCAGGTCAGCGCCGGCAAGACACTGGTCATCGAATCGGGCGGCGACACGACGCTCAAGGGCGCAGTGGCGAGCGGCGAGCAGGTGGTGGCCAAGGTCGGCGGCAATCTCTCGATCGCCAGCGTGCAGGATACCAGCCAGTACGATAGCAAGGAGCAAAGCCTGGGCGGCAGCATCTCGATCGGCTACGGCAAGGTCGGCGGCAGCGTGAGCGCCAGCCAAAGCAAGGTCAGCAGCGACTACGCCAGCGTCGCCGAGCAATCGGGGATCAAGGCCGGCGACGGCGGCTTCCAGGTCGAGGTCCAGGGCACGACCGACCTCAAGGGCGCAGTGATCGCCAGCACCGAGCAGGCGGTGCAGGACGGCAAGAACCGCTTCGCGACGGCCGGACTCACGCTCAGCGACATCGAAAACAGAGCCGAGTACGAAGCCAGTTCGACCAGCGTGAACTTCGGCAGCTCGATGAGCTTTGCGGGCAAACTCACGCCGAGCGGAACAGGCGCGGGAATCGGCACGGCGAGCGGTAGCGCAGCCAGCACGACGCGCAGCGGCATCTCCGGAATCGCCGGCAATCAAGCGGTGCGCAGCGGCGACGCCGAGACCGGAATCGCCAAAATCTTCGACGCCGACAAGGTCAAGCAGGACATCGCGGCGCAGGCGCAGATTACTCAGGCGTTTAGCCAGGAGACAATCAAGCAAGCGAATGCAATCGTTGATGCCGTAAAGCAGAGTGATAATGGCCCCAAGAAAATTGTGCTGACGAAAGCGTGTGAAAGCGGTCAGGCGAATTGCACGAGTGTTCAAGAAATAGATCTGGCGAATCACGTAATTGTGAGCAGCCCCGACGGAAAGATCTATGTCTTCAACCACGGGATTAATAATTCAGAAAAAGAGGCACTTGAGAACGCAGGTACGCAGATGGGCGAGGAGGCTCTGAAGCAGGGCATCTATACAGTTATCAACCCACACACTGGATCAGTTGTTGCCGAAGTGGTCTATGCCGGTCTCGACAAGCTCCGCGAAATAACGGGCTGGACCGATCTCCTGGGGATCAGCAATGCCTCACAGGCCAATATCGATTTGCGCAACAAGATCGCTGAATATAACAAGCAGATCGGTGAAAGCGGTGGAATCCCGCTGCTCATCGTGAATGAGGTCGACCACAGCCGGGGGAGTCTGACGAGCAGCAACGCACTTCAAGCACAGATCAATGCTGGGCAAACCAATGTTCCGATTGGTAGTGTGACGTTCAACGGAGCTGCGGCCAATGCTGATCGCATGGCGGACCGGGTCAGCACGGCTACAGGCGGGGCAGGTTCAGTTCTACAATCGACTCACAAAGATGATCTGGTAGGGACCATCATCGGCGGTAATACGCCGACAGGGGGTAAAGATGCTTCGCTAACAGATGCACACGGCACGTACGGAACAGGCGGAGACAAAGAAGTTATAAAACAGGTTTGGGGCGACAATTCGTCACGCGTTATCATCGTGACACCATCATTAAGAGCAGGTGAAACTCGATGAAGTACTCAGCGATTACCTTTGCTCTATGGATGCTTATTTCGATTTCGGGATGTGGCGATTTGAAGTACTTGGATGTCCCACCTTTGAAGCAAGTGGATCGGTGGGTTAAGACGTCATACAACAAGACGCTCATATCCGAGAACTTGCGTCAATGCGGATATCATGAGCCGACATGGACCGTCGAGCAGCAAGCTAATATAGATACATGCATGTTGGGACGTGGGTTTACGTTCATCGATTCTCCGTATGGCTCTGTATATTCGCGTTGCAAATATCCAGATTACCAACACTTGCCCTCGTGTCAGTCACTAAAGAATTAAAGAGGAAAGAAAAAGGGCCAGGCTCGAAGTTGATTGGCTTAGGTACGATCGGCGGCAGCGTGAGCGCCAGCCAAAGCAAGGTCAGCAGCGACTACGCCAGCGTCGCCCGGCAATCGGGAATCAAGGCCGGCGACGGCGGCTTCCAGGTCGAGGTCAAGGGCACGACCGACCTCAAGGGTGCGGTGATCGCCAGCACCGAGCAGGCGGTGCAGGACGGCAAGAACCGCTTCGCGACGGCCGGACTCACGCTCAGCGACATCGCGAACAAGGCCGAATACTCGGCCAGTTCGACCAGCGTGAATTTCGGCAGCTCAATGAGTTTTGCGGGCAAGCTCACGCCGAGCGGGACAGGCGCGGGAATCGGCACGGCAAGCGGCAGCGCGGCCAGCACGACGCGTAGCGGCATCTCCGGAATCGCCGGAAATCAAGCGGTGCGCAGCGGCGACGCCGAAACCGGAATCGCCAAGATCTTCGACGTCGACAAGGTCAAGCAGGACATCGCGGCGCAGGTGCAGATCACGCAGCTCTTCGGGCAGCAGGCGAGCAAGGCGGTGGGCGACTACGCTGCAGGCAAGATGGCAGAAGCGAGCGCCCTGCGGGAAGCATCCAAAATGGAGACTTCTCCTGAACGCATCAGCGCGTTGGAGGCGCAGGCCCAAAGCCTCGAAGCGCAATGGGGAAATCAAGGCAGCATGCGGCTGGCAGCGCACACGCTGGTGGGTGGGCTGACCGGCGACCTTGGCGGCGCTGCCGGGGCTGCGGCGGGAACGCTGACGGCGCCGGCCGTAGCTAAGGCGCTGAGCGATGCCAACGTCGATTCGAACTTGGCAGCGGTACTCACCGCGTTGGCAAGCAGCGCGGCCGGCGCAGCGGTCGGCGGCAGCGCCGGGGCGGGAACGGCGCTCAATGAGGTGGCGAATAACTATCTCGACCACCGTCCAACTCGTATGCTCGGGCTCTCCGAGAAAGAGCGCTACGAGAAGGCAGACAGCGAATGCAAAGGCGGCTCAGCGAGTTCTTGTAGAACCCGCGACGAGCTGGCAGCATTGTCGACAAGCCGCGATAGTCGGTTGGCAAGCGCCTGTAGCGGAGAAAATCGCGCGCTATGCAATACTTTGGCCAACGAGGCCTGGGCGATGGGCAATATCGTCCGAGGGAGCTACGGCGGCTTCGTTTATGCCAACAGCCCGGAGTCGGGTACGATCCGTTTCCTGAACACGGCGACAATCGGAACGCCCAATCGGCCCGCTGGATTCGATACGCAGCTTGCGCCGACCATGGGTAGTGGTATCGTCATCGCCGGCGCGATTGCCTTAGGGCCTGAAGCGCTTGCTTCGAAGAGCGTTGGCGGCGCCGCCATCAGCGGCGGCTTCGATGTCTATGGGCAATTGACCGATCCGAAAAACGAGCCGTATCGGCCTTGGCAGACTGTGATCAACGCGGCAACGGGGGCGGTGGCGTTTTCTTGGGGAGGGAAGCCTGGATGCTCGATGGTATTCTCGGAGTGAGTGCGGGCACCATTGGAACGGCAGGAACGAACGCGATCTATGGGCGGAGTGACAGCGTGGCGTGGAATGCTGTGTTGGGGGGCGCATTTGGGGCATTTGGAAACTATATCGGTAACCGAGCGGAAAAGGCTACCGGAGCACTGATTTCGACTTCGGCTTCACCGAACAGCGGGAGTTCCCTACCTGGATTCGTCAATACAGGAGTTAGTACCGCCGTCGGAGGCATTCCTTCTCTGTTCCCTTACAAAATGCCTCCGTCTCCGTGGCAAGGAGGCCAACAGCCATGAGAGGAGCTTTTCGTCGCCTCATGGCGCAGAAGCGCTTTGATAGCCCTGCCCACCGACCCGGTGGTTTCTTCGATTCGAGTTCTTATGTAACAATCCCCCGGCAGAGCCGGGGGCATTCAGTTGTGAGCCGCTCGAAGCGGCTATTCGGGGTCGCTAACGCGGCCCCGCATTCTTGGAGCCACCG
>JAGTRW010000005.1 GCA_018262095.1 Pseudomonadota bacterium
TGTGACCACCGCGGAGAAACGCAAAGCGCGGGGGGGGGGCCGAGGCGGGTGTTGGCGGGGGAAAAGTGGTGGGGAGCGCCCGGTGCAGTTTCGGGCACTCCCCAAGTTCCGGCCGAAGCCAAAACTCCTAGGACCATAAAGGAGAACAGCTCGCGTAGCGTAGGGCGATCGACTTACAAAAACCTTACGCGGGCCAGTCTTTGAAAGGTGATCATGCGAATTCTGCTTGCCGAAGACGACCGGATCATCGCCGACGGACTCGGACGATCGCTGCGCCAGAACGGCTACGCCGTCGACTGGGTGGCCAACGGTGCCGATGCCGACCATGCGTTGACTACGGGAAGCTACGATCTGGTCATTCTTGATCTTGGTCTGCCCAGGATGTCCGGCCTCGATGTGCTGCGCCGCCTGCGCGCGCGCAAATCGAAGTTGCCGGTGCTGATTCTGACCGCGCTTGACGGCACCAGCGACCGTGTCAAGGGACTCGACCTGGGGGCCGACGACTACATGGCCAAGCCCTTCGAACTGCCCGAACTCGAGGCGCGGGTTCGCGCGCTGACCAGGCGCTCGACGGGGACGACGCCGCTCATCGAATTTGGCGCGTTGGCCTTTGACCAGACCGATCGCTGCGCGCTGCTCAACGGCGAGATGCTCGATTTGTCGGCACGCGAACTGGGCCTGCTTGAGATACTGATGTTGCGCGCGGGCCGGCTGGTGAGCAAGGATCAGCTGGTCGAGCACCTCTGCGGCTGGGGCGAAGAGGTCAGCCACAACGCGATCGAGGTCTATGTGCATCGCTTGCGCAAGAAGCTCGAAGCAAGCGGCGCAACGATCGCCACCGTTCGCGGGCTGGGGTACTGCTTTGAAAAGTCTGCGCCAGAAGCCCGGTCCTGACACCCAGCGCTCGCTGTTCGGCGAGATCCTGGACTGGATGCTGGCGCCGCTGCTCTTCGTCTGGCCGATCAGCATCGCCGTCACCCACTACTTTGCCACGACGGTCGCCAACTACCCTTATGACCAGACGCTGCGCGAGCAGGTCGCGGCGATTTCGCGCCAGGTCAAATTCGTCGACGGCCGGCCGCAGATCTCGCTGCCCGGATCGGCGCGCGCCTTCCTGCGTTCGGACGAGATCGACAGCGTCTATTTCCACGTGCTCGGGCGCGGCGGCAAGCTGCTCGCCGGCGATTCCGAATTGCCCGCGCTGAAGCCGGCCGAGGTGCTGCAGAAAGCCGATCTGGGCGAAGTCTATTTCCGCGATGACGAGTACCAGGGCCAGGACCTGCGCATCGCCTACATGGTCCTCGGCGAGCCAGACGCAAATCCTGAACGCTGGGTGCTGATCGAGGTCGGCGAGACGCTTGAGAAACGCTCGCAACTGTCGAACAAGATCATCGCCAGCGTGATCCTGCCGCAGTTCGTGATCATTCCGCTGGCGCTCATCCTGGTCTGGTTCGGGCTGTCGCAAGGCTTGCGCCCGCTCAATCGCCTGCGCGAACGCATCGAGATGCGGCGCGAAGCCGATCTCTCGCCGATTGCCGCGGCGCGTGTGCCGGAAGAGCTGCAGCCGCTGACCGAGGCCTTCAACTCAATGCTGGCGCGCATGCAGCACAATATGGACGCGCAGCGTCGCTTCATCTCCGACGCCGCGCACCAGATGCGCACGCCGCTCACCGGGCTGAAGATGCAGGCGCAGCTGGCGATGCGCGAAAGCGATCCGCGGCAACTGCGCTACGCGCTCGAAAACATCTCGAGCAGCGTCGATCGCGCATCGCACCTGGTCAATCAGCTGTTGGCGATGGCGCGCGCCGAAGCGAGCGAGCATTCGCAGCAGGCGTTGGAGCCGGTCGACCTCGACCAGTTGCTGCACGAAATCGTTGAAACCTGGGTCGTTCGCGCGCACGACCGGAGAATCGACCTGGGCTATGAGCCCGCGGGCCCGGCGTACATCCTGGGCAATGCCTTCCTGCTGCGCGAGATGATCAACAACCTGCTCGATAATGCGTTGCGCTACACGCCCGACGAGGGCCGGGTGACCGCCCGCGTGGTACCTCAGGGCGACTTCGTGCTGCTCGAAATCGAGGATAGCGGGATCGGCATCGCCGACGACGAGGCGCACAAGGTCTTCGACCGCTTTTACCGGGTCGAGGGGACCGGCGTCGAAGGCAGCGGACTGGGGCTCGCCATCGTTCGCGAAATCGCCGAGCTGCACCGCGCCGCCGCGAGCCTTCGCCCGCATCCTCCCAGTGAGCAGGGGCAGCGGCCGCCCGGCTCGGTCGCGCGCGTGGTGTTCCCGGCGCATCGCTTCCCCACCCCGGCCCTGGCCATCCCCGAACACGTTCAAACCGGTTTTGCCTGAGGGTGGGCGAAATAATTACGTCAATTCGTTCGTTTGTTTTTGACGTAGCAGGGATGAGTCGTTATAATGCGGCCCTTCTTGGCCAGTTAGCTCAGTTGGTAGAGCAGCGGATTGAAAATCCGCGTGTCCGTGGTTCGATTCCGCGACTGGCCACCAGAATACAAACGGCCTCCAGCAATGGAGGCCGTTTTCGTTTGTGAAGTTCGAATTCCCCGGCAAGCACTTTCGCGCAATGCTTTTGCTGTAAGCCTACAGCTGCGCCTGGCTGGTCAAGTCAAACAACTGATCGTGATGGGGCTGGTCCGGGGAGATTTTCTAATAGATTGATGGTTGCCGGAAGTGAATCAGACCAGCACGACGTCGGCGACGCCAACAGTAATCCGAAGGTTTGCCCCATAGCAGATGAGCTTGCGCATCCCTCGACTCACGCCCGATACCAGGAAATAATTCTCCAAGGTCGTTCCTTTGCTTTTGGCTCGCTTGGCGATTTCTCGAAAGGCTCGTTGATTCAGACGGACAATGCGTCCAACATATTTGTCAAGGTTCATTCAATACCTCTCTGTCGTTCTGCAGTTGACCGAGTCAATATAGGTCCACCTGCAGTTCGGCGGCTACAAGAACTTTGTTGTAGTTCTGTAACAGCATGACGATGTCAATATTTCGTGCCTGTCAGCATATGTGAGCATTTGTGCAGGGGATCGTCAGCGGATATGCTGCGAGCCGCTCCAGCGCAGAATCTCGTAATTGACCTTGGAAAGCATGAACAATGCATGCGCAATACCAGACCGCAACTGAACAACTTGCCGAGGCGCAGCAGGCTCTCGGCGATTCGACGGTATTCATCCGATCAGTAACGGAATTGGCCGATAAGCGTGAGGTCTTTGCCAGCGAAGACATCTTTTCACGCGGCAAGATAAAACTGGTGAATCGGGGGGTGAAGCTAACCGGCCAGTTCTATGAGCGACTGGTCGCGCACAAGTTGCTGAAGCCGATTGAGCAGTCCATCGAAATAGCCGGCGCGCCGGAATCCTCGCGGATCATTGCGTTGGTTCTCGACGAGGCCAGAAAGATTCCGTCATTGCAGCTGTTTGGTGACGGCTTGATAGAGCAGTTGGGCGGCTTGCTGTCCGGGGTGAAGATTCCAGAACAACTGGCAGTGAAGATTTCCATCATGCAGGAGGAGCGTCCGCGCTTGTTCACGCATTCGCTGCTGGCGGCCGTTATCTCGATGGTCCTGGGGATTCGCGGCAAGCTTGCGCCGCGTGAATTGCAAAAGCTGGTATTGAGCAGCCTGTTGCATGATATCGGCGAGCTCTATATCGATCCGAAGTTGTTCGATAAGCAAAGATGCCTGTCTATAGACGAACGGCAGCACGTCTATGCCCACCCGATCACCGGGTTTCTCGTGTTGCGCGAATGTTCAACGCTCCCGAGAGGCGTCGCGGAAGCGGTTCTGCAACACCATGAGCGACTCGATGGTTCCGGGTATCCCTATCGTCTGTCGGCGGAAAACATATCCCGGATATCGCGCTATCTTGCCGTTGCCGAAGTGACGTCCTCGCTGATAGAGAAGCATGGGGCAGACAAGCGTATCGGCATGAAATTTCGGATGAATATCAAGAAGTACGATCCCGAAGCGGTAACGACGATTTTTCGTTTGCTCGAGAACTGTGAAATCGATGTCGCACAGGACTTCGATGAGTCGCGCCTGGCAGCTCGCCTTGGACAGCTCGGCCGTTTGTTTACCGAATGGGATGCGCTGTTGGCGAGCTGCTCGCCAGCCGAAGCGACTGAAATCAGATCGATAGCCCGCCGTCTTGACGGTTTGCGCATGATGGTTCTTGAGCCGGGGTACGATCAGCATCACCTCAATGATCTCATGGACATCGCTGGCGAGATGGACCCCGACGTTTGCATCGAATTGACGGCGCTGCAGGACGAACTCACCTGGCATTTTGGCGCACTGTGCCGCGGGGTAGAGCGCGATCAGCGGGCGGGCGTGCATATTCCCGAGGGGATCAGGTCCGGGTTCGATGCCTGGTTGAGCCAGGTGCGGGAATTCGTTGGCGAGTAAGCGCTTTGGCGGCGGCGCGTCGGCGAAAGTGCTTATGGCTTTGCTCTGAAATCAGCCGGAGGCGGTGATCACCCCTCCCGGCTTTCGGTCGTTGCCTCGTTCGAGAATTGAATATAGCCCCCTTTGCGCGATACGAGTTCCGATCAGCGCTGCGCGCTGGCGTGGCGCTGGCCTTCTTCTGGTAACTCAACTAAACTCGCCCGGTTGGTTCAATCGGCCTTTCGGAGTCTCTCCAGCCGATTCTCACCCATCACCGGGGATGATCATCGAAACCTGCCGTCTGAATTCCAGCCACTTGCAACTCGGGTTGCCGCTGCCCGGCGATCTCTATGACGAGAACGGCAAGATGCTGCTGGCCAAGGGGCTGATCCCGAATTCGCAATCCCAGCTCGACAAGTTGCTGGAGCGCGGCTTGTACGTAGAGATCAGCTTGTTCGAATCGTATTTTGGACGCTCGGGGTCGTCAAAAACGACCAGCGTACAGAAGAAATTCGATCCTTTTCTCCTGCGCCGGACAATGAAACTGAGCCTCAACCGGCTGCTCTACGGTGTCATGCGCGGATCGGCAAGCATGGCGCAGCTGATTGAATTTGCCGAAGACTTGCAGGGGTATGCCGAGACCGACGGCGACGCGATGATTGCCGCCTGTTTGCTCGACCGCGAGGAAGAGTCGCGCGCGGCGGCCCACAGCCTGAGTTGCGCAATACTCTGCGCGTTGCTGGCAAAACGGCTTCACTGGCCCGATGCCTGCCAACGCAGTGTGGTATGCGCCGCCTTGACCATGAATCTCGGCATGCTCGATCTGCAGCAGCGCCTGTCGCATCAGGCAAGCCCGTTGGCGCCGGCGCAGCTCGAGCTGGTTCACGCTCATCCGGATGCCGCCGTCGCCGCGCTACAGGGTATCGCCGTCGACGATTCGATATGGCTTGAGTGCGTCAGGCAACACCACGAGAAAGCAGAAGGCAAAGGCTATCCGCGGCAACTGGCGGCGCCTGCCGACGAAGGTCAATTGTTACGGCTCGCCGATGTTTTTTTTGCTCGCGCCAGTGCGCGCTCCGATCGTTCTCCGCTGACACCGACACAGATCGTTCGTGCGCTGTTTGTTGAAGAAGGGCAAGGCGCCTGCGCGGCGCTCGTGACCGCGATGGTCAAAACGCTGGGGGTCTATCCGCCGGGGTGTTTCGTCAAGCTCGCCAGCGGCGAAGTGGCGGTTGTTTTCCGCTGCGGGGACAGCCCCACTACACCGGTGGTCGCCTCCGTTACGAACGCCAGCGGTGCGCCGACCATGCAGCCGGTACGCCGTGATACCTCGCGTGAAGCCTACGTCGTCGTTGGCACCATGGTTCCGGACAAGGTCAGCGTCGGCTACGACCTCGCGAAATTGTGGGTCAGTAACGCGAAAAACTGAGATGGCCATTCGGTGGCGCACGTTGTGGGTCGCCGGACCTTCCTCAGTGCTTGCCCGATTGCGTTGAAAGACGACATAAAATCGCCAAGCAGCCGACGTTTCGGTAGAGTCGATAAAAAAGCCGTTCCCCCCGGAGTGGTCGGCCCATATCGATGTGAAGATCCACTTGTCGCCAAGGAGAATTGATCGTGGTCAGCCGTCGAGTCTTTTTGAAATACTCAATGCTCGCAATCCCTGGCGTCAACCTGTCGGCATGTGGTGGGGGCGATGATAGTGCGGGCACCTATGGCACGGAGGCCGTCGAATGGCCGATATCCCCGAATGTATATACCACCGCCGAGCGGCAGGTTCTTCCTTCGGTGTTGCCGGCGGGCGTTCCTCGGATCAATCCGGCAGAGGTGCCGCTCTACGCGCAATATGGCTATAGCGCCTGGCATGCCGATGCCGGCAGTGGTCTGGCGTACGTCAGGCGAACCGACCTGGCGCCCTCAAGCGCCAACGCGAGCAATGGCGCGCGGCTGTTGTCTTTCTTTGCCATCACCGATATCCATCTGGTCGACAAGGAGTCGCCGGCGCAGCCGCTCTACGGCGATTGGGTCGCACCTTACGGCGCCGCCGGCAACGGCGGTTCGGGGTGGTCGCCGATCATCGTCTCGACGACCCAGGTGCTTGACGCTGCGGTGCAGACCATCAACGCATTGCACCTCAAAAAGCCGTTCGATTTCGGTATTTCGCTTGGCGACAATATCGACAACACCCAGTACAACGAACTGCGCTGGTTCATCGACGTCCTTGACGGCAAGGTCATCACGCCCAGCTCCGGGGCCAATGCGGGCGCCGCGACGATCGACTATCAGAAACCCTTCAAGGCTGCCGGTTTGAACAAGGAGATCCCGTGGTTTCAGGCCATCGGCAACCACGACCAGTTCTGGAAGGGGTCGTACTACGAGAACTCGATCACCCAGGCCGCGCATGTCGGATCGACCGTACTCAACATGGACAGCGACAACAAGGCGAACTCCTTTGCCGCTACCGGCTACTATCAGGGCGTCGTGGACGGCTCGACGGCTTACGGCACGGTGATCGACTATGGTCCTCAGGCCACCTTTACCACGCCGCCGACGGTGGTTGCCGACGCCAATCGCCGTTCGCTCTCGACCAGCAGTTCGTCGAGTCTCAACTGGATGCGCGAGTTCTTTACGACGACTTCAAGGCCGGTCGGTCACGGCTTTACGCAAGCCAATCTCGACAATGATTTTGCCTGCTACAGCTTTGAGCCGAAATCCAGTCTTCCGCTCAAGGTCATCGTGCTCGACGATACGGTCGGCGGCTTGGGGCAGAATCTGCCGCAACCCGACTATGCCCGTGGGGCGCTTAGCCAGAAGCGGCTCGACTGGCTCACCGGCGAGCTCAATGAGGGACAGCAGAACAACAAGTTGATGATCATCGCTGCGCATGTTCCTATCCATCCGCAACAGACTTTGGATCCGAACTCCGGCAACTATCCCTTATTCGTCGCCCCACCGAGCGTCGTGACCGATACGCAATTGCTCAGCACCCTGCACAATTATTCGAATCTGATCCTGTGGATCGCCGGGCATCGGCACATCAACGTCGTCACGCCGCAGCCGGCGCCGGCCGGCAATGGCGCGGGGCTGGGCGCCGAATACAGCTTCTGGGAAGTCGAGACGGCGTCGCTACGCGACTTTCCCCAGCAATTTCGAACCTTCGAGATCCTGCGCAATAGCGACGATTCCATTTCAATATTTGTTACCGACGTCGATCCCGCCGTCGCTCCCGGTTCTCCTGCCGCGACGTCACGCGGCTATGCGATCGGCGCCGCGCGGATCTTCAGCACCCCGCCAACCATCCCGGCGGGAGCGGCGGCTGGCGTCGCTTCGCTCGCTTACAACGCCGAGTTGGTCAAGCAGCTGAGCCCGACGATGAAGACCGTGATCCACAACCTGGTTCTGCCGCAGTCTTAACTGGAAATTCCCAGCAAGCCCATGATTCCGGCGATGAAGGTCAGCGGGTGAGTGGGGCAGCCTGGGACGTAGAGCGACGGCTTGAAGGTCTCCAGAAATCGGCGGTCGATCGCATCGCAGTCGGCGAAGACGCCGCCTGAAATGGCGCAGGCGCCGACGGCGATCACCAGCTTGGGTTCAGGCATCGAATCCCAGCACGTCTGCAGCGCGCTGACCATATTGCGGCTGATCGGGCCGGACAGCACCAATCCGTCGGCGTGGCGAGGCGAGGCGACGAGGTCGATGCCGTAGCGCCCGAGGTCGAAGTTGACGTTGCCCCAGGCGTTGATTTCCATCTCGCAGCCGTTGCAGCCGCCGGCGGAAACCGAACGCAGCTTGAGCGATCGGCCGAAACGCTTACGCAGCGCTGCGCAGACCTTGACCGGGTCGATGTTCGGCTGCGCCGCACTGAGCGTCAGCGCGGCGCGGCTCGTCGATGCGAGCTTGAAGTCGTTGTTGAAACTGAATTTTTCGCTCGGGCAGAGCGATTCACAATCGCCGCAGAGCACGCAGCGGCCCAGGTCGATTTGCACCGGCGCCAGCGCAATGGCCTGGCTCGGGCAGGCGGTCTGGCACGCGGTGCAGCCGCTGGCGCACGGCGCTTCGCTGATCAGCGGTTTACCGCGAAAGCCGACCGGGATCGCCGCAGCCAGATCGGGAATGAACTGCGAGCCCTGGGCTTTGCGCACCGAGATGGATTTGAAGAGGTTGTGCATTAGAGGTCGTTGCCGCAGTAGGAGAGGTCGAAGCTCTTGTTGCAGATCGGGAAATCTGAGATCGGGTTGTCGCGCACCGCCATCGCCAATCCGAACCAGTTGGCGAGCGACGGGTCCTGCAGCTTGTAGTGCAGCAGCTGGCCATCGCATCCGGTCTCCAACCCTCGCTGAGGATGGCAAGCAGCCAGGCGATCGAGACGTCGATCTCGCGCATGCGCAAGACCATCCGCGCCCAGCAGTCTCCGGTCGCTTCGGTCAGTGAGTCGATCGGCCGCTGCGCATACAAACGTCCCGGCAGCAGGCCACGAGCGTCGACCGCGACGTTGCTGGCGCGCGCCACCAGGCCAGTCAGGCCCAGGTCCTGCGCCGTCTTGCGGCTGACCACGCCGGTGCCGTTGAAACGCGCCTTGACGCTCAGCGCCGCGCGCATCAGGTCGTTGATCCCGGCGACGTCGGTCGCTGTCGCGGCGAGCGTCTTGATGAGGTCCTGTCGCAAGGCCTCGGTGATCCCGCGCGCGCGACCCGGGCGCAGCCAGCCGCGACCGAAGCGGTTGCCGCAAACGCGCTGGCTGGCGTTGATCATCGCCGTGCGCAGCCGGCCGTAGGTGCCGGTGCCCTGGACGAAGGCGATGTCGGTCGCCAGGCCGTTGAGCGTCGCCAGATGCATCGCGATGCGTTCCATTTCGAGCGCGATGCCGCGCAGCACCTCGGTCTCAAAAGTGATCGCCGTGTCCGACAGCGCTTCGACTGCGCTGCAGTAGCCCCAGGCATAGGCCACCGCCGAGTCGCCGCAAACCGACTCGACGCTCGCCGCCAGCGTCAGCGGCGGGCGGCGCAGCAGCAGCGCTTCGGCGCCGCGGTGCTGGTAGCCGAGCTGGATTTCGAGGTGGTGAACTTTTTCGCCCAGGCACATGAAGCGGAAGTGGCCCGGTTCGATCACCCCGGCGTGAATCGGCCCGACGCCGACCTCGTGAACCTCCTGGCCGCGCACCTGGAAAAACGGGTAGTCGGCCATCCGTTGCTGGCGTTCGCCCTCGAAGCGCACCGGCTTGAGCCAGGGGTGGCCGTCGGGAGTCAGGCCCGTTTGTTCCCACAGTTCGCGCTCGTAAATCTGCGCCGATGGATGGCTGGCGGTCAGCGCGGGGTAGTGCTCGCCGGCCAGCGCGCTGGCGCGCAGCACGGTCAGCGATCCGCCTGCTGGCTGAAAAACGGCGGTGACGACGATCGCCCCGGAGTCGTTTTCGTCGCGCCGACCGAACAGGGTGAGCAAGCGCTCACCGGCGTCGAGCCGCTGCGCGCAGGCGGCGGCGAATTCGGGCAGCGCGCTGTGTTCGAGTTCGCTGACCTGGCAGCTCAGCAGCGGTGCATTCATCAGATCCCCGCAATCGACTGGGCCACCGCGCGCAGCAGCTGGGTGATTGAATCCGGCGTGTAGGTGCCGAGCATGATCAGGATCGCGACAAAGCCGAGCTTGGGCAGCGTCGTTCGCAGCGATTCGACGACCGCCGGCCCGCTGCGCTTTGATTCGTCCCAGAGCATCGGAAAGACGGTGTTGCCGGTCGCGACGAAGATGATCGTGAGCATTCCGCACATCACGGTGAAGGCCATCAGGTTGCCGGCCTGGACGATTCCGGAGAGGATCAGCATTTCGGCGAGGAAGCTGGCAAAAGGCGGGAAGCCGAGCAGCGCGAAGATGCCGACGGTAAACAGCAGCCCCGAGAACGGCATGACCCGGATCACGCCGTTGAGCGGCGCCACGTCGTTGGTGCCATAGACCGCGCGCAGACGACCGGCGGTGAGGAACAGCAAGGTTTTGACAAAGGCGTTGCTGACGATATAAAGCACCACGCCGTAGGCCGCTGCGCGGCCGACCGAGAGTCCCAGCGCGATGACGCCCGACGAACTGACGCAGGCGTAGGCGATCAGCCGCTTGTAGTTGCGCGTCGCCATGATCTGCACGGCGGCGACGACCAGCGACAGATAGCCCATGATCAGCAGCTGCTGCGCGACGAAGTTCATGTCGAAACCGTGGAACACCTGCAGCACGCGAAACACCGCGACGACGCTGATATTGAACTGCACCGCAGCGAGCAGCGCGCTGGTGCTGGTCGGCGCGGTTTCATAGGTTTCCGGCAGCCAGCCGTAGAGCGGTGCGAGTCCCAGTTTGCCACCCAGGCCGAAGAGGATGAAAGCCAGTCCCAGGCGCTGCCAGCCGTCTCTGGCCGTGGTCAAGGCAGCCGACAGTTCGTCGATCTGAAAGCTGATCTCGATGCCGCGCAAGTCCGCCGACTGGGCCAGGCACATGAAGCCGAGAAAGCTGATCGCCAGCGTTGTCGCCGAGTAGAGCATATAGCGCCAGGCGACTTCCCTGGGCGCCTGCGCGTCACCGCGGGCGACCAGCGGCGCGGCGCACAGCGTGCTCACTTCGATCAGCGCCCACATCAGGATCAGGTGATTGGAGAGAATTCCCAGATTGAGCACGACCATGAACGCCAGCGACAACGCCGCGCGGCTGCGGATGTCTCGCGTCAGCCGCAGCGAACTGCGCTGGCGCGTGAGCATGTAAACGCTGATGCCGAGGAAAACGGTATTGATCACCAGCACGAAGAGCAGCGACGTGGCGTCGAGCACCAGGAAGCGCTGCGCAAAGTAGAGCGGCAATTCGTCGAGCGGATGGGTGACGAAGACTGTGACCGAGGCCAGCCAGGCGAGCGAAGCGATGGCGACCAGCGCCGGCGCGGCCCAGTGGGCGGTGCCCGGTGCGGCGACGCTCTGCGGAGTCAACACGGCGGGCGCGCTCATGGCGTTTCCTTGGCAGCGGGTACGCTTGGTCGGGGCTCTCCGCCCAGCAGGTGACAGCCGATCGTCACCGTCAGGACATAGACCGCGCTGATCGTCAGATGCACTGGCCATGGCCAGGGTTCGGGCATCAGCGACTCGAACAGCGCGAGCGCATTTTCCATGAACAGCAGAGCGATCAGCTGCGCCTTGGGTTCGTGGTTGGTCGATAGGATCAGCAAGGCGATCACCGTCGTCGCAGCGACCACGCCGAGCGTCAGCGCACGCACGTCGGCGCGTGCGCCGTCGCCGAACTTGAACGCCAGAATGATCAGCATGACGGCAATTCCCCAAGTGAAGAAGTTCGACGGCATCAGGCTGATCCGGCTCTGCGCTTGTCGTTTGAGCGCGCGGCGCAGCAAGTGGGGAACCAGCACGGCACGCACCAGCAACACCTCAAGGCCGAGCAGCAGGGTGTGCGCCGAAAAATCGTCGCTCAGCGTGATCCAGCCCAGCGCCAAGGCCTGCAGGCTCAGCCAGGTCGGTGCCGACGAGATGCGGCTGAAAAATACCGGGATGACGGTCGCGATCAGGCAGAAAATCAAGGACAGCGTCATAGTCCGCTTCCTCCCAGCCCGATCACGACCATGGCGAAGAGCGCGGCCGCCGAGGCGATCGACAGATAACGCGTCACCCAGCGCATCGGCAGCCGCGCACTCAGTGACTCGATGCAGCCGACGACCAGCGCCACCGCCAGCATCAGCCCCAGCGAGGCGAGCGCGCAGGCGAGCGGGTCATCTGTTGGCGAGAACGGGTTGATCAGCGCGGCGATCAAGCCGGCGTAGAGGCTCATCTTGAGCGCCGCGGAAAACTGCATCGCGGCGAGCTCGGGGCCGCTGTGGTCGAGGATCATCACTTCGTGGATCATCGTCAGTTCGAGATGGGTCAGCGGATCGTCGACCGGAACGCGCGCCGCTTCGGCTTGCAGCAGGATCAGCAGGGCCACAGTCAAAGGGGCGACGATCAGTGCGTAATGCGGCGTGTCGTGCAGCGCGCCAATGAGTGCGGCGAAGCTCGTCATACCGGTCGCCGCGCAGGCGGAGCCGATCAGCAGAAACAAGGCCGGTTCGGCGTAGGCCGAAAAAGACGCTTCGCGCGCCGCGCCCATGCCCTCGAACGAACTGCCGACGTCCATCGCGCAGAGCATCAGCGCGATCCGCGCAAAGCCCAGCGTGTAGGCAACGACGATGAAATCGTGGTCGAACTGCAGCGGCGCGTAGCGGCCCAGGATCGGGCTCATGCTTGCCGCCAGTACGCCGCAGACCAGCACCACATAGGCGCCGGCGCGAAACAGCGGGCTCGCGGTGTGGCTGAGCACCGGGCGTTTGCCGAGCAGTCGCACGAGGTCATAAGCCGATTGCATCAGCCGCGGGCCTTTGCGCCCGACCCACCAGGATTTGGTGCGGTTGATGACACCGACCAGCGCGACCGGCATGGTCAGCACTAGCAGCCAGTGGGTCAGCGATAGTGTCAGGTTCATGGCAGCGCGCCCTCGGCGAGAACGACCAGCGCGGCGATGATGACGATCGCCGCAAGCGCGGCCGAGAACGCCAGGCGCGGATCGTCTTCGCGCATTTTGGCCGACAGTTCGACGGCTGTTTCGTGGCCATGGTCGATCACCGTATAGAGGCGCCGCTCGACCGCATCGACGCAGTCGGTGATGACGTAGCTCTCGCTCGGGAAGTAGCCGGCCGGGGCTTTTTGTCGCTTGACCATGACCATGACGCTCTTGAAGTTCTCGGCAAAGTCGGTCGAAAAACTCGCTCCCGTGTATTGCATCCGGCTGTTCGCCGCGTCGTAGCCGCAGCCCCAGGTCGCGCTGCGCAGCGGCGCTTGCGGCCACAGACGCGAGCGCAGCCAGAGCACGGCGACGATGGCGGCGATGAGCGCGCCTGAAATCGCGCCGATGCGCGACAAGGTGGCGAAGATCGCGCCCAGCGTCTGATCGGTAATGACCTCGGGGATGGCTTGCATGAACAGGCGGGCAGGCTCGGCGACGAGCGTCAGGCCGAGCACCGGGACGACGCCGAGCAGCACCGTTCCCAGCGTATGGACGAGCATCGGCACCAGCATCCAGCGGCTCGCTTCGTGCGCTTCGGGCAACGTGTCGTCGCGCGGATTACCCATGAAGATCACGCCGAAGGCGCGCGTGATCGAGAGCGCCGAAACCGCGCCGACAAAAGCCAGCGCTGCGGCCACCAGAGCCAATGTCAGGGTCGCCCAGATGCCCAGGTGCTCGCCGGAAAAAAGCCCTGAGTAGATCATGAACTCGCTGGCGAAACCGTTGAACGGCGGTAGCGCCGAGATGGCCACGCCGCCGATGATGAAGCACGTGGCGGTGCCCGGCATCAGCTTGATGAGGCCGCCGAGCCGCTCCATGTCGATCACGTGCTTGATCTGGTAGACGCTGCCCGCGGCGTAGAACAGCTGGCATTTGAAGAAGGCGTGGTTGAGCACGTGCAGCAGGCCGCCGCCGAAGCCCAGCGCGACCAGCGCTGAATTGTCCCAGGCCAGGCCCAGGCAGCCGACGCCGAAGCCGATTCCGGCGATACCGACGTTCTCGGTCGACGAGTAACCGAGCAGACGTTTCAAGTCGCGTTGGCCGACGGTGTACAGGCCGCCGACCACCGCCGAGGTCACCGAGAAGGCGATCAGGAACCAGCCCATCCACTCGTCGGGCTTGCCCGAGAGCAGCAGAAAGCGCAGCAGGGCGTAGAGACCGGCCTTGTGGATCACCCCCGACATCAGCGCCGAGACGTGCGCCGGCGCCGCGGCGTGGGCGCGCGGCAGCCACGAGTGGAACGGAAAGAACGCCGACTTCAATCCGAAACTGGTGACCAGCAACAGAAAAACCACGTTGCGCAGCGTTCCCGGGTGCTGACTCATCCAGCCGCCCAAGTCCTTCAAATACCACGACTGACTGTGGGTGTAGAGAATCATCACCGCGGCGATCAGGAAGATCAGCCCGACGTGCGTCGACACCAGGTAATTGAACCCGGCGAAACGCACTTTCTGATTGGTGTAGTCCCAGATCACCAGCTGCCACGCGGCGAGCGCCGCGAGCTCCCAGCCGAACAGGAAAGTGACGACTTCCTCTCCCGTATAAACCAGCAGGAATGAGAGCGAGATCATATTGAGCAGCGCGAAGTGCACGCCGAGGTGGCGCGGTCCGGCGAAGTATTTGTGCAGATAGCCGACCGCATAGACGCTGCCGAGCAGCGTCATCGGCAAGGACCAAGAGAGAAAGAACGCGCCCAACGCGTCGAGCCGGAAGTGAATGCCGCCGATCGGGTAGGCCCAGGGCATGCCGCCGGTGACGTCGGGGCCGCCCATCAGCACCGGGATCACCGCCGACCAGACGAGCGCGGTCGCGATCGCCTGCGACGCCAGTCCGAAGCCGGCGCGGATCTTGTTGCTGGTGTTGAGCAGGCAAAACCCGGCGCCCAGCGTCAGCACGAGCACCGCGAGGATCAGTTGGTTCATCGGGCAGTGCGCCAGAGCGCGCGGCGGTGAACGCCGATCTGCTCACAGGATTTGGCGAAAAACCTCGGTGTTTCAGCAGGTATTGATGACACGTTCCCGGTGGCCCAGTTTTTTATCGAACGAAGATGCGAATTGTATACAAATTGAGAAATGTTTCAATTACAATGAAACGCACATATATGGAGAGGGGAGAAGGTATCATGGAGGTCCGTACCGCCAGACTCACGATCCTGATCGATCCGAGAAAGAAAAAGCTGTTCGAAGAAATCTGCGCGCGGCAGGATCTCAACTCGTCACAAGTCGTTCGCAGGCTGATGCGCCGCTACCTGCTTGAGAACATCCCGGCCGACGAAGTGCCTGATTGGCTTGCTCCGCACGCTTCGAAAAACGACGACGTCAGCAAATAAGCCCGCCTTCGCTGGCCGAGGCGTCGTGCCTTCGGTCCGTGCCCTGACTGTCTGCGTGGGCCAGGAAACGCAGCCCCCGACTTCGCTTAATCGCCTTACGCATCGAATAATTCGATGTGTCAGTTAGCAATATTCGACTTGTTGGATGCGTGTCCGCCTTCTAACATGCGGCCGCTTGAATCTATCCGCTTGCGCCTGCTTGCGCGGCGCAAGCGGATAACGGGTAAAGGGCTCGACTGAACGAGCTGAGGAAGCCGCACGGCTCGGTTCCTTGTGCCTTCTTCGACGGGCCAAATGAAACCAAGGGGGAAAATCGATGGGCATGGATTATTTCGTCGCGCTGATGCAGATCATGATGGTCAACATCGTGCTCTCCGGTGACAACGCCGTAGTGATCGCACTGGCCGCGCGCAACCTGCCGGCCAGGCAGCAGAAACAGGCGGTGCTGTGGGGCTGCGGCGGCGCCATCGTGCTGCGTATCCTGCTCACCGTCGTCGCCGTCGCGCTGCTCAAGATCCCCTTCCTGCAGTTCTTCGGCGCGCTGCTGCTGATCTGGATTGCGGTCAAGCTGCTGATCGAGGACGACGAGGGCGGCGCCCATCACCAAGCCCATGACAGCATGTTCGGTGCAGTCAAGACCATCCTGATTGCCGACGTCGTGATGAGCCTGGACAACACGCTGGCCGTCGCCGGTGTCGCCAAGGGCAACTGGAGCCTGCTGATCGCCGGGCTGGTGCTGTCGATTCCGCTGATCGTTTTCGGCAGCACCCTGATCATGAAGGCGATCGACCGTTTTCCGATCATCGTCTACATCGGCGCCGGCCTGATCGCCTACACCGCTGGCGAAATGATCGACTCCGACCTGGCGATCCAGCCTTATCTGCCGAGCATCTTACACGGTACGGTTTATCTGGCCGTGGCGCTGACCGTCGGGGTGATCGGCTTTGGCTGGTGGTACAACACGATCAAGGGGCGTGATGCCAAGGACGTTCTGGTTGCCGACGAGCACGCCGCAGAACGCCTCGAGGAAGCGATCGACTGAGCGTCGGTCGCGCTCGAACGAACCCTCTTTACAGGCTCCCGTTTTCGTTCTGCCCGCCTCGGCACCGTCAGCCCGACGGCACGCTACGCCGGGTTTCGCTTTACACTATGCGCCAATCTACGAACTTTGCGATTCGGACGAGCGGACATGCCCAGAACGATCAAAGCGCTGGCAATCTCGGGACTATTGATCGTCGCGCTCGGTGCCGCGGCGGTCGCCTGGATCTGGTATCCGTGGGTCTTTTCGCCGCACTACACGATCCATGTCGCGACCGGTCCGATCGGCAGCGCCGGGCAGAAATTCAACGCCGCGTTCAAGCGTGAAATGGCTGACGAACACCCGCGCGTGCGTCTGGCGCTGGAGGAGAGCGGCAGTCTGCAGCAGAGTGCCGAAGATTTTCAACGTGGCAAGTATGATCTGGCGGTGGTGCGTAGCGATCACCCGGCAGCGGCGAGCGGCGGAACGATTGTCATCTTGCGGCGGATTGCTCTGGTGATCATGGTTCCCGCCAATTCGCGCGCCACCTCGATGGCGGATCTGGTCGGCAAAAAGATCGCCGTTCTTGAAGGTACGCCGGACGACGATCCGCTGCTGCGCACGGTGACCGATTTCTACAGCATCAGGTCGTCCGAAATTGAACGGATTGCGCTGGCCGATCTGGGCGCGGCGTTCAAAAACAAGCGGCTGGCCGCGCTGATCGCCACCGGCTCGACCGGGCCCGGGGTGGTCGCCGATGCCGTCAAGGCCATCGTCAAGGCGACCGGCAAGGCGCCCAGATTCATCGACTTGGGGACGCAGGAAATCACTGCACAAAACCCGCTGTACGAGGAAATGACGGTCCTTCCGGGAGCGTTCCTGGCGGCCCCTGCGGTCCCCGCCGAAGAGCTGACGACGGTCGCCGTAGCCGTTCGGCTGGTCGCCAAAAATTCGATGCTCAACGACGTTGCCGGTGAGATCACGCGCTTGCTGCTCTCGACGCGAGCCAAGCTTGCCGCGTCATTGCCGCAAGCAGGTCAGGTCGAAGCGCCGGAAACCGACAAGAAAGGCGTGCTGCGTGCCCATCCAGGCGCCGCCGCCTACCTCGACGGAACTCAGGAGAGCCTTTTCGATCAGGTCATGACCCAGCTTTTCAATTTTTCGATCATCGGCGGCGTGGTCGGTTCGCTGGCGCTATGGCTCAGCGGTTTCTGGCGCAAACACCGTCCCGACGAGATCCAGAAAAATCTGGCGCGGCTGCCGGCGATGATGCGCGAGGCCAAGTCAGCCCCGCTCGATCAGCTGGGCGCGATCGAAGACGAGCTTGACGTCCTGTCGGGCTGGTTGCTCGAGCGCTTCGTGCATGAAAAGATTGCGCCGGATCGGATCAACGGCGTGGCGGTGATCATTTCGCATATTCGCCTGCTGATCGAGCGTCGGCGAAAATCAGCCTGATGGCCGGCATTTCGCCGCCTTTTTCGACACGTTCTGCAGGCTATAATCGCCGATTTCAACCGTTGCTCAAACGACATGCGTAGCGCAACCCTCGCCGTAATTATCGCCTGCGTCGCTGGCTGCGCGACGCTGACCCAGGTCGCCCTCGACAAGCGCTTCGGCCCGGCCGATCCGACACGTTTCGACCACGCCACGAGCGCGGCCAACATCTCTTACCGCAAGGACGTTCGGCCGGTTCTCGAGCGTCGCTGCGTCGTCTGCCACGCCTGTTACGATGCCTCGTGCCAGCTTAAGCTCGGCGCCTGGGAAGGCGTCGCGCGCGGCGCCACCAAGGCGGTCGTCTACGATGCGACGCGTCTTGACGAGGCGGAACCGACGCGACTTTTCGTCGACGCGCAGCAAGCCTCGCAGTGGCGGCAGAAGGGCTTCTACCCGGTGCTCAACGAGCACACGTCGACGCCCGCAAACAACCTCGCGGCAAGCGTGCTTTACCGCAGCCTGGCGCTCAAGCAGGCGCACCCCTTGCCTGCCGACCAGAAAGTGCTGTCGAAAGACTTCGACTTTTCGCTCGACCGAACGCAAACCTGTCCGCGCCTCGACGAGTACGACGCCTACGAGCGCGACCATCCGCTGGGCGGCATGCCCTACGGGCTGCCGGCGCTTGCCGACGCCGAGCTCGATACGTTGACGCGCTGGTTGGCCGCCGGTTCGCCCGACGACGAGCCGCAGGCGCTAGCGCCTGAACAGGCGCGTCAACTGCGCGACTGGGAGGCCTTCCTCAACGGCGATTCGCTCAAGGAACGGCTGATGAGCCGCTACCTCTACGAGCATCTCTACCTGGGCCACCTGGTCTTCGACGGCGACCAAGAGCGGCGTTCGTTCCGTATCGTGCGTTCGGCAACGTCGCCGGGAACGCTGACGAAGCCACTCGCGACGCGCCGGCCTTATGACGATCCGGGCGTCGCGCGCGTCTATTACCGTCTCGAACCCGAAGGCGAAACGATCCTGGCCAAGACGCACATGCCCTATCTACTGTCGGCGGAACGCATGAAGAAGTTTCGCGGCTGGTTCATCGATCCGGCTTACCCGGTCAATGAGCTGCCGTCGTATGCGCTGGAGCTGGCGTCGAACCCGTTCATCACCTTCGCCGCGATTCCCGCCGCTTCGCGTTACCGCTTCATGCTCGACGAGGCTGAGTTCTTCGTCATGAACTTCATCAAGGGCCCGGTGTGCCGCGGCCAGATGGCGCTCGACGTGATCGACTCGCGCTTCTGGGTCTTCTTCGTCGATCCTGACCACGACACCAACGCGGCGAGCGCCGAAGTGCTGGCGCGCCAGGCCAACAATCTGCGGCTACCCGCCGCTTACGGCAGCGACTCGCCGGTGATCTCGGCGTGGCGTGAGTTGTCCAGGCTCGAGACCAAGGTGCTCGCCGCCAAGAACGAGCTGCTCAAACAGCAGCTCGGCGGCGCGACCAAGGCCGATCTGTCGCTGATCTGGGACGGCGAAGGGCGCAACCCGAACGCTGCGCTGACGGTTTTTCGCCATTTCAACAGCGCCTCGGTGGTCAAGGGGCTGGTCGGCGGGCCGCCGAAAACGTCGTGGGTGATCGGCTACCCGCTGTTCGAGCGAATCTATTACCTGCTGGTCGCCGGTTATGATCCCTACGGCAATATCGGACACCAGCTCAACAGTCGCCTGTACATGGATTTCATGCGCATGGAGGGCGAATCCAATTTCCTGACGCTGCTGCCGCGCGCGTCGCGTCAGGCGATTCGCGACTACTGGTACCGCGGCGCCAGCGACGACGACAAATCGTACATCGACGGCGCCAAGAATCCGCTCGACCAGGAGAGCGGCATTGTCTACCGCAGCGACGATCCGCAGCGCGAACTCTACGGCCTGCTCGGCAAGCGTCTGGCGCCGGTGCTCGGCTCGCGCTTCGATCTGGCGCGCGTGGCCGATGGCGAGCTGCGCCGTCAGCTGCAGCGCCTTGCCGCAGTGCGTGGCGCCAGCCTGTCGTGGCTGCCGCCGGCGGCGGTACTGCGCGTCGACGATCCGCCGCGTGCGCCGCAATATTTCAGCCTGCTTTCGATCATTGGCCACAGCAACGTGACGCACCTGTTGCTCGAAAAACATACGCTGCTGCCCGCCGAGAACACGCTGACCGTCGTTCCCGGCTTCATCGGTGCCTATCCGAACGCGATTTTTCACGCCAGGTCGGCTCAATTGCCGGCGCTCACGGCGGCGATCAGCAGGCTGGGGTCTGAGGCTGACTACCGCGCGTTCGCCGACCGCTTTGCGATCCGTCGAACCGATCCGGACTTCTGGGCGGCGAGCGACGCCATGCTCGATGCCTACGCGCGCTGGGCGCCGCTCGAAGCTGGTCTGCTCGATTACAGTCGGCTTGAGAATCGCTGAGCGCCACCACTTTATCGATGAGGAATCAGAAGCCATGAAGATCGCACGAACCGTCTTGTTGATCTGCACCGCCTGGTGCTGCTCGCTGGTCTGGGCGGACCCGGCGGCCTGGTATCTGTGGCGCAGCCCGCACGCCGAAGGCGCGATCTGCTCGCAAATTTCGCCGGGAGAAGGTTGGGTCGTCATCAAAGGCCCTTACCAGGATGGCGTGTGCAAAAAAACCGGTATTCCGCAGCGCTGAGGGGCTTGCTGCGCTTATTGCCACATCCCGCGCATGCGCGATGCCAGGTCGATCGTGCGTTGCGCCAGCGCATCGACCCCGGCCGGCGCCGGCGCTGCCGCCGGCCAGACCTGACTGGCAAAGCACGCTAGCAGCCGATTGGGAATGAAGCGCGTGCGATTGGCATAGACGTGCCGGTCGCCGCTGCCCGCTTGCCCCGAAACATAGAAGCGTTGCGGCAGCATCAGTTCGAGATGGTCCTTGGCGCGGGTCATCGCGACGTAGAGCAGGCGGCGCTCCTCGTCGATCTCCTGTTCGCTGCCGGTCGCCAGGTCTGACGGGATGCAGCCGTCGATGACGTTGAGGATAGAAACCGACGACCATTCGCGCCCCTTGGCCGAATGGATCGTCGACAGGATCAGGTAGTCCTCGTCGAGCAGTGGCGCGCCGGCCTCGCCGCTGGTCGCGTCGGGCGGGTCGAGCGTGAGCTCGGTGAGAAAGCGTTCCTGGTTCGGGTAGGTCGCGGCGATCCGCGTCAGTTGCTCGATGTCGGCCTGGCGCGGTGCGGCGTCGTCGAACAGCCGGTCGATCTGCGCCAGATACCACTGGCCGAGTTGCTCGAAGGACGAAGGCCAACTGGGGCGCCCGCCAAGGCGCTCGACCAGCGTCGCGAATTCGAGCCAGGCCGGTTGTGCGCTCGGTGGCACCGGTTGTTCGGCAAGCAGCGCGCAACCCGGCGGTGCCGCCTGCAGATTATCGAGGATCCGACTCGCGCTCTTGGCGCCGATTCCCGGCAGCAACTGGATCGCGCGAAAGCCGCAGACCCGGTCGCGCGGGTTCTGCGCCCAGCGCAGGACCGCCAGCACGTCCTTGACGTGGCGGGCTTCGAGGAACTTGAGTCCGCCGAATTTGACGAACGGGATGTTGCGCCGCGCGAGTTCGAGTTCGACGCGGACGCCGTGCGCCGAAGCGCGAAAGAGCACCGCCTGCGCCTTGAGCGCGAGTCCTGTTTCGCGGCGCGCCAGCACCTGGTCGACGACGTAACTCGCCTGATCGACCTCGTCGCGCACCAACACCAGCTGCGGCGCTTGCGCCGAGACGCGCTCGCTCCACAACTCCTTGCGATAGCGTTCGCTGGCTTCGCCGATCACCGCGTTGGCGGCGGCCAGGATAGTCTGCGTCGAGCGGTAGTTGCGTTCGAGCGTGATCAGCCGCGCGGCAGGCGAGAAGCATTGCGGGAAATCGAGGATGTTGCGCACCGTCGCACCGCGGAAACTGTAGATCGATTGGGCGTCGTCGCCGACCACCGTCAGGCCCTGGCCATCCGGTTTCATCGCCAGCAGCAGTGCGGCCTGCAGGTGGTTGGTGTCCTGATATTCGTCGACCAGCACGTGGCTGAAGCGCGCGCCGATTTCGGCCGCCAGGTCGGCTTCGCCGACCATCTGCGCCCAGTAGAGCAGGAGGTCGTCGTAGTCGAGCACCTGTTGCGCTTGCTTGGCTTTGACGTAGGCCAGGAACAGCGCCTTGAGTTCGGCCTCCCACTCGGCGCACCACGGGAAAGTGCTGTGCAGCACGTCGCGCAGCGCGTCCTGGCGATTGACCGCCGCCGAGTAGATTGAAAGGCAAGTGCCTTTGAGCGGAAAGCGCTTGCCCCTGTCAGCCAGGCCGAGCTCGTGGCGCGCGAGATTCAAGAGGTCGGCCGAGTCGGCGCGGTCGTGGATGGTGAACGCCGGGTCGATGCCGATGCGCGCGGCGTACTCGCGCAGCAAGCGCGCGCCGACGCTGTGGAAGGTTCCCGCCCACGGGAAACCGGCGCTCGCCAGCTGCGCGTGCCGGCGCGAAAGCTGGCCAGCGATGCGCTGCACGCGCCGCGTCATTTCATCGGCGGCGCGGCGCGAGAAAGTGAGCAGCAGGATGCGCGCGGGATCGGCGCCCTGCGCCAGCAGGTGTGCGACGCGATGCGCCAGCGTCATGGTCTTGCCCGATCCGGCGCCGGCGATCACCAGCAGCGGTCCGTTCGAGTTTTCGACGCCGTCGCCGTAGGTCGCCGCCTCGCGCTGCGCGTTGTTGAGCCCGGACAGATAAGCGGGGATGACGGCCGGCTCGCTCACCGCGCTGAGTTTTCGGCAAGCGGCATAGAAGCCCGGGCCGCGGCCGGAATCGGCGCGCCGGCGAGCGCCAGCACGATCGGTTCGTCGCAGTCCGGGCAGATGCGCAAGCGCGCATTGGCGGTGCTGGCCGCATCCATGGTCTGGGGGTCAAGCGGGCTGTGGCAGTGGGGGCAGATGAAACGTACGGTCATGGGGGGTCCTCGATTACTGTGATTATATACAGCTAATCGACGTGCGCAAGCGAACGACGCAAGGTGCAGCGATGGTGGGGAACTGCACGCGCTTGAGCGCGTAGCGGATCGGCAGCGCCGCCAGTTATCAGGCGGTGCAGCTTCTTCCCGTACTCATCGCGCGTGAGCGAATTGACGAAGCACGAAAATCATCAAACCGAACGAGCGATCGAGCAGCCGTTTCGCTTGGCCTGGTCGGCACCGGCTTGGGAAGCCTTTTTTGAAGACGGCTCACGATTCGAGAAGCACTTGCCGTTTTCTGTTTTCTGAACGGGACGAAGCGACGTTTTTTCGACGATCGAGGCAACTTGCACAATGGAATTTGAGACCGAGACGATATTCGTCACAATCGTCACCAGTGAGGCCAGAACGATCAGGCTGCAGAGCAACACGCCAGCAGCCAGAACAAGCGCTCGGGTGCAGGAGGTCGATGCGGTGCTGAAAACTCCGGCTGTTGAATTGGTGACCATCGATGAGCAACGCGCCAAGTCGTTGTCGGTTTACTCCGATTGTCTCGATAATTTTCGATGGCCGGGATCAGCCCCCGGCCATCGATCATGACTACAAGGTCACCGCCAGCGGTTTGAGATTCCAGGTCTGCTTGCAGTATTCGGCGATGGCGCGGTCGGATGAGAATTTTCCGCTGAACGCGCTGTTGAGGATCGACATCCGCGTCCACTGTTCCGTATCCTGCCAGGCCGCACTGACCTGCTGCTGGCAGGCGATGTAGGCCGCGTAGTCGGCGAGCACCAGGAACGGGTCGGAGTGGATCAGGTTGTCTACGAGCGGGCGGAAGACATCGGCGTCGCCGCGTGAGAAATGTCCGCTGCCGATCAGCTCGAGCACTTCGTGCAGTTCATCGTTACGCTCGACGAAGGCTGCTGGCCGGTAGCCCGATCGCCAGGTGTCTTCGACCTCTTGCGCGTTGAGACCGAACAGGAAGAAATTGTCGGCGCCGACTTCCTCGCGAATTTCGACGTTGGCGCCGTCGAGGGTGCCGATGGTCAGCGCGCCGTTCATCATGAACTTCATGTTGCCGGTTCCCGACGCCTCCTTGCCGGCCGTCGAGATCTGCTCCGAGAGATCGGCTGCCGGGTAGATCAGGTGCGCGTTCTTGACGTTGAAATTGGGGACGAAGGCGACCTTCATTCGCGTATTGACCTGCGGATCGGCGTTTACCGTCTCGGCGACGGCGTTGATCAGCTTGATGATCAGCTTGGCCATGTAATAGCCCGGCGCGGCCTTGCCGCCGAAGATGAAGGCGCGCGGCGCGACCGCCAGTGCCGGATTCTTCTTGAGTCGGCAATACTGCGTGACGGCATGCAGCACGTTGAGGTGCTGGCGCTTGTATTCGTGGATGCGCTTGACCTGGATGTCGAACAGCCAGCTCGGGTCGAGCTCGATGCCGGTGCTGGCGCGCACCTGGGCGGCCAGCCGGGCTTTGTTGTCCTGTTTGATGGCGCGCCATTCGCGCCGGAAGCCGGCGTCGTCGGCGTGGCGCGCGAGTCCGCGCAGTTTCGCAAGATCGGTGAGCCAGCCGCGCCCCAGCGTGCGATCGAGCAGGTCGGCGAGTCCCGGATTGGCGAGCGCCAGGAAGCGGCGCGGCGTCACGCCGTTGGTCTTGTTGCTGAAGCGCTCTGGCCACAGTTCATAAAAGTCCTTGAGTACGCTGGCCTTGAGCAGGTCGGAGTGCAGTGCGGCAACGCCATTGACGGCATGGCTGCCGACCGTCGCCAGATTGGCCATGCGCACCCGCTTGTCGCCTTCCTCGCCGATCAGCGACATGCGCGCGACGCGCGCTTCGTCGCCCGGGAAGCGTCCGCGCACCTCTTCGAGGAAGCGCCGGTTGATTTCGTAGATGATTTCCAGGTGGCGCGGCAGCATTTCGCCGAACAACGGCAGCGGCCAGGTTTCCAGCGCCTCGGGCAACAGCGTGTGGTTGGTGTAGGCGAAAGCCGCCTGGGCGATGGCCCAGGACGCGTCCCAGTCGAGCCGTCGTTCATCGACGAGCAGGCGCATCAGCTCGGCGACGCCGATCGACGGATGCGTGTCGTTGAGCTGAACGGCGAACACCTCGGCGAAGCGCTCGACCGCGACGCCTGCCAGGTCGAGGATGTGCAGCATGTCCTGCAGCGAGCAGGAGACGAAGAAGTACTGCTGGGCGAGGCGCAGGCGCTTGCCGATCGCCGGCTCGTCGTTCGGATAGAGCACCTTGGTGATCGTCTCCGAGATCAGCTTGTCTTCGACGGCCTGGTAGTAATCGCCGGTATTGAAGGCCTGGAAGTCGAACGACTCGACAGCCTCGGCGCTCCATAGCCGTAGCGTGTTGCAGTTGGCGACGTCGTAGCCCTGGATCGGCGTGTCGTAGGCGCTGCCCTTGACCACCCGGAGCGGTATCCAGCGCATGCGGTCGTTGCCCGCGTCATCGCGATAATGCTCGGTCCGCCCGCCAAAGTTGACGTAATAGGCGACCTCGGGCTTGGCGACCTCCCACGGATTGCCGTAGCGCAGCCACTTGTCGGTGACTTCGGTCTGCCAGCCGTCGCGGATCTCCTGCTGGAAAATACCGAATTCGTAGCGGATGCCATAACCGACGGCGGGCATTTGCAAGCTGGCCAGCGAGTCGAGATAACATGCCGCCAGTCTTCCCAGGCCACCGTTGCCGAGCCCCGGTTCGGCTTCGCACGACAGAATCAGCTCGAAGTCTTGCCCGAGTTCGGCGAGCGCGCTACGGACCTGCGCTTCAATGCCGAGGTTGAGCAGGTTGTTGCCCAGTTGCGGCCCGATCAGGAACTCAGCCGACAGATAGCAGGCGACCTTGCGACCCATCTTGAAACAGGTCTCGGTGGTGCTGATCCAGCGCCGCTGCATGCGGTCGCGTATCGCCAGCGCGAGCGCCCGGTAATAGTCGCTGGGCGTGGCGACGGCGGCCAGGCGGCCCAGCGAGTAGTGCAGGTGATCGACGATGGCCTGCTTGAGGGCGGCGCTGTCCATTGCGGTGCGTACATCCGCGTTGGTGGCATGAGTGGCGTCAGGTAGCGAACTCCTGTCCGATGCCGCGAAGCTTTTGCGTGTCATTTTGGTTTTTCTCCTCTGCGCGTTGGTTTTGACTTTGACCACTGCGCATGATGCGGCCAAAAATCCCCAAAAGCTAGTTGAGCTGGCCATTGGGCCTGGGCAGTCGCGTGCAACGATCGGACGGTTTGTTCGATTGTCGCGGATCGATCGAGAGTGCTCGTCAACGGGATGGTTTCGTTGTAAAGTGGCCACCGCTTCGCGGTGCATATTCAGCGGCTCCAAGCCGCCACGGTAAAAAATGAAGTGCAGCCTAAGGCCATGTTTTTAAAGCTGGATAAACTATAATGGCGCTGTTTTAATAGCACTTTCGTCGTCTGTTTTACGCACCTATTGGGCAATCATGATCTCGCCAGTCAAATCCGACCGAGCAAGCCTGCGCCGCGCCCGTGAACTGATGCTGGAGCGCGGTGAGGTGCCGCTCGGTTATCTGGTCAGTACCTTGCTGGCCAAATCCTGGCGTCGTAGCGTCGACGCCGGACTCGCCCCCGAGGGCCGGCTGCCCGACGCCTGCCGTCTCGATGCTGCCGAACTGGCACGCGCCACCGAACGCCAGCGCGATCTGATCGCCAATGCCCGGCCGGTGATGGAGTACCTGCATGCCCAGACGCGTGAATCGGGCAGCATGGTGATCCTGGCCGACGACCGCGGCGTGCTGTTGCAGGCGCTTGGCGATCCAGACTTCCTGAGCCGCGCCGACCGGGTGGCGCTGGCCCCCGGCGCGTCCTGGCTCGAGCGTCATCGGGGCACCAACGCCATCGGCACGGCGCTGGCCGAGGCACGTCCGCTGGTGGTGCACGGTGGCGAGCACTTCCTTGAGCGCAACGGCTTCCTGTCGTGCGCGTCGGTGCCGCTGTCCGGACCGGACGGTCGCCTGCTCGGTGTGCTCGACATTTCGGGCGACGAACGCCAGCATCATCCACATACCTTCGGCCTGGTGCGTGCCGCCGCGCAGATGGTCGAGAATCGTTTGTTCGACTCATATCACGCCAGGAACCTGCGCATTCGCTTCCACGCCATGGCCGAAGGCATCGGCACCTTCGCCGAAGGCATCGCGGCGCTCACCGACGACGGCTGGATCATCGGCGCCAACCCGGCCGGACTGGCGCTGCTCGGCCTGTCTGCCGGCGATCTGAAAGTCACGCCGCTCGAGCGGATTCTCCAGTTGCGCCTCAACGATCTCTTCGACTGGAACCGCCGTCGCCCCGGCGAGCCGATGCTGGTCGCGCGAGCCGACGGCAACCGACTGTTCGTCCGCCTCGAGCCGGCGCTGGCGGGGCGCAACACCGCTCCAGTTAGCGTGCCGGCTGGCGTGCGTCCACGCAGTGCGCTCGACGCCCTCGACACCGGCGACGAACGCCTGGCGGCGGCGATCGAGAAGGCGCACAAGCTGATCGGCAAACCGATCGCCTTGCTGCTGCAAGGCGAGTCTGGCGTCGGCAAGGAGAGCTTTGCACGAGCCTTTCACGCATCCGGTCCGCGTCAGGACGGCCCGTTCGTCGCGGTCAATCTGGCCGCGTTGCAGGATAGCCTGATCGAAGCTGAACTGTTCGGCTATGCGCCGACACTGTGCCGCGAAGGGGCGCTGGGACGCATTCGCGAGGCGCATGGCGGCACGCTCTTTCTCGATGAGATCGAGACCATGCCGCGGGCGATTCAAGCGCGTTTCCTCAAAGTCATGCAGGACCGTCGGACGACGCCGATCGGCGGCGAGCCGGAGCCGGCCGATTTCGTTTTGATCTCGGCGACGCACAGCAATCTCAAGACCAATATCGAGGCCGGGACTTTCGACGCCGACCTTTACTACCGGATCAACGGCCTGACGCTGCAGCTTCTGCCGCTGCGCGAACGCAAGGATTTTCCCGCCATCGTCGCCCGCCTGCTGCAGGAGCTGGCGCCCGATCGCGGCATCAGTCTGGAGCCGGCGGTCGCCACCGCCTTCGCCGAATATTCATGGCCCGGCAATTTGCGCCAACTCAGCAACACGCTGCGCGCCGCCTGCGTGCTGCTCGACGAGGGCGAGTCGCGCATCGGCTGGCAGCACCTGTCCGACGACCTGGCCGAGGAACTGCGCTGGCAGGTCAAGTTGCCGCCGAGCGCCGACGGCGAGGCGACGGAAAACCTGCGCGAGCTTTCGCAAACGACGATCGCCCGGGCCATCGCCCTGAGTCACGGCAATATGTCGGAGGCCGCGCGGCGTCTGGGGATCAGTCGCAACACGCTGTACCGGCGTCTGAACGCCAAAGGCTGATCGCCGCGGCGAAGCTCGCGACAAGGCCCGTGGGGCATGGTCGCACCACGGGCCGGATTGTTCTCAAGTCAGCACTGGCGAGTACGCTGGTGCTGGCTTGATGCCTGGCTATTTGAGCGCCGCGGCGCCGGCCAGGGCCACCTCGTTGTCGTCTTCGACGCTGCTGCCGCTGACGCCGACGGCGCCGATGATGTTGCCGTCCTTATCCTTGAGCAGCACGCCGCCGGGGAAGGTGATCAAGCCGTTATTCGAGAACTCGATGTGGTACAAGGGCTTGCCCGGTTGCGCGAGCTCGCCGAGCGCTGCGGTGGACATGTTGAAGAGGCGCGCCGTTTTTGCTTTCTTGATTGAAATGTCGATGCTGCCGAGGAAGGCGCCGTCCATGCGGACAAAGGCCTTGAGGTTGGCGCCGGCGTCGACCACCGCGATGTCCATCAAGGTCCCTTGCTTGACCGCTTTGGCGCGTGCCGCCGAAACGATCGCCATCGCCTGCTCGAGCGTGACATCGCCGCCGCCGGCTGCGATCGCCGAGGTGGTGATTCCGAAGACGCCGAGAAAGCACATCATGAACGCCAGTAGTGCTGATTTCATACTGATTCTCCTTGATCTATCTGTGTTACAAAGGCCCTTGGGCACTCGGTGAAGCTGCCCGTTGGTGCTGAATTTTCTGATCTTCAAGCGTAGTGCCGGATATTTTTGCGCGGTGGGTCAATGGCCTCCTTTCGTTTGATTGGGAAACGCTGCGCGCAGTATTGCGAGTCGCCCAAGCGGCCAGCAATGCAAACCGGGCGTTTGGACAAAGCGATGTGTCAATTCGTGACACGGCCTATTTTTCGCTCGCACAGGGCTCGCCAATCCGGTGCAAAGTCGGGTACAAAGACACTTGTTCGTCGTGGCGACCCGGGCGTATTCCCGGAATTGTCGCCAGACGCTTTTTTCCTTGCTCGTGAGGACTCTGCCAAGTGAATGACCAGCAATTGCTGCGCTACAGCCGCCACATCCTGCTCGACCAAATCGGCATCGAAGGGCAGCAGCGCCTGCTCGATGCTCACGTGCTGATCGTCGGCATGGGCGGCCTGGGGTCGCCCGCCGCACTTTATCTGGCAGCCAGCGGCGTCGGCCGGCTGACGCTGTGCGATGACGACACGGTCGATTTGAGCAACCTGCAGCGCCAGATCATCCATCGCACCGCAACGGTCGGCGAGCGCAAAGTCGATTCGGCCAAAGCGGCCCTGCACGAAATCAACCCCGAGGTCGACTGCCTGGCGCTGCCGCAGCGCGTCGATGCGCTGCAACTCGCTGAACTGGTCGCTAAAGCCGACGTCGTGCTCGATTGCTGCGACAACTTCGCGACGCGCTACGCCGTCAATCGCGCCTGCCTCGCGCAGCGCAAGCCGCTCGTTTCCGGGGCGGCGATCCTGACGCACGGCCAGCTCGCGGTATTCGACTTTCGCCGCGCCGACAGCCCCTGCTACAACTGCCTGTTTGCCGAAGAGAGCGAGGCGCCTGAGTTGCGCTGCGCGACGACCGGCGTCTTCGCGCCGCTGGTCGGCATCATCGGCACGATGCAGGCGGCCGAGGCGATCAAACTGCTGGTCGGCATCGATCGCGGCCTTACCGGCAAGCTGCTCTTTGTCGACGCTATCGACATGAATTTCATGCGCAGCGATCTGTGCAAGGATCCGTCGTGCAGCGCGTGCGGCGATCACGCCAGCGCCGAACGACGCGGTGAACATCAAATCGCCGAACGACACGGCGAAAATGGAGTCGTCGAACGACACGGCGAATGCGCGGTCAGACCCGCCGTCCGCTGATCGTTGTGCGGCGCAACCGAAGCTGATGCGAGAGGTGTTGCTGAAATGAACGAACTGACCCATTTTTCCGAAGCCGGCCGCGCGCGAATGGTCGATATCTCGGAAAAGACCAACACGAGTCGCGTGGCGATCGCCAGCGGCGTGCTGCGCATGCAGCCGGCGACGCTGGCGCGCATTCGCGCCGGCAAGATCGCCAAGGGCGACGTGCTGACTGTCGCCGATGTCGGCGCGGTGATGGCCGCCAAGCACACGCCGGACATCATCCCGATGTGTCATTCGATCGCGCTTTCCGGCGTCGATGTCGCCTTCAGCGAGGTCGACGCCGACGCTCAAGGCCGCGTCGGCATTCGCGTCGTCACCACGACGACCTGCGTCGGCCAGACCGGCGTCGAGATGGAAGCGCTGTGCGCGGCGAGCGTCGCGCTGCTCACCATCTACGACATGTGCAAGGCGATCGATCGCGGCATGGTCATCGAGTGCGTTGCGCTCGACGAGAAGCGCGGCGGCAAGAGCGGCGTCTGGAAACGCGGAGAGAGCCAATGATCAAGGTGCTATTTTTCGGGCCGGTCGCCGAGCGCGCCGGCTGCAATTCGCTGGTGGTCGAGTACCGCGCCGGGCTGCGCCTGCAGGCGCTGCGCGACGAACTCGCCGCGCAATACGCGCCGGCCTTCGCGCTGGTCTGCTTCGTCGCGGTCAACGGCGCGCAGGTGCACGACCTCGCGCAGCCGCTTGCCGACGGCAGCGAAGTGGCGTTCATGGCCAAATTTTCAGGAGGTTAGGATGAGCGCTGCAGTCAGAATCCAGATCGAAGATTTTTCGCAGGACGACGAGATCGACGCCATGCGCGGCAGTTCCAAACGCATCGGCGGAATCGCCACCTTCCTCGGTTGCGCGCGCGATTTTTCCGAAGGGCGCGAGGTCTCGGAGATTTCCTTCGAGGCTTACGGCAGCATGGCGCTCGCCGAAATGAACGCTTTGCGCAGCGAGGCGATCGAGAAGTTCGCGCTGATCGACGCGCGCATCGTCCATCGCATCGGCACGGTCAAGGGCGGCGACAACATCGTCTTCATCGCCGCCGGCGCCGAACATCGCGCCGCGGCTTTCGACGCCTGCCGCTGGTTGATCGACGAGCTCAAGGCGCGAGTGCCGATCTGGAAGAAGGAAATCACCCCCGAGGGGGACTCGTGGGTCGTTCCACATCCGTAAAGCAGACAGGGGGAAACATGGAGAATCTCAAGGCAAGCGAGGCGCAGCGCGTCATTTTCGCGACGGTCGGCCGGCTCGGCGTCGAGACGGTGGGACTCGAAGCGTCGCTCGGCCGCGTTCTGGCCGAGGATATTCTCGCCAACCGCGACCTGCCGCCGTTCGACGTCTCGGCGATGGACGGTTTTGCGTTGCGTGCCGCGGACAGCATTGGCGCGCCGGTGACGCTGGCGGTTACCGAAGACATCAACGCCGGCGACCTGCCGCAGCGCGCGGTCAATTCCGGGCAATGCGCGCGGATCATGACCGGCGCGCCGATGCCGCCGGGCGCCGATGGCGTGATCAAGGTCGAGGATACCGATGAGCCGGTTCCCGGCAGCGTAGAGCTCAAGGTCGCCATCGCCGTTGGCAATTTCGTTCGTCCGCGCGGCGAGAGCATGCACCTGGGCGACCGCGTGCTCGACGCCGGGACGACGATCACGCCGGGCGTCGTCGGCGTGCTGGCGACGGTCAAGGCGACGCGCTTTGCCGTCTATCGCCGGCCGCGCGTGGCGATCCTGTCGACTGGCGACGAGCTCGAAGGCTTGAACGATCCGGTCGACCCGAACAAGATTCCCGATTCAAACACCTACGCGCTGATGGCGCAGCTGCAAGCGCTCGGCATCGAGCCGGTGATCCTCGGCATCGCGCGCGACGATCAGGTCGAGCTCGAAAGCTATCTGCAGCGCGGGCTCCAGTTTGACGTGTTGCTGGTCTCCGGCGGCAGCTCGGCGGGCGTTCGCGATTACGTTCGCTCAAGCATCGAAAAGCTCGGCGTGGACATCAAATTCTGGCGCGTCGCGACGCGGCCAGGACATCCGCTGGCGTTCGGCGTGACCGACACGACGGTGTTTTTCGGCTTGCCGGGTTATCCGGTGTCGAGCATGGTCTGCATGGAGCAGTTCGTGATTCCCGCGCTGCGGCGCATGATGGGTGAGCAGCACCCGTACCGGCGCACGCTCAATGCGCGGCTGGCGAGCGCGTTTGCGACCAATCCCGGGCGAACCGAGTTCGTCCGCGTGCAATTGACGCAGCAAAATGGCGAGTTCGTCGCCCGCCCGACCGGTAGTCAAAGCAGCGTCGTTCTGCTGTCGATGGCCAAGGCCGACGGCTTCATGGTCGTTCCCGCCGCGTGCCCGGGACTCGCTGCCGGTGACCAGGTCACCGTGCAGCTCTTCGATAGCGCGGCGTGGCAGGACCATATGGGTTTTGAGGAGTAGACATGAACGACGCACGAATCGGCATCCTGACCATCTCCGACCGCGCCAGCCGCGGTGACTATGAAGACAAGGGCGGCCCGGCGCTGCACGCCTGGTTGGCGCGCGTGCTCACCAGCCCCTGGGAGGCGGTGGCGCGCGTGATCCCCGACGAGCAGCCGCTGATCGAGGCGACGCTGATCGAGCTTTGCGATGTCGTCGGCTGCAGCCTGATCGTCACCACCGGCGGCACCGGTCCTGCGGCGCGCGACGTGACGCCGGAAGCGACCGAAGCGGTCTGCGAAAAGATGATGCCGGGTTTCGGCGAGCTGATGCGCAGTGCCTCGCTCAAGGTCGTTCCGACCGCGATCCTGTCGCGCCAGACCGCCGGCATCCGCGGCAAGTGCCTGATCGTCAATCTGCCGGGCAAACCGTCGGCGATCGACGACTGCCTCGACGCCGTATTCCCGGCGATTCCCTACTGCATCGACCTGATAGCCGGCGCTTACCTTGAGTCAGATTCAGCGCAGTGCAAGGCTTTTCGTCCGGCGCACGCGGCCAAGCGTTGATTGCCGGGCTGGAATTGGTGGAGGAGAAAGACGATGTCAGCCTGCATCGAACTGCACGCCTTCATGGGCCTCGCCGACCTCTTTCGTGAGCGGCAGTGGGCGAACCCGCATGACTTTGCGCTCGACCACGAGACCTCGGGCGCCGAACTGCTCGACGCGCTCGATATCCCGCGTTCCGGCGTCGAAGTGATCTTCGTCAATCGCCGCGCGATCGCCGCCGACTGCGCGGTGATCCGTCCGGGCGATCGCGTCGCGCTGGTGCCGCCCGGCGTCCCTGGCCCGCACCGCGTGCTGCTCGGTTTCAAGAACCGTTGATCAAACACCGGTTTTTGCCAGACGTAACGCTTCGCGCTTGATCTTCGCTTGGGGGGCTAAGCAGAGCATTGATAGGCGGCCAGTTGCGATCACTCTGTAGGACTGTTTGATATTAAGCAGTCAGTTGGAGCGGTTGATCCCGCGGCGAACAAATCGACCGCTTCTTGAGTACTGGGTCGTTGCGTTTTCCCGGTAGCTCAGCTGGCCATTGACGAAGACGTGTTTGACGCCTTCGCTGATCTGGCAGGGGTCTGCGAAGCTTGCCCGATCGCGAATGGTCCTGGGGTCGAAAACGACGATGTCGGCGTAATTGCCTTCGGCGATCTGGCCGCGCTGCTGTAGCCCAAACTGCGCGGCGGGCAGGCCGGTCATCTTGAAGACCGCACTTTCGAGGCGCAGCAATCCGATCTCTCGGCAGTAGTGGCCGAGCACCCGCGGGAAGGTTCCCCACAGCCTCGGGTGCGGGCGAGTATCGTGCGGCAGGCCGTCGGAGCCGATCATCGTTCGCGGATGCGCCAGCACTCGCCTGACGTCGTCTTCGTGCATCTGAAAGTAGCAAGCGCCGCCAGGCTGCAGGCGCAGACAAGCCTGATTCTGATTGATCCCCCAGAGCTGCGCGATATCGGCGAGCAGCCGCCCGGCCATCTCGGGAAACGGCTCGGACTGGGTGATCAGGATGTCGATCGCCGGATCGACCAGATCCTCGCGCAGTACCGTCGATCCAGCGGTATAGGGATAAACGTCAAGTCCAATCGGTTGGCGTGTCGCCAGCCGGTCCATCAGCGCCAGGGTCTGCTGCGTACGCCCCCAGTTGGCCGGGCCGGCACACTTGTGATGCGAGAGAATTAGCGGCAGGCCGGCACGGCGGGCCGTTCGCGCGGCTTCCTCCATGGCGGCGATGATGCCTTCGAGTTCGTCGCGAATGTGCGTCGCATAGACGCCTCCGGCCTGCGCGACGACTGACGTGATGGCGACCAACTCAGGCTCGTCGGCGGCAAACGCGGCCCGGTAGAAGACGCCGGACGACAGGCCTAGCGCGCCGTCGGCCATAGCCTGGCGCATCGTCTGCGCCATGACTTCGCGTTGCGCCGAGCTGGCCGCCCGGTCGAAGTCCTGCATCGCAGCGGCGCGCAGACTGGTATGGCCGATCAGCGCGGCAACATTGACCGCCGGTTGCACGGCATCGACCGCGTCGGCGTAGGCGGCGAGGCTTCCGTAGCAGAAGCGGTCGGTGCCGAGCAATCCGAGCGGTTCGATCGGGCTATCGGTGATCAGCGGCGCCAGCGAGATTCCGCAGTTGCCGGTGATCACGGTGCTTACCCCTTGTGAAATCTTCGAACGCATCTGCGGTGCGGTGAGAACGATGGCGTCGTCGTGAGTGTGTACGTCGATGAATCCCGGCGCGATCACCAGTCCCGAACAGTCGATGATGTCGTGCGCTGCCGCAGCGTCGATTTTCCCGATCTGCACGATGCGCTCGCCATCGACCAGGACGTCTGCCGGATAACCGGCCGCCCCCGACCCGTCGACGATCAGTCCGTCGTGCAGCAAGGTAGTTGTACTCATTTGCGTATTACTCCTGTTCCCGTTCGGCCTTGGTCCAGGCCATAGTCATGGCGACGTGCGCCTCACTGTCGATGCCATGCTCCTCGAGCACGCTACGAAACTTGCGTAGTCGTTCGGCGGCCCGCGAACCAAGGCGCTGGCCGACCAGTACGGTGAGAATCTCGACGGCCAACAAATGTGCGATATAGGCCTCGGTGCCGACGCGCATCACCGCGTCCTCGGGCACCGATGTGCCCAGAACGATGTCGGCTTCCCTGGCCAGGGGAGTATTGGGCTGAGTCAGTGCGATTACGGTGGCACCCTGCGAGCGCGCAAAGCGCGTCGCTTCGAGCAGCGTCGGCATGCGTCCGACGTGCGAGACGGCAACCGCGACGCCCTTGTTGCCCAGCGTGCACGCCGAGATCAGTTGCTGGTGTGCGTCGAAATAGGCATTTGAATGAACGCCAAGGCGGAACAGGCGGGCCTGCAGATCGGTGGCGATGAAGGTCGAGGTGGCGCCCGCCGAGTAGCAATCGACGCGTTCGGCGGCGGCGATCACCTCGGCCGCGCGCTGCAGCGCGGCGACGTCGAGTTGACGCTCGAGTGTCGCCATCGAGGCGGTCGCCGAACGCACGATCTTGCCGACGATTTCTGCGGGGGAGTCTTCGGAACTCACGCTACGGTGCAGGTACGAGCCGCCGATCGCGATGTCCTGCGCCAGCGCAACCATGAACTCGCGTACGTTGGAAAAGCCGAAGGTGCGGCAGGTGCGAACGATGGTCGGCATCGAAACGCCGGCGCCCTGCGCCAGTTGCTCGACGGTCGCGCCGACCGCGCCCTGCGGGTCCTGGGCGATCAGGTCGACAACACGCTGCTGGGCCGCGGGCAAGTTCGGATAGTGTTCGCGCAGTTGCTGAAGCAGGCTGTTCATGGCGATCAGAAGCGGGTGGTGACCGCGGCGCAGACGACGTAGTTGTCGTCGACGACCGGTAGCCAGCGCCATTTGTCGAAGGTTGTGCACGGATGCGAGATCCCCAGGCCGATCAGGTCGCCGACCGCCGGACCGGCCTGGCCGGCGGGATAGTGCAAGTAGGCGTGCTGATCGTTGAGCGCGGTCAGTTGCCAAGCGTCGGGGATGACGCGCGGAAGCAGCTCGCCAGCGACTTGGTGGAAGCGCGCGATGGGCAGTTCGAGATCGTAGGAAATGTCGCGCTTGCCACAGGACAGGATGACGAGCCCCGGCTCCGGGCAGGACTGGACCATCGCCCAGACCTCGATCGCTGGCAACAGGCTGTCGCTGCGTCCGATGCGTTCCTCGACGCGTTGCAGCAGGCGCTTGTACGAGCCGTCATCGTGTGTGACGTAGCAGCCCGAACGCAGAATGCCGGTCACCGGTCGCGACAGCGTCGGTAGCAGCCCGTCGGTGACCAGATCGAAGAGCGCCGAGCCGCCAGCGGTCATCAGGATCTGGTCGCCCGAGAAATAGCCGCGCTGGTCGCATTGGCTGGCCGCCTCGACGACGCGCTGCATCAGCGCGTCGACTTCGCGGCGGTCGTGTTCCGACTCGCCCTTGGCGACGCTGCCTTCGTAGCATTCGATGCCACCGAGCGCCAAGGCTGTGCTGGCCTTGATGCGCGCGGCGAGCTGCAGCGCCTGGTCGAGCGTACGGCAGCCGGTGCGCTTGCCGGCGATGCCGATCTCAAGCAGACAGTCGAAGCGAGTGTTCGAACGGCGGCGCTGCCGCCAGCGCTCGATGCGCTCGACCTGGGCGATCGAATCGACGAGAAACCAGACTTTAAGCTGCGCGTCGTTGCCGAGCATCTGCGCCAAGCCGTCGAGGTCGGCGTCACAGACGACCTGATTGGCGATCAGCGCGCGCTTGATGCCGCTCTCGAGGCCGACGCCCAGCTGATAGACGGTGGCGAACGACAAGCCCCAGGCGCCTGCGTCAATTTGCCGCCGGTAGATTTCGGGCGACATCGTCGTTTTGCCGTGCGGTGCGATTCGCAGCCCGCGTTCGCGCGCAAAGTCCTGCATCCAGGCGATGTTGTGACGCATGGCGGAGTCCCTGAGGATGGCGATCGGAAACGGCAGGTCGCCGGCCATGACGTTCCAGTGGCGGCCGGCGATTTCGTCGATCGAGCAAGGCGCGGCGGCGGGCGGAAAGCCCTTGTAACGACGGTCGAGAATCGTTGTGGCGTTCATATTGGAGCTCCTTTGTTTGGCAGCGGATTGAGATCGTCGCGCAGACAGGCTTTCCAGTGTCCTGGCGCGACTTCAGCGAGCGGCGGCGCCTGCTCGGCGCAGGCCGGCAGGGCGTACGCGCAGCGGGTGCGGAAGACGCAGCCGGACGGCGGATTGGCCGGGCTCGGAATATCCCCGATAAGCAGCGGACGCTCGGCGTTGCGCTGCGCCGGGTCGGGGATCGGTGCGGCGGCGAACAGCGCCCGGGTGTAGGGGTGCAGCGGGCGATTATAAAGCGCGCGGGTCGGCGCGACTTCCATGATCTTGCCCAGGTAGAGGACGATCACGCGATCGCAGAGGAACTCGACGACGTCGAGGTCGTGCGAAATGAAGAGCATGGTCAGGCCGAAGCGTTCCTTGAGGTCGCCCAGCAGATTGACGACCTGCGCCTGGATCGAGACGTCGAGCGCCGACAGCGGCTCGTCGGCGACGATGAAGTCGGGTTCGACGGCCAGCGCTCGGGCGACGCCGATACGCTGGCGCTGGCCGCCCGAAAACTCATGCGGGTAGCGTTCGGCGTATTCGGCGCGCAGGCCGACCAGCTCAAGCAGTTCGGCGATACGTGGCGCGCGGGCATGGCCCTTGGCCAGACCGTGGGTGTCGAGCGCTTCGCCGAGAATCTGGCGGATTCGCATGCGCGGGTTGAGGCTGGCGTAGGGGTCCTGGAAGATGATCTGCAGGCGCGAACGCAGCGGCCGCATCTGGCGCTGCGAGAGCTTAGCGAGGTCGTGGCCGGCGTAATGGATCTGCCCGTCGGTCGGATCAAGCAGGCGGATCAGCATGCGCCCGATAGTGCTTTTTCCCGAACCTGATTCGCCGACCAGACCCAGTGTCTCGCCCCGGCGGATCGAAAAGCTGACGCCATCGACGGCGCGCACCGGGTGCGCGCCGCCGCCGAAAAATTTGCGCAACCCACGCGCTTCGATCAGCACATCGTTGTCGCTCATTGCTCACTTCCTTTTTCTGCCAGGATGCAGCGCAGCTTGCCGGAGGCGGTATCGGCCAGCTGCGGCATGGCCAGGTCGCACGCTTCCTGGCGCTGCGGGCAGCGCGGCGCGAAGGCGCAACCGGGCGGCGGTTCGAAGGGGCTGCAGACCTGGCCGGCGATCGCCTGCAGGCGCGGCCGCGTTGTTCCGGCGGCGCCACGCACGGCCAGCGCCGGCAAGCAGGCAAGCAGCCCGCGGGTATAGGGATGGCGCGGCGCGGCGAAAAGTTCGTCGACCGGCGCCGACTCGACGATGCGCCCGGCGTACATCACCGCGACCTGGTCGGCGTACTGCGCGACGACGCAGAGGTTGTGCGTAATGAACAGCACGCTCATCCCGGTCTCGCGCTGCAGGCGCTGGATCAGCGCCAGGATCTGTGCCTGGATCGTGACATCGAGCGCCGTCGTCGGTTCGTCGGCGATCAGCAGCGTCGGGTTGCAGGCCATCGCCAGCGCGATCATCACGCGCTGGCGCATGCCGCCCGAGAGCTGGTGCGGATACTCGGCAAGGCGTCTTGCGGCGGCCGGGATTTCGACCAGGTCGAGCATGCGCTTGGCGTGCTGCAGCGCTTGGCTGCGGTCCATTCCGAGATGCAGGCGCGCCGATTCGGCGATCTGTTCGCCGACGGTCAGCACCGGGTTGAGGCTGGTCATCGGCTCCTGGAAAATCATTGCCAGTTCGTTGCCGCGCAGGCGGCGGTGCGCGCCCTCGGCAAGGTCCAAGAGGTCTACGCGGCGACCGTCGCGGCAGGTGAATATGGCCTGGCCGCCGACCTGCGCTTGCGAGCCCTTGCCATGCAACGCCATCAGTCCGAGGCTGGTCACCGACTTGCCTGATCCCGACTCGCCGACCAGCGCCAGCGTGGCGCCGGCGGCGATGTCGAAAGAGACGTCGGCGACGCTCTGGACGCGGCCGCGATCGGTCATGAACGAGGTCGAGAGCTGGCGCACCGAGAGGCGCGGCGTGGCCGGAATGGCGGGTTGGTTTGTGTCGAAGGGCTGCGCGCTCATGTGGTTTCCCTGAGTTTCGGATCGAGCAGGTCGCGCACGCCGTCGCCGACGATCTGCAGGCACAGCGCGGTCAGGATGATCGCGACACCGGGAAAGACGATGGTCCAGAAGGCCTGGTCGGCGTACTGCAGGCTCGACGCGATCATCGTTCCCCAGGTCGGAATTTCGGGCGGCACGCCGACGCCGAGGAAGGACAGCCCGGCTTCGGCGAGGATCGCGTAAGCGAAGATGAAGGTCAGTTGTACCAATACCGGTGACATCAGGTTGGGTAGGATATGCGCGTAGAGGATGCGCGGCGTGCCGACGCCGATCGCGCGCGCGGCGTCGACGAACAGCAGTTCGCGAATCACCAGCGTCGAGGCGCGCACCACCCTGGCGACGCGCGGCGTGTAGACGATCACCAGCGCCAGCACGACGTTCCACAGCGAGGCGCCAAGGATAGAGACCAGCGAGATGCCGAGCAGGATATCGGGGAAGGACATCATGGCATCGACGACGCGCATGATCGGCGCGTCGAGCCGGCGAAAGAATCCGGCCAGCAGACCGAGCACGGTTCCCGCGATGACGCTCAGGCAGGCCGTCGCCACGCCGATCAGGATCGAATAGCGGCCGCCCCAGACGATGCGCATCGCGAGGTCGCGCCCGAGTTCGTCGGTCCCCGCCCAGTGGGCCGCCGACGGCGCGCGCAGGCGATCGAGTACGGCGATGGCGTTGGGGTCGACATCCGAGAGCAGCGGGAAGATGAGCGCCAGTGCGGCGATGGACAGCAGCAGTAGCGCGGCGATCAGCACCACGCGGCGGTGGAATAACCTTTTTAACAAAGCGGTCAGTGGATTCATTTCACACCCGGATGCGCGGGTCGACCAGCATATAGATCAGGTCGATCAGCAGGTTGATCAGCACGTAGATCGCGGCGATCACCAGTAAGGCGCCCTGGATCACCGGGTAATCGCGACGCAGCACCGCGCGCACCACCAGATTGCCGACACCGGGCAGGTTGAATACCGTCTCGGTGACCACCGCGCCGCCGATCATCAGCGCGGTGGTTAGGCCGACGACGGTGACGATAGGCACCAGCGCGTTGCGCAGCACGTGCTTGAGAATCACCACTCGCTCGGAAAGGCCTTTGGAGCGCGCGGTGCGCACGTAGTCCTCGTTGAGAATGTCGAGCACCGAGGCGCGCGTGAAGCGGATGATCAGCGCTGAATTGAGCACGCCCAGCACCACCGCCGGCAGCACCAGGTGATGCAGTCGTTCGATCAGCGACACTCCCGGGTTGCCGTAGCCCGACGCCGGAAACCAGCCGAGCTTGACAGCGAAGATCTGGATCAGGATCAGCCCCATCCAGAAGCTTGGGACGCTGGCGCCGAGCATCGCCACCGCGCTCAATATCTGGTCGACCAGGCGGCCGCGCCAAACCGCGGCGATGAGGCCGCAGGGAATGCCGATCAACGCCGCGATGGCCACCGCGAACAGCGCCAGAAAGGACGTCGGCTCGGCGCGTTCCGCCAGTGCCTGGGTCACCGGGCGCTGCAGAAAGATCGAGTTGCCGAGATTGCCCTGCGCGACCTCCTTGACCCAGTAGCCGAACTGGCTCAGCAGCGGTTGGTCGAGGCCGTACTGCACGCGCACCTGGGCGATGTCCTCGGCGCTCGCCTGGTCGCCGAGCAGCAAGGCAATCGGGTCGCCGGAAGCCAGCCGGGTCAGGGCGAAAACCATGACCGCGACGAGCAACAGCACGCACAGCGTGCCGCCCAAACGCTTGAGTAAGAAACGAAACATGGGGCTTAAGTCCGCAATGGCGGGCGCCTAGCGTTTTGAGCCGGGCGCGACCGCGGTGAAGTGATGGCTTATCGGCTTACTTGCCGGCGACCTTGGCATTCCAGAAGAAGGGCCAGGCAGACGGGGTATAGCCTTGCAGACGCTGGGCGCGCGCCGAAAGGCTGTTGAACTTGCCAACGTTGATGTACGGCACTTCGTCATAGACCACCTGCTGCACCTTGGCCCACAACGCGCCGCGCTTGACCGGATCCATCTCCTTGTTGAACTCGGTCAGCACCGCCAGTTTGGCCGGACTGTTCCACCAGCCCGGCGCGCCGTCGCTCAACTGTGGCGGCGAGAGCATCGGCTCAGGGAACTGGCCGGAGTGCGTGACGTAGATGTCCCACAGTTTGGGATCGTTGCGCCGCTGGACCAGCGTCGCCCAGTCGACGACCTGCAGTTCGACCTTCATTCCCGCGCGCTTGAGTTCCTCGGCCATCACCAGCGCCATGTTGTAGTGGAACTCGTACTGGCGGCTGGCCATGATGCGGATCGTCTGGCCGCTGTAACCGGCCTTGGCCGCCATGTCCTTGGCCGCAGCGGGGTCGCGGCGGTTGTACTTGTCGGTACCGGCGAGCGAGTAGAACGGCGTTCCCTGCGGGAAGTGGTTGCCTTCGACGGCGAAGAAGCGCGTGTCGCCAAATGCCGCGGCCATCATTTCGCCGGGGCCGAAAGCGGCTTGCACGGCTTGGCGTAGCGCTTGCGAGGCGAGCACGCCTTCCTTAGTGTTGAGCACCAGGTAAGGGAAGCCGAACGACTTGGTCATGATTGGCACCACAGCGGCTCCGGCCTTGTCGAGGCGGGCGACGGCTTCGACCGGCAACTGGTCGGCGTAGTCGAACTGGCCCGACAGCACGCCTTCGACACGAGTGCTGGCACTCGGCACCGGCACGAAACGCAGTTCCTCGATCAGCGCCTCGCGCTTTCCGGCGTAGCCCGACGCGGCCTCCTGGCGCGACGAATAATCGGCGAAGCGGGTGAGCAACGTGTATTGATCGGGCTTGCGTTCCTTGAGCTTGTACGGCCCGGTGCCGACGAAGTCCTTGAGTTGCGGCGCGATGCTTTCCTTGGCCATGATCGCCGCCATGCCGGTTGGCAAGGCCAGTTGCGAAAGCAGCGGCGCGTAAAGCGTCTTGAGTTTGAGCTCAACCAGGTAAGGCCCCTTGGCGCTGATCGACAAGACTTCCTTGCCGACCGACTTGCCGCGTGGCGAGACCTCCATCCAGCGTTGCAGCGAGGCCACCACGTCGTCGGCGACCATTTCGCGCCCGTTGTGAAACTTGACGCCGTGGCGCAAGGCGATGCTATGCGTCAGTCCGTCCTTGGAAACCTTGGGTAGGCCGTCGGCCAGCATCGGCACCACGTTCCATTTGGCGTCGAAGGTGTAGAGCGGCTCATAGACGTGCTGCATGATGGTGCCAACCAGATCTGCGGTACTGCCCATCGGGTCGAGCGTCTGCGGTTCGGCGATCATCGCTAGGTTGGCACCGTCCGCCGCCAGGGCGGTTGGCGCCTGCCAGAAGGGGAGGATGAACGCGGCGGCGGTGAGCAGACGGGAAAGAACTTTACGCAGGAACAGGGCTGGCATGGCTGGACTCCTTGTTGTAAAATTACACGAACAAATCGTAATATCGTTTGTTTCCGGCGTCAACACCTTATTTATGAGATGTTTGTGTAATAATTTTACATAGGAGTTGAGTCATGTCAGTGGAAATGCTCGGTCAATCCCCCATAGCTTCGGATCGTCAACTGCGTCCGCTGTCCCCTGCGACGCGCGCTGGCGATTTTGTTTTCGTCTCCGGTCAGGTGCCAACCGATGACGACGGTCAGATCGTCGCCGGCGGTATCGAAGCGCAGACGCGGCAGGTCTTCAAGCGGCTCGAAGAGGTTCTGGCGCTGGCCGGCTGCACGCTCGCCGACGTCTGCAAGGTCGGCGTCTGGCTGGCCGACGCGCGCGATTTCGGAAGCTTCAACCGGGTCTACATGGAATGCTTTGGTAGCCATCGCCCGGCACGTTCGACGGTCGAGTCGCGCATGACGATCGATGTGCGGCTCGAAATGGACGTCGTCGCCTACCAGCCGCAGCGCGGCTAATCAGTTGGGAGTTCCTCCGGCTCTGCCGGGGGATATTTACCGGTGTTGACAGGAAGTCCCTTGGGGACCGTTTCGCGGAACAGGTGACGGACCGCTTGTCGCCGACAATGGTGGCGGCGCTTGCGCCAATGGGCCGACGCTCGCCGAGAGCCGCGCTTTCTTCAATACGGCGAGGTGACACGAAACGAGAACGGAATCAATCGTTGCCCTCTGGTTTCAGTCCTTTGATACGCCACGTTTAGCCCCGGTGATGAGTCGTGCTCCGCGCTTGTAGGTCAGGAACGACCAGAGCCAGTTGATTGACACGCTGATTCGGCTACGAAAATCGATCAGAAAATAGATGTGCACGATGCCCCATAACCACCAGGCGATGGGACCTTGAAGCGAAATCCAGCCAAAATCCGCAACGCCGGCCCGACGCCCGATGGTGGCCATATTGCCAAGGTCGCGGTAACAAAACGGCGCAGGGGCGGCCTGTCCTCGCAACTTCGCGCGGATCACTTGCCCGACGTAACGTCCTGCCTGCTTGGCTGCGGGAGCGACCCCGGGAAGACGCCGCCCGACGGCATCCGTCAGGGAGGCGGTATCCCCCACGACAAAAATTTCCGGGTGGTCAGGCACACTGAAATCAGCATCGACCATGACCCGTCCCGCACGGTCGGCGTTTGCGTTGAGCCAAGTGGCGGCGGGCGATGCCTTGACGCCGGCCGCCCAGATGACGGTCGCCGCAGGAATTCTCTCATCGTCGACCGTCACACTGCTCGCGTCGCACCCAGTGACTCGCGAATTGATCTTCACCACCACCCCCAATTTCTCCAGAGCGTGTTTTGCTGCCGCTGATAGGTCTTCAGGGAACGCCGGAAGCACACGAGGGCCGGCTTCGACCAGCAGCACGCGAGCCTGGCGTGGATCGATGCGGCGAAAATCCTTCACCAGCGCCGCTTTGGCCAGTTCGGCGATGGAGCCGGCCATTTCGACACCGGTCGCGCCTCCGCCAACAATGACGATGGTCAGGTTGGCGTCACGTTCGGCCGAATCCGTCGACATCTCGGCCATCTCGAAGGCCATGAGCAGACGCTCGCGAATAGCGATGGCATCCTCAACCGTCTTTAATCCGGGGGCACAAGTTTCCCATTGATCGTTGCCGAAATAGTCGTGCCGCACGCCTGTGGCGAGGACAAGAAAGTCGTACTGCAGATTACCCTCGATCGCGCCATTGTCGATCCGCACGGTTCGCGCCGCAGTATCAACCCCAATCACCTTCCCGAGGATGACGACCAGATTCTCCTGCTGCGAAAATACGCTTCGTATGGGGGCCGCGATATCGGCAGGGGACAACCAAGCCGTCGCCACCTGATAGAGGAGCGGTTGAAACAGGTGATGGTTGCGCTGGTCGATCAGAACGATATCAACCGCTTCGCTTTCCAGCGCCCTGACTGCCGCTAGCCCGCCAAATCCAGCACCGACGATTACAACAACGGGACGTTTTCTTTCCATGGCACCAACCTTGTAGACGAGGAGACTCAGGACTTTTCGTATCTATGAGCCACTCAAAAAAACAGAAAACCACACGAATCAGTATGCAGTGAACAAGCTCTCTTTGATCGATTGAGCGCGAAAATTGTCCGCCAGCCAAAGGCGACGAAATTATTCGCATTTTTGGTGCGACTGAGCACCCTAGCCGATTCTACAATCAACGATCGGTAACTACCGGTTGCGGATCAATCTTGGCTGGGCGCCAACGGTGGCCGAGGTTGACGTCCTGATTGTCCGCCGAGATTTCGAAAACCTGGTTTCCGATCACGCGGCCGACCTTGATGACAAATATGTCATCAGGCCGGAGTGGGGCGCCGACGCCCCTTGTCGCTAGCGCCGCCGATGAAACGCCAGCCTTGGGCGCATCCTCCGGGTCCGCATGACATGGCAGGGGGCGCCCGTGGCCTGCGGCGAGCGGCCAACGCCGTTCGACGGTGCGAAGCTGCGGGGGCACCTCGAATGGATCGCCGAACTCATGGCACTGCTCGCGCCGATTGCTTGCGCGCGACATTCGAGAAGATATTCGAGCATGGCTTCGCGCTCCTGTCGTCGTCCGTCGTTCATCTCAGTGTCCACCGGCAGCGGCGTCGACGACCCGCGTTGGTTTCGGCGCCAGCCAGATGACCGAAGCAGCAACGACAAAGGCGATGCCGACCGCCGCCATGATCTGGTTGGTCGCCAACATGACCGCCTGACCGTTGATCAAGCGGTCGATCGACTGCAGAACCGCATCGGCCGCCATGCCCGAGTTTTCCAGCAAGGCGCGAACGCTCTGATCGCTGTCCGACAGGCCGACGAGTTCGGCGTGATTGCGGGTGATCTGGTCGTCCCAGAGCGTCGTGATCAACGACGTCGCAAAGGCGCCTGAGAGCGTGCGCAGGAAATTCATCAGCCCCGCCGCCGACGCCGTTTCGCCTTCGTCGACGCTGGCCAGCGCCAGGCTGGTCGTCGGGATGAAGAAGAACGGCATGCCGATCCCCATCAACATGATCGGCAGCGATACGTCCCAGAAGCCCATATCGGTGGTCGCAATGGTCCGCAGCAGAGTAACCAGCCCGAGCCACATCACGCCGCCGAACACCAGGCGGCGCAGATCGACCTTGCTCGACAGGATCGCCACAATCGGCGCCGCCAGCACGGCAAACACCCCGGACCACGCCGTGGCCATGCCGGCGGTGGTCGCCGTATACCCCATATAGGTTTGCAGCCATTGCGGCGTCAGTACATTGATGCCGAAGAAAGCAGCGAACGCCAGGCTGATGGTCAGCACGCTGACCGAAAATCCACGATGACGGAAGACCCGCAGATCGACGATCGGATGTTCTTCATGCAATTCCCAGATCAGGAAGGCCGCAAAACCAATGATGGCGATGACGGCCAGCGCGATGATCGCGGGGGACGAGAACCAGTCGAGTTCCTTGCCTTCGTCGAGCATCAGTTGGAGAGAGGCCACCCACACCACGAGAAGGATCAGGCCGATCCGGTCGATCGGGTTTTTGAGCAAAGGCTGTTCATAGCGCTTGAGCATTTTCCAGGCGATGAACGCACAACTCGCGGCGATCGGCACGTTGATGTAGAAGATCCACGGCCAGCTGTAGTTGTCGCACAAATAGCCGCCGAGAATCGGGCCGACGACCGGCGCGACCAGCGTGGTCATCGACCAGATGGTGAGCGCGGCCGTCGCCTTTTCTTTCGGGAAGATGCGCAGCAACAGGGTTTGCGACAGGGGCATCAGGGGGCCGCCGGCAAAGCCCTGACAGATGCGGGCAAAGACCAGCATCCCCAGTGACGTCGATAGACCGCAGATTGCCGAGCAGACGCCAAACATCGCCATCGCGATGGCAAAGACGCGCACGGCGCCGAAGCGTGCCGCCAGCCAGCCGGTCAGCGGTACGGTGATCGCTTCGGCCACCGAATACGAGGTAATCACCCAGGTGCCTTGGCTGGTGGTTGCGCCAAGCGCACCCGAGATGCTCGGCACGGACACATTGGCAATGGTCATGTCGAGCACGGCGATGAAGTTTGCGATGGCGAGGATGATCGCCGCTGACCAGAGCATGGCGCCGGTCAGTGGCGCGTCACCGTGGTGCAAAGTCGTGCTTGGGTTCATCTCACAGTGCTCCGCTTAGCTGTTGCCACGCGTGTCGATCTTGGCGGTCATCGATAGCCCGACCTTGAGCGGATTGGCCTGCAGTTCGGCGGGGTCGAGCTTGATGCGCACCGGAACGCGCTGCACCACCTTGATCCAGTTGCCGGTGGCGTTCTGTGCCGGGATTGCCGAAAACGCGGCACCCGAGCCGCCCGAGAAGCCCTCGACGGTGCCGTGATAAGTGACGGCGCCGCCGTAAATGTCGGCCTGCAAGGTCACCGGTTGGCCGGCACGGACATTTTCGAGCTGCCCTTCCTTGAAGTTGGCGTCGACGTGCATCTCCTGCACCGGCACCACGGCGAGCAGTTGGGTGCCGGCCTGAACGCGCTGGCCGAGTTGAACCTGACGCTTGGCGACCACGCCATCGACCGGCGCGCGGACCACCGTGCGTTCCAGATCGATGGCGGCCTGATCGCGGCGCGCGCGCGCCAGAGCGACTTCCGGATTCGTCTCTTCCGTCGTATTGGCGATCAGCGCGGCATTGACGCCCTTGCTGCCGATCGCCGCGTCCCGGTTGGCCTTGGCTTGCGCCGTCGCGGCTTGCGCCACCGCCAGGCTGGCCTTGGCCGCGGCGAACGAGTTTTGCGCCCGGGTCAGTTCGTCGCCTGAAACCGACCCGGAGGCCGACAAGGCTTCACGACGCTGCAGATCGATCTTGGCGCGCGCGAAATCCGATTCAGCCGAGGTCAGCTGCGCCGCTGCGCGCTTCTCGTCGGCTTCGCGCGCAGCGATCTGGGCGGCCAAGCCGCCGTCGTTGGCGACATAGCCCCTGACCCGGCGAATGGCGCTGCCCAGATCGGCTTCAGCCTGGATGAGAGAGAGCTTGGCGTCGGTCGGATCGATGACGACCAGCACATCGCCTTGTTTGACGAACTGGGTATCGGTCACTCGGACTTCTCCGATGGTCCCGCCGATCGACGGCGTCACCTGGGCAATCTCGACGGCCGCATAGGCGTTGTCGGTCGACACAAAATGCGCAGCATAAAGGAACCAATAGGCACCGGAGGCCAATGCCGCAGCACCGACCACGCCGGCGAGACCAACCAGCAGTTTCTTGCGCCGCGCTTCATTGGCCGGGGCGATTGAAGCAGGAATAGTGTTTTCAGACATGATGGGTACCTCTCGGTCAATTGGAAGGGGAGAGCTGTTCGCTATAGCCGCCGCCGAGCGCTTGCATCAGCGCGACATCGAGGGTGAAGCCGCGCGACTGCAGGTCGGTCAAGCTGCGCAGGCTGCCGAGCAGGACGTCTTCGGCGGAAAGCACTTCGATATAGGTGGCCAGTCCGCCCTGGTAACGATTACGGGAAATCTGATGGGCCTCGGCGGCCGCCGCCACCGCTTCCTCGGCCTTGGCTAAACGGCGACCGAGCGCCTTCTGGCTCAGGCCGGCGTTGGCAACCTCCTGTAGCGCCTGGGTCACCGTCCGGTTGTAGTTGGCTACCGCTTCATCGTAGGCGGCGGCGGTGCCGCGCAATTCGCCGCTCAGGCGCCCGCCGGTAAAGATCGGCAGCGAAATGGCAGGCCCGATGCTGCCGACGGTCGAGCCGCCTTTGCCCAACAGATCCAGGCCAAGCGACTGCAGTCCGATGAATGCCGACAGGTTGATGTTCGGATAGAACTCGGCCTTTTTCTGATCGATGCGTCGCAACTGCGCTTCGGTGCGCAGGCGAGCGGCGACCACATCGGGACGGCGCCCCAGCAGCGCGGCCGTCAATTCGTTCGGCAAGCCGACCGGGCGGCGCAGGTCGACGGTCGGACGTGCTATCGTCAGACCGCGATCCGGCCCCGCACCGAGCAGAGCGGCCAAGCGGTGACGTTGCAGGCCGATCTGCTCATCGATTTGAAGCAGATCGCCCTCGGCGTTGGCGCGCTTGGCATCGGCTTCACGCAGGCTACCCTTGGTTTCAAGACCATTGGCAAAGCGCTCGGCGAACAGCGTCGCCGTCTGGCTGCGTACTTCCACCGAGCGGGCGGCGGTGTCACGCGCGGCGAAGAGACGCGCCAATTCCATGTAGTCGGTGGCGATGCTCGCCGACAAGGTCAAACGGGTCTGCGCCAGTTCCGCCCGGCTGGCCTCGGTTTCCGAGGTGGCCGCCGCCAGCGCGGCGCGATTCTTTCCCCAGAAATCGAGTTCCCAGCTCAAATCGAGCGTCGCTCGTCCATAGTCCTGCCAGCCGTCGGGCGTCATCGACTTGGGTGTCAAATAGTTGTCACTCTGCCGTTGCTCGGTCACCGAGCCGTTGGCGGAAAGTTGCGGCAACAGCGGCGCTCCGGCGACTTGCCCGGCCGCTTCGGCACGGCGCAGACGGGCGCTGGCGGCAACCAGGTCAGGGGCGTCGCGCAGTCCTTCGTCGATCAGCGTGTCAAGTTGCTGATCGGCGTACGCCCGCCACCAGCGATCGTCGGGCCAGCGCGTGGCCGGCGCGGCAAACGACTGGCTTGCCGCGTAGCTCTGGCTGTCTTTGGGGACGGCCAGTTGGTCGAGGAAAGGGATCTGGGCGCAGCCGGTGATGGCCAGCGCGAGTCCGGTTAGAAAAATTCGCCGTGGCAACGCGGCTACGGCGGGTCGATACAGGATCATACTTCCTCCAAAACTAAACAGTTTGTTTTAGTTTATGCTTGAGTTTTTCGCGTGTCAAGTTAAACTGAACAGGTTGATTTAGTTTTGGAGCCGTAAATGAAAAAAAAGACAGAAGAGAAACGCCAAGCCATCGTCGATGCGGCGGCAGAGGTGTTCCGCGAGTTGGGGTTCGAGCGCGCATCGATGGCGGAAATTTGCCGGCGCGTCGGTTTTTCTTCGGCGACGCTCTACAACTACTTCTCTTCGAAGGAAACGCTGTTCTATGAAGTCGTGTACGAAGCGAACGAGGCCGAGTTTCAGACGGTCCACGAACTGCTCAATCACGCGACAGAAGATATTGCTGACGCCTTGCGCCATTTCGGCGAGCGCTTGCTGGCCCTGATCTATTCACCTGACATCATGGCTGTACGCCGGCTGGTGACCGCCAGTTTCGGTCATGGCGAATTCAGCCGGAACTGCTTCGAGCAAGGGCCGAAGCGCAGCATAAGCGAGCTTTCAGCGTTCTTGCTCGAAGCAATGAAGAACGGGAAACTGCGCCAGTGCGATCCGGTCGTGGCGACCTTGCACTTAAGGGGCCTGCTTGAATCCGAACTGCTCGACACGTTCATCTTTCAGATCGAGGGCGATATCGACCCCGAGCGAATCAAGGGTATTGTCGGGCGTGCGGTAGCGGTCTTCATGGCCGCCTACGGACCCCCATCAGCGCGGCAAGACGTCTCCATCGGCGCCTAAATTTCTGAGCGGTCTCCGCGGCCTTGCGCCGCGCTGCCGTTGGCGTATCCGGTGCCCAAGACGGTCTTTCGCGCCAGGCCCGCAGCACGTGCGGCCCGGTTTCAAGAACCGCTGATCAAACGGCGGTTCTTGCAAGGCGCCGTGCTCAACCTTCATCCGTGGCGCAAGGCTCATTCGCGCACGCCGCCGCCGAGCACTTTGTAGAGAGTGAGCAGATTGGTTTGCCGCAGAAGCCGCGTACTGACCAGCGAGAGTTGTGCGGCATAGAAGGAGCGCTGATAGACGAGCACCGAGAGGTAGCTGTCGACGCCATTCTTATAGCGCAACTCGGCAAGCTGGTAGCTCTGCTCGTAGGAATCCGTCTGCGCCTGCTGGGCGCGCAGCGCGCCGTCGGCGGTGCCGCGCTGGGCCAGGGCGTCAGCCACTTCGCGGAACGCGGTCTGCACGTCTTTCTCGTAGGTCGCGACCTGGATGTCGCGCGCGACCTCGGCCTGATCGAGCGACGATTGCAGCCTGCCGCCGGTAAAGATCGGCAGGTTGATTTGCGGCGCGAAGGTCCACAGGCCATTGCCGCCGTTGAACAGCCGACCCAGTTCGGCGCTGCCGCTGCCCGCGTTGGCGGTCAGCGAGATGCTCGGAAAAAAGGCCGCGCGGGCGGCGCCGATGTCGGCATTGGCGGCCTTGAGCGCATGCTCGTCGGCGCGCAGGTCGGGGCGGCGCAGCAAGACGTCGGAGGCGAGCCCGGTGGGCACCTCCGGCAACACCGGCGCGCCCTTGAAGAGCCCCAGCGGCGGCCGCAAATCATCGGGCAGCGGGCTGCCGATCAGCAGCGCCAGCGCGTTCTCGCCCTGTGCCACGCGGGTGGTGTAGGTTGCAATGTCCACGTCGGCGCCGTCCACGCTCGCCTGCGCCGAAGCCACGTCGATCTGCGACGCGACGCGCGCGTCATGGCGCTTGCGCGTCAGGCGCAGGGTGTGCAGCAGGCTGTCCAGCGTATCCTTGGCGATCTTCAGGCGCTCCTGGTCCGCTGCGAGGGTCAGATAGCCGCTCACCACCTGAGCAATCACGCTGATCTGCGCGGCGTCTCGGGTTTCCACCTGTTGCAGCCAGGCTTCGCGGGAAGATTCGGCCTGATTGCTGATCTTGCCGAAGAAATCCAGCTCATAGCTTGAAAATCCGAGGGTAGCGCTGTAGTTGTGGCTGATCCGCCCGGCCGATTCGCCGACCACGTCGCGCGCGCCCTTGGCCTGGGTCGCCGCGCCGGCGGCGCTGACACTCGGGAACAGATCGGCACGGCTGACGCCGTAGGCGGCCCGGGCGCGCTCGACGTTGAGCGCGGCGATGCGCAGGTCGCGGTTGTTGGCCAGCGCCATCTCGACGAGCTGGCGCGCACGCGCGTCGGCGACGAAGGTTTTCCAACCGGTATCGATGGCGCTGCGCTCACTGTCGCGGGCGGCGCCGGCGTAGGCCCCCTGCGTCGGCCAGTTCTGTGGCACCGGGGCGTCCGGACGCTCGTACTGCGGCGTCAGCAGCGCGCCGCAGCCGGCGAGGAGCAGGGCGGCGACGGCCGCCGGGAGGATACGTGGCATCATTCTGGAGTCCTCTGGTTCTGTTCGGCAGCAGCGGGCTGCACGGCTTTCGACCGGGTCGGGAAGACGCCGCGGATCACCACGAAGAACAGCGGAATCAGGAAGATCCCGACCGCCGTCGAGGCGATCATTCCGCCGAGTACCCCGGTACCGATCGCATTTTGTGCGCCGGAGCCGGCGCCGTTGGTCAAGGCCAGCGGCAACACGCCGAGGCCGAACGCCAGCGAGGTCATCAGGATCGGGCGCAAACGCATGCGCACCGCGGTCAGGGTCGCGTCGATCAGGCTGTGGCCCTGCTCCTGCAGCGACTTGGCGAATTCGACGATGAGGATCGCATTCTTGGTCGCCAGGCCGACCGTGGCGAGCAGCCCGACCTGGAAGTACACATCGTTGGAAAGTCCGCGCAGCGTGGTGGCGAGCACGGCGCCGAGCACCCCGAGCGGCACCACGAGAATCACCGAGAAGGGCACCGACCAGCTCTCGTAGAGCGCCGCCAGACACAGCAGCACCACCAGCACCGAGAGCGCGTAGAGCATCGGCGCCTGCGAGCCGGCCATGCGTTCCTGATACGACAGCCCGGTCCATGAATAGCCGATGCCGCGCGGCAGCTTGGCGACGAGCTTTTGCATTTCGGCCATGGCCACGCCGGAACTCACGCCGGGCTGCGGCGAGCCCTGGATTTCCAACGACGACACCCCGTTATAGCGTTCCAGGCGCGGCGAGGCGAAGGTCCACGACGCCTTGGTGAAGGCCGAAAAGGGCACCATGTCGCCATGGCTGTTCTTGACGTGCCAGCGGTCGACATCCTTGGGCTGCATGCGGAAGGGCGCATCGCCCTGCACATAGACCTTCTTGGTGCGGCCGTTGTCGAGGAAGTCATTGACGTAGTTGCCGCCCCAAGCGGTCGACAGCGCCGTATTGATCGACGCGAGGCTCAGGCCGAGCGCGCCGGCCTGGCGTTTGTCGACTTCCAGGCGGTACTGCTGCGTGTCGTCCATCCCGTTGGGACGCACCCCGGTGAGCAGCGGGCTCTGCGCGGCCATGCCGAGCAGCATGTTGCGGGCGGCCATCAGCTGTTCATGGCCCAGGCCGCCCTGGTCCTGCAGTTGCAGGTCGAAGCCCGAGGCGTTGCCGAGGTCCATGATGGCCGGCGGAGCAAAGGCGAACACCATCGCCTCGTTGATCTGCGAGAAAGCGCCCATGGCCCGAGCAGCGACGGCGGCGACACTCTGTTCGGGGCGTGGGCGCAGGCTCCAGTCATTGAGCTGAACGAAGACCATGGCGGTGTTCTGGCCATTCCCGGCAAAACTGAAGCCGGTGACGGCGAACACCGAATCGACGTTATCCTTCTCGTCGACGAGGAAGTGTTTCTCGACCTTCTCGATCACCTCCTGGGTGCTCGCCTGCGTCGAACCTGGCGGCAGCATTGCCGAGACGTAGAGGATGCCCTGATCCTCCTCGGGCAGGAACGACGTCGGCATGCGCGCGAAAAGCACGCCCATGATCAGCACGATGGCCAGATAAATCGCCACCGAGCGGCGCTTGCGCTGCAGGATGGCGGCCACCGCGCCCTGATAGCGGTCGGCGTTGCGTTCGAAGACACGGTTGAACCAGCCGAAGAAGCCGCGGTGGTGACGTTCGTGGTCTTTCTCCACCGGCTTGAGCAGCGTAGCGCACAGCGCCGGAGTGAGCACCAGCGCGACCAGCACCGAGAGCGCCATCGACGAGACGATGGTGATCGAGAACTGGCGGTAGATGACACCGGTCGATCCGCCAAAGAAGGCCATCGGGACGAACACCGCGGAGAGCACCAGACCGATGCCGACCAGGGCGCCGGTGATCTGGTCCATCGACTTGCGCGTGGCTTCCTTCGGCGAGAGCCCTTCCTCGCTCATCACGCGCTCGACGTTTTCGACCACCACGATGGCATCGTCGACCAATAGCCCGATGGCGAGCACCACGCCAAACATGGTCAGCGTGTTGATCGAATAGCCGAAGGCATAGAGGATGCCGAAGGTTCCCAGCAGCACCACCGGCACGGCGATCGTCGGAATCAGCGTGATACGGAAGTTCTGCAGGAACAGGTACATCACCAGGAAGACCAGCACGATGGCTTCGCCCAGCGTCTTGATCACCTCGATGATCGAGATCCGCACCACCGGCGTGGTATCGAACGGATTGACCACCGACATGTTTTTCGGGAAATACTGACCGAGTTCGTGCAGCCGGGCGGTGACGGCCTTCGCCGTCTCCAGCGCATTGGCGCCGTTGGTCAGGCTAACGGCGACGCCGGTGGCCGGCTTGCCGTTGTAGCGCGAGAGCGTGCTGTAGTCCTCGGCACCGATCTCGATTCGCGCGACATCCTTGAGGAATACCGTTGAACCGTCGCTCTTCGTCTTGAGCAGGATGTTGCCGAACTGTTCTGTCGTCTGCAGCAGCGACTGCGCGGTGATCGTCACGTTGAGCTTCTGCGCCTTGACCGAAGGGGTGCCGCCGAGCTGGCCGGCCGAGACTTCGGCATTCTGCGCGGCGATCGCGCTGCTCACGTCCGCCAGGTCAAGCTTGTAGGTGTAGAGCTTGTGCGGATCGAGCCAAATGCGCATCGCATGCTTGGCGCCAAACAGCTGAACGCTGCCGACGCCTTTGACTCGACTGACCGGATCGAGCACGTTGGCCGACACGTAGTCCGAGAGATCCGTGTCGCTCATGCTGTTATCGTCCGAGACGAAGCCCAGCACCATCAGGAAGTTGGAATTGGCCTTGGCCACCGTGATGCCCTGCGTCTGCACCACGCTGGGCAGCTTCGGCGTCGCCAATTGCAGCTTGTTCTGCACCTGTACCTGGGCGATGTCCGGATTGGTACCGGCGTCGAAGGTCAGCGTAATCGACGCCGATCCCTGTGAATCGCTGGTTGAAGCCATGTAGGCCAGGCCGTCGATGCCCTTCATGTTCTGCTCGATGACCTGCGTGACGGTGTTTTCGATGGTCTGGGCTGACGCGCCAGGATAGCTCGCCGAAATGCTCACCTGCGGCGGCGCGACGTTGGGGTACTGCGAAATGGGTAGCTCGACGATGGCCAATACGCCGGCCAGCATGATGATGATGGCGATCACCCAGGCAAAGATCGGCCGGTCAATGAAGAAACGTGACATGGATAGGATTTCCCGGCAGTCGGATTAATTGGACGCAGGTGCTGATGCGGCAGCGGCAGCCGGTGCGATCTGCACCGCAGCGCCGGCCTGCACATACTGCAGTCCGCTGATGATGAGCTGATCGCCCGGACTCAGTCCGGCGCTGACGAGCCACTGATTGCCCACCGAGCGCGAGGTCTGCACCTCGCGTTCCTCCGCCTTGCCGTCCTTGCCCACCACCATCACGGTGGCCTGGCCCTTGGCGTTATGCGTGACGTAGTTCTGCTGCACGAGGATGGCCTGTTCGTTGACGCCTTCGATCAGCCGGGCCTTGACAAACATTCCCGGCAGCAGCCGATGCTTCGGGTTGCGGAAGATCGCGCGCAGCGTCACCGAACCGGTGCTGGTATCCACCGAAACATCCGCGAACTGCAGCTTGCCCTCCTGCGGGTATTCGCTGCCGTCCTCAAGCGTCAGCTTGACCCGCGCGGCATTTTCGCCGGCCGCCTTGATCGCGCCACTGGCCAGCTGATTCTGCAGTTCGAGCAGTTCTCGGCTCGAACGTGTCACGTCCACATAGATCGGATCGAGCTGCTGAACGGTGGCCAGCGCCGTGGCCTGGTCGGCGGTGACCAGTGCCCCGACGGTGACGCTCGATTTGCCGATGCGCCCGGCCACCGGGGAATACACATGGGTATAGTCCAGATTGATTTTGGCCGTCTGCAGCGCCGCCTCGGCCTGTTTCAGTGCCGCAGCGGCGTCATCGTAATCCTGCTGACCGATCGCGTCGCTGGCCGCCAATTCCTTGTAGCGCTGGGCCTTCAGGCGCAGCGCCACGACGTTGGCGGCGGCGCTCTCATAGGTGGCGCGGTAACTGTCCGGGGCGATCTGATAGAGCGGCTGCCCGGCCTTCACTTCGGCGCCTTCCTCAAAGAGGCGTTTCTGGATGATGCCGCCGACCTGCGGGCGCACTTCAGCAATCGTGTGCGCCGAGGTGCGGCCGGCGAGTTCGGTGTCCAGCGCCACGCGCTGCGCGACGATCTGCTGCACATTCACCACCGGCGCCTGCTGCTGGCCCTGCGCTTGAGCCTCGTTGCTGCCGGACTGGCAGCCGGTCAGTCCAGACGCGATGGCGGCAGCCAGCAGAAAAACCGGAGGAGTCCTGAAATGGGGGGGCATGGAAAGGCCTTGTCTCGAAAATGGGGGGAAAGAAGGGCGTACGCTGCGCCAGGGGTCGCTATGGATTTCCAGAAGTTGGCTCAGAGTGAATCGGTGAACGCCAGCAGGCGGCCCTGCAGGGCGGTCCGCGTCGCCTCGTCGAAGCGCAGCACACCGGAGGTTTCGGCGAGCCACAGGCCGTCGGCGGCAAAGCGGCACAACAGCAGCATTTGCGCCAGATCGGGAGCGCGCGCCGTATCCTGGTCGATCAGATTCTGCATCCACTCGCCCTGCTCCCGGGCGAATTCCGGCAGCGCCAGAGTGAGCAGGAACATCGCCTTCGTGCATAGCGGATCGATCTCAGCAAAGCACACCCGGATATACGCCCGAGTGGCCCGTTTGGGACTCTCTGGCTCCTGCGCCAGAGCCTCATTGAACATCGGTTCGAACATCTCTTTGAGCGATTCGCATATCCCTCGGAGCAGGACGGCCTTGCTGGAGAAGTGATATTGCAGACCGCCCTTGCTGACGCCAGCGCGTCTTGCCACTTTGTCGAGCGTCAGCGATCCGTATCCCTCGCTAACGATCAACTCGATGGCAACCCTCAACAACTGGGAACGGACTTGATCTGGCTGCTTGCTACGGTGGTGAGCTTCGGACATTTAAAACAATCCATACGGAAGGATTGTTGATTTTTTCACAAAAAGACATGGCTGTCAAAAATACAAGAGGCGATCGGGATGACGAACTTTTGGGCATGTCTTGCTTACCCGTTGCTTTGGCATGAAAACACTCTGTAATCTGGTCAGGCTGGTACGGGTGTTGTGCGATGAGCGTAGCGTTGGCACGACGCATGCGCCACGCCCTGGTAAGCTCGCGGCATTTGCGTCGTGTCGGGGCGGCCCGGTTTCAAGAAGCGCTGACGACCTCCTGGCCCAGGTTCACCGCCCGGATGTCGTCGGCGAGCCGGTCGAGTGCGGCGAAGTCTTCGGCCCTGGGCGCGCCGCCGGTATTGACCGCGTCCAGCCAGGCCACCTTGAGGTTGGGCAGCAGCGCCGTCAAGCTTTCCGGCATCCCGGTTCCCCAGCCGTACGAGCCGATGATAGCCGCGTATTTCGTTTTCGGCCGCAAGGCGTTGGCCAGGTAGGCGGCGTAGGCCATCGCCGGGTGCGGGCCGTCGAGTACGGTCGGCGAGGCGAAGACGATCGTCGATGCTTCGACCAGCGCCGAGGCGAAGCGCCCGGAGTCGAGGTCGACGACGTTGAACGGCTGCACCGAGAGGCCTTTTCCCATCAGCCGGTCGACGAGATAGGCGACCATTTTTGCCGTGCTCTCGTACATCGAGAGGTAGGGGATCACCACCTGTGGTCGCGTTTGATCGCCGGCCCAGCGGCGGTAGAGCGACAGGATGAAGTCGGGGCGCGCATGGACCGGGCCGTGGCTGGGCGCGATCATCTCGATGTCGACGCCTTCGAGGCGCTTGAGGTGCTTATTCACGTTGGGCCGGTAGGGCATCATGATTTCGGCGTAGTAGGTGAGCGCCGCGCGTTCGACGCGCGCTTCGTCGCTGGCGTAAAGATCGGAGGTCGCCAGGTGGGCGCCGAGGAAGTCGCACGAGAAGACGATGCGATCTTCCTGGAGATAGGTGATGGTCGTATCCGGCCAATGCACCCAGGGCACCCACATGAAGCGCAGCGACTTGTCGCCGAGCGAGATCACCTGCTCGTCCTGGATCAGCGTCAGCGCTTCGGCCGGCAGCTTGAGCGCCGCTTTGAGCAGGCTGCGGCACTTGACGTTGGCGAGTACGCGCGCTTCGGGAAACTCGGCGAGCAGCGCGGGGATCGAACCCGAGTGGTCGGCCTCGGCGTGGTTGGAAACGATGTAGTCGAGACGCGCGAGGCCCATGCCCTTGAGTGCCTTGATCAGGTCATCGCTCATCGACGGATGGACGGTGTCGATCAGCGCGGTCTTCTCGCTGCCCTTGACCAGGTAGGCGTTGTAGCTGGTGCCTTCGGGCAGCGGAACGAGTTCGTCGAAGAGCTTGCGGTCCCAGTCGATGGCCGACAGCGAATAGACCTTGGGCTTGAGTTCTCTGACAATCATGGGTTGATCCTTTGCGGTTGAGGTGCGGGTGCAAGGCAAATTCCGCCGCGCAGGTCGGCGGGGCGGCCGTTGATCAGGCTGACGCAGAAGCCCTGCGCGCCGTGCTCGATGACATTGACACAGCCGTAGTCCTGGGCGATGCCGAACAGGCTGGCGACCGGTCGCGCCAACAGATGGCACAGCAGCAGGCGGTTGACTCCGGCGTGGCCGACGACGACGGTGTTGCCGTCATGGCGCAGGATCTCTTCCCAGACGGTCAGTACGCGCTGCCGACAGTCGGCGAAGCTCTCGCCGCCGGCGACTCGATAGTTTTCGAGGTCGTCGCCGCGCGCCGCGTAGTCCTTGGGAAAGCGCGCGGCGACTTCGCGCCGCGACAGGCCTTCCCAGTTGCCCAGCGAAATTTCACGCAGCTCGTGGCGTACTTCGATCGCGATCGCCTTCTGGCCAGCGATGATCCGCGCCGTCTGCTGCGAGCGCGCCAGGTCGCTGCAATAGATCGCGTCGATCGGCTTCTCGCGCAAGACTTCGCCGAGCACCTCGGCCTGGGCGATTCCGTCGGGCGCGAGCGGCAGGTCGAGCTGGCCGATGAAGCGTTCGCGGCTGCCGGCGGCGAGCGCGCCGTGGCGCAGCAGATAGACCTCCGTCATGGCGACGGCTCGACCACGATGCTTCGCTTGCCGACGCGGCCGGGCAGCCGGTCGTCGCGCGCGATGCTGACCGAGAATTGCAGGCCGTTGGCCATCGCCGCGGCGATCGGCGGGATTGCCGCGAGCGCTGTGCTGACCTCGGCGACCAGCGCAGTGTCGCGCTGCGTCGCAGCGACGCGAGCGACTTGCGTGACTTCGACGTGCAAGCTCGGCGGCGGTCCGCTGCGCCAGCTCGGCACGAAGTCGGCGACGAACTCGATCGCGAGCAGCGCTTCGTCGAGCGCGCCGATGGTGAGCGTGCCGCCTGCGCCGAGGTCGACTCCCGCAGCGACCCGCCGCTCGATTCGTCCGAGTCGCGTCAGCGGCGAGCCGCAGGCGCAGGGTCCCGGCAGCCGGCGCGAAATGTCGCCGCTGCGATAGCGCACGAGCGGCATGCCGCGCCGCGTGAGCGTGGTGAACACCACCTCGCCGGGTTCGCCGTCGGCGACCGGTTCGCCGCTCACCGGATCGACGATTTCGACGAGCAGCTCGCTCTCGCGCAGGTGGTAGCCGGCGTGCGCCGCGCAATCGACGCCGCCGCCCAATCCCATCTCAGTCATCCCGTAGTGTTCAAAAATCTCGCAGCCCCAGAGTTGCGCGAGGCATCGGCGAACGGCAGCGCTCGCCTGGTCGGCACTGAGCAGCACGCTGCGCACGCGCACCGGCTGTCCCGTAGCCGCCGCGTAGCGCGCCACGGCGAGCAGCGGCACCGGCGCGCCGACGACGACGTCGGTTCGCTCGCGGCGCAGCGCGGCGGCGGCGGCGGCGAGATCCTGCGGCCAGCCATAGGCGATCGGCGTCGCGCACTGGCGGCTCAAGGCTTGGGCCAGCAGCTCGCCGACGCTGCCCGGCCGCTCGCCGGGGAACAGGATCAGCACCCGGTCGCCGGGCTGCGCCAGAACGCGCATGCCGTGGTCGAAAAAATCGAGCGTCGCCGCCTGTTCCTGCGCGGTGAAGAAAATCCGTTTGGCGGGCCCGCTGGTTGCCGAAGTTTCGAGCGTGACGATGCGGCTCACCTCGCTCTGCGAGACGCAGAGCAGCGGCGGATCGTTGGTCCGCAGATCGTCGGCGGTGGTGAATGGCAGCTCGCGCAGCGCGTCGAGCGTACTCAGGCCGGCTGCGTCGAAGTCCGCCAGCCGGTGTCGGTAGAACGGGCTCTTCGCCTTGGCCCAGGCCAGCGTTTGGCGCAGTTGGCGCAACTGATAGGCGGCGAGATCGGCGCGCGTCAGCAGCGCTCCGGGACTGCCGATCTGCTGCGCGGTCCAGGCGTCGAGGGGATTGGTCGGGAGCATAGGCTCAGGCCTCGACGCTCGCCGGCGTTCGATAGAGCGAGTCGCCCGAGAGCGAGGTGAGGTTGTAGGCGCAGAACGGAACGATTCGCCGGTCGGGCGAGACGACGTGGATGAAGCACTCGCGCAAGCGTTCGAGATCGAGGTTCCAGGCGTCCTGGAAAGCCATCGCCGAGAGGCAGAAACTATGCTGGCGGTCGGCCAGGAACGCATCGAAACTGGCGACGTCGATTCCCTGTAGCTCGTCGCCGCTGCGCGCCTTGTTCGCCACCCAGTGCGCGGCGACGAAACGGCGCGCGCGCGCCGCGTCGGCGGACGGCACGCCGCAGCCGCAGGCCGGCGCGCTGTGCTCGGCTTCGCCCGCCGGCGCCGCGCAGCAACTGCTGGCGGGCGCGGCTGAGCGCAGCGCGCCGTCGCGGCCGACGAAGAACTTGCCGGTAAATGAGCAATAGGCGTTCTCGGCCGACCCCGGAGCGAAGTCGGCGGCGCGAACGCGGCCGCCGGTCTGCGCTTCGAGTTGCGCCATGACCTCCGGCAGCGTGATGCGGTCATCGTCGGCGGGCGGCTTCGGGTAGCGGCCGAAGTAGCTGATCGGCTGGAAATGTACGGCACGCACCGCCGGGACGCGCGCCAGCGCGAAATCGACGATGGCGCCGATCGCATCGACATTGACGCCGGGGACCAGCGTCGGCACCAGCACGACGCCCAGACCGGCGGCGGCGCAGCGGGCTATCGCCTCTTTCTTGACCGCCAGCAGGCGGGCGCCACGAATGGTCTGGTAGACCGCGTCGCTGACCCCGTCGAACTGCAGGAAGACGCAGTCGAGCCCGGCGTCGACCAGGCGGCGCGCATAGCCGTCCTCCTTGGCCAGGCGAATGCCGTTGGTATTGATCTGGACGAAGCCGAAACCGAGCGAACGGGTCAGCTCGATGATTTGCGGCAGGTCGTCGCGCAGCGTCGGCTCGCCGCCCGAGAGCTGGATGTTGAGTTCGCTGCCGTGCGCCTCGAGCAGGCGCAGCCAGCGCTCGATTTCGGAAAGGTCGGGATCGCACTGGTCGTCGGCCGCCGAGGCAAAGCAGATCGGGCACTTGAGGTTGCAGCGCTGGGTGACTTCGAGCAGCACGCAGCAGCTGTGCTGGCGGTGATCGGGGCAGAGCCCGCAGTCGTGCGGACAACCGCGCACGACGCTTGTTTCGGTGTGCGGCGGCGGCGCGGCGCGGCTGCCGCGTTCGCCCCAGCGGTGATAGCTATCGAGACCGCGCCAGATCACGGTCTTGAAGCGACCGTGTTGGTCGCACTCTTTGACGAGATAGACGCTATCGCCTTCGGCGACGCGTTGCGCCGCCACGCGCTGCAGGCAGACCGGGCAGACGCTCTCGGTCGACGCCAGGATTCTTGCGCTCACGGCAACGGCCGCACGCCGCTGTCGGCGAGGATCTTGGCGATCGGCGCGCGCGCTTTGCGCTCGACCAGCGCCAGGATCGCGCACGCCGTCTGGTAGCGGCGGGTGGCGCCCTGCAGCGCCTCGGGGCGGTCGCGAAAACGCTCGAACGACGGGGCGTAGCGCTCTTCGAGCGAGACGATCCGGTCGCCGCTGACCAGCTTGTCGGCGAGGAAGACGATCGCCGCCTCGTTGGTCGTGCTGCCGTCGAAGCTCATCGACATGTGCTGGCGGATCACGTCGGCGACCGCCGGATAGCCGAGTTCCTCGACCAGCGCTGCGCCGACCTCGGCATGGCCGGGCTGGCCCTTGGCGATGTCGTGCAGCAGGCTGGCGGCAAGCACCAGACCGAGGTCGATGGCGACGCCGCGCGCCGCCAGCTTTCCGGCGATCGTCCGCGCCACTGCGGTGACGGCGCGGCCGTGCCGACGCAGCGCGTCCGAAGTCGGCCGCGTCGCCAGGATCGCTTCGCATTCGGCCGGCGTCGGCAGGTGGCGGCGCAACGCCAGCGCGGCGAGTTGCGCGTAGTCTTCGGGCGTGTCCATGTCGAGAACGACGCCCTCGTCGAGCACGTCGACGTCGGCCGCTTGGTGCGTCTGCAGCAGCGCGCGCAATCCGCCATCGCCTTGGCCGGCCAGGATTTCGGCGAACAGCGAACGCGCGATCAGCGGCGGGTGGCCGCGCCGCCCGCTAAAGCGCGGGTAGGTGATCGGCGCCTGCTGCGCGGCGATCGTCGCCGCCAGCGCGGCGATCGTCGCCGGCCGCACCAGCGGGATGTCGACCGGCAACAGGAAGCAGGCGTCGACGTCGGCCGGCAGCGCTGCGATTCCGGCCTGGACGCTCGAAAACATGCCGCGCTCGTAAGCCGGGTTGGCGATCGCGCCGACCTCAAGCTCGTGCAGCAGCGGCTCGAGCTGCTCGGCCTGGTGGCCGGTGACGACGCCGATCCGGTCGATTCCCGCCTGGCGGAAGCTGCGCACGACGCGCGCCAGGACGGTCTGCCCGCCAAACGGCAACAGCGCCTTGGCGCGGCCCATGCGCGACGAATAGCCGGCGGCGAGGATCAGCGCGGCGAGTTTGGGGGAACGTTCATTCATTCTAAAGACCTCAGTTATAACCACAGCGACACGGCGAACACAGCGAAATTCCTAAGTTTTTACTCCAACCCGCCGGGTGACCCCAGAAACCATCGCAAGCAATTGTTTTTCCGCTGTGTTCGCTGTGTTCGCCGTGGTCAACTGCTTTTTCCAGGTTCATGGCCGCGCGCCCTGTTCGGCGCCGCTGCGCCCGTCGAGTTCGAAGCCGTTGGCCTCGAGGATTTCAGTCGCCTTGTGCACGGCGTCGAGGATCAGTCCCGGGCAGCGCTCGCCGCGCAGCTGCGGCTTGCGCTCGATGATCTGCGCGCAATCGATGCCGCCGTAGCGCGGCGTATATTCGGCGCGGAACCAGTCGACGTATTCTTCGAGCATCAGCGGCAGGCTCGGGTGGTCGTCGCGTTCGCCGTCGCCTCCAGCGTACAGGCCGATCAGGCAGCAGCCGCCGGTCAGCGCGCCGCAAGCGAGGCCGCAGCCCATTCCCGAGGCCAGCCCGGACATCGCGCGCAGCAACTCCGGATTGCTCTGGTCCTGCGCGTCGAGGCCGATCTGCACCAGGATGTGGCTGCAGCGGTAGCCCTTGAGCGAGAGCTCGGCGACGCGAAACGAAATGTCGGTCATCGGCGCGATTCCTTTACTGACTTGCTGGCGATCATTAGAAAATAACCCGGCCGCGATCGGCGCAGGCAGGCGCCCAGCGATGCCGCGTCGCCGGGCGCGGCGCCGCGCCACAGGCTGTCGAGCGAGCCGCTCTCGAAAATGAGTCGGGCGACGAAGGTCTTGAGCACCGCCGAGTGGTTCTCCCAGCGCTCGATCCGGAAACCGGCGTCGATCAGCCGGGCGACGATTTCATCGCGCCCGCGGTGGCTGGCGAGGCAGCCAGCCAGCGGCGCGGGGCCGGCGGCGTCGCAGACGCGCGCGTAGACGTCGGTGATCGCCAGCGGCGCGCCCGGGCGCAGCACGCGGTGGCATTCGGCGAGCACGGCGGGGGCAAAGCCAGCCAGCGAGAGCGAGCATTCGGCGAGTATTCCGTCGATCGATTCGGTGGCAAAAGGCAGTCGCGCGGCGTCGGCGGCGAGCAGCGAGACCGCCGCGAGACCCTCGGCGGCGGCTTGTGAATGAGCCGCGAGGCGCTCTGCGGCGGTGGCCAGCGCGCGCAGCGACCGATCGACGCCGATCGCCTGGCAGCCGGCGCGGCGCAGCAGCTCGGTGCCGGCCGCTTCGCCGCAACCCAGGTCGACGATCGTCTGACCGGCGGCGAAGCCCGCGCAGCGCAAGGCATGTCGTGTCAGGTCGAGGCCGCCGGGACGCAGCGCTTGGTCAGCGTCGGCAAAATGGCCGCTGTGGTAGGGCGGCGCGGCGAGCTGACAATCCATTACTTGTCCTCCAGCGCGCGTTCGACGTCGAGCATCTTGCCCAGCGCCAGCGCCTCGGGAACGTAGGTGAAGCCGCAGCCCGGGCAGCGCAGCAGATCGACCGGAAAGTCGTTGCCCAGGTAGCTCGCGGTGACCTTGCCGAGCACCAGCGGCTGTTGGCACTTGGCGCAGATCAATTGGCTGTCGCTGGGCGCGGGTGGTATTTCGCTCATGGCCTTGATTCCAGTTGCATGCGATGGCTGTAGGCGCGATGCACGACGTAGCGCCCGTCCGCAAGCGAATATTCGACCCAGTAGGTCATGCTCACCAGCCGGTGGCTGGCGATGAAGTGGCCGCTCTGGCGGTCGATCAGCTTGGCGCCGCTGTCCTCTGCGTGGGCGATGGTTTGCCGGAGGTCGTCTTCGAGGATCAGCTTGCGTTCGAGGTCAGCGTGCACTTCTTCGCTGATCGCAAGCTCGATGGCGTTGACGGGTTCGTTCACGGTCTCGCTCCAGAGTTCGCGCAACAGGTGGCGCTTGAGTCTGCCACGATTTTCCTGGCGTTGCGAGAAGCCGGGGTCGGGGCGTGCTGCCGCATCGCCGGCGACGGGAAAAAGAAGGTCGAGGACATGGAGCGCGCGCTTGCCGCGGCGCGCGAAGTTGTCTCGGCACATCGCGCAGTAGGTCAGATAGTCGGCGTCGTTCTGGACTATGCAGCGGTCGACGATCTGGTCGGTGATGGCCGGGCTGACGAACGAAGCGAGGCCGCCGAAACCGCAACACGAGGAGCGCTGCGGTCCGTCGAGCTCGGCCGTCGAGATCGCGCAGCGATCCGCCAGTTGGCGAACGCCATCGTGGATCGCGGTTTCATGGCGCGTCGTGCACGGATCGTGGATCGCCAGCGCGGCGCTGCGCTGCGCTGCGCCGGCCGGCAGCTCGCTGCGCGCCAACACCGACCACAGCGATTCCTGCGCGACCGTGGGGTGGTGGTCGGCGATCATCCGGTAGCAGCTCGAACACGCGGTCAGTACCAACGGCCGTCCGAGTTCCTGCCATTGGCGGTCAAAGTCGGCGCGCACTTCGGCGAACAGTTCCTGGCGCCCGGCCCATTGCGCCGGCGCGCCGCAACAGCCGAGCAGCAGGCCGACGCCGCCGTCGATCGTGGCGCAGAGGTGGGCGTAGGTCTGCTCGACCTGTTCGGGCGACGACGCGGCGAGTTGGCAACCCGGGTAGAAGAGCACGGCGCTGCGGGAAAAACCGGGTTGGTGACGCGCCAGCGCAAACGCGTCGCTGCGCGAATAAGCCAGGTCGCGCAGCGCGAAGTCGTGGTGCGACGGCGGCATCTTGCCCTTGGCGGTCATCCCCTGACGCGCCGACAGACAGACTTCGCCCATCGCCAGGTGTTCGGGGCAGACTTCGGCGCACAGGCCGCAGAGCGTGCACGAATCGATCAGCCGGTTGGTCTTGCGCGGCCCCATGATGATCGTCTCGTTGTTGTAGATCTCGCGCACATAGCGCTTCGGGTAGGCGCCGAAGTGCTCGAGGAAGGGGCAGGCCCTGACGCACTCAAGACAGTGGCAGGGAAAGCAGCGCGCCGCCTCGGCGATCGCTTCGGTCCTGCAGAAGCCGCGCTGCACGTCGGCCGGCTGCACCGCGGGCAGCGGCGCGAAGCGCGCCGTGTTGACGTAAAGGCGTGTCGGCTGCGGCCCCTGGTTGTCGCGGCTGGCGGAGAGCGAAGCGCCTTGCAGCAGGCGGTCGATCGACAGCGCGGCGTAGCGACCGTCGTGCAGCGAGCCGATCGGCGAGTAGCGCGTACCCTGGCGTTGGCTGCCGCCGGCAAAAATCTTCGGGTGGCTGGTGGCGAAGGTCAGCGGATCGATGGCGATGCGCGCGTCGGCGATCAGCGCCAGCACGCCGTCGAGCGCCGGCTGGGCCGCGGGTCCGAGTCCGAGGTAGACGGCATCGAACTCGTCGGTGAGCGTGGTCAGCGTAGCGAGGGCGATCGCTTCGCCGAGCCTCAGCTCGACGCTGGTTGCGGCAAAGCGCGCCAGATCGGCGTCGATGGCGCCGGCCGGCAAGCGCGGGTCATCGCGCAGCCGCGCGAATGCCTGCTGCCGCGCCTCGAAAACGACGACGCGGTGACCCTTGATGGAAAGCTCGGCGGCGACGCAGAGGCCCGAGATGCCGGCGCCGATCACGGCGATGCGCTTCTTGGCGAGCTGTTTGTTGGTGCGAAACGGCGCAGCGACAAAGCCGTTGGCGGCGTCGACGCAGGCGCGTTCGAGCTCATGAATACGGATCGGATCGCCGGCCTCGCCGCGCTTGCACGCGGCCTCGCAGGGGTGGTCGCAGAGCTCTGCGATGATCGCCGGAAAAGGAATGATTCGTGAATAAAGCGCTTGGGCGAGTTTGAAGTCGCCCTGGCGCAGCAGTTCCATCATCGCGCGCACGTCAACGTGTACCGGACACGCGGCGTTGCACGCCGGCGGCGACTCCTCGATGCAGTGCGATTCCCAGTCGCGAACCTGTTGGCCGTCCATGATCGGTCCTCGTCAGTGCGGCGGGGAACGCGGCTAGCGTTCCCCGCCGGCTTGCGTTTAGTTATGCGCCGGGATGATCGCCGGCTTGCCCGCTGCCTTGAGGTCGAGTCCCGCCTTCACAATTTCGGGAAGCGCCGGTATCTTCATGATACGAACGCCACAGGCATTGTAGATGGCGTTGAGGATCGCCGGGTGACCCGCGGTCAGCGGCCCTTCACCGGCGCCAGCGGCACCGAACGGGCCGAGCGGACGCGGTGTTTCGAGGTAGAGGATTTCCATGTCGTCGGGGATGTCCCGCGGATAGGGAATGCCGCAATCGAGCAGTGTCGTGTGCTTTTCGAGATCGTCGAAGTCCTCGGAGAGCGCCAGCCCGATGCCCTGGGCGAGCCCGCCGTAGATCTGGCCGTCGACCGTCACCTTGTTGATGATGGTGCCGAAGTCGACCGAGGTGGTGTACTTGACGACGGTGACCTTGCCGGTTTCGAGGTCGACTTCGACTTCGGGGACGAACACTTCGTACATGTAGATCGGGAACGGATTGCCTTGGCCGGTGACCGGATCGCATTCGGTACAGCCCTGGGCGACCCACTTGCCGTCGTAGCGGCACGGGATGTTCTCGGCGACCATTTCGGCGTAGCTGCGATAGCTGCCGTCAGGCTTCTTCATCGCGTGCAGCAGCATTTCGCACGAGTTCTTGATGGCGTTGCCGACAAAGACGTTGGAGCGGCTGCCGCCCGACGGGCCGGCGTTCGGGCAGTCGGTGGTGTTCATCACCAGATGAATATGTTCGGGCGTGATGCCGAGCGGACGCAGCGTTTCATGAACGAAGGTCTGCGTGCCGAGGTCGGAACCCTGGCCGTGATCCTGCCAGGCGTTGTAGGCGGTAACGCCCTTGGCGGTCAGCTCGATGGCGGCGTTGGAACTGTCGGGACCGTCGAGGCCGCAACCGTAGATGCCGATGGCGATGCCGATGCCGCGCTTCTTGCCGGGAACCGCGAAGTCCTTGCAGCGCTGCTTGCCCGCTTCCCAGGCCGGGCGGACCAGATCGAGCAGCTTGTCGAGGACGAAGACTTCGGGAACCTGGCCGGTCGGCGTCGTCGCGCCGGGGCGGTAGACGTTCTTGTAGCGCAGTTCGAGCGGGTCCATGCCGATTTTCTCGGCGAGCATGTCCATGGCGATTTCGGACGACAGGAAAGCCTGCGGCGAACCGTAACCGCGGAACGCCGACCCCCAGGCGTGGTTGGTGCACACCGTCTTGCCGTGGCCGCGGATGTTCTTGATGTCGTACGCGGCGCCGGTGAATTGGCCCTGGCGAACCGTCACCAGGTCACCGAACTCGGAATAGGGGCCGTGGTCGAGCCACCATTCGGTTTCCATGCCTTGCAGGATGCCGTCCTGGTCGGCGGCGAGCTTGCAGCGCACGTTGGCCGGCGAACGTTTTCCCGTGTAAGTGATGTTCTGGTACTGCGTATAGACCAGCGAAACCGGTCGCTTGAGCGCCATGCAGGCGACGCCGAGCAGCGCTTCCATGGTCGGGCTGAACTTGTAGCCGAAGGTGCCGCCGGTCGCGTTCTGCACCAGGCGCAGCTTTTCCGGTGCGATGCCGAGGCCCGGCGCGATCATCGCGTGGTGCAGGTGCAGGCCGATGCTCTTCGACTGGATGGTCAGAATGCCGTCGTCGTCAAAATAGGCGCAGCCGCAGTCAGGCTCGATGTGCAGGTGAGGCTGGCGGCTGCAATACGTTTCCGACTCGACGATATGGGTCGCGGCGGCCATGATCGGCGCCGTTTCCTCGCCCTTGATCATGCCTTGTTCGTAGTAGACGTTCGGCACGCCGGGGTGGATTTCGATCGCGTCGTCGGCCTGGGCTGCCCAGCCGTCCATATAGGCCGGCAGGACCTCGACGTCGACGCTGACCTTCTCGGCGGCGGCGCGCGCGTGCTCGACGGTGTCGGCGCAAACGATGGCCAGCGCGTCGCCGAACTGGAAGATCTTGTCGCGGCACAGGATCGGTCGATCCCAGCCGTCGCCCTTGTTGGTCGGGAAGGTGATCAGTCCGGTGATGGCGTTCTTGCCCGAGACGTCCTTCCAGGTCAGCACGTCGACGACGCCGGGCATTTTCTTCGCTTCGCTGGTGTCGATTCCCTTGAGGTTGGCGTGCGAGACCTTGGCCTGGACGAGCGCCAGGTGCAGGGTGTCGGGCGGCATGTGCATGGTGACGTCGGCGCCGAAGTCCCAGGTGCCGGTGACCTTGGCGACCGCCGACGGGCGGCGGAATTTCGAGCCGAGGATGCTGCCGTTGTCTTTGGCTTCGCTGCGGGCCAGCAGGTCTTCCTTGCTCTTCTCGCCGCGCATGATCGCCGCGGCATCCATCACGGCGTCGGTCAGCGGCTTGTAGCCGGTGCAGCGGCACAGGTTGCGGTTGCGGTTGAACCAGGTGCGAACGTCCTCGCGCGTCGGGTTCTGGTTCTTGTCGAGCAGCGCCTTGGCCGACATGATGAAGCCGGGAGTGCATACGCCGCATTGGGCGCCGCCATGCACCATCCAGGAGATCTGGATCGGGTGCAGCTGGTCGGCGGTGCCGATGCCTTCGATGGTGACGATCTTCTCGCCGTTCTCGTACTTGCTGATCGGAACCATGCAGGCCTTGATCGGCTTGTTGTCGATCAGCACCGTACAGGTGCCGCATTGGCCGGAGTCGCAACAGACCTTGCAGCCGGTCATCAGCAGGTTTTCACGCAGTACGTCGGCGAGCTTCTTGGCCGGGTCGGTGATGAGCGGGCGGTCGACTCCGTTGACGTTGATGATGATTCTTTTCATGACGCTCTCCTTGAGTATTCGAATGAACTGAAAATGGGCTGCAAGAATTTGGTGATTGATCGGCCTAGGCGATTTTGTGTGGCTTGTTCTCCTCGGGCTCGGGACGCAAGCCGCGGCGGGACAAGGCCGCGGCGCAATGGCGCCGACAGGCGATCAGTTCGGCGACGACCGAGATGGCGATTTCTTCTGGATTGTCGGCGCCGATTTCCAGGCCGATCGGCGCATGCACGTCGGCCAGGCGCTCCGGCGTCACGCCTTCCTTTTGCAGCTCCTGGAAGATCCCGGTGACCTTGCGCCGTGACCCCATCATGCCGACATAGCGCGCCGGGGTGCCGAGCGCCCAGCGCAGCACGCGCATGTCGGTGAGATGGCCGGGGGTCAGCGAAACGACGTAGGCGGCGGGGTTTGGCGCCAGTTGCAGCATGGCGACGTCGAGCTCGGCGACGACGATGCCTTTGGCGTCGGGGAAACGTTCGCGGTTGGCGAAGGCTTCGCGCTCGTCGACGATCACCACGTCGAAGCCGGCCGAGCGCGCAATGCGGTAGGTGGCGAGACCGGTGTGGCCGGCACCGAAGATGTAGAGCGTCGGGTTGGGGACGATCGGTTCGACGAAGATATCGAGGCTGCCGCCGCACACCATTCCGGCGTCGATCCCGGGTCGCTGGGTGAGATTGAAGCTGACGGTCTGCGGTTTTTCGCTTTTGATGACTTCACGTGCGATGGCGATCACTTCGAGCTCGCCGGCGCCGCCGCCGATGGTGCCGACGATCGTCCCGTCGTCGCGCACCAGCATCTTGGCCGACGACGAGCCGGGGATCGAACCGACGGTATTGATGATCGAGGCCAGCGCACAGCTCCGGCCTTCTCGCCGCAAGAGGATGATTTCTTCATAGACGTCCATACGATCCTCGCTCTATCTTCGGTTTGCTGACGAGTGTTTACGCGGGAACGCAGGCGTCGGTGTTGCACAGCTCGGCGCACATCGGGCTGTCGTAGGTTCCCTCGCAGTCCTTGCATTTGTCCGCATCGATCGAGAACTGTTTGCCGACGTGACTGATGGCGCGGTTGGGGCATTCGGATTCGCACGCGCCGCAGGCATTGCACAGGTCGGGGATGATTTTGTGGGCCATGAAAAACTCCTTGAAAAATAAATATCGCAATTGCTGAGTCGGCCGCCATGAATCGCGAGGGCTGCAGCAGGCTGCCGCACTGCCGGCGAACGAAGTGATGCGTTGCATCAGCCCGATTCGCAGTGTGGTGACGCAGTATTCGGCGCGGCTTTTGCGCGCGCAATGGAATGTCGCTGATCAACGCTTCGGCGCTGTCCCGTTTTGTGACAGTCGCATCGTTGAGGCGAAGGAAGGGAGGTTGGCATGCTGTCCCGAAACGGGACAGTGGGGTCGTTGGCGGCGAGTTATTGTTGACTCGCGGTCGGTGGTTCGGCTAGTCGCGCAGCTTTCCGGGGCGAGCGTTGCGGAAGCTGCGCGGTGCGTGCGAGAAGATCGCCGACCAGGCGACGATGACCCAGAAGAGCGGCACGCGCAGTTCGGGCCAGGCGATCATCGCCGCCACCAGAACGAGTTTTGCCAGCATCGAGAGGCCGGCGCCTTCGATCAGATGCGCGGGCCGGTGCCAGAGGTCGAGCAGCCAGACCAGCACCCCGCTGATCAGCACCGCGACGCCCGCATGCTCGGGCAACGCGGTGGGCGGCGTGCGCAGCAGCGTCGCGGCGAAACTGATCACCGCGATCAGGTGCGCGCCGCGCAACACGACGCTCGCCCAGCGACGGCCGCGAAAATCGCGAAGCTCGCCGCCGCAGAACATCAAATCAGGCCGTTGAAGGGCTGCACGTCGACCAGGTCGCCGACCGCGATGTCTTTGCCTGTTTCGGGCAGCACAATGAAGCAGTTGGCGCTCGACATCGAACTCAAGACGCCCGATCCCTGGTTGCCGGCGAGTCGGACCTTCCACTGGTCGCCGTCGGCGAACAGCACGCCGCGCGGAAATTCGCGCCGCCCGGGCGATTTTTCGATCGCCGAGACGCAAGGCACCTTGAACGACGGACGCTCGGGCAGCGGCGAGCAGCCCATCAGTTTGAGCAGCGCGTCGACGACCAGCTGATGGAAAGTCACCATCACCGCCACCGGGTTGCCGGGCAGGCCGAACAGCCAGGCGTCGCCGATGCGGCCGAAAGCCATCGGCCGGCCGGGCTTGATGTTGAGCTTCCAGAACATGACGTCGCCGAGGCGCGAAGTGAGCTCACGCACGTAGTCGGCGTCGCCGACCGAAACGCCGCCGCTGGTCAAGATGACGTCGGCTTGCCCAGCGGCTTGCCTGAGCGCCTCTTCGAGCGCGGCGGGATGGTCGCGAACGACGCCCAGGTCGATGAGGTCGACGCCGAGCTGCGTGAGCACGCCGAACAGCGTGTAACGGTTGCTGTCATAGACCTCGCCGGGCGCCAAAGGGCGGTTGAGCGAAGCGATCTCGTCGCCGGTCGAAAAAAAGGCGACGCGCAGGCGGCGATGGACGGTGACTTCGCCGATGCCGAGCGACGCCAGCAGGCCGAGCTCGGCGGGGCCGAGCCGCTGGCCGGCGGCCAGCGCCGGCTTGCCGCGTGCCAGATCCTCGCCAGCCTGGCGAACGTGTTGGCCGGCTTGCTGCCCCGGCGGGACGAGCAGTGCATCGCCGTCGATGCGCACGTGTTCCTGCGCGACGACGCTGTCGGCGCCCTGCGGCAGTACGGCGCCGGTCATGATGCGTACCGCTTGACGCGCACCGACGATCCCCGAGAAGGCGTTGCCGGCCAAGGCCGTGCCGACGACGGCGAGCCGGGTGTCGCCGTCGGCCGCCAGGTCGGCGATGCGAAAAGCGTAGCCGTCCATCGCCGAGTTGGTATGCGCCGGAACGTCGAAAGGCGCGACGATGTCGCGGTAGAGCATGCGGCTGAGCGCGCCACGGATCGGCAGCGTTTCCCAGCCGCTCACCGGCGACAGCGCGTCGAGCAGCATCTGGCGCGCTTGCGCCACATTCAGGGGCTTGTTGGTGAGCATCGGATCGCCTGTGGAAAGAACAGGCGTCCATTATGCGTTGCCCGGCTGTTTCCTGAAATAGCGGGCAGGCGCACTGCCGTGATCTGTGGCAAAAAGTGACAGCGCCACGAAAAACGGTACGATTCGCTTGAAGACGCCGTTCGCCGGTCGAATACTGCAGGCCTGTCCGGCGTCGTCCGAATTACTCTCTGGAGATCCATATGCACATCCCCGACGGCTATTTGAGCCCGGCGACCTGCGCTGCTGCCTACGCGATCACCGTGCCGTTCTGGGTCGTCGCCTTCAAGCGCGTCGAACGCTTGCTGCACACGCGCATGGTGCCGCTGCTCGCGGTCTTTTCGGCGTTCAGCTTCGTGATCATGATGTTCAACCTGCCGCTGCCGGGCGGTACGACCGGCCATGCGGTCGGCGTTGCGGTGGCGGCGATCGTGCTCGGGCCGTCGGCGGCGATGGTCGCGATCTCGATCGCGCTGCTGATCCAGGCGGTTTTTTTCGGCGACGGCGGCATCACGACCTATGCCGCCAACTGCTTCAATATGGCGGTCGCCGGCTCGCTGGTGGCGTACTGGAGCTATGTGCTGATCGCCGGCAAGTGCGCGCTCGATTCGCCGCGGCGCGTCGTCGCGGCGGCGATCGCCGGCTATCTGGCGCTTAACGTCGCGGCTTTGCTGACGGCGATCGAATTCGGCGTGCAGCCGCTCTTTTTCCACGACGCCGCGGGAATGCCCTTGTACGCGCCGTATCCTCTGTCGATTGCGCTTCCGGCGATGATGATCGGACACCTGGCGATCGCCGGGGTCGCCGAGCTGGTGATTTCCGGCGGTCTGGTCGCCTATCTGCAGCGCGCCAATCCCGAGCTGCTCGCCGGCTCGATGCCGAGCGTTACGAGCGCGCGCGCCGCCGTCGTCAACTCGACGCGCCGGCTCTGGTGTTGGCTGGCCGGCTTGATGCTGCTCTCTCCGCTCGGCCTCATCGCCGCCGGAACGGCGTGGGGCGAGTGGGGTGGATGGGGCGCCGACGACTTTGCCGGTGCCCAAATCCGCCAGCAAATGCTGCAGGCGTCGGGCGGCGTCGCTCCGCCCGCAACCGTTCCGAGCGGGCTGGAGCGATTGGCCAGCGTGTGGCGCGCGCCGATCCCGGACTATGCGCCGGCCTTCCTGCACGACCTTTACGTCGGCTATATCGTATCGGCGGTGATGGGCGCCGGACTGATCGTGCTGCTCTTGCTGCTGATCGGCAAGTGGGTCGGCCGCCAGTCGGCCGAATTTTGAGCCGGCCGGTGCTGAGCGAAGCCATCTCGCTGCCAAAGCCACCGCGCCGGCGCCATCTGGCGCAGCGGCTGGCACAGGGGCTGCTGCGCGCGATCGATCGGGCGCAGACCGCCGAGTCGCTGGCCGCCGGCGACGGACTGTTGCAGGGACTCGATCCGCGCATCAAGCTCTCCGGCGCGCTGGCGCTGATCGTCAGCGCGGTGCTGACGCCTTCGCTGGGCGTCGTGGCCGGCCTCTTTGCGCTGGCCTTGCTGCTTGCCTGGTGCTCGCGGCTGCTCACTGCCGGCGTCTGCCAGCGATTGTGGCTCAGCGTGCTGCTCTTTTCCGGAACGGTCGCGTTGCCGGCGCTCGTCGTGGTTCCCGGCCGCGCGCTCTGGCAACTGCCGCTGCTCGGCTGGACGGTCAGCGAACCGGGGCTGCGCAGCGCCGCCTTGCTGATCGCTCGCGCCGAGACGTCATCGACGCTGGCGCTGCTGCTCATCGCGTCGACGCCGTGGACGCATGTGCTCAAGGCGATGCGCTGCGTCGGCGCGCCGCGCGTGCTGGTCGCCATCCTGGGCATGACGCACCGCTACATCTTCGTGCTGGCGCAGTGCGCGGCGCAATTGTTCGAAGCGCGGCGCAGCCGCATCGTCGCGCCGATGAACGGCGCGCAGCAACGCGCGCTGGCGACGGCGGCGGCCGGCGTGGTGTTGAGCAAGGCGTTTTGGCTCGCCAACGAAGTGCATCTGGCGATGATTTCGCGCGGTTATCGCGGCGAAGTGCGCCTGCTCGACGATTTCCACACCCGAGCGCGCGACTGGCTGGCGCTGCTTGCCGCGTTGAGCGTTCCGCTGCTGATCCTTTGGGCCGAGCGATGAACGATTGCGTCTTCGATTTGAGCCACGTCTCTTTCGCCTACCCGCAGCAACCGGCGCTCGACGATCTGTCGCTGCGCATCCGGCGCGGCGAGCGCATCGCGTTGCTCGGCGCCAACGGTTCGGGCAAGTCGACGCTGCTGCGCCTGCTCGATGCGCTCTACTTCCCTTGCCGGGGAGAGCTCAGAGCCTTTGGCGAGGTGATCTCGGAAGCCGCGCTCGCCGACGACGAGGTCAATTTCGCTTTCCGGCGCCGCGTCGGTCTGGTTTTTCAGAACCCCGACGTTCAGCTCTTCAATCCGACGGTTTTCGACGAGCTGGCTTTCGGCCCGCTGCAGCTCGGCTGGTCGAGCGAAGAAATATTGCGCCGGGTCGAGGCGATGCTGGCGCGCTTTGCCATTGGCCACCTCAAGCATCGCGCCGCGCATCGCCTGTCAGGCGGCGAGAAAAAACGCGTCGCGCTCGCTTCGGTGCTGGTCATCGACCCCGAGGTGCTGTTGCTCGACGAACCGACCGCCGCACTCGACCCGCAGAGCCAGGGCGAAGTCGTCCGTTTCCTGAGCGAGAGCCGAGACACCGGGAGAACGATCGTGACGGCGACGCATGACCTCGAGATCGTCTACGACATCGCCGACTTCGTCTATGTGCTGGCCGACGGCAAGGTGGTGGGCGCCGGCGCGCCGGCAGAAATTCTCGCCGACCAGGCGCTGCTGCGGCGAACGCACCTGGCGCACGCGCATTGGCATGTGGCTGCCGACGGTTTGGCGCATGCTCATGTGCACGCGCATCGACACCAGCACCACACGCCGATCGACGGCGACTCTTCCGAGAAGTAGCGCTGGCGACTTGCCTGGGATCTGGGTACAAAAAGCAGCTAGACTGTCACGAAATGTTACAGTTGGATTAAAAGCCGCTCGCTTGCATCGAAGTCACCGCTCGTCTGTGGAATACTGCCGATGGTCCGGCTGGCACCAGCCGATCCGCCCTCGTCGCAGCGACCTCAAGGCGTTCAGCGCGAAAATGATTCACCGTTCAAGGAGACCTTCATGCCCGACCAAGTCATCCGCGCCAAGCATCATGCCGACGCCCGCGTTTCGGCCTGAACGGGAGAGCAAATCGTGAGCCTGTTCAAAAGATTGAGCTCTGCGGCCAAGACCGGCGTGCAGACGCTGGAGACGACTTCGGCGGCGCTCGCTTCGGCGCTGTCGGGAATCTCCGGGCGGACCACCTTTGTCGTCGGCTATGTTTCGCCGCACCTCGATCTCGATTCGGTGGCGCGCCAATTTTCGCAGCGCTTTGCCGGCGTCCCGCTGATGTTGTGCTCGACGGCTGGCGAGCTGTGTTCGAGCCAGGGCAGCATCTATTGTCGAACCGGCGAGCAATGGGATCGCATCGTCTTGCAGTGTTTCGACGATTCGCTCGTCGAACGCGCCCAGGTCGTCGCCGTTGCGCTGGGCTCCGACGATTTGCGGCGCGGCGCTGCAGCGATGCCGCTCAAGGAGCGCATCGCCAGGATTTCGCGGTCGATCGAATCGCTCAAGGTCGACATCGAAATCGACTACCGCGACACCCTGGCCTGCGTCATGATCGACGGCCTGTCATTGTCCGAGTCGTTTTTCATGGAAGCCTTGTACGACTCCGGGCGATTTCCCTGTCTATTCGTCGGCGGCTCGGCGGGAGGTAAACTCGATTTTCGCAACACTTGGATTCACGATGGACAGCGCAAGCTCGAAAACCATGCGGTGGTCGCCTTCCTGAAAATAGCCAAGGGCACTCGCTTCGGCGTCTTCAAGAGCCAGAATTTCGAGCCGACCCAAATCGGCTTTTCGGTCATTCGCGCCTCGCTGGTCAATCGTTACGTCAGCCACGTCATCGACGATTCGGGCCGGGTCGTTCCGTTCATCGAGGCCTTGTGCGCGCAACTGCGCTGCTCTTGCGGTGAGCTTGAGCAGCGGCTTGGCGAATACTCTTTCGCCATCCGCGTCGGGCAGGAGCTTTTCGTCCGCTCCGTTTCGCGCATCGATCTGGCCGAGAGCCGAATCCATTTTTTCTGCGACATCGCGCCGGGCGAAGAGCTGCTGCTGGTCAAGCGGACCAATTTTGTCGACAGCACGACCCGCGATTATCGCAACTTCATGCAAGGCAAGCCGGGCGCTCCGGTCGCCGGAATCCTCAACGACTGCATCTTGCGGCGCCTCAACAACGACAAGACGCTTGGCGGCCTCGACAGCGTTTTCGATTGCCGGCAACTGGCTGGTTTCTCGACCTTCGGCGAGATACTGGGACTCAATCTCAACCAGACGCTGACCGCGGTATTTTTCTTCAAGGTGCCCGCGGGAACGTCGTTTCACGACAACTATGTCGATCATTTCGTCGCCCATTACAGCCAGTTCAAGTCGTTCTTTCTGCGCCGCCAGATCGGCAAGTTGTCGGGGCTCGGACGGGTCATGGCGCAGCAGATTTCCGACTACAAGAATCAGCATTTCGACAGCCAGCTCGATCCGGAGATTTTCGATCAGAGCATGAAAGCGGTTGCCGCGGGGCTCAATGAGCTGGGCGCCGCCCTGCAGAGCGCCGACGCATCGCGAATCGACACGGCCAGGCATATGGAAGACTGTTCGCGTGATCTGTACTCGTCGGTCGAAGGGCTGACGGTGCACATCGGCGATCAGGACGCGATCGTTTGCGAGGCGGGCAACAAGGTCGATGCGCTCGCCGCAGACGCGGTGCACGTCGCCGAGAGCGCGCGCCTGCTGGCCGAGTCGAGTACCCGCATCCGCAGCGTCGTCGAGGTGATTCAGCAAATTTCCGACCAGACCAACCTGCTGGCGCTCAATGCCGCGATCGAAGCGGCACGCGCCGGCGAGGCCGGCCGCGGCTTTGCCGTGGTCGCCGACGAGGTGCGCAAGCTGGCGGAAAAAACGCGCACCAGCGCCGGCGAGATCGGCAGCGACATTTCTGCGTTGGCCGCCAGTATTGGCGAGGTCGCCAAGAAAATCGACCAGCAGTCGGCTGACGTCGAGAGGGTCTCAGGAATGCTGAGCAAGATCGAGGAATTCAGCGTCAAGACGGCGCAAACGGCGGCGCATACCAAATCGGTCGCCGATACGCTGCAGCAGCTGACAAAGGTCTGAGCTTGGTGGCGTCGCCGCATGTTTGAAACCCTGCGTCAAGCACTGTCGCTGCTCGCCCATCTGGATAATCAGGTGCTGGCCATCGTCTGGCTGTCGTTCAAGGTCAGCCTTGCCGCGGTGACGCTGGCGGCGCTGCTCGGTCTGCCGCTCGGTGCGCTGGTTGCGGTCGCTTCGTTTCCCGGGCGCGGCGCGCTGACGGTCGTGCTCAACGGCATGATGGGCTTGCCTTCGGTCGTCGTCGGCGTCGTCGTCTATCTATTTCTTTCGCGCTCCGGGCCGTTCGGCGACCTCGGCCTGCTCTACTCGGCGCCGGCCATGATCGCGGCGCAGACGGTGCTGGTCACGCCGTTGATGGCCGCGCTGACGCGGCAGATCGTCGAGGACGCCTGGCGCGAGTATGCCAACGAGTTCAACTCGATGCGCTTCTCGCTGCGCCACAGTGTCGTCGAGTTGCTCTATGACTGCCGTTTTTCGCTGGTTGTCGCGGTGCTGGCCGGCATGGGCCGCTCGTTGTCGGAAGTCGGCGCGGTGATGATCGTCGGCGGCAACATCGAGGGCTTCACGCGCGTGATGACCACCGCCATCGCGCTCGAAACCGCCAAGGGCGACCTGCCGCTGTCGCTGGCGCTGGGCGTGGTGTTGCTGACGGTGGTGTTGCTGCTCAACAGCGGGGCCTATCTGATGCGGCAATGGGCAATGCGCAAATTCGGCTAGATCGCTGGTGACGAGCGAAAGCCTGCTTCGGCATGAGCGTCGCAGCACGCAAAAAAGCTGTCACAAAATGTGACAGCGGCAACAAAAATCGCCAGCTTCTCCTTGAAGCGTCTCTTCGTACGTCGAATACTGTGTACTTGTCAAGGGGGGCGCAGAGCAGCGCCGCCTCGGGTTCAAAGCGTAGTAAAAATATTTTCAGATCACGGATATCGAGGCGCGCCGCGCGAAGATTCCGTACCGTTCAAGGAGAAACTCATGGCTTACAAAATCATCCCCGACCTGTGCAACGGCTGCGCCGCCTGCGAATCCGAGTGCCCGAACCGCGCCATCAGCCATGTCGGCAAGGATTACACGATCGATCCGGGCAAGTGCCAGGAGTGCGAGGGCGTCTATGACAGCCCGATGTGCGCCCAGCTGTGCAACACCGACGCCTGCGTTCCGGCCTGAAGCCGCCGATCAGCATTGCGCAACCGAAACTGCGCGGGCAAGCGTTAGCTGCAACCAATCAGGAGTGTGTCATGGATAAGATCGTACGCATCAATATGGCCGAGCTCACCAGCAGCGTCGAGCCCGTTCCGGCGGAATGGGTTGGGCTCGGCGGACGAGCGCTGACCTCGACCATCGTCGCCAAGGAAGTTCCGCCCACCTGCCACGCGCTGGGGCTGAGCAACAAGCTGGTGTTCGCCCCTGGCTTGTTGTCCGGCACCTCGGCGGCCAACTCGGGTCGCCTTTCGGCGGGCGCCAAGAGTCCGCTGACCGGCGGCATCAAGGAATGCAACGCCGGCGGCACCGCCGCAAAAATGTTCGCCAAGCTCGGCATCAAGGCGCTGATCATCGAATGGATTCCGCGCGAGGACAAGTGGTACAGCGTGCATGTGACCAAGGACGCGATCACCATCGCCGAAGAGTCCGAACTGATCGGCAAGGGCAACTACTGCCTGATCAACAGTGTTCAGGCACGCTACGGCAAGCCGGTCGGCGTCATGTCGGTCGGCCCGGTCGGCGAAATGAAAATGCTTTCGGCCAATATTTCGGTCGCCGATCCCGAGTCGCGAGTCCGTAGTCTGGGCCGTGGCGGGCTCGGCGCGGTGATGGGTTCGAAGAAGATCAAGTACATTTCGATCGACGATTCCGGAACGCCGCCGGTGATGCCCAAGGACGCCGTCAAGTTCAAGGGCGCCGCGCGCATCTTCGCCAAGACGCTGCTCGACCACCCGGTCAGCGGCCAGGGGTTGCCGACCTACGGCACCAACGTGCTGGTCAACATCCTCAACGAAGCCGGCGGTCTGCCGACACGCAATTTCACCAGCGGCCAGTTCGCCGGGCACGACAAGATTTCGGGCGAGACGATGCACGCCACTATCGTCGCGCGCGGCGGAACGCCGACGCACGGCTGCCATGCCGGCTGTCAGATTCAGTGCTCGCAGGTCTACAACGACAAGAACGGCCAATACGTCACCTCGGGTTTCGAGTATGAAACGATCTGGGGCTTGGGCGCCAACTGCTGCATCGACGATCTCGACGACATCGCCGAAGCCGACCACATCATGGACGACTTAGGCTGCGACAGCATCGAAACGGCGGTGATGTTCGGCGTCGCGATGGAAGCCGGGGTACTGCCTTTCGGCGACAGCAAGGAAATGCTGCGGCTGTTGCGCGACGAGATCGGCAAGGGTACGCCGCTCGGCCGCGTGCTCGGCGGCGGCGCCGCGCAGCTCGGCCGGATCTATGGCGTGACGCGCGTTCCGGTGGTCAAGAACCAGGGCATCCCGGCTTACGATCCGCGCTCGGTCAAGGGAATCGGCGTCACCTATGCGATGGGAACGATGGGCGCCGATCACACCTCGGGTTACGCCATCGCCACCAACATCCTCAACGTCGGCGGTCACGTCGATCCTCTGTCGAAGGTCGGTCAGGTCGAGCTCGCGCGCAACCTGCAGATCGCCACGGCAGCCATCGATTCGACCGGAATGTGTCTGTTCATCGCCTTCCCGGCGCTCGACATCCCGGAGTGTCTGATTTCGCTGATCGACATGATCAACGCGCGCTTTGGTATCAACCTGACCGGCGACGACGTCACCGCGCTGGGCAAGTCGGTGCTCAAGATCGAGCATCAGTTCAACCTCGACGCCGGTCTGTCCAAGGAGCACGATCGCCTTCCCGAGTTCTTCAGCAAGGAGTTGCTGCCGCCGCACAACGCGATCTGGGATTTCACCCCCGCCGAACTCGACGCCTTCTGGAACTTCTGATCGCCGATCCGGGCCCGGCGTCGGCGTCTGCCGCGCCGGGTTTGTTCACCGACCTGCGTCCGGACAAGGTGTTGCGAATGAAAATCAGGCTCAAACTTTTCGCTACGTTGGGAAGCTATCTGCCGCCGGGCAGCAGCGGCGGCGAAACGCTGATCGAATTGCCGGAAGCGGCGATCATCCCGGACGCGCTCGGCATGTTCGGCGTACCGCTTAACCTAGCGCACATCGTGTTCGTCAACGGGCGTCATGTCTTGCGCCCGAACTTGCCGACGCACCCCTTGCACGACGGCGACACGCTGGCCGTCTTCCCGGCCATCGGCGGCGGCTAGCAGCGGCCGCAGTGGCGCGAAACGGGCTAAGTAGTCAGGGAGGCTAGGCGACTTCCTGGGCATTGAGTAGCCGGATACGCGCTTGATGCAGAAACTCGTTGAGTTCCCGGACGTTGGCATAGGCATCTCCGTGAGTTGCGTTGGCGAGCCGGCGCCCCATTTTCTGCGCGACAAACAGCACGTCGGACAATTCATCGATGTTTTCCCGCCGCGCCACTTCGCTTGTTTCGTCCAGCATGGCGATTTCCTTTGTCCGTGTATTGCTGCGTTAGTCCTAAAAATTCCGGCGATGCATCGTTCGGCGTCCAGCGCGCCCATGCACGGCAGATTGAAGCAACTGTCCGTTGGCGTCTGTCTGCGAGCGAACAGAGCGCTTAAGGACGCCTCCCGGCTTTGCGCTGTCGATCTGCGGTCGTCGAACGGCTGAACTATCGCTCAAGCCGCGGTGGCCGTTAATCCGACTTTTCGCTTGAAAAAAGCGCCGAAACAAACGAATATGCCGCCCCTTCGGCTGATCGTCGGTGCGTCGCTGCACGCGGCCAGCGCACGATTTTTCCTCAACCCAGTTCATTCCCGAGCGGCCATGTCCTTCAAAGAATCTCCCTCGCAATTTCAAATGATCGACGTGTCGTTGATCGAAGCGGGCTCGTCGCCTGCGCGTCAGAACATCGACGAAGCCAGCCTCAAGGGGCTGGCCAATTCGATCCAGATGAAGGGCCTGATTCACCCGCTGGTGGTGCTCCCCGCCAACGCCGCTGGACGGCATGCCCTGATCGTCGGCGAACGCCGCTGGCGGGCCGCCGTTCTGGCCGGCGAGAAAACGGTTCCGGCGCTGATCCGTCAGTGCGAGCCCGGCGAAGCGCTGGAAATCCAGGTTTTCGAAAACCTCGGTCTGGGAATGCGCGCGGCGCTCGAACCCCGCGAGATGGCCAATGCCATTCAGGCGATTGCCGAACGCTTTGCAACGCGCGACGCCGCCGCCGAGCATTTCGGCCGCAACGCTTCCTGGCTCAATCAGGCGACCGCCGCCGCCAAGCTCTCGGCCAAGGTCACCGCGCTGCTCGATTCGGGGAAAATTTCCAGCGCTGGCGCTGCCGTTCAACTCGAAAAACTGGCGCAGAAAAACGAGGTCAAGGCGAAATCACTGATTGGCCAGATCGAGGAAATGCCGGAAGGGAAAAAACTGTCGAGGAAAACCGTCGATAGCGCGCTTTCCGCCGAAGGCGGCCGGCGCAAGAAAAAGGAAGAGGCGCCGGCGCCAGAGCAGTCCGCCGGCCCGGCGACGGCGGCCTCGACGGGCGGCAGCGAGCCGCTGCCGCCTTGGGAGGACGCGCCCGCCGCACCGAGTCGACGCCGCGTCAATCGCCACAAGGTCGAGCGGGTTGCCGAAATTCTCGGCATGGCCGACAGCGACGAGGAAGAGATCCTGGTCCAGCTGATCGATGCTTTTCTGGCGCTCAAGGGCGAGGCGACTTCGACGCCTTGAGTGTGTCGCTGGCGCCGCTAGCGAGCGGCCAGGCCGCCGCGCTGATGACGCTCCAGGCACTGGTCGAGCTGGCTTCTCGGCGCCTTTTGAATCTTGCGCAGAAGCTCGTGCGACACCTCGCGCAGTTTATAGCGGCGGCGCAATTCGTCTTCGAGGTAGCTCAGCAGACTGGCCGCCATCTGCGCGTCGGCCAGCGCGCGGTGGGCGCGACCGGCAACGGGCAGCCTGGCGAAGTCGACCAGGACGCCCAGTTTGTGGCTTGGCGCTTGCGGCAGCAGCCGCCGCGCCAGCAGCATCGAGCAGGCAAACTCCTGGTGCCGACGGCGATCGATGCGGGCCAGTTCGGCGTCCCAGAATTTGCAGTCGAACGAAGCGTTGTGCGCGACCAGCGGATGGCTGCCGACAAAATCGGCGACCTGCCGCATGACTTCGGCGGCTGGCGGCGCCTGGCGAACCATGGCGGTGGAAATGCCGGTGAGCTCTTCGATATACGAGGGAATCGCGACCCCGCAATTCATCAGGCTCTGGTAATGGTCGACGACCTTGCCGTCGCGCAGCAGCACGGCGGCAATTTCCGTCGCGCGGTCGCCTTGGGCGGGAGACAAGCCTGTCGTTTCAAAGTCGATTACCGCGACCAGTTCCATACATTCAATCCCATCGTTTCTGATATTCGGCGGCGATTGTCTCATTTGGCAAGGGGCGCCGGCGCATCTTCTTTACCGTCGGCTTGTCACACGTTGTTACAGGTTGGTACGTAACAATGCAAAAGAAGCAATAGACACCGGCTTCGTCTGTCAATACAGTGCGTCCTGCGATGTGGAATAGTTTTTTATATTACGGAAGGAAAAACTATGAACACGATGAACTCGTCGGCCATGACGATTGCGGTTCTTGCGAACCCAAGCACGGGTGTTTTGACCCCCGCGCCAGTCGGACCCCTGGGAATTTGATTTCCTCCAAGCGGCCGCGATAACTCTCGGTCTCGAGTCGCCAGCCTGGTGCGGCGACCCAATTATCCTCTGCTCAAGAACTTGAGCGCCTATCTTGGTGTGATTGTTCCATCGAGATTCAATACATCAAAGACATCATCGATCTCTGGCGAGAGTCGGTGTTGTTGAAAGGATTCAACAATGAACGAACTTAATACGAAGACTCATGATTCCGATCATTTGCACGACGTGGCATCGATCGACCTCGGGCAGCTGCTGACGTCTTCCCTGCCGCGCCTGACGCTGCTTCCGCTGGTCAAGGCGAGGGTCAAGCTGGTCATCGCCGAGCACGTCCAAGCGTCGCCCATCGCCAGCTCGACCAGCGATGACATGGCCGCGGCGAAGGTGGTGGACTATCTGCGCGGTGCTTCGGCTATTCCGCTCCAGCCTGAGCTATGCACCCTCATGGCGCGGGTCGGTTTCGACAAGGCGCTGTTTACCTACGGCAAGGCTGACGGCGTTCCGGTCGGGTACGCGGAAGGAATATGGCTGCTGAAATTCGTCGAGCCCGCCGAGAAGGACCCGGCAAAGCCTCCGGATTTGTCGTGGCTGCGCTTCCTTGGCGGCGATGCCACTCGGCATTGATCTTCCCCTTGTCGTCGGCTGGTCAAGAGCCGCCGGTTGTTGACGCGGAAGGATTTCTCGGCTCGAATCGAGTCTTTGCGGTGGAATTCATTCGATGAGCAGACCGATCAACAAGGACACCACGCTGTGCATCTCGCTGGCGGCGCGGCCGAGCAATTTCGGCACGCGTTTCCATAACTTCCTGTACGACGCGCTCGGCCTCGATTACCTCTACAAGGCGTTTTCGACCACCGACCTGGCGGCGGCGATCGGCGGCGTGCGGGCGCTGGGAATCCGCGGCTGCGCGATCTCGATGCCGTTCAAGGAAGCGTGCATCCCGCTGGTCGACGAGCTCGACGCTTCGGCCTTGGCGATCGACTCGGTCAATACCATCGTCAACACCGCTGGTCGGCTCAAAGCGTACAACACCGACTACCTGGCGATCGCCAGACTGCTGGCCGAACACCGGCTTTCGCCCGACCTCGTTTTTGCGCTGCAAGGCAGTGGCGGAATGGCCAAAGCGGTGGCCTGCGCGTTGCGCGACGCCGGTTTCAAACAGGGCTATATCGTTGCCCGCAACGAAGCGAAGGGCCGCGCGCTGGCCGCGCTCTACGGCTTCGAATGGCGCGCGAGCATGGCCGGCGTTCGTGCCGGACTGCTGATCAATGTCACGCCGATCGGGATGGCCGGCGGCGCCGAGCAGGATGCGCTGTCGTTCAGTGCTGCGGCGATCGCCGACGCCAGCGTGATCTTCGACGTCGTCGCGCTGCCGGCGGTGACGCCCTTGATCCGCCAGGCGCAGGCGTGCGGCAAGGAGGTCATCACCGGCGCCGAGGTCTTTGCCATTCAGGCCGTCGAGCAGTTCGTGCTGTATACCGGGGTGCGGCCAGACGACGAGCAATTCCGGCAAGCGGCCAGCTTCGCCCGCGGCTGAGTCGTCGTCAGTTTTTCGCGTCGGGGAAGAACAGCTGTTCGCCGTTGATCTTGTACGCGGCGATCACTTCCTGGCCTTCGCGCGAAGTGATCCAGTCGATGAACTTCATTCCCGATTCTTTCTTGACGTGCGGATGCTTGGCGGGATTGACCAGCATCACGCCGTAGGGATTGAACAGCCGCTTGTCGCCGGCCAGCACGATCTCGATGTCCTGGCGGTTCTTGAACGACAGCCAGGTGCCGCGGTCGGCCAGCGTGTAGCCGCCCATCGCCGCGCTCATATTGAGCGTCGGTCCCATTCCGGCGCCGGCTTCCTTGTAGCCGGCCCAGGCTTTCGGATCGACGCCGGCGTCCTTCCAGAAGCGCAGTTCGGCGGCGTGTGTGCCGCTCTTGTCGCTGCGTGAAATGAACGGCGTCGTACCGGCGGCGATTCGCCGAAAGCCTTCGACGACGTCGGTCGTTGTCTTGACCCGCGACGCGTCGGACTTGGGACCGACGATCACGAAATCGTTGTACATCACGTCGCGGCGCTCGATGCCAAAGCCCTCGGCGACAAATTTGTCCTCGGCCGCCCGATCGTGCACCAGCAGCACGTCGGCGTCGCCACGCCGCCCGGTGTCGAGCGCCTGGCCGGTGCCCAGCGCCACCACCTTGACCTTGATTCCGGTCTTGGCCTCGAAGCGCGGCAGGATGAAGCCGAACAGCCCGGACTGGTCGGTCGAGGTCGTCGAAGCGACGACGATAGCTTCGTCGGCGAGCGCGATGCTGCCGAGCAGGGTGATGCAAAAACCGATGATCAGCTGTCGAAAGCGACTCGCCATGGTAGTTCTCCTTGAATGAAAAGTTTGGCCTCGGCCGATTGCGGCCGGGCGAAGAAGCGCGACGACGGCGCGCGCTCGATGACGCGGCCCCGGTCCAGAAAAACGACGTCGTCTGAAATGCGCATGGCCTGGCCCAGGTTATGGGTGGTCATCAGGATTCGCGCGCCGTCGGTCCGGATTTCGCGAACGATGCGTTCGACGGCCTCGGTCGCCGAAGGGTCGAGCGCGGCGGTCGGCTCGTCGAGCAACAGCAGTTGCGGACGCATCGCCCAGGCGCGCGCCAGCGCCAGCCGCTGGCGTTCACCGCCCGACAGCCGGCGTGCGCTGTCGCTGGCGCGATCGGCGAGACCGACCCGTTCGAGCGTCTGCAGCGCGCGCCGCCGCGCTTCGGCACACGACAGCCCGAGCGGCGCCAGACCCAGTCCGGCGTTGTGCAGCACCGAACTGCGCAGCAGCACCGGATGCTGGAAGACCATGGCGATTCCAGCGGCCGGCAGGCCGTCGCCATGCCAGTCGATGACACCGCCATCGGGTGCCTGCAGCCCGGCCAGAACGCGCAACAGCACGGTCTTGCCGGCGCCGTTGGGTCCGATGATCACGGTAATTCCTTCGGCGTCGATATCCAGGTCGACGCCGCACAGCACGGCGCGGCCGCCGGGAGTGAAGTGGATGTTGGAAAGCCTGATTGGAAACAAGGTCGCTGGCAGCTTAGCGTTCAGTGCAGGAAATGCACGGGTCGATGCTATTGACGATGATCGCGATGTCAGCGATCTTGGCCCCTTTGAGCATGAAGCGCAACGCATCCCAATTCATGAAGCTCGGCACCCGCCACTTGACGCGCTCGGGCCGCGGCGAATCGATCGTCCGCACGTAGTAAATGAGTTCGCCGCGCGGCGCCTCGCACTTGGCGATGGCTTCGCCCGGCGGGATCGGCGGCCGTTCGCTGGTGCAGCTGATCGGCCCGTCGGGTAGTTGATCGAGGCATTGGCGGATGAGGTCGATGGCGGTGGCGGCCTCGGCCAGGCGGATCATCGCGCGCGACCAGACGTCGCCGTCGGCCAGCGTATGCACCGGCACCTCGAGGCGGTCGTAGGCGGCGTAGGGTGCCTTGGTGCGAACGTCGTAGTCGATGCCGCAGGCGCGCGCCACCGGCCCGACCACCGAGCAGTCGACGGCGTCGGCGCGGGTCAGCACGCCGATGCCGCGCGTGCGGCCGAGGATCGATCCGTTCGTGCGGTAGAGCGCGGTAATTTCGGCGACTGCCGGCGCCAGCCGGTCGAGTTGCGCCCTGAGGTAGGCCGCGCCCTCGCCGTCGATGTCGTAGCGTACGCCGCCGACGATGTTGGCGCCGATGTCCATGCGGTTGCCGAAAACCGTTTCCTTGACGTCCTGCATCATCTCGCGAACTTCCATGACGTGCATGAAGAGCGATTCGAAACCGACCAGATGAGCGAGAACGCTGACGTTGAAGAGGTTCGACGCGACGCGCTTGATCTCGTCGGCGATCACGCGCAGGTATTCGGCGCGCGGCGGAACGACCAGACCGGCGATCTGCTCGATGGCCATGGCGTAAGCCTGCGGGTGGCTGTTCGAACACAGCGAGCAGATGCGTTCGGTGAGCACGATGTTCTGGAAGATGTTGCGCTTGGTCGCGAGATACTCGATGCCGCGATGGACGTGGCCGGCGTGGATGTCGACGTGGGCGACGGTTTCGCCGGAAACGTCGATGCGAAAATACATCGGTTCTTCGAGCGCGACGTGCAGCGGTCCGACCGGAATGGTGAAGTTGCTCATGACTTGCTCCCCGTCTGCGCCATTATTTTCTCCCACAGCCCCTTGGTGGTGGCGCTGTTGGCCAGCGCCGAAAAGGGAATCAGCCGTTCCAGAACGGCGCCGTCGATCGATGGATCGATGAACAGGCGGCGCGGGTCGGGATGGCCGCTGACGACCACTGAATAGAGTTCCATCAGCTCGCGCTCGGGCCAGTCGGCGCAGCGGAAGAGCGGCGTCAGCGAGGCGATATTGCCGCCGAACGGCACGTGCGCGATCAGCGTCACGGTGTCGCCGTTGACGTCGAAGTGGTAGTTGATCTCGAAGGTCTTGCCGTCGCTGGCGACGCCGCCGAAGAAGGTCGGCAGCACCGCTGCTTCGCCTTCCGCCGGTGCCGGCGTTGCCGGCGCCTTGGGCTGCAGGATGGTGATCGTCGATAGCCGGGCGCCGAGGTTTTTCATGAAGGTCGCTGCCGGCAGCAGGTCGTCCTTGCTGGCCAGCGTGCACCAGGCGCAGCTGACGCCCTTGGCGTCGGTCTTGCTGGTGAACTCAATTCCGGCTGGCGCGGTGGTCGCCAAGCAGAGCTCGAGCGTCTCGGGCAGTTTGCTCATGATGTGGCTCCTCGTTCAGCCAGGGCCTTCTTGCGGCAACCCGGGCAGAGATTGCGTTGTTGTTCGATTTCCTCGGCGCTAAATGGCGGATTGACGCCGACCGGGTTGGGCGCGCTCGACAGCGTCTTGGCGCCGCACGCGCTGCAATTAACATAAGCGATGACTTCGCGGATGGCCATGGTGAACTCGTCCTCGACGGCGTGCGCCAGGTGCCAGTCGGTGGTCTGTTGGATCGCGTCGGTTGGGCAGTAGTGTTCGCACAGGCCGCAGAACACGCAGCTGTTGTGCCACATCATGAAGCGCAGCCCTTCCGGCGTCTTGTCGAAACGGATGGCGCCGGGCGCGCAGACCTGCTCGCAGGCGCGGCAGCCGGTGCACGAGGCGAGCTTGAAGGCGACGCGGCCGCGAAACTTGTCGGGCGTCCACGCCGGGCCGAAGGGGTAGCTCACGGTCGATGGGCCGCGCACCAGGTTTTGCATCAGATTTTTGATGAAGTTCATGAGCGTTCCTGATTGGGTTCAAAGGCGCTCGCGCCAGATCGCGATGGCCTGGGCGATTCCTTCGATGATGGCCTGCGGGCGCGGCGCGCAGCCGGGGATGTTGACGTCGACCGGGAGGTACTTGGAGAGCGGCGCCAGCACCGCGTAGCTGTCGCGGAAGATGCCGCCCGAAATCGGGCAGACGCCGACGGCGACGGTGACCTTGGGTTCGGGAACTTCGTCATAGACGCGCAGCACGCTGTCCTTGACGCGCGCCGTCAGCGGCCCGGTGATCAGCACGATGTCGGCGTGGCGCGGGCTGCCGCAGTACTGGCAGCCGAGCCGCTCGACGTCGTAGCGCGGGATCAACGCGGTGGTCGCGCATTCGACGTCGCAGCCGTTGCACGAGCCGGCGTTGATGCGATAGATCCACGGCGAGAGCGACGCCATGCGGCGCGTCTGCGTGGAGAACATTTGTTTCAGAGAAGTCATGGCATTTTCCTGTTCAGGCCAGTGCGACGCAGGCCAGGGAAAGAACCGCCAAAGCCAGCGGCCATTTGAGGAAGAAACGGAAAGCCTGGTCGATGCGCAACCGACCGCAGGAAACGCGAACCACCGAGACGCCGATCAGCATCAGCGCGATCAGTTTTACGAGGTGCACCGCGAGGCCAGCGATTCCGTCGGGAGCGATCGGGTAGAAGAGCGCGACGCCGAGGCCGAGGACGACGACCGCCTTCAAGGCCGACATGATCTTGAAGAGGCCGAGCGCCGGGCCCGAGTATTCGAGCAGCGGCCCTTCGAGCACCTCGGTTTCGGCCTCGGGAATGTCGAACGGAATGATTCCCAGGTTGGCCGGGTAGAAGGCCAGGAAGGCGGCCAGCGCCGGCCACAGCAGCGGGTCGAAGAGAAAGGCGCCATGCGTCTGCTGATAGGCGATGATCTCGGGCAGCGAAAAGCTCACCAAGCCGCCCTGGCCGAGCCCGGTGCGCATCGCGACGGCGGCGACGACGAGCACCAGCGGTCCTTCGTAGGCCAGCATCATGGCCATTTCGCGCGAAAAGCCGATGGCCCCGAAAGGCGATCCCGACGCCGATCCGGCGATCATCAGCACGACCGCCGGGACGGTCAGCAGATAGAGCAGTACCAGCAGGTCGCCGAGCAGCGGGTCGGGCGTATAGAAGCCGGCGATCGGCACCAGCGCGGCGGCCAGCGCCATCGCCACGGCGCCGATCAGCGGCGCGCCGAGAAAGACCGGCTGACACGCGGTATCGGGAACCATGGTGCGCTTCTTGGCGAGCTTGACGAGGTCGTAGAACGGCTGCGCCAGCGGTGGCCCGACGCGACCCTGGAGGCGAGCCGCGAGGCGCCGGTCGAGTCCCTTGAGCGAGAGGCCGAGCGCCAGCGCGAACAGGCCGCCGGGGAAGATCAGCATGGCAAGTGGAGTGTAGAGCGATTCGATCATGATAATTCTCTCTTTAAGCCGGCTTGATTTGAAGGTGGTCGATCGGGCTCGCGTCGTCCTCATCCTCGTCGCTGTAGCCGGTATCGTGCTTGGCGTGCAGCAGGCCGCGAATGGCGGCGTCGGGCGATTCGAAGAGGTTCGAGGCATTGACGTTGAGCTGCGCCGAGGCGATGTCGGCAACGCCGCACAGATGGATCGGCGAGCGGATCACCGCCGCGCCGCGGCCCTGGCGCAGGTAGAGCGCGGCGATCAAACCGCCGGCCAGCAGCAGCAGCGAGAGCAGCGCCGGATGGAAGCCGCCGGTTCCCGGCAGCACGCCGGTCCAGCTCATTTCGATCGGCGTCATGCCGAGTTCTTGCTGGATGGCGGCGATCGGCACCAGCAGCAGGCCGGGCAGCAGGCCGACGGCGATACAGCCGGCGACCAGGATGCCCATCGGCACCAGCATGATCGCCGGCGCCTCCTGAGCATGCTCGGCGGCTTCGCCCGGCGAACCCATGAACGCGGCGTGCGCGAACTTGAGCACCGCGGCCAGCGTGAACAGGCTGGCGATCAGCGCGAAGATGCCGAGGATGTAGTGACCCGAGCCGAAAGCGGCCTGGTAGATCAGCCACTTCGAGGCGAAGCCGTTGAGCGGCGGAATCCCTGCGAGCGACAGACCGGCGAACAGGAAGATGGCGAAGGTGAGCGGCATCTTGCGGCCGAGGCCGCCGAGCTCATCGAGCGTCGTCGCGTGGCTGGCCACCATGATGCAGCCGGCGCAGAGGAACAGCAGGTCCTTGAGCATCAGGTGATTGACGAAGTGCATCAGGCCGCCGGCGATGCCGAGCGGCGAGCCCTCGCTCATGCCGATTCCCAGCGCCATGGTGATGTAGCCGAGCTGGCAGACGGTGCTGTAGATCAGCAGGCGCTTGATTCCGGTCTGCACGACCGCCATGGCGCCGGCGTAGAGCAGCGTGATGCCGCCGATCAGCGCGACGGCGTACATCAACAGCGGCATCCCAGAGACGACGCCGAGACGATCGAACAGCGCTGCGCCGCCGAGCAGCGCGAACAGCTTGAGCACGCCGTAGGGACCGCTCTTGAGCAGCACCGCCGAGATGTAACCCGAAACCGGCGTCGGCGCGGTCGCCGGGTGCATCTGGTAGTCGATGCGGATCGGCAGCATCGCCGCCTTCATCAGCATGCCCAGAACGATCAGTACCAACGCCGCGCCGAGCCAGGGGGTAGCCATTTCGGGCGCGGACTGCGCGATCGCGGCGAAGTCGAAGCTGCCGCTCGCCGTGCCGAGCAGGGCAATGCCGAGGAACATGAAGCAGGCGCCGACGGTGTTGAACATGAAGTACTTCATCGCTTCGCGACGCGCGTCGCCGGTCTCTTCATGGACCAGCGCGACGTAGAGCGCCCAGCTGCTCATCAGCTCCCAGAAGGCGAAGAAGTTGAAGAAGTCGTGGCTGCCGGCCATTCCGATCAGGCCGGCGATGAGCAGCGCGAAGGCGGCATAGAAGCGTGGTTGGGCGTGGCCGTGCGCCAGGTAGCCGGTGGCGTAGGCCAGGTTGAGCGTGCCGACGCCGGCAACCAGCAACGCGAAAGCGAAGGACAGCGAATCGTAGCGCTCGGGTTGCGCCAGTACGGCGACGAAGGCGGCGAGTGGAACGGCGATCGCCAGGCGCGCCGCAGCGGTCGCCGATCTCTTGCCGGCCAGCCAGATGATCGGTGCGCCGAGCGCGGCGATCAACGCTGCGGCCGGCCAGTCGAGTCTCAGGTCGGGAAGCAGCACGGGCGGCAAGCCGGCGCGACTGGCGACGAGATCGCCGATGGCGCGCACGGCGTCGAGCTGGACGCCCGGGGCGACGCCGCCGAAGAGGATGGCGGCGGCGAGCACGGCGAGCGCGATCAGCATCGACGCCGGCGCTTCTCTGACCGCCGACCCATGGTACGGCTGGAAGAAGAGCACGCGAACGACGCGCAGGTAGTAGAAGGCGGCGACGACGCTGCCGATGAGCAGCAGCGCGGCGACGTCGACGCGGCCGGCGTCGGCGGCCGCGGTGATCATCAGGAACTTGCTGATGAAGCCCGAGAACGGCGGCAGTCCCATGATCGAAATGGTCGCCAGCGCGTAGCAGCCGGCCGAAAATGGCATCACCTTGCCGAGCCCGGCGAGCTCCTTGATCTGGCGCTTGCCGCTTTGCAGGATGAAGGCGCCGGCGGCGAAGAAGAGCAGCGTCTTCATCACCGCGTGGTTGCTCACGTGCAGCAGCGCGGCCGAGGTCGCGAGTGCGCTACCCAGGCCGAGAACGGCGGCGATCTCGCCGATCTGCGCCAGCGTCGAGTAAGCCAGCATGCGCTTGATCTCGGTCTGCAGCAGCGCCATCACTTCGCCATAGATCAGCGTCGCGCAGCCGAGGATGACGAGCACCATGGGCAGGTCGATTCCGGCGCCGGCGAAGCGCGCCAGAGCGGTCGCGCCGAAGACCACGTAGAGCACCTTGACCATACCGAAGATGCCGGCCTTGGTCAGGATCCCCGAGAGCGGCGCCGAGATCGACGACGGCGCTTCCGGGTGGGCGAGCGGCAGCCACGAATGCAGCGGCACCAGGCCGGCCTTGACGGCGAAGCCGGCGAAGAAACACAGCGCGGCGAGCAGGCCGACGCCGGGCGCGACTTCGCCGATCTTTTCGGCGACGGTCGCGAACTCGAAACTGCCGATCTGCGCATGCACCAGCAGAATGCCGAAGTGCATGATGTAGGCACCGGCGGCGCACATCACGAAGTAGACCAGACCGGCTTTGAGCGCTTTCGGCGTCTGCTCATGGACGACCAGCAGGTACGAGCTCCAGGTCATCAGCTCCCAGAAAACGTAGAAGTTGCCGAATTCGTGGGCGGTCGCGAGACCGAGCAAGGAACCGATCAGCAGGAAGACGAAGAAGGTGTAGCGGTTGGTCTGCTCGGCATGCTTCATGTAGCCGCGCGAATAGACGACGACGAGCAGCCCGATGGTGACGAAGATCAGCGCGAAGAAACGCGACAGCGGATCGAGCCCGGGTTCCTGCAGCGTCAGCACCACCGTCGCGGCGGCGATGAGCAGCGCGGCGATGTCGCGCCAGCGCGTCGATACGCGGCCGATGGCGTAGAGCGCAAAGGCGCCAAGATATGGCACCAGCATCAGCGTCGACCACGGCGACTCGAACTGCGGAACCTGCGTCACATCGAGCACGCCGGCGAGTGCCGCGGCGTGATGCAGGAAGGGCTCGGGCCAGATGCCCATATAGACGGTCAGCGCGCTCAGTACGGCGATCGGCGCGATCAGCCACGACGGCGCGGCGCGCAGTTCGCAGGGGCCGCTCGCCGGTTCGAGGCAGACGCGCTGGATGACGCGGATGTAGTAGACGGCGGCGATGATGGTCGCCAGCGTGCCGACCGCGGCGAGCAGCCACTGGCCCTGTTCGATCGCCGCGTAGAGCACCAGGAACTTGCTGAACGATCCCTTGAACGGCGACAAGCCCATCACCGAGAACATGCCGAAGCCGAACAGCGTGGCGGCGATCGGCATGCGCTGGCCGCTGCCGGCGAGGTCGTCGAGCGACGCCGAGCCGCTGCGGCGGATCAGCCACCAGGCGCTCAGCACGACCAGGCCGCGCATCACCAGCTGGTAGCCCAGGTGCATCAGCGCGCCGGTGTCGCCCGCCGCACCGCCGAGGCCGACGCCGAGCAGCAGGTAACCGACCTCGGCGAGCGTCGAGATGGCAATCAGTCGCGGCAGATTGCGTAGCGAGAGCAGGGCGAGGATTTCGCCGAGCAGCAGAATGATGGCGCCGAGCCAGGCCGTGATGGCGGGGTCGAAGCTTGTTGAGGCGAGCATCTTTGAATCCCTTCCCTTAAGTTCCGATCAATGAAGCGGCGCTGAAAAACCGCTTCGTCGCGTTACGCTAATCGTAGTATCGAAGCTCGAAGATGCTGCGGCAATGCAAACTGGCCGATTGGAAAATTGATTGTGTCAATTTGTGACAGAGCCTATTTTTTAGGCGGCGAGGACTCGCCAAGGCGGCCGCGATCGCTTACAAAGACGCTGTGGGCGGCCCTCGTCGACCCTCGACGGAGAACACGGGATGCACGAAACGGCGATTGTCATGGGACTGATGCGCATCATCGAAACGCACGCGGCACGCGTTGGCGTTCGCCGCGTGCTGCGGGTCAGGCTCAAGGTCGGCCGGCTGCGCGCGGTCGAACCGCAACAGCTGTGTTCGTGCTTCGAGATGTTTGCCGAAGGCACCGTCGCCGAAGGTGCCGAGCTGGTGATCGACATGCTCGGCGTGCGCGGCCGCTGCCGCACTTGCGCGAGCGAGTTCGACGTGGCGCGCTACCACTTTGAATGCCCGGCCTGCGCCGGCATCGACATCGAAGTGATCCAGGGCCAGGAGCTCTACATCGAGAGTTTCGAAGTTGATAGTGCCGTGGACGGCGAACTCAAAGGCTAGCCGCGAGTCATGCGCTACGCTTCCTGCTGCTAGCCAAGCCTTAGCTTGAGAAACAGCAGCACGAAGAGCGAAGTGACCGAGGTCAGCAGCAGCGAGAAGACAAATGCGGTGCGGATCACCTGATTCTCTGCGCCGAGTTTGTCGATTGATGCGGCGGCATTTTGCAGCTTGGCCGGGGAGATCACGCTGGCGAGTCCGCCGCCGAAGGCCAGCCCGGCCATCAGCAGAATCATCCCGTAGCTATCCATGTTGAGATTCCTGGCGGTGGTCAGCGTGTACTTGCCGAACATGGCCACCGTCGACGCCTCGCTGCCGGTGACAAAACCGCCGAAAAGCCCGATATACGCCACGACGGCGCCGTACGCGTCGGAGAAGTACTGCGCCGAATAATCGGCGAGTACTTTGACCATGCTCGGAACGGCAAACGTCTTGGTCGCCATGCTGAAACCCGACATGTTCATGATCTCGCCGATGGCGAAGAAAATGGCTGCGGAAAAAACCGGGCGCGGTGCGCGCTTGCCCCAGACGCGCAGAGAGTCCTTGAGCTGCGCGCGGCTCGGACGGATGATCGGAATCGAGAAAATGACGCTGGCGAAGATCCAGGTATACGCTTGCCATAGCGCGCGGGTCTCAAGCGGCGCGCCGTTGGCGGTCAGGCCATTGATCGGCAGGCGAAGCTCCCGATAGAGATAATTGAAGGCGTCCTGCGGGACGTTGAGCGCAACGATCAGCACCACCAGAATCAACCACGGGCTCAGCGCCCGCCACAGCGGATAGCGCTTCTCGTACGCCAGTTCTTCGGCGCTGAGCAGGCTCTTGTCGATCAGCTTGCGGCCGCTGGCCTTGAGGTAGATGATCATCGCCAGGATCACTGCCAGGCCGCACAGAACGCCGGTGAGAACGACCAGATTGTCGTAGCGGTTGGTGACATAGGAGACGAGTCCGATCACGATGCCGCTGATCAGGCAGGGCAACCAGCCTTCCTTGAGCGCAGTCCACTTGCCGACAATCCAGAGCATGCTGACGCCGATCATGGTCGAGACGACCGGAAGGAACATGAAGAACACCCGGCCGGCGTCGGAAAGGGTGATTTCGTTCCCTCTGCCGAGAAAGCCGTTGGCCACATCGACAAATACCACGATCGGTGCGCCGAGAAGCGCGTAGGTGCATAGCGCGTCGTAACCGATCGCCGGCAGCGCAATCGCGACATACGTCGAATAGCCCATGGCGACGAGAATCGGCGGCAGCAGGGAAACCGGGGTTGCGCCAACGGCAACCATCAGCGTCCCGAAGCCGATATTGATCATCATGATCTGGACGGCGCGGTTCTCTCGGGCAATGGTCTTGATGAAAATGATGATCCGCCTGAGGGCACCCGTTTTTTCCATATACGCCATCTGCAGCAGCGACATGGCGACGATCAATGAGACCGAGAACGACCTGATGATTCCCGCCGCGGTCGAACGAAGGATGACTTCAATGCTCGTCTCAAAGGCGAACAGCGCAATCAGCGAGATCGCGATCCAGCCGATGATTCCGCTGACATCGGCCGGCTTTTTCCACAGCATCAGCATCGCCAGAATGATGAAGATCGGCAGCAGGGTCAATAAAAGGGATACGAGCGACATGGGTCGAAATCTTCCTCTTGAATTATTGATAAAGGCGGGCCGCAGTGGTCAGTCGGATTCAATGTCCAAATACAGCAGCATTATGAGGCGAGTGCAGCGCAAGCCGGCGCATAATTTCGCTCGTCCGCCTGGTTTCAGAAAAGCACGATTCGAGTCAAATCAGCTCGTCCATCACCGAAAAGAGAGCATCCCGGTCCTGGAAAACATCCTTGCTCAGCGCCTCGATTCGCTCGCCGTCGTGCAGCACAAACAGCGACTCGGCGATGCGCCGCGCCTGACCCAGACTGTGCGAGACGACGAGCAGCGTATAGCGCGACTTGAGCTCAAGCAGCAAGTCCTCGATGCGCTGCGCTGCCTTGAAGTCGAGCGAGGCGGTCGGTTCGTCGAGCAGCAGGATTTGCGGCCTGAGGGCCAGCGTCCTGGCCAGACAGAGGCGCTGCTGCTGCCCGCCGGAGAGCGTCGACGCGGCTTGCGACAGGCGATCCTTGACCTCGTCCCATAAATGCACCTCGCGCAAGGCCTGCTCGGCACGCGCTTCGGCTTCATCTGCCGGCAGCGAAAGCGCCACCTTGAGCGGCATCTCGATATTGCGCAGGATCGACAGCGGCAGCACATTGGGCGACTGGAAGACCATGCCGACGCGCCGCCGCAAATTCTCGACGTTCGTTGTCGCGGCATAGGCATCGACCCATTGCTCGCCAAGCCGCAGCTCAACCTGGCCGCTGGTCGCGCATCCGGGCAGGCACTCGTTGAGCCGGTTGAGCGCACGCAACAGCGTCGTCTTGCCCGAACCCGAGCGGCCGACCAGGAAAGTCGGGCCGCCGCTGGCGATCTCCAGACTCAGATGGCGAATGACGTGCTTGCCGGCGAAGCTTACCGACAGCTTCTCGACGCGGATGGCCGCTTTCATTGATCGGTCTTTCACTTGATTTCCAGACCCGCCTGCAGGCGGCGGGCGGCAAGCAGCAGCAGCCCGGTCAGGGCAAGCAGGACGAGCGCGGTGGCGAAAGCCTGCGCCAGTTCGGCCGGCGACTGATACTCGGCCGCCAGATAGTAGATGTGGAAGGGCAGCGCTTCGTACTTGGCGGTCAGGGAACCCGGCGTGCCGGCGTTGGCGACGACGCCGGTCATCAGGATTACCGCGGTATCCTCAGCGGCGCGGCCGATCGCCAGAATGACGCCGCTGAAAATTCCCGGCGCCGACGCCGGCAGCAGAATGCGCCGGATGAGCTGCCAGTGCGACAGGCCCAGGCTGGCGCCGGTCAGCCGCAAGGCGTCCGGCAAACTCTCGATGGCCAGGCGGGTGCTGCTGATCAGGTAGGGCAAGACGAGCAGCGTCAGGCAGAACGCCGAAAGCAGCAGGCAGGTATTGGCCTCTGGCGCGAAGCTTCGGCGCAGGAACAGGATCAGCGCAAAGCCGAACAGTCCCATCAGGATCGACGGGATTCCGGCGAGCAACTCGATACAGAACGAAAACGCGAGCTTGGTCCGCCCGCCGGCGTACTCGGCGAGAAAAATCCCGCTGGCGACGCCGAGCGGGACCGCCATCAGCGCGACTAGCGCGACCAGATAGAGCGTTCCCAGGCACGCCGGCCAGATGCCGTCGAACACCGGTGCGCCGTGCAGCAGCGCGGCCAGCGGCGGCGTATCGCCGAACCAGAGCGCGACCTGCAGACTCGGCAAGCCGCGCCGCAGCAAAAATCCCGTGACCATCGCCAGCAACGCCGGAACCAGCAATGCCGAGAGCCAGGCGAAGGCGACCGACAACTTCTCCTGACGATCAGCCATGTGCCGTGGCACCGGTGCGAATGCGGCGCAGGCCGAGATTGACCAGCACCGTGAGCAGGAAGAGGATCAGACCGCAGGCGAACAGCGAATTGTAGGCGGCACTCTGGCTGTCGGTGGCGACCACCAGCGCGATATGCGCGGTCAGCGTGCGCATCGGATCGAGCAGCGAGAGCGGCGGCTGCGGCGCGTTGCCGGCGAGCATCAGCGGCACCAGCGTATCGCCGAGCGCGCGCCCGAAACCCAGGATCGCCGCCATCACCAGGCCGCGCGACGACAGCGGCAGCGTCAGCTGCAGCATTTCCTGAACGCGGGTCAATCCGAGCGCCGCTGCCGTCAGCCTGATCTCGCTCTCAAGCCGCTGGAACTGGTTGTCGAGCAGCAGCACGATGGTCGGCAGCGCCAGCACGGCCAAGGTCAGCAGCGCCGCCAGCCAGCACAAACCCGATCCGGAGGAAGCGCCGCGAATCAGCGGCACCAGCGAAAAAGCGGCAACCAGTCCATAGACCACGGTCGGCACGCTGCTCATCAGACGGACCGCGACCAGCAGCGGTCGCGCCGCCCAGTCGGGGCCGAGTCCGTGCGCGAAACAGCAGACGCCGAGCGCCAGCGGATAAGCGACCAGCATCGACGAGACGGCCAGCGCCAACGAGGCGGCAATCATCGGCAAGATCCCGAACTCGTTCTGCAGCGGCCGCCAGTGCCACGAAAACAAGGCGGCAAGCTGGTCGCCCTGAAACAGCGGCAAGGAAAAATAGACCAGAAAAGCGAGGATCGCCAGCACCGCCAGCGCCGAGACGGCGGCGGCGCAATAGAGCAAGCGCGCAGCCATTCTAGTGCAGCGGCAGATACCCAGCGGCGGCCGTCATCCGTATTCCCTCGGGCCCCATGATGTAGTTGATGAAGGCCGCGCAGAGGCCCTGCGGCGTCCCTTTGGTGTTCATGTAGAGCTTGCGGACGATGGGGTACTTGCCGGAACGCGCGTTCTCCTGCGTCGGCGCGACGCCGTCGAGCGTCGGCGCCTTGATCGTCTCGTCGAGGTGGCCGATCGAGACGTAACCGATGGCGTCACTATCGTCGGCGACGGCCGACTTCATCGCGCCGTTGGAGGCAACGACATTGGCCGTTTCGACGATGGCGCCTTTCTTCAGCAGCTTCTCCCAGAACACCTCGCGCGTTCCGCTCGCCTCGTCGCGCGTGTACAGGTGAATCGCCGCATCGCGCCCGCCGACGCCCTTCCAGTTGCTGATCTTGCCGGCGAAAATCTGCTGCACCTGCTCGGCAGTGAGGTTGGCGACCGAATTCTTCGGGCTGACCGCGACGGCGACGCCGTCGAGCGCGAAGGCAAACGATTTGAGCCCGTACTTGGCGACTTCGTCGTCGCTCAACGGCCGGCCGGTGTTGCCGATGTCGACGAGTCCCTCGCCGACCTTCTGCACGCCGACTCCGGAACCGCCGGCGGCGACGCTGATGCGGATTTCCGGGTTGGCCTGCATGATGCGTTTGGCGGCGTCCTTCATCACCGGGATGTGCGCCGTTCCGCCGGCGATATCGATCTTGCCTTTCTTGCCGGCGAAAGCGTCGAGCTCGCCAGCGGCAGCGGCGCCGGCGAGCAGCGCCGAACAGATCAGCGCCAGCGTCAGGCAGCGCGTTCCATGGGTGATAAACCGTTTCATCGCCTCGTCCTGTGAAATAAGCAAAGGCCGCCACTATACGTCAGCCCTTGGGCCATTGAGAAATGCAGCGCCCCCGGCGCGCCAAGCTGCCCGACCATCGCGCCTGTCTCGAAATGACACAGCAACTTGGCCGGATCGCCCGATCCCATTGCGCGCAGCGTTCGCGCCGTCAATACTGGGAGCACCAGATACGAGGGCGGTCTGCAACGGCAGCTGCCCGACCACGGGATACCGACATGGATCAGCTTTCGCCTCTCGCTCAAATTGCCCGCCGGCCGGCGCTGACCGACGGTTTTGGCCGCGCCATCACCTATCTGCGCGTGTCGCTGACCGATCGCTGCAATCTGCGCTGCTTCTACTGCATGGGCAAGGAAGTCAAGTTCCTGCCCAAGGCAGAGGTACTGAGCCATGAGGAAATGGATCGTCTGTGCGCGGCGTTCATCCGCCTCGGCGTGCGCAAGCTGCGCCTGACCGGCGGCGAGCCGCTGGTTCGTCACGGCGTGATGAGCCTGATCGAGCGGCTCGGCGCGCGCGTCGCCGCTGGCGAGCTTGACGAGCTGACGCTGACCACCAACGGCACGCTGCTCGCCAAGTACGCGCCGGCGCTGGCCGCCGCCGGCGTGCGCCGCGTCAATGTGTCGCTCGATACGCTCGACGCCGCGACCTTCAGCCAGATCACCCAGCGCCCGGGGCTCGCCGACGTGCTCGGCGGAATCGATGCGGCGCGCTCGGCCGGACTCGCGGTGCGCATCAACGCCGTCGCGCTGGCCGGAATCAACGACGCCGGGTTCGATTCGCTGATTCGCTGGTGCGGCGAGCACGGCTGCGATCTGGCGCTGATCGAGCGCATGCCGCTGGGCGGCATGCCGGCCGCGCACTACCTGTCGCTCGACGCGGTGCGCCGCGAGCTGGCGCAGCGCTGGACGCTGACGCCGGCCGACGGCGACGCGGGATCGGGCGGGCCCTGCCGTTACTGGAAGGTGCTTGAGACCGGTCGCCGGGTCGGCTTCATCACGCCTTTGAGTCACGGCTTTTGCAGCGACTGCAATCGCGTTCGCGTCACTTGTACCGGCGCGCTGGTGATGTGCATGGCGCAGCCCGGCGACATCGACCTGCGCGCAGCGCTGCGCGGCGGCGCGACCGACGAAGGCCTCGAAGCGGCGATCATCGCCGCGATCAAGGACAAGCCGGTGGGGCACCAGTTCAATCTCGGCGAGGCTCCCGGAGCGAGCCAGCGGATGTGGCAACTCGGCGGCTGAAAATCGCCGATCAAACCGTGCAGCCGCGAGGCTGCCAACCAAGGAAACGACCATGTGTGACAACTGCGGCTGCAACGTAACCGACGCCAATCGGCACCTGCTCGACGGCGACGGGACCCATACCATCGAAGTGCTCGAAAACCTGCTGCACGAGAACGACATCCAGGCCGATCACAATCGCGCCCATTTCGACGAGTACGGCGTGTTCGCCGTCAACCTCATGTCGGGCCCCGGCAGCGGCAAGACCAGTCTGCTCGAAGCGACCATCGACGCGCTGCCCGCGGGCTTGCGCGTCGCCGTCATCGAGGGCGATCTGGAAACCGAGAACGACGCCGAACGCATCCGTCGCCACGGCGTCGCGGCCGTTCAGATCACCACCGGGATGGCCTGCCACCTCGACGCGCACATGGTTCATGACGCGCTGCACGAAATCGCGCTCGAAGGCATCGACATCCTGTTCATCGAGAACGTCGGCAATCTGGTCTGCCCGGCGAATTTCGACATCGGTCAGCACACCAACGTGCTGCTGCTGTCGGTCACCGAAGGCGACGACAAGCCGTCGAAGTATCCGGTGATGTTCCATGCCGCCGATTTGGCGCTGATCACCAAGACCGATCTGCTGCCGTATATCGACGAGTTCAACGTGGCGCGCGCGCGCGCCAATATCCGCGCGCTGCGCGGCGATCTGCCGATCGTCGAAGTGTCGTCGAAAAACGGCAGTGGCCTGGCCGCGTGGCTGACGTGGCTGCAAGCCGGCGTCGCTGCGCGCCGGCGCGCCGGGCAGGGCGGCTAAGCAGCGCCATGATCGCAGCGGTCGCCGCCTGCGTGCCGCCGAACGACTCGGCCGAAGCCCGGACGCGCCGGGTCATCGACCGCTGCGCCGGCTGCGGGCACTGTCGCGAGTTGATGGACGATTCGTCGTGCCGCTTCATGCCTGAGCTTTATCGCCTGGTCGACCGCGAAGCCGCCGACGGCGAGCCGATTTCGTCGCTCGCGATGAAGCGGCTGCTCGCGCTGTGCACCAACTGTGGAATCTGTCCGTGCGCGCCGGTGCATACCTGGATCAACGAGGCCAGGGACGGCTTCGTTGCGCGCGACGGGCTGCCGGCCGCGCTGCGCCTGATCGAGAATGTCCGGCTCGTCGGACGGGTCGGCGGCGCCATGCCGCGCCTGGCCAATCTGCTGGTCGGCGACGGCGCGCTGGCGCGCGGCGTCAAGCGCGTGATCGGCATCCATCCGGCGCGCCGTTTGCCGCGTTTCCCGCGCGACGGTTTCTCGGCCTGGGCGCGGCAACGCGGCCTTTTTCGCGCGCCGCAGACGAGCGGTCGCAAGGTCGCCTATTTCGCCGGCTGCAGCGCGCGCTACTATTTTCCCGAGGTCGCCAAGGCGACCGTCGAGGTGTTGCAGAAAAATGGCGTCGCGGTCTATCTGCCCGAACAGAAATGCTGCGGCATGCCGACCCTGCTCGAGGGCGACCGCGCGTTCACTTTCGACCTGGCGCGCTTCAACGTCGCCGAGCTGGCGCGCTGCGTCGCGGCGGGTTTTGACATCGTTTGTTCGTGTCCGAGCTGCGGTCATCTGCTCAAGACGGTGCTGCGCGACGGCGCTCAATATTCGCCGGACTATCGCGCGCTGGTCGAGGCGATGGCCGACCAAGCGCACGGCGATATGGCCGAGGTCAGCGCCCGGCTGGCGCGCGACGACGCGGCGTTCACCGGCCGTGCCAACGGCCGTTCGGCGCATGGCCGCCAACCCTGGTTGCTCGGCATGGTGTCGTGGAAGGTGTTTAGCGACCAGGGCTACTTCGCGTCGATCGATGGCCTGCCGCGGCTGCGCGTCGCCAACCATTGTTACGACCTGGGCGAGTACCTGGCCGAGCTCGACGATGCCGGCGAGCTTTGCGCCGAGCTCGGGCCGGTGAGCGGCAAGATGGCGTATTTCGCGCCTTGCCATCAGCGCCAGCAGGGAATCGGCCAGCCGTGGATGGGGCTGCTCGGCCGGGTGCCGCAGATCGATCTGCGACAGGTCGGCGACGATTTCGATTGCTGCGGCCAGGGCGGCATCATGGGCTTCAAGAAAGCGTTTCACGAGACCTCGCAAAGCATCGGCGCGCGCCTCGCTGACCAGCTTGCGGCCGCCGCTCCCGAGCGACTGCTCAGCGATTGCCTGAGCTGCCGGGTGCAGTTCGAGCAGATGCTGCCGTTTGAAGTCTTCCATCCGGTCGAGATCCTGCGCGAGTCGTACCGGAACTATCGGCATGATCGTTTGCCGCAATCCCTCGCCAGCGTTGCGCCGGGGCCGGCGGTGGCGGCTGCATGAAGCGCGAAGATGCCGTGGGCACTGATGAAAGCGCCGAGCGCATTCGCGTGCGCGGCATCGTGCAGGGCGTCGGTTTTCGCCCGATGGTCTGGCATCTGGCGCGCGAACACCGGCTGCGCGGCTCGGTGTGCAACGACGGCGACGGCGTCGCGATCGTCGTTTGCGGCGCGGCGGTAGCGCTCGCCGCTTTCGTCGATGAGTTGCCCGGCCGCTCGCCGCCGCTTGCCCGGATCGACGTGGTCGAACGCGAGCGGCTTGCCGAGCTGCCGCCCGAGGCTGATTTTCGCATCGTCGAAAGCGGTACCGGCAGCGTGCACACCGGCGTCGCCGCCGACGCCGCGGCCTGTCCGGCGTGTCTTTCCGAAATCGAGGATCCGCTGGCGCAGCGTTTCCGCTATCCATTTACCAATTGCACCCATTGCGGTCCGCGTCTGACGATTGTCGAGGCGATTCCCTACGATCGTGCAGCGACGACCATGCGCGGTTTCGCGCTGTGCCCCGCTTGCGCCGCCGAATACGATGACCCGCGCGACCGCCGCTTTCACGCTCAGCCGATCGCCTGCCCCGCTTGCGGGCCGCGCGTCTGGCTGGCCAGCGCCGCGGGTAATGTGCTCGGTGGCGATGAATTGGCGGGGCTCGATGCGCTCGACGCGGTCGACGCTGCGTGTACGCTGATCCAGCGCGGCTTGATCGTCGCCATCAAGGGCCTCGGCGGTTTTCAGCTCGCCTGTGACGCGGGTAACGATGAGGCGGTCGCCACCTTGCGTGCGCGCAAGAAACGCGAACGCAAGCCCTTCGCGTTGATGGCGCGCGACCTCGACGTGATGCGTCGCTACGGCCGGATCGACGACGCGCAGGCGGCGCTGCTGCAAAGTCCGGCGGCACCGATCGTCATCGTCGATGTTGCGCCCGACGCGCCGGCGCGCGTCGCCGCTTCGGTCGCGCCGGGGATCGCGAGCCTGGGCTTGATGTTGCCCAACACGCCGCTGCACCATCTGCTGCTGCAGCGCATGGGGCGGCCGATCGTGCTGACCAGCGGCAATCTTTGCGACGAACCGCAGTGCATAGCCAACGACGACGCGCAGGTCAGGCTCGGTGCCATCGCCGACTATTTCCTGCTGCACGATCGCGCCATCGCGCGCCGCGTCGATGACTCGGTAGTGCGCGTGATGGCCGGCGCACCGCGCTTGCTGCGCCGCGCGCGCGGCTACGCGCCGACGCCGCTGCCGCTCGCCGCGGGCTTTGCTGCGGCGCCGCCGGTGCTGGCGCTCGGCGGCGAACTCAAGAACACCTTCTGTCTGCTGCGCGACGGACAGGCCGTCTTGTCTCAGCATATCGGCGACCTTGCCGACGCCGCGTGTCATGCGGACTATCTGCGCGCGATCGAAAGTTACCGGCAACTCTTCGCGTTTGTTCCGCGTCGAATCACCGTCGACCTTCACCCCGAGTACCTGTCGCGCAAGCTCGGCCTGGACATGGCGCAAGCGCAGGGCCTGGGGCTCGACGAAGTCCAGCACCATCACGCGCACCTTGCCGCGTGTCTGGCCGAAAACGGTCAGGCGCCGGATTGCGCGCCGGTGCTCGGCGTCGTTCTCGACGGACTGGGCTACGGCGACGATGGGACGCTGTGGGGCGGCGAGTTTCTGCTCGCCGACTATCGGCAGAGCCGGCGGCTCGCGACCTTCAAGCCGGTGGCGATGCTCGGCGGCGCGCAGGCGATTAGCGAACCGTGGCGCAATACCTACGCGCAGCTGATGGCGACGATGGGCTGGGCGCGCTTTGCCGCCGACTTCGGTGCGCTGGACCTGTGTACTTTCCTCGCCGGCAAGCCGCGTGCGCTGCTCGACGCGATGCTCGCCAAGGGACTCAACAGCCCGCCGGCGAGCTCGGCCGGCCGCCTGTTCGACGCGGTCGCCGCGGCGGCCGGCGTCTGTCGCGAGCGCGCCGGGTACGAGGGGCAGGCGGCGATTGAATTCGAGGCGCTGGTCGACGCGCGCGCGCTGGCCGAGGCAGACGAGCTGGCGTATCGCTTTTCGATCGATCGACCGGCCAGCGGTTTGCCGCAGATCGATCCGTCGTCGATGTGGCCGGCGCTGCTGCGCGACCTCGTCGCCGCGACGCCGGTCCCGCTGATCGCCGCGCGTTTCCACAAAGGGCTGGCGATCGTCATCGCGCGCATGGTCTGCGCGCTCTACCGCGACGAGTGCGACCAGGATGGCGGTGCGGCGAGAACGGTGGCACTGTCCGGTGGCGTCTTGCAGAACCGCGTGCTGCTCGAACAACTGGTCATGCGGTTCGAACGTCACGGATTTACGGTGCTCACTCACCACCAGGTGCCGGCCAACGACGGCGGGCTGGCGCTCGGCCAGGCGGCGATCGCCGCGGCGCGGGCGCTCGCCAATTCAACGCAAGGATAGGAGAACAGCATGTGCTTGGGGATACCCGGACAAATCGTCGAAATTGTTGAAGGCGTCGACGCGGCGGGCAAGCTCGCGATAGTCGACGTCGGCGGCGTCAGGCGCGAGGTCAACATCGCCTTCATCGTCGACAAGGAGCATACGGTCGCCGATTGCGTCGGCGACTGGGTGCTCGTCCATGTCGGCTTCGCCATGGTGCGCATCGACGAGGGCGAAGCGGCTGCGACGCTGGCGCTGCTGCGCGAGATGGGCGAGTACCAGACCGAGATCGACAGCATGCAAACGTCGGCGGCGGGAAATCCGGCATGAAGTACGTCGACGAATTCCGCGATCCGGGCAAGGCGCTAGCGCTGTCGCGCGAGATCCACGCGCTCACCGCGACCATCGCGCGCGCCAAGCGGCAGCCCCTGCAGATCATGGAGGTCTGCGGCGGCCACACGCACTCGATCTTCCGTTACGGCGTCACGCAGTTTCTGCCCGACGAAATCGAGTTCGTGCACGGTCCGGGCTGCCCGGTCTGCGTGCTGCCGATGGGCCGCGTCGACGATTGCGTCGCGCTCGCCGAACGGCCCGAGGTGATCTTCACCACCTTCGGCGACGCCATGCGCGTCCCCGGATCGAAGAAGAGCCTGCTCAAGGCCAAGGCCGACGGCGCCGACGTGCGCATGGTTTATTCGCCGCTCGACGCGCTCGCCTTGGCGCGCCAGAATCCCGAACGTGAAGTGATCTTCTTCGGCCTCGGCTTCGAGACGACGATGCCGAGCACGGCGATGACGGTGCTGCAGGCCGATGCCCAAAACGTCAGCAACTTCTCGCTGTTCTGCAACCACATCACGATCATCCCGACGATCAAGGCCATCCTCGATGAACCCGATCTGCGCCTCGACGGTTTCCTCGGGCCGGGCCACGTCAGCATGGTGATCGGCAGTGCCGCCTACGACTTCATCGCGCGCGACTACGGCAAACCGATCACCATCGCCGGTTTCGAGCCGCTCGACGTGCTGCAGTCGGTGTGGATGGTCGTCAAGCAGATCGCCGAGGGCCGTGCGCAGGTCGAGAACCAGTACGCACGCGTCGTTCCGCGCGACGGCAACAAGGTCGCGCTGGCGGCGGTCGCCGAGGTCTTCGAGCTGCGCGAATTCTTCGAGTGGCGCGGCCTGGGATCGATAGCCCATTCGGGGGTGCGCGTTCGCGAGCGCTACGCTGCGTTCGACGCCGAGCGCAAATTTGCCTTGCCCAACCTCAGAATCGCCGACCCGCAGTCGTGCCAGTGCGGCGAAGTGCTCAAGGGTCAGCTCAAGCCGCAGCAATGCAAGATATTCGGCACGGCGTGCACGCCACAGACGCCGCTCGGCGCGCTGATGGTGTCGACCGAAGGCGCCTGCGCCGCCTTCTACAACTACGGACGGATCGATACTTCTGGCCTGTCCGCCAGCAAAGCGACCAAGGAAGACCAGCATGGACGATAAGAGCAGACGGCGCGTGCGCACGCTGCGCGAGAGTCACGTCAATCTGTCGCACGGCAGCGGCGGCAAGGCGATGCGCGATCTGATCGAAGACGTCTTCGTCGCCGCCTTCGACAACCCGCAACTGGCGGCGATGGAGGATCAGGCCGTTTTTCCTTTTGCCGAGCTCGCGTTGCACGGCGACCGTCTGGCGTTCACCACCGATACCTTCGTCGTCGATCCGCTGTTCTTTGCGGGCGGCGACATCGGCACGCTGGCCGTCGCCGGCACCGTCAACGACCTGGCGATGAGCGGCGCGCGGCCGCTCTACCTCTCTTGTGCGATGGTGCTCGAAGAGGGCCTGTCGATCGAGGTTCTGCGGCGCGTCGTCGCCAGCATGCAGCGCACCGCGCAACTGGCCGGCGTGACCATCGTCACCGGCGACACCAAGGTCGTCGAGCGTGGCGCGGCCGACAAGCTGTTCATCAATACCGCCGGCGTCGGCGTGGTGCCTGCGGGCGTATCGATTTCGGCGGCCAATGCCCGCGTCGGCGACGCAGTGATCATCAACGGCACGCTCGGTGATCACGGCACGGCGATCCTGATCGCGCGCAACCAGCTTGGAGTGAGCTGCGACGTGGCGAGCGACTGCCAGCCGCTCGCCGGCCTGGTCGCGGCGATGCTCGCCGCCTGTCCCGACATCCATTGCCTGCGCGACGCGACGCGCGGCGGCGTGGCCACCGTGCTCAACGAATTCGCCGAAAGCTCGAACGTCGCGATTCGCATCGACGAGGATGCGCTGCCGCTGCGCGAAGAGGTCCGCGGCGCCTGCGAAATCCTCGGGCTCGACCCGCTTTACCTAGCCAACGAAGGCAAGCTGATCGCCATCGTCCCCGGCGAGCACGCTAGCGCGGTATTGGCGGCGATGCGCGCGCATCCGGCCGGAGAATGTGCGGCGATCATCGGCGAGGTCTGCGCCGCGCCGGCAGGAACGGTCGTACTCAACACCTGCTTCGGCGGCCAGCGCATCGTCGACATGCTGGTCGGCGAGCAGCTGCCGCGCATCTGCTAGTGGTCTGCTTGGTAAGTTGTTGAACTGGATGAAAACGATGAATTTCGCTCTGTGGCTAGGCGCGAACCGGAGCCATAGCCGTAGCTATGGCGAGGATGAGCAACAACGCCACGGAGTGAAAGGCGCGTTTTCATCCCACAGGGATTTCCGTTGGTCATGTTCGATTATTTGCCAAGCAGACCACTAGGTGGCTGGCGGCTTCTCTTCGTCGTCGCCAGCGAGCAGTGTGCGCAGGCCGACATAGGGCTTGGCTGGCGGCTCGACTGCGGTGGCAGTCGGCGTCAGCCGCTCGAGTTCGGCGGCGAGAACGGCGTTGCGCGCTTGTTGTTGGGCGGCTTCGCGTTCGAGTTCGGCGACCTGGCGGCGCAGACGGCTTGCCGACCATTGCCCGCGAATCACCGACGGCGTAGACACCAGTCCGGTGATCAGTACGCCAAGGCCGACGGCGACCAGCAGCACGACGGCGAGCGATCCCTCGAAGTTCCAGAACGCCAGCGTGACGACGACGGCTGAGTTGTTCTGTAGCGCGAAAACGACGGCGCCGATGGCGAAGACGATTCCGGCAATCAACATGAGTTGCATTTTTGTTCTCCTGGTTGGGTCCTTGGGCTCGCGGCCTTCAGTCGGTTTCCGCAGCGACCGTGAAAGTTTAGATCATCGTGCGCAAAAATCTGTTCGTCAGCGCACCTTGGCTAACGGCTGTGCAGCAGTGCGCGCTTGAACGACAGCACGTGATTCTCGACCGCGGTGACGACCGCAGCGGCGTCGCCGCGCGTCAGCGCGTCGATGATCAGCCGATGTTCGGCCTGAACTTCGGCGAGATGGCCTTCGGCGGCCAGTGAAATCGTCCAGAAGCGCTGCGTTCGCGCATGCAGCACCTTGAGAATTTCGGTCAGGATCTGGTTGCGCGCGGTCAGCGCGATCTGCTCGTGAAACAGTCGGTCGGTGTTGATCACCTGGTCCATGTCACGGCGCAGCACCGCGTCGTCGAAGCGCTGTGCCAGGCTGGCGAGCTGTTCGAGGTCGCTGCTGGTGATCCTGGCGGCCGCCAGGCGCGCGCACAGGCTCTCATTGGCCAGACGCACGTCGATCAGTTCGAGCGCGCTGTCGATCGACAGCGGCGCGACCATCACCCCCTTGCGCGGAATGATCTGGACCAGGCCCTCGTTCGACAGGCGGTGCAGCGCGTGATTGATCGGCGTGCGGCCGAAAGCCAGCTCTTTCATCAGGTTGGCGGTGTTGAGGTAGTCGCCCGGCTTGTAGGCCAGGGTGGTCACTCTCTCCTTGAGTTGGGTGTAGGCGAGTTCGTTCTGCGACAGGCCCTGCAATCGTCCTTTTTTTGGCGGAATCTTTCGGCTGGGTCTTACTGGTTTTGTCAAAGCACACCCCTTGCAGCGTTTTATTTGGCCAGGCGAACACTCTGGATCGCGCCGGGAGCCCGAGAAAGCGGCTTGACATAGTATAAACCGCATGTTAAAAATGCAGTGAAATTTCACTGTTCTTTCAGTAGCTGCGTGCCACGGGAATAACGGGAATCCGTGGTTCGACCCTAAACCCCGTTGATAAGGAACCAACCGTCATGAACAAGCGCTTTGTTTTTACCGCGGCTCTGGCCGCGCTGCTGAGTTTCTCCGTCCATGCGCAAACGCTGCCGCGTACCCAGCTCAAGGTAGTTGGTGGCCTGAGCAATCTGTCAGCTTACAACGACTACGAAAAGCCGTTCTGGACCAAGGTCGTGCCGACGCTGTCGAACGGTCAGGTTACCGCCGAGATCAAGGGTTTCAACGAGATGGGGCTCAAGGGGCCCGAGTTGCTGCGCTTGATGTCGCAGGGCGTGGTCGAGTTCGGCACGGCGACGCTGTCGTATTTCTCGAGCGACAATCCGATCAACGAGGCGGTCGACCTCGCCGGTTTGGCGCCCGACGCCAAGACCGCGCGCGCCGTGGTCGATGCTTTCGCCCCGGTTTACGCCAAGTTTTACGGGCCGGGATCGGGAATCAAGATTCTCGGCATGTCGCCGTATCCGGCGCAGGTGCTGTTCTGCAACGCCGAGATCAAGAGCCTGGCCGACGTCAAGGGCAAAAAGGTACGCACCAGCAGCCGCACCCAGGCCGAGTTCATCGAGGCGCTCGGCGGGTCGGGCGTCACGCTGGCGTTCGGCGAAGTCGTTCCGGCGATGCAGAACAAGGTCATCGACTGCGCGATCACCGGCTCGCTGTCGGGCTATTCGGCCAAGTGGTTCGAGGTCGCGACGCACCTCTACGCGCTGCCGATCAACTGGAACTCGCAGATCCACGGCGTCAACCAGAAGGCTTGGAACAAGATCGATCCGAAGGTGCAGGCCTTCCTGCAGACCAATATCACGTCGATGATCGACAATATGTGGGACGCTGCCGCGGCGCAGACGCAGCAAGGCTACGACTGCAATTCAGGAGCGGCCGCCTGTACGCTGCCGGTCAAGGGCAAGATGGTCATCGTTCAGCCGACGGCGGCCGATCGCGTGCTGCTCAAGAAGCTGATGCAGGAGATCGTGCTGCCCAAGTGGGCGGCGCGCTGTTCGGCGACCTGTGTGCAGGACTTCAACGCGACGATCGGCAAGGCGGTCGGCATGACCGCCAAGAAGTAAAGCCCGGCGCGCGCCACCGAAAGCGGCGGCGCGCGTCAGCGGATCAACCCATGTCACACCCACGAGGGATACTCATGTCTGCTTCTCCTCCGGCCGTTCTCGGCCGTCTGTTGCGCAGCGCTGAAAAGCTGTCGCTTGGTGCCGTCTGGTGCGGCGGCGCGCTGACGCTGGCCAGCGTCTTCCTGATCGGCTTCGACGTCGTTGCGCGCAAGTTCTTCGGGTTCACCACCGGCGGCGCCGACGAGTTGTCGGGCTACGCCTTCGCGATCAGCACTTCGTGGGCGCTGGCCTTCGTCGTTCTGCAGCGCGGCAACGTCCGCGTCGACGTGCTCTATCAATTGCTGCCGGTCCGCGTCGCGGCGCTGCTCGATTGGATCTCGCTGGTCGCGCTGGCGGTCTTCATGGTGATCCTGACCTACTACGCGTCGTTTGTCGCGGAAACCTCGTGGCTGCAAAGTTCAGCGGCCAACACGCCACTCGGCACGCCGCTATGGGTGCCGCAGGGACTGTGGGTGATCGGTCTGGCGTGGATGTGCGTGGTGCTCACGCTGATGCTGATCCGCGCGTCGACCGCGCTGGTCACCGGCGACCTGGCGACGATCAAGGTGCTGTGCGGCGTGCGCTCGTCGGAAGAGGAAGCGCTCGACGAGGCGACCGCCGGCGAGCGAATGGTTCGGGGAGAAATCGCATGATCGCCACCGCGATGGTTCTGCTGCTGGTGCTGATCGGCCTCTCGATTCCGGTCGGCGCCGCGCTCGGCGTGCTCGGGCTGCTGCTCGATCCGCTCTTTTCGATGCTGCCGCTGACGCGAGCGATCGGCGAACTGGCGTGGAGTTCGAACACCGAGTTCCTGCTCGTCGCCATCCCGCTGTTCATCATGCTCGGCGAGATCCTGTTGCGCGCCGGCATCGCCGAAAGCATGTACGGCGCCATGAGCCTGTGGCTGTCGTGGCTTCCGGGCGGGCTGATGCACGCCAACATCGGCGCTTCGACGCTGTTCGCCGCGACCTCGGGGTCGAGCGTCGCCACCGCGGCGACGGTCGGCACCGTCGCCATTCCACAGATCAAGCGTTACGGTTACAACGAGCCCTTGTTCTTGGGCAGCATCGCGGCGGGCGGGACGCTCGGCATCCTGATCCCGCCGTCGATCAACCTGGTGATCTACGGCGTGCTGACCAACTCTTCGGTGCCGCAACTCTATCTCGCCGGTTTCATCCCCGGCTTCGCGCTCGCCGCGTTGTTCATGCTGACCGTCATTGTCGCCTGTGTGCTCAAACCGGAATGGGGCGGCCAGCGGATCAGTGCGACCTGGGGCGAGCGTTTCGCCAGCCTCAAGCATCTGTTGCCGCCGCTGTTCATCTTCCTGATGGTCGTCGGTTCGATCTACGCCGGCCTGGCGACGCCGACCGAGGCTGCGGCGCTCGGCGTGCTCGGCGCGCTCGGGCTGGCGGCGAGTTTCCGGCGCTTGTCGCTGCGCATGCTGCGCGAGGCGGTCGAAGGCACCATGCGCGCAACCGCGATGATCATGCTGATCGTCATCGCTGCGGGCTTTTTGAACTTCGTGATGGCGGCGACCGGGCTCACCGAATCGCTGACCAGTTCGATCAGCGGCCTCGGGTTGTCGGCGGGCTGGATGCTGCTGGTGGTGGTGATTTTCTACGTGATCCTCGGCTGCTTCATGGAGACGCTGTCGATGATGATCGTCACCATTCCGATCGTCGCGCCGATTATGACCGCGCTCGGCTACGACCCGATCTGGCTGGGCATCGTCATCGTCGTTCTGGTCGAGACGGCGCTGATCACGCCGCCGGTCGGCATGAACCTGTTCGTCGTGCAAAGCCTGCGCAAGGGCGGTTCGCTCAACGCCGTGATCGTCGGCAGCCTGCCCTTCGTCCTGGCGCTGTTTCTCATGGTGCTGCTGCTCGCGCTGTTTCCCGACCTCGCGTTGTGGCTGCCGCGCGTGATGGCCGAGTGAGTCGCCGCATGCTTCAACCAAACCCTATTCGCAGGAGAATTCAATGAAACTTTTTTTTGAAGTCGAAGCGACCGACGGCGCGCCTGCGCGCCAGCTGGCGGTCGACATCGATACCTTCATCGTCGCCGGCTGGGCCGGTCGCGACCTGGCCGCCATCGAGCACCATATCGAAGAGCTGGCGGCGCTCGGCGTGCCGCGTCCGAGCGCCGTTCCGCTCTACTACCGTGTCGCCGAAAACCAGTTGACGCAGGCCAGTTCGATTCAAGTGCTCGGGCCGCACGGCTCGGGCGAGGTCGAGACGCTGGTCTTCGTCGCCGACGGCGAGCTCTACGTCAGCCTGACTTCCGACCATACCGATCGCCAGGTCGAGACGCAGAGCGTCGCACTGGCCAAGCAGATGTGCGCCAAGCCGGTCGGCCGCAGCGCCTGGCGTTTCGCCGAAGTCGCCGATCACTGGGACGAACTGGTGATTCGCTCGACGATCGTCGAGGACGGCAAGGAAGTGCGCTATCAAGACGGCACGCTGGCTGCGCTGCGCACGCCTGGCGATCTGATCGCCGGCTACGGCGGACTGCCGCCGGGCAGCGCGATGAGCTGCGGCACGGTCGGCGCGATCGGCGGCATCCGGCCGTCGCCGTCGTTCGCCATGGCGTTGTACGATCCGCGTTCGGGGCGTAGCCTGCGCCACCAGTACGCGATCGAGGTGCTGCCCGAGATCGCCTGACTACCTTACTTGGGAGCGATTCAATGACCACCATTGTTCAACATCAGGCCGCGCTGCGCGCCGGCTCAAGTTCGTCGCAAGACCTCGTCGAGGCGGCGCTGGCGCGAATCGAAGCGCCGCAAGGCGAGGGCGCTCGCGTCTTCACGCGAGTTTATACGGAAGCGGCGCGCGCCGCGGCATCCGCCTCGGATACGCTGCGCGCTGCCGGGCTGTCGCGCTCGGCGATCGACGGCTTGCCGATCTCGATCAAGGATCTTTTCGACGTCGCCGGCGAGACGACGCTCGCCGGGTCGGTCGTGCTGCAGGGCGAGCCGGCGGCCAGCGAGAGCGCGGTGATCGTCAAGCGACTGCAGGCCGCCGGCGCGGTACTGGTCGGCAAGACCAATATGACCGAATTCGCCTATTCGGGCCTGGGAATCAATCCGCACTACGGGACGCCGAAAAATCCCTGGGATCGCGCCACCGGCCGTATCCCCGGCGGTTCGTCGGCGGGCGCCGCAGTGTCGGTGAGCGACGCCATGGCGGTCGCCGCAATCGGCTCCGATACCGGCGGTTCGGTGCGCATTCCCGCCGCGCTGTGCGGGCTGACCGGCTTCAAGCCGACGGCGCGCCGCGTGCCGACGCGCGGCGCGCTGCCGCTTTCGGTCAACCTCGATTCGATCGGACCGATTGCGGCCAGCGTCGCCTGTTGCGCGCAGCTCGACGCCATCCTCGCCGGCGACGATGCTTCGCCGTTGCTTGCCGCCAGGCTGCAAGGGTTGCGCCTGGCGGTGCCGACCACGGTCGTGCTCGACGGGATGGACGCGCACGTCGCAGCGTCGTTCGCCTCGGCGCTGACGCGGCTGTCGGCGGCCGGTGCGCTGATCACTGAAATCGCCGTTCCGGCTTTTGGCGAGTCGCAGGCGATCAACGCCAAGGGCGGTTTCACCGCCGCCGAGGCGTGGGCCTGGCATCGTGCGTTGATCGCGCGTGCTGGCGAACGCTACGATCCGCGCGTCGTTTCGCGAATTGCTCGCGGCGAAGCGATGGCGGCGGCCGACTACATCGATCTGCTGGGCGCGCGGGCGCGCTGGATCAATGACGTCGAAGCGACCATCGCCGGCTACGACGCGCTGCTGATGCCGACCGTCCCCGTCGTCGCGCCGGTCATCGCCGATCTGGTCGCTTCCGACGAGGCTTATTTCCGCACCAACGGGCTGATCCTGCGCAACCCGACGATGATCAACTTCCTCGATGGCTGTGCGCTTTCACTGCCTTGTCAGGCGCCCGGCAGCGCGCCGGTCGGCCTGATGGTCGCTGGCCCGGCGCTGAGCGATCAGCGCATCCTGGCGATCGGTCTGGCGATCGAAGAGAGTTTGCGACCCGCGTCGTAACGGCAGCGCCGGTCGGGCGAGGATTCAGCCCAGGCGGCGCAGGTGGATGGCGACCGACAGTTGCGCGCCGAGCCAGCCGAGCGCGGCGCCGATCGCCGCCAGCGCGCCGACGTTGGCCGCCGACAGGCCGTGCAGCGCGAAGCTGCCGCCGTAGAGCGCGATCAGTTCGTCGACCGGGGCGGCCAGCAGATGGCCGCCGAGCACGACCAGCAGCGCGGCAAAGAGTCCGCCGAGCGCGCCCTGCAGCGCGCCGAAGTAATGGAAGGGGCGACTGATGAACGCGTCGGTCGCGCCGATCAGCTTGGCGACTTCGATCTCGGCGGCCTGCGCCAGAATCTGCAGGCGGATGGTATTGAAAGTCACCGTCACCAGCGCGCCGGCGAGCAGGCTGGCGAGCATCGTGACGGCCAGCTTGCCGATGCGCAGAAAGGCGTCGAAACGCTTGATCCACGCCGAATCGAGCTGGACGTGGGCGACCTTGGGCCAGCCCGAGAAGGTCTTGGCCAAGCGTTCCATGGCCTGCGGCTCGGTATCGGTCGGTTCGACGACGAAGGCGTCGGGCAGCGGATTCCTCGGCAGGCTGGCGACGATTTCGGCCATCCCCTCGGACGCTTGCAGTTGTTTCAAGGCTTCGTCGCGCGCGACGAAGCGCCAGTTGCCGGGCTTGGCCGCAGCCAGGCGCGATTCGATTTCGCCGATGTCCTTCTTGCCCGCGTCGATCGTCATGAAGACGCTGATCTGCTGGACGCCCGAGGCGCTGCCGGTGACCGCGCCGAGGTTGTCGATGATCAGCCAGCCGGCGCTCGGCAGCGCCAGCGCGACGCCGATTACCAGCAGCGACAGCAGCGAGCTGAGCGGTGTGCTGGCAATGCGGCGCAGCGCGCCCTGCAGCGCCGCGAGGTGTTGCGCGAGATAGCGGCTCATGCGGCGTCTCCGACCAGATGGCCGCGTTCGAGCTGCAACACGCGCGGCGAGGCGCTCGCCATCCACTGCGGATTGTGGGTGGCGATCAGCAGCGTGACGCCGACCTGATGGAAGGCGCGAAAGATCTCAAGAATGGCACCCGCCGATTCGGCGTCGAGATTGGCCGCCGGTTCGTCGGCGAGCAGGATCGCCGGGCGATTGACGACCGCGCGCGCGATCGCCAGCCGTTGCTGTTCGCCGCCCGACAGCGCGATCGGATTGGCCTTTTCGCGATCGAGCAGGCCGACCTTGTCGAGCGCGGCGCGCGCGCGGCGCGCCGCTTCCCGCGCCGGCAGGCCGACGATGGCCAGCGGCAGCAGCACGTTGTCGAGCACGCTGCGGTCGAAGAGCAGCTTCTGGTCCTGAAAGATCAGCCCGAAGTTGCGGCGCAGGTAGGGGATCGCGCTTTTGCTCAGCGCCGCGAGGTTTTTTCCATTGACCACGATGCTGCCCGAGGTCGGTCGCTCGATCGCCGCCAGCAGGCGGAACAGCGTCGATTTTCCGGCGCCCGAGTGGCCGGTGAAGAACACCATTTCGCCCGCGTCGATCTCGAAGCTGACGTCGCTGAGCGCTTGCAGTCCCTCTGGGTAGCGTTTGCTGACGGCGGTGGCAGAGATCACTTTGAAAACCTTGAGTTAACCACGGCGGGCACGGCGAACACGGCGAGAAAAACTGCTCTTATGGGTTGTTTCATGTCACTCATCGGGTACCTAACTATAGCAATCTCGGTCATGGCTTTTCGCTGTGACCGCTGCGTCGCCGTGGTTCGCTGCTTTACCAAACTACTCGAACAGCGCGTCGACGAAGTCGCGGGCATTGAATGGGCGCAGGTCGTCGATGCCTTCGCCGATGCCGATGAAGCGGATCGGCTTCGGACACTGGCGCGCGATCGCAGCGATCACGCCGCCCTTGGCGCTGCCGTCGAGTTTGGTGACGACGAGGCCGGTGATGCCGATCGATTTGTCGAAGGACTGCACCTGCGTCAGCGCGTTCTGTCCGAAATTGGCGTCGAGTACCAGCAGCGTCTCGTGCGGCGCGCTCGGGTCGGCTTTCTGGATGACGCGGCGGACTTTGGCGATTTCTTCCATCAGATGCAGCTGGGTCGGCAGACGGCCGGCGGTATCGGCGAGAACGATGTCGATGCCGCGCGCCTTGGCTGCGGCGATGGCGTCGAAGATCACCGCCGCCGGGTCGCCCGATTCCTGCGAGATCACCGTCACCTGGTTGCGCTCACCCCAGGTCTGCAGTTGTTCGCGCGCCGCGGCGCGGAAGGTGTCGCCGGCGGCCAGTAGTACGGACAGGCCCTGGGCGTGAAAGTGCTTGGCCAGCTTGCCGATCGACGTCGTTTTTCCGGCGCCGTTGACGCCTGCGATCATGATCACGTACGGGCGTTTTTCGGAGATGACCAGCGGTTTTTCGAGCGGCAGCAGCAGTTCGTGCAGCGCGTCCGCGAGCGCCCCCTGGATTCCCTCGGGGGTGTCGATCTGGTCGCGCTTGGCGCGTGCCTTGAGCTCGTCGAGCAGGTGCGCAGTCGCTTCCAGCCCGACGTCGCTGGTCAGCAATAGCGTTTCGAGTTCTTCGAGCAACTCGTCGTCGACCTTGCCACGCGAGAAAATCGATTTGAGCTTTCCACCGAACTGCGCGCGAGTTCGCGCCAGTCCCGCCTTGAGTCGCTCGCGCCAGGAGAGCTCGGGCGGCGTTGGCGCCCGATCGCCTGGCGCTGCGCCGCCCTTGGCGTCGGCGGACTTCTTGAGGAAAGAAAACATGGGACCTTTTGTCGCTAGGGGGTTCGGTGAAAGTGTTGAATGCGGCGATGGTAAGATGCGCTCGCCGCTGACCTGAGGGGCAAATTTTAACAGAAGCGTCCCTCGGCTGCTGATGCGGGGAGACCGGGCGTCCGGCGAGCTTGCCGGCGTTGACCGCCCGTGGCGGGACTGCCGCCAATCGCCGGGGCAACGAAGGCAAGGGCGGGAGTAATGTAAATGGCCCGAAGTCGATTCTTTCCGTTGTCTGCGTCGTGCGCGTTGTGGTTAAGTATCGGTTTTTCTGGCAAACAGGTTAATTTTGAATACAGTACGCATCATCGGTGGGCAATGGCGGCGGCGGATCCTGTCTTTTCCCGATTCGGAGGGGCTGCGCCCGACGCCGGACCGCGTTCGTGAGACCTTGTTCAACTGGCTCGGGCAGGATCTCTCCGGGCGGTCTTGCCTCGACCTCTTCGCCGGCAGCGGTGCGCTGGGCTTTGAAGCCGCGTCGCGCGGCGCGCAACGGGTGGTGATGGTCGACAAGTCGCCGAAGGTGCTGGCAGCGCTTGAAGAGAATGCGCGCCTGCTCGATGCCGGCGAGCGTTTGCAGATTGTTCGCGCGGATGCGGTAAAATTCGCCTCCTTGCTGCGTTCGGCAGGTTCGCGCTTCGACGTGCTGTTTCTCGATCCGCCGTATCAGCAGGGCTGGGTGGACCGCGTGGCGCCGTTGCTGCCGGACCTGCTGGCCGCTGACGGCGTGCTTTACGTCGAAGCCGAACACGGTCTGGAATCCTGCGGCGACTGGCGTACGGTGCGGCGTGGCCGGGCCGGGCAGGTTTGTTATCACTTGATGCGACGAGGCGAGACCCATGAGGACGCTGAATAAGCGAACGGCAATTTATGCAGGCACTTTCGATCCGATGACGCGGGGTCACGAGGATCTGGTGCGGCGCGCTGCCAATCTTTTCGATCACGTGATCGTCGGCATCGCCGAGAGTCGTTCGAAGCGGCCGTTCTTTTCGCTCGCCGAGCGCGTCGAGATTGCGCAGGAACTGCTGGCGCAGTATCCGAATGTCGAGGTCTGCGGCTTCGATGGCCTGCTCATGGATTTCTTGCACAGCAAGTGCGCCAAGGTCATCCTGCGCGGCCTGCGCGCCGCGTCGGACTTCGAGTATGAATTCCAGATGGCGGGAATGAACAGAAATCTCTATCCCGATGTCGAAACGATCTTCCTGACGCCGGGTGAGCAATACATGTTCATCTCGGCAACGATGGTTCGCGAGATCGCCATCCTCGGCGGTGACGTCAGCAAGTTTGTCCATCCGGCCATTTGCCAGCGGCTGGCCAAAAGAGTATCCGAAAAATTTCAATGAACTGAAGGAAAAGCAACTATGTCTTTGATTATTACCGACGAGTGCATCAATTGTGACGTTTGCGAGCCCGAGTGCCCGAACGAAGCGATTTCTCAGGGCGAAGAGATCTACCAGATCGACCCCAACAAATGCACCGAGTGCGTCGGCCATTACGATACGCCGCAGTGCGTCGAGGTCTGCCCGGTCGATTGCATTCCGAAGGACCCCGCGCATGTGGAAAACGAAGACCAGCTGTGGGTCAAGTACACCAAGCTGACGGGCAATAAACGCCCGGGCTGATTACCGTCTCGATGCGCCGCCGCGCTTGCGGCGGCGGGGCCGTCAGGCGGCGTGGCGCAGGCGGCTCGACCCGATTTCCAGCTGGCGTTCAACGTCGCCGGCGACGTTGCCGATCGCCCGCAGCTGTGAGACCAGCTCTGACTCGACGTGCAGAAGCTCGTTGATTCTATCCTCGAGCGTGTCGGTCGCCTGATGAATTCGCTTGATGCTCTCGAGCCGTCGTTTGAACTGGATCTGGTGTTCGCGGACCTGAGTTTCCATCGGCGCCATGATCGCCTTGAGCCACGCTTCGGCGTCGCGGTTGGCGCGTTCGAAGGCGTGCCTGACCTGTAGCGCGACTTCCTCGAAAAAGCGCTGCGTGACCTTGCTTTTTTCGAGCGTCATCAACTGAAACATAGTGTTGAGATGGGTATCGCACCAGCTTTCCAGGCGGTCGATATCCTTTTCGTAACGAATCAGCGAAAAGCCGTGCGGCGTGCCGAGCTTAAGACCGTGCTCGACTGCGAATTTCTTGTAGATGGCTTCCATCATGGTCAGAATTTCGCTGATTTCGCCGTCCGATTTCTTGAGGTTTTCGCGCGTTACGCGAAAGAAATTCTCCATCGCGTCGGACAGCGTTTTCGAAAAGGTCGCTTCGATCATCGTCTCGCGCGTGCTCGAAATCAGCGTGCGCAGCGAGTCGATCCCGAGGTGGGCAAAGAGCTTGTTGGTCAGCTGCGAGAAGATGCTGCGTAGCGCGTAGTAGCGCTGCAGGCCCGACTCGAACTCTTCCTTCTCGATGCGCACCTTGCCCATCATGTACTCGACGACGCCCTTGTTCTTGCCGCGCAGTTCGGTGAGTTCGCCCAGTTGTTCGCGCAGGCCGGACAGGCGCGATTCGAGCAGGCCGAGCGTGCGCCGGTGGATGTCGGAAAACTCGGCGTCGGCTGCCTCGTGAATGATTTCCTGCTTGGCCGGGATCAGCTCCTCGGACAGCGCGACTTCGAGCGCGTTAAGGCGGCTGCGCTGCAGCAGCGCGTCGTCGCCGTTGATCTTGGCGACCAACGCCTTCTGCGCCGACACCGGGAAGACCTGGTCGATCGGCAGGTCGAGCGTGGTCGCGCAACTGGCCACCTGTTTGGCGATCTCGGCGTCGATTTGCGCTGCGGATTTGAGCTCGTCCCACAGGCTGTCGATCTTGTTGAGAACGACCAGTCGCCCTTTTTTTCGCCCGCCCGGCGCGCCGATGTGATCGTTCCAGATCGCCAGGTCGGATTGCGTCACGCCGGTGTCGGCGGCCAGAATGAACAGCACGGCGTGGGCATTGGGCAGCAGCGACAAGGTCAGCTCGGGTTCGGTGCCGATCGCATTGAGGCCCGGCGTGTCGAGAATGACCAGCCCCTGTTTGAGCAGCGGGTGCGGGAAGTTGATGATGGCGTGGCGCCAGCGCGGGATTTCGACGAGGCCGTCGTCGGCGCGGCGCCGCGCCGCGCCGTTCTGGCCGCCGCTCGCAAAGCCGTATCTTTCGGCCTCTTGTGCCGAGACGCGCGTGACTTCGCTGACCGAGTGCAGCGCCTGCTGCATCGCTTCGGGCGATCCGCTGTCCAGCGGCAGTACCGTCCATTGGTCGGCGAAGCGCTTGTATTCGCTGAGGCTCGAATGGCGCTCGCGGGTCTCGATCGGCAGCAGTTCGATCGAAGGCGGCTTGCTCGGGTCGTACATCAGTTCGGTCGGGCACATCGTGGTGCGACCGGCGGTCGACGGCAGCATGCGGTTGCCGTAATCGGCGAAGAAAATGGCGTTGATCAACTCGGACTTGCCGCGCGAGAATTCGGCGACAAAGGCGACCTGCAGGCGGTCTTCGTGCAATTTGTCGAGCAGCAGGCGCAGGCGCAGGTCGGTCTGGGCGTCGGAAAGCTCGTTGTCGGACAAACATTTGCGGAACGCTTCGAGGCCGCCCGAGAGATGCGACCGCCATTCACTGTAGGCGGCAAATTGTTGAGCAAGGGTCATGAACGGTTCCCGCAGAGCAAACGAATAGCCACTTTATCACAAAGCCTATCTCGATCAATGAGATGAGTTCTGCTTTCGCGGTGCGGCGCAAACGTTCGCCGCCCAAGCCAAAGCTGATGCTCAAGCATTGCTCGGCGACCTTTGCCGGACGCCATCGGCACTCCCGGAGCAGCGCGGCAAACCGCGTATAATTCGCGGCTTAGTCCATTTTTGACCATTGCCCGCCATGCAAGAAAAATACCAGCCCCAAGAGATCGAACTCGCCGCTCAGGCGCACTGGAACAAGACCGGCGCCGCGCGTGCCATCGAGGACTTGAGCCGGCCAAAGTACTATTGCCTGTCGATGTTTCCCTATCCTTCGGGCAAGCTGCACATGGGCCACGTGCGCAACTACACGATCGGCGACGTGCTCTCGCGTTTTCACCGCATGCAGGGCTTCAACGTGATGCAGCCGATGGGCTGGGACGCCTTCGGCATGCCCGCCGAGAACGCGGCGATCCAGAACAACGTACCGCCGGCGCAATGGACCTACGCCAACATCGAATACATGAAGCAGCAACTCAAGCGCCTCGGTTTCGCGATCGACTGGGAGCGCGAGCTGGCGACGTGCAAGCCGGATTATTACCGCTGGGAGCAATGGCTGTTTACCCGCCTCTATGAAAAAGGCCTGATCTACAAGCGCCTCGGTACGGTCAATTGGGACCCGGAAGATCAGACCGTTCTGGCCAACGAGCAGGTGATCGACGGGCGCGGCTGGCGTTCTGGCGCGTTGATCGAGAAGCGCGAAATTCCGATGTACTACATGAAGATCACCGCCTACGGCGAAGAGTTGCTCGCCGACCTCGACCAGCTCACCGGCTGGCCCGAGCAGGTCAAGACGATGCAGAAGAACTGGATCGGCAAGAGCGAGGGCGTTCGCTTCGCTTTCCCGTATCAACAGGGCGGTAAGTCCGAAAAGCTGTGGGTGTTCACCACCCGCGCCGACACCATCATGGGCGTGACCTTCGTCGCGGTGGCCGCCGAACACCCGCTGGCGACCCACGCCGCCAAGAGCAACGCCGAACTCGCCGCGTTCATCGATGAGTGCAAGTGCGGCGGCGTCGCCGAGGCCGACATGGCGACGATGGAAAAGAAAGGCATGCCGACCGGCATTTTCGTCGACCATCCGCTGACCGGCGAGAAAGTCGAAGTGTGGGTCGGCAACTACGTGCTGATGGGTTACGGCGACGGCGCGGTGATGGCCGTCCCGGCGCACGACGAGCGCGATTTCGCTTTCGCCAAGAAGTACGGAATCGCCATCGTGCAATCGGTCGGCGCCAAGGAGGGCGGCAAGGAACAGGTTTTTTCGACCGAAGCCTGGCAGGAGTGGTACGGCAGCAAGGACGTCTACTGCGTCAATTCGGGCAAGTACACGGGTCTTGCCTACCAGGACGCGGTCGATGCCATCGCCGCCGACCTCGCGGCCAAAGGTCTGGGTGAAAAGAAGGTGCAGTTCCGCCTGCGCGACTGGGGTATTTCGCGCCAGCGCTACTGGGGCTGCCCGATTCCGATCATCCACTGCGCGAGCTGCGGCGACGTCGCGGTTCCCGACGAGCAACTGCCGGTGGTGTTGCCCGAGAACGTGACGGTGACCGGCGCCGGCAGTCCGCTCGCCAAGATGCCCGAGTTCTACGAATGTACGTGCCCGAAATGCGGCGGCGCGGCGCGGCGCGAGACCGATACGATGGATACCTTCGTCGAGTCGTCGTGGTATTTCCTGCGCTATTGCTGTCCGGACAACGATCAGGCGATGGTCGACGAGCGCGTCGCTTACTGGTGCAAGGGCGGCATCGACCAGTACATCGGCGGCATCGAACACGCCATCCTGCACCTGCTCTATTCGCGCTTCTGGACCAAGCTGATGCGCGATACCGGCCTCTTCGGCGATAGCGGTCTCGGCGAACCGTTCGCCAACCTGCTGACGCAGGGAATGGTCGTCGCGCCGACTTTCTACCGCGAAGACGCGGGCGGCAAGAAGCAGTGGATCAACCCGGCCGACGTCGATTTCACCAGCGACGAGCGCGGCCGTCCGGTCGGCGCGACGCTGCGCGCCGACGGCCTGCCGGTCACCATCGGCGGCATCGAGAAGATGTCGAAGTCGAAGAACAACGGCGTCGATCCGCAGGCGCTGATCGACGAATTCGGCGCCGACACGGCGCGCCTGTTCATCATGTTCGCGAGCCCCCCCGACCAGTCGCTCGAATGGTCCGATGCCGGCGTCGAAGGCGCCTACCGTTTCTTGAAGCGCGTCTGGCGCATCGTCTTCGAGCACGTCGGTGATGGCCTGGTCGCCGCCTATACGAGCGAAGAAGCGTTGTCCGACGAGCTCAAGACCTTCCGCCGCCAACTGCATCAGACGATCGGCAAAGTCGCCGACGATTACGGCCGGCGCAAGCAGTTCAATACGGCGATCGCCGCGGTGATGGAGCTGCTTAACGCCTACGGCAAGCTTCCCGCAGCTTCGGCGAACGTTCGTGCGATCCGTCAGGAAGCGCTCGAAGCCGTAGCGCTGCTGCTCTATCCGATCGTCCCGCACGTCTGCGAAGCGCTCTACGCCGAGCTCAGACCGGGCCAGGCGGCGGGCGCGCAGGCTTTTCCGAAAGTTGATCAGGCGGCGCTGGTGCAGGATGAAATCGAGCTGATGCTGCAGGTCAACGGCAAGCTGCGCGGTAGCCTGCGCGTTGCCGCCACCGCCGACAAGGCGAGCATCGAGGCGGCGGCGCTGGCCAGCGAGGTTGTGCAAAAGCATCTTGCCGGACAAGCGCCGAAGAAGCTGATCGTTGTTCCGGGTCGTCTCGTCAATATCGTCGTCTAGTCGGCAAAGGACTCAAGAGATGCGTCGTCTTCGTCTATGTTTTCTGGCCGTTCTGATGGCGCTCATCGCCGGCTGCGGCTTTCAGCTGCGTGGCGCGTATTCGCTGCCCTACGAGAGCATCTATGTTTCCGGCACCGACTATTCGGTGGTCATCGCCGGCCTCAAGCGCGCGATCCGCGCCTCGGGGTCGGCGCGCCTCGCTGACTCTGCCCAGGACGCTCAGGCGACCTTTCTGATGACGGTCGAACTCAAGGAAACGATTATTCTTTCATATTCCAGTTCGGGCCGAGCGCGCGAAAAGCGCTTGCGCTACCGCTATGGTTACCGCGTCGTCGACAAAAAGGGCGGCGATCTGGTGTTGCCCGGCCAGGTCGAGCTCTATCGCGATCTGACCTACGCCGACTCGGACGTGCTGGCCAAGACGCAGGAAGAGGAATTGCTCTGGCGCGACATGGAAACCGACCTGATACAGCAGCTGATGCGCCGTCTGGCGGCAGCCAAGCCGACGCCGCCGGCGGCTGCGGAGTAAGTCATGCTGCTCAAGGGCGAGCAGCTGGCGGCGCATCTTGAACGTGAGCTCAAAGCGGTCTATGTCGTCTATGGCGACGAGCCGCTGCTGGTCATCGAAGCCGCCGACGCGATCCGCGCCGCGGCGCGCCGCGGCGGTTTCGACGAGCGCAACGTGCTCACCGCGATGGCCGGTTTCAACTGGGTCGAACTGCACCACGCAGCGGGCAATATGTCGCTGTTTGGCGGCCGCACGCTGATCGACCTGCGCATTCCGACCGGCAAGCCGGGGCGCGAGGGCGGCGCGGCGATCCAGGATTACTGCGCCAATCCTTCGCCCGACGCGCTGCTGCTGGTGACGCTTCCCGGGCTCGACTGGAGCGACGAAAAGGCTGCCTGGCTCAAGGCGCTGACCGACGCCGGGGTGGCCATCAAACTGGTCCCGCCCAACCTCGCGCAATTGCCCGCATGGATCGCCGGCCGCCTGCAGCGGCAGCAACAGAGCGCTGAAGGCGACGCGCTACGCTTCATCGCCGAACGCGTCGAGGGCAACCTGCTCGCCGCGCATCAGGAAATCCTCAAGCTCGGCTTGCTGCATCCGGCCGGCGAGCTCTCGCTGCAACAGGTCCAGGACGCGGTGCTCAACGTCGCGCGCTACGACCTCGATGGGCTGCGCGAAGCGCTGCTCGCCGGCGACGTGGCGCGTCTGACGCGAACGCTCGACGGTTTGCAGCAGGAAGGCGAGGCGCCGCCACTGGTGCTCTGGGCGCTCACTGAAGAAGTGCGCGCGCTGGCGCAGGTTGTGGCCGGCTTGCAGCAGCGTCAGTCGCTCGATGCGCTGCTCAAGGAGGCGCGCATCTGGGGCGCGCGGCAAGCCTTGTTCAAACGCGCAGTGCAGCGCGTCGATGTCGGCCGGGCCAATGCGGCGCTGGCGCATGCGGCGCGAATCGACCGCTTGATCAAGGGCGCTGCCGGTGCCGGCGATGTCTGGGATGAGTTCTTGCGTCTCGGGCTGGGGATTTGCTGAAGCTTGGCCGCGTGCGCCAATGCGCACGCCACGATTATTCCTTGTCGGGCGGCGGTTCGTCGGGCGCCAGGTGTTCCCACAGGCAGTCGTCGCGCCACTTGCCTTCGTCGTTGAGGCCCTGGCAGCATTTTTCCTGTACCAGGCATTCGCCCTCGCAACTGTCGGCGACGACGATCACGCGCAGTTCCGGGTCAATCTTTCGTTCGCCGTCCCAATAGCTGCAGGTTGCACAGACTTTCACTTCGGCGGGGATAATCAGTTTTGGAGTCATGGTCGGTTGGATGCAGGATTTCGTAGCGGTCAGAGTGTATCTCTTTCCAATGGTTCCATTAAGGCTTTTATTCGATCGCTGGCTATAATCGCGTTTTGGTCGTAGAAAGCAGGTCAGTCGTGGAGCTTCAAGCCTATATGCAGCGCGTCGGTCGTCAGGCGCGCGACGCGTCACGCGCCATCGCGCGCGCCGACAGTCGGGTCAAGAACGATGCGCTGCGCGCGATCGCCAGCGCGATCAGGCGCGAATCGACCGCCTTGCTCGCCGCCAACCGCGATGATCTGGCTGCGGCGCACGCTGCCGGTCTTGAGCCGGTGATGCTCGAGCGGCTGACGCTTTCCGAAAGAAGCGTCGCCGTGATGGCCGACGGCGTCGAGCAGATCGCCGCGCTGCCCGACCCGGTCGGCGAGATCAGCGATCTTAAATTCCGCCCGAGCGGGATCCAGGTCGGCAAGATGCGCGTTCCGCTCGGCGTCATCGGCATCATCTACGAGGCGCGCCCGAACGTGACCGCCGACGCCGCAGCGCTGTGCCTCAAATCCGGCAATGCGGCGATCCTGCGCGGCGGTTCCGAAGCGATCCGCAGCAATCGCGTGATCGCCGCGCTGGTGCACGAAGGGCTCGCGCTCGCCGGCCTGCCGGCCGACGTCGTGCAGGTGATCGACACCACCGACCGCGCTGCGGTCGGTCAGCTGATCACCATGCGCGAGTACGTCGACGTGATCGTGCCGCGCGGCGGCAAGGGGCTGATCGCGCGCCTGCTCGCCGAGTCGCGGGTGCCGATGATCCAGCACCTGGACGGCAACTGCCACGTCTATGTCGACGACGACGCCGATTTCGACAAGGCGATGGCTATCGTCGAGAACTCGAAGACGCAGCGTTACGGTACCTGCAATACCGCCGAGTCGCTGCTCGTCGCGCGCGCCGCCGCGGCCCGCTTGCTGCCGCCGATCGCCGCGATGCTGACCGCCAAGGGCGTCGAGATCCGCGGCTGTGAAGAGACTCGGGCGCTGGTTGCCGAGGCGCTCGCGGCGACCGACGAGGATTACGCTGCCGAATTCCTGGCGCCGATCATCTCGGTCAAGGTCGTCGCCGGAATCGACGAGGCGATCGATCACATCAACCGCTTCGGATCGCACCATACTGAAACTATTGTCAGTGAGAATTACTCCAAAGCCTTGCGTTTTCTGCGCGAGGTCGATTCGTCGTCGGTCATGATCAACGCCTCGACGCGCTTTGCCGACGGCTTTGAATACGGCTTGGGCGCCGAGATCGGCATCTCGACCGACAAGATACACGCGCGCGGCCCGGTCGGGCTCGAAGGCTTGACCAGCCAGAAATGGATCGTTCTGGGCAGCGGCCAAGTGCGTCGCTGAGTTCCTTGAAAAGCCACCGGCGGGAGGTGAGATGACTTTGCCTGACAACTATCAACTGGTCGTTGCCGCGCCGGGTTTTTGCATCGGGCTGCGTTGCGACGAGATCGAGATCCATTCGCTCGAGTATCTCGAACCCGGTCGCGAAGCGAATCCCGCGAACGCGCTGGCGGCGGAAGCCGAGTGCCAGTTGCGTGCCTATCTGGCCGACCCGGATTTTGTCTTCGGCCTGCCGCTGCGTCCTTCGGGGACTGCCTTTCAGCGGCGCGTCTGGGGTGAGATCGCGGCCATCCCGAGCCACCAGACGAAGAGCTACGGCGAGCTTGCCCGCGCCCTGCACAACGCGCCGCGCGCGGTCGGCCAGGCCTGCGGCGCCAATCCCTTCCCGCTCGTCGTTCCGTGTCATCGGGTGATCGCCAGCGACGGCGGCCTGGGCGGCTTTGCGCGGCAGCGCGGCGGTTTCCTGCTCGACGTCAAGCGCTGGCTGCTGGCGCATGAACTTGGAACAGATCATTGACCACGGCGACACAGCGATCACGGCGAAAAAATTCCTATGCTTTTCAGGTCACCCCTATGGGCGTATCGGGGTGGTTTTCAACTCCGAGGGGTTCGCTGTGCCCGCCGTGTCGCCGTGGTTCGATTCGAGGTTTCTAGATGAAGGACGCCGAGGCGAATCTGGACGATCGGGCTGAAATCGACGCTTTCTGCGACACGCTGTGGCTCGAAGACGGGCTGGCCAAGGCTTCGCTTTCGAGCTATCGCAGCGACCTGCTGCATTTTTCGAACTGGCTTGGCGAGCAGCAACTGCCGGCGTTGTGCGCGGCCGACGAAGCGTCGCTGATGCGCTTTGTCGCGGCGCTTTCGCAAACGCTGCGCGCCTCGTCGCAGGCACGCTACATTTCGACGTTGCGCCGTTTCTACCGTTACCTGCTGGCGCGCGGACGGATAGGCGCCGATCCGATGCTCAAGATCGCCATGCCGGTCAAGCCGTCGCGCTTGCCGAAAGTCCTCTCCGAAGCCCAGGTCGAAGCGCTGCTCGCCGCGCCGGAGCTTGACGCCAGTCTGGGGCTGCGCGACCGCGCCATGCTTGAAACGCTCTACGCCACGGGGCTGCGCGTCTCCGAACTGGTTGGCCTGAAACTGCACGAAGTCAATTTCGAGATGGGTGTGATCCGCGTCTTCGGCAAGGGCAGCAAGGAGCGCTTGGTTCCGCTCGGCGAGGAGGCTATCGACTGGTTGCGGCGCTATCTGGCAGAAGGCCGTCCGGCACTGCTCGAGGGGCGGCAGAGCAACGATCTCTTTGTCACCACGCGCGGTGCGGCGATGACGCGCCAGGCCTTCTGGTATCTGATCAAGCGCTACGCGCTGCAAGCGGGAATCGACCCGGCGCGCTTGTCGCCGCACGTCATGCGCCACGCTTTTGCGACCCATCTGCTCAACCACGGTGCCGACCTGCGGGTCGTTCAGTTGCTGCTCGGGCACTCCGACATTTCGACCACGCAGATTTACACGCACATCGCTCGCGAGCGGCTCAAATCCTTGCATGCCCAGCACCACCCGCGCGGCTGACGTTGCCTCTGGTATGCTGCTCGGTCAGCTTCAGGAGAAAGATCATGAAATCCGGCAATGCCCCCGAAACCCAGGCGACCATTTTCCTCAACCAGCACGGCGTCGCGCATTCCAATCACCTCTACGACTACGAAGAGCACGGCGGCACCAAGGTCTCGGCGCGCGAGCTCAACGTCGACGAACACTCGGTGATCAAAACGCTGATCATGGAAGACGAGGCGGGTAAGCCGCTGATCGTGCTGATGCACGGCGATTGCAAGGTGTCGACCAAGGAACTGGCGCGCCAGATCGGCCACAAGAAGGTCGAATCGTGCAAGCCGGGGGTCGCCAACCGGCATAGCGGCTTTCTGGTCGGCGGCACCAGCCCGTTTGGCACCAAGAAGCCGATGCCGATCTACATCGAGAAAACCATCCTCGACCTGCCGCTGATCTACATCAACGGCGGCCGCCGCGGCTTCCTGGTCGGCGTCCATCCGCACGACCTGGTGCGCGTACTGTCGCCGACCGTCGTCGAAGTCGCGCTCAAGGGCTGATCAGGTCGCCTCGCCGCGTTCGATGATCACGCCGACGCGCCGAACATCACGCATCACGCCGATCTTGGCGATCGAGACGCGTACCCAGGGCGCGCCGAAATCGTCGAGCAGCAGGCTGGCGATGTATTCGGCGAGCTTTTCGAGCAGCTTGAAATGCCGCGCTGCCAATTCGCTGCGCAGGCGGTCGACGACGACCGCATAGTCGATGGTATCGCCGATGTCGTCGCTGGCACCGGCGCCGACGGTCGAGGTGCCGATCTGCAGCGAAATCTCGACGGTCTGCGGCACCGACCTCTCGCGCGGGTAGATCCCGATCAATGTCGAGAGGCGAAGGTCGTCGATAAAGATGATGTCCATGCGGCGGGAGGTCGGGTCAGTGTAAAATCGGGGGCCGGGCGGTCGCACCGAGCCCGGTAGTCTGCGCATTCTAACCCAGGCCTCCTTCCTGTTTTCGGGATTCACTCATGTCCAATACCTTGATCGCTGCGCTCGCCGTGCTGTCCGCCTATCTCCTGGGCTCCGTTCCGTTCGCCGTGGTCTGCAGCCGGCTCTTCGGCCTCGCCGATCCGCGCAGCTACGGCTCGAAGAATCCGGGGGCGACCAACGTGCTGCGCAGCGGCAACAAGGCCGCCGCGGCAACGACGCTGCTCGGCGACATGGCCAAGGGCTGGCTCGCGGTTTTTCTGGCACAGACCTACGGCCCCGGTTACGGCTTCGCCGATGGCTTGACCGTGTTTGTCGCGCTTGCCGTCTTCTTCGGCCACCTCTACCCGGTGTTCCTCAAGTTCAAGGGCGGCAAGGGCGTCGCGACCGCCGCCGGCGTGTTGCTGGCGATCGACCCGCGACTTGGTCTGGCGGTACTCGTCTGTTGGCTGGTGATCGCCGTGCTGCTGCGCTATTCGTCGCTGGCGGCGTTGCTCTCGGCCGCAGCGGCGCCGCTCTTCGCCTTTTTCCTGTGGGGCAGCGACGTGCGGCTGCTGGCCGTTGCCATCATCGCCATGGCCTTGATCGGCAAGCATTGGCAGAACCTGCAGCGGCTGATGGCGGGAACCGAGCCGAAGATCGGCGCCGGGAAAAAGAAGGGTGAAAAGGCCGGGTCAGTGCGTTAATTCTGCGAGCGGCCAGCGCGGCCGCACGGCGAAAGCGCCGGCCGGCTTGATCGAAGCGCCGGCCTCAAAGCGCAGCGCGCCGGCCAGTGCAATCATGGCGCCGTTGTCGGTGCAGAACTCAAGCTCCGGGTAGTAGACGGTAATTCCATGTTTTGCCGCCGCCGCGTCGAGTTGCCGGCGCAGCTCGCGGTTGGCGCCGACGCCACCGGCGACGACCAGCCGTTTGAGCCCGCTTTGCCGTACCGCGCGCAGCGACTTCTTGACCAGGACTTCGACGATCGCTTCCTGGAAGCCGCGCGCGATGTCGGCGCGCTGCTGTTCGTCGAGCGTTTCAATGGCGCGAACCTTGGTCAGTACCGCCGTCTTGAGTCCGCTGAAACTGAAATCGAGGTCGCCAGAGTGCAGCATCGGGCGCGGCAGCTTGACTGAATCCGGTTCGCCGCGCTCGGCCAGTTCGGCGAGCGCCGGGCCGCCGGGGTAGGGCAGGCCGAGTAATTTGGCAGTCTTGTCGAAGGCTTCGCCAGCCGCGTCGTCGAGCGTCTCGCCGAGCAGTTCGTAGTGCCCGACGCCGGTCACGCGCATCAGCTGGCTGTGCCCGCCGGAGACCAGCAGCGCGACGAACGGGAAGGTCGGCGGGTTGCGCGACAGCAGCGGCGACAGCAGGTGGCCTTCGAGATGGTGCACCGGAACCGTCGGGACGCCCAGCGACGCGGCCAGCCCCTCGGCAAAGGCTGCGCCGACGAGCAGCGCGCCGGCCAGGCCCGGTCCCTGCGTATAGGCGATGGCGTCGACCTCGCCGAGCGCGCGGCCGCTGTCGCGCAATACCTTGCGCAGCAGCGGCACGGTGCGCCGGATGTGGTCGCGCGAGGCGAGTTCCGGGACGACGCCGCCGTATTCGCGGTGCATCAGGATCTGCGAGTGCAGCGCATGCGCGAGCAGCGCGCCGCCGGCGTCGGTGCTATAAAGCGCCACCCCTGTTTCGTCGCAGGACGATTCAATTCCAAGAATCAGCATGGCCGGCATTCTACCCTGGCCGGTGCCAAACAAAAGAAACAACAAAGAGCTTGGCGTTTTGTGTTGTCTTTGTTTATAATGCCCGGCTCAATTGTGTTCTGTCGATCTTTGAAACTAGGATAGAGTTAATGCCTGCCATTCGCCTGAAGGAAAATGAGCCGTTCGAAGTAGCCATTCGACGTTTCAAGCGTACTGTTGAAAAAACCGGTCTGCTGACCGAGCTGCGTGCGCGTGAGTTTTACGAGAAGCCTACTGCCGAGCGTAAGCGCAAGTTGGCCGCTGCAGTCAAGCGCCATCACAAGCGCATGCGCAGCCAGACTCTGCCGCCAAAGCTTTTTTAATACCGGATTGCAGATTGCCAATCAGCCGCCCGTTTTGCGATGGGCGGCTTTTGGCATTTCCGCTTTGGCGCCGAGCTGAAGCCCCCGCCGCCGTACACCAAGGAGATTTGCGATGACCCTCAAAGAGCGCATCACCGAAGACATGAAGGCCGCCATGCGCGCCGGCGAGACGGGTAAGCGCGACGCCATTCGCCTGCTGTTGGCGGCGGTCAAGCAGAAGGAAGTCGACGAGCGCATCGTGCTCGACGACGCGGCGGTCGTTGCCGTGATCGACAAGATGCTCAAGCAGCGTCGCGATTCGATCACCCAGTACGACGCTGCCGGACGCGCCGATCTGGCCGACGCGGAGCGCTTCGAGGCCGATCTGCTGACGGCCTACATGCCGGCCGGTCTGTCCGACGCTGAAATCGGCGCGGCGGTTGCCGCCGCCATTGCCGAATCGTCTGCCGCCGGGCCCGGTGACATGGGCAAGGTGATGGCCGTGCTCAAGCCGAAACTGGCCGGGCGCGCCGACATGAGCGAGGTTTCGAAACGAGTGAAGGCGGCGCTGGCGCCGCAGTGAGGCGGCCGGCGATAAATCTGAGGCGCCGTAGTCTGGTGAATGAGCCAGTGCTCCGGCTTTCTTCGTTGCGCCGCAACGCGCATTGCTGGTCGCAGTCATGATCCCCGAATCGTTCATTCAGGAACTGCTGCATCGCGTCGACGTCGTCGATCTGATCGACGGCTACGTGCCGCTCAAGAAGGCGGGCGCCAACTTCGCGGCGTGTTGCCCGTTCCATAACGAGAAGTCACCGTCGTTCACCGTCAGTCCGAGCAAGCAGTTCTACCATTGCTTCGGTTGCGGCGCGCACGGTTCGGCGATCAGCTTTCTGATGGAATATTCGGGCCTCGGCTTCATCGACGCGATCAAGGAGTTGTCGCATCGCGTCGGCCTGCAGGTTCCTGAAGACGAGGGTCGGCGAACGCACGACGGCCCCAAGATCAGCGGGCTGACCGAGGTCATGGCGCGCGCGTCGAAGTACTACTACGAGCAGCTCAAGCGTTCCGAGAAGGCGATCAATTACCTCAAGGGGCGCGGCGTTTCCGGCGAGATCGCGCAGAAATTCGGCATCGGCTATGCCCCCGAGGGCGGCCAAAGTCTGGCCGCCGCTTTCGATGATTACGGCGCCGCCGAACTGCAACTCGCCGGTCTGGTCGGCAAGAGCGACGATGGCCGTTTGTACGACCGCTTTCGCGATCGGGTGATGTTCCCGATCATGAACCAGAAGGGCGAGACCATCGCCTTTGGCGGGCGTCTGCTCGGCGATGGCAAGCCGAAGTACCTCAATTCGCCGGAAACGCCGCTGTTCGAAAAGGGGCGCGAAGTCTTCGGCCTGCCGCAGGCGCGCGCGGCGCTGCGCGACAAGGACACGGCGATCGTCGTCGAAGGCTATATGGACGTCGTGGCGCTGGCTCAGCACGGCGTCGGCAACGCGGTGGCGACGCTCGGCACGGCGACCACCGCAACGCATGTGCAGAAGTTGCTGCGTCAGGTCGATCGAATCGTCTATTGCTTCGACGGTGACGCGGCGGGACGCAAGGCCGCCTGGCGGGCGTTGGAGAACAGCCTGGAAGCGTTGCCCGAGCAGAAGAGCGTCGGTTTTGTCTTTTTGCCCGAGGCCGACGATCCCGACAGCTTCGTGCGCAACCAGGGGACGGAGGCGTTCGAGCGCCTGATCGCGCAGGCGATGCCGCTTTCCGAGTTCCTGCTGCGCGAATTGGCGTCGCATTGCGACATGACCAGCGCCGAGGGCAAAGCCAAGCTGGTGGCCGAGGCCAAGCCGCTGCTCGGCCGCTTGCAAACGCCTCTTTTGCGGCTACAGTTGGTTAAGCGTTTGGCCGAGGCCAGCGGCTTCTCTCAGCCGGAGGTCGAGCGCTTGTGCGACTTGCGGCCGATTGTGCGGGCTGCGCCGGCGCGGGTGCCGAGGCAGGCGCCGTCATTGTTGCGGCCGCTGTTGCGCTTGCTGCTGCAAAAGCCGGAACTGGCAAAAGGCCTGCCGCTTGGTGCGTTGGCGCCCAACTCGGCAGAAGCGCGGGCGGTGGGGTATCTATGTCAAACGATCCTGGCGGCGGGCGAGCCGACACCGCCCTACGCGGCTTTGCTCGAACGATTGCGTGGCAATGAAGACGAGGGCATTTTTCGTGAAGCGGCGGCCGAATTGATGCAGCAACCTTTCGCTGAAGAGGATATCGATGCCGAGTTCGACGGGGTGGTTCACCGTCTGCTTGAGGCGGAAACGCGGCGAACGTTTGAGGTTTTGAAACAGAAGGTTGCAAAGCTTGGACTCTCAGGGCTTTCGAGTGAAGAGAAACAGCAGTACGTGCTTGCGTCAACCACCAGCGGACGCACGACCGAGCTGAATAGATCAAGCTAACTTGTGGTAAAATCTAGGGTTTTTCCAGTACAACGCTAACCGGGAATTGGTCATGGCAAGGGAAAAGGTAGTAAGCAGCAAGTCAGCAAAGGCTAAAGCAGCCGACCTGTTGGCGCAAATCGGCAGTCAGCCTTCACCGATCGACGACGAGACGCGCAAGACGCGGCTCAAGACGCTGATCAAGCTGGGCAAGGAACGAGGTTTCCTGACTTATGCCGAGGTTAACGACCATCTGCCCGATGACGTCGTCGATGCCGAGCAGATCGAAAACATCATCAGCACCTTCAACGACATGGGCATCCAGGTCTATGACGAGGCGCCCGACGCCGAGCAGTTGCTGATGTCCGACGCTGCGGCGCCGGTCGCCGCCGACGATGCCGATGTCGAAGAGCAGGCCGAGCAGGCGTTGTCTACCGTCGACTCCGAGTTCGGCCGCACGACCGACCCGGTGCGCATGTATATGCGTGAGATGGGCTCGGTCGAACTGCTTACCCGCGAAGGCGAAATCGAAATCGCCAAGCGCATCGAGGACGGTCTCAAGCACATGATCCAGGCGATCTCGGCGTGTCCGACGACGATTGCCGAGATCGTCGATTGTGCCGACAAGATCTCGTGCGACGAGATGCGCATCGACGAACTGATCGATGGCCTGATCAACTTAAGCGCCGAAGAAGTCATCGAGGAGCTCGCCGAAGACGAAGAAGCGGAGATCGAAGCCGATGAAGCAGACGACGGCGAAGCGGCCGAAGGTGCTGCCGCCGCGGCGTCGCTGCTCAAGCTCAAGGAAGAAGGCCTGGAGCGGCTCAATGTCATCAAGGCGCTCTACGGCAAGGCGCATGCCGCGTTGGTCAAGAAGGGGTCGCAGGACAAGACCTATCTGAAGCTGCAGGAAAAGATCTCGGAAGAGATGATGGGAATCCGTTTCACCTCCAAGACCATCGAGCGCCTGTGCGAATCGGTGCGCGGTATGGTCGAGGAAGTCCGCGGTTGCGAGCGCAAGATCCAGCGCATTTGCGTCGATACCGTGCGCATGCCGCGCCCGCACTTCATCAAGGTCTTCCCCGGCAACGAGCTTAACCTCGAGTGGGTCGATGATGAACTGGCTGCCTCGGGCAGCAAGGCCTACGCGCCGATCCTCACGCGCAACGCGCCCAACGTCAAGGAAGAGCAGAAGAAGCTGCTGGCCCTGCAGGACCGCATCGGTATTCCGCTCAAGGAACTCAAGGACATCAACAAGCAGATGTCGACCGGCGAAGCCAAGGCCCGTCGCGCCAAGCGCGAAATGACCGAAGCCAACTTGCGGCTGGTGATCTCGATTGCCAAGAAATACACCAATCGCGGCCTGCAGTTCCTCGACCTGATTCAGGAGGGCAATATCGGCCTGATGAAGGCGGTGGACAAGTTCGAATACCGCCGTGGCTACAAGTTCTCGACCTACGCTACCTGGTGGATCCGCCAGGCGATCACGCGTTCGATCGCCGACCAGGCGCGCACCATCCGCATCCCGGTGCACATGATCGAGACGATCAACAAGATGAACCGCATCTCGCGCCAGATTCTGCAGGAAACCGGCCTCGAAGCCGACCCCGCGACGCTGGCCAAGAAGATGGAAATGCCGGAAGAGAAGATCCGCAAGATCCTCAAGATCAGCAAGGAGCCGATCTCGATGGAAACACCGATCGGCGACGACGACGACTCGCATCTGGGCGACTTCATCGAGGACTCGGCGACGCTGGCGCCGACCGACGCCGCGCTCTTCTCGAGCCTGCGCTTCATCACCAAGGACGTGCTCGACACGCTGACGCCGCGCGAAGCCAAGGTGCTGCGCATGCGCTTCGGCATCGAAATGAATACCGACCACACGCTGGAGGAAGTCGGCAAGCAGTTCGACGTCACGCGCGAGCGAATCCGCCAGATCGAGGCCAAGGCGCTGCGCAAGCTGCGTCATCCGTCGCGTTCTGACAAGCTGCGCAGCTTCCTCGACAGCGGCAGCAGCTAAGCCTTTCGGGCCTGTAGCTCAGTTGGTTAGAGCAGAGGACTCATAATCCTTTGGTCCAGAGTTCAAGTCTCTGCGGGCCCACCATAAAATCAACGGCTTACGAGAAATCGTAAGCCGTTTGTCATTACTAAAATAAATTAGTAGGCTATTAGTAGCCGAGATCCGATATCTCAAACGCTGGGTCGCTTCTCGGCCTTTGTCGCAATTTAGGTAGTCACCAAACCGGTCCGCAAGGAGACATTAAGCAGCTATTCAGCTAGGCTTCTGATTGACACCATGGCGTCATCAACCGTCCGTTAGTCAAAATCGGCTTCCAGGTGACTCTGGCAGGGCCGGTTAACAAAAGACAAATCGAAAATAATGCAACCTATGAGAACGCTTGTCTCCTTTGCAACCCGCTGGGGGCCGCAATTTGGTGGGATCAATAGCTTTAACCAGGATCTACTAGAAGCCTTTGCGGCCGCTTTTTCTCAGCATATCCAAACTGTCTGTGTCGTACTTCATGCGGACGAAGAAGAAGTTCGGGAGGCTCAAAACCGTCAGGTTTGTCTGGTATCCCTTGGGTTAGGCAATCAAAAGGAGTTCTCTGCCAGTTTCGCAGTCAACGCTTGGCAAACCTTGCAGACATGTGGGGTAAAAGGCGATCCAGGGCAAACGGTCTGGCTTGGCCATGACCGTATTACAGGGGATGTCGCATTAAACGCCGCAAAAAAGTACGGCGGTCGATCAGCACTCATTCACCACATGAGTTATGACTGTTACGAGTCGTTCTCTGAAAACAGTGTTCTTGCCGATCAAAAGACCAACGCACAACAAAAGCTTTTCAGACAAGCCTGCATTGTAATGGCCGTCGGCCCGCTCTTGAGCGATGCATTGGCAGAGATGCTGGACCGCACTGATATCCCCATGCTAGTACCTGGATTGCCTGATATCCAGGTCAAGAATGTGTTCAAGACTTTCCGCGGGTTTATCAGCGGCCGCCTCAGTGAAGACGCGAAGAAAATCAAACAAGGGCATCTGGGTGTCGCGGCTTTTGCCCATGCCATCCTAAGAGCGGATTCCGACTCTGGTCTGCCCAATGTTCTACGCGGTACTAGAGAGCCAGAATTAACCCTTAGGGGCGTGGATCTTGAGCACTACAATTCTGAGGGTCATGTTGATGCGGAGAAAGACCTAAAGAGCTTCGCGGAAAGACATGCGGGGCGTGCCATCCGAATGCACGCTATGCCTTTCACTACAGATCGAAACGACCTGTTCAACGAATTGCGTAGCGCCAGTGTCGCCATGATGCCATCATGGCATGAAGGTTTCGGGCTGGTCGGTTGGGAAGCTATCGCAGCAGGCGTCCCGCTTATTGTCAGCCAAAAAAGCGGACTATATCGTCTGCTTGGGGAATTGGAGAACGGCCTTTACACCAGCCTCGTTTATCCCGCTGACATTGCCGGAAGCAACACAGAGCCTTTTTTCCAGAAAAAGGATCAAGAAGCATTGGCATGCCTAATTATTGAAATCGCAAAGTCGCCCGAACAAGCGAGGGGGAAAGCGGTGCGATTGCGTGAAGCGCTGCTTCAAAAATATCGCTGGCCAGACTGCGCACGTTCTCTTGCCGAAATATTGGGCTGGATGCCAATTCCAGATACTGCCGATCCCTGGCCTGAGCCCAAACCAATCCGGCCGGATCAGGAAGCCACAGCCGGGCAATCATTCAGCGGCGTTCTGGAAATGCCTTGCCCCACTTGGCAGGCCAATGCGGGTTTCAGCAATAGCTGGCTGTTGCGCGCAGAAGAAGCGGTAATCCCTTTCGACTCCGATCGCGAACCTTTTCTGGAAGAGCAACTAAGGTGGGCGTATTCACCGGATTTTCCGATTGCCATTCGGTTGCTCACCGGAGTTGGCGGAACAGGCAAGACGCGTCTGGCGCTTGAATTATGCATCCGACTGCAAAAGCAGGGCTGGCAAACCGGCTTTCTGCCCAGTGATGCAAGAGCAGGGAACACGGTCCAGTATTTGGTCAAATCTGCCAAGCATGCTTGCCTAGTCATCGACTACGCAGAAACGCGCCAGCGGCAATTGCTTGACTTGGTTAGGTCCTTGCGTGCTGCCAGAACCACCCCACAAATCCGAATTTTACTGTTGGCGCGTGATGGCGGTGAATGGTGGAGTTTGTTACCCACCAAAGATTCCGCTTGTGAAGCGATTCTAGGCGGCATGGCGACCACGGGACCATACCCGCTGCCGCAACTGCACGATAGCCAGGAAAGCCGCCAAACTGCCTACCGGTGTGCCATGGCGGCATTTGCCGATAAGCTGTCTTTGCCCGACCAGCCCGGTGTACCCAAACTGGATGGCGAGCATTTCGGCTACCCCCTTTATGTGCAAATGGCAGCATTGCTCTCACTGTACGGAGAACAGCCAGGGTCAGCAGAGTCGGTAGCCCGCTCACTCATCAGCCACGAACGCCGTTATTGGACAAAAGCCCTGTCTGCACTACCCGACATGGCAATGCAACAAGATGAATGCGCAGCATTGCTCATGGCACTGGCAACGCTGGCAAACAGCCTGCCCTCCGCGCGCGAATGCGAGACGCTGTGGGTAGCTTCAGGGGGCGACAAGCGTGTACTCAAGCCGCTGTTCAATACGTTGGCCCAGCTTTATCCTGGCCGCCAGGGAGTGCAAGGTTTGCGGCCCGACTTGCTGGGGGAAGCACTTGTGGCGCAATGTTTGCTTGGGGCAAACGGCAACGAACTGCTTAATGCGGTATTAGGAAGCACAAATTCCACTTTGCGCCGCGCCAGCCTATCCGTGCTGGCGCGTTTGCTCCGCAACCGGGAGGAATTCTCTTCTATCATCGAACCAGTATTGACCGAGCACTTTGTTCACTGTGTAGATGATCTGGTTGCCGTGATTGTCGAAACCCCCAGCCCGCTTGTCCGCTTGGCAGAAAAAGTCTTTGCCAGTCTGTCCTCCGCGCGCAAGAGCCAGGCCTGTGGCATCCTGGATAAACACATCCAGCATGAAATTACTCCGCTGGCTGATTTGGCGGTTCTGGTTAGTCGGGCGAAACTCGAAAAACTTGAACACAAAACAGGGAGAACCACAGATGAAGACCTAGCCAGCAAAGCCCGGGCACTAGGCAATTTGTCAGTCAGCCTAATTTGGCAAGGAGACGCTGAAGAAGCCGCAGATCAGGTCAGGCAGGCGCTCGAGATTTTCGAGAAACTCGCGCATGTCAAAGCCGAGTGCTTTGAGCCGGATTGGGCGAGGTCCCTCGACAATTACGCCAGCAGTTTGAGGGAGTTGGGCCGCAGCGATGAAGCAGAGGCCAAAGCCAGGCAGGGGCTGGTGATTTACGAGAAACTCGCGCACGCCAAGCCCGAGCGCTTTGAGTGGGATTGGGCGAAGTCACTCTCCAATTACGCCAACCACTTGAGCGACCTGGGCCGCAGCGACGAAGCAGAGGCCAAAGCCAGGCAGGCACTGGAGATTTTCGAAAAACTCGCGCATGCCAAGCCCGAGCTCTTTGAACAGGATTGGGCGATGTCCCTCGGCAATTACGGCAATCGCTTGAACAACTTGGGCCGCAGCGACGAAGCAGAGGCCAAAGCCAGGCAGGCGCTGGAGATTTACGAGAAACTCGCGCACGTCAAGCCCGAGCGCTTTGAGCCGGATTGGGCGAGGTCCCTCGGCAATTACGCCAACCGCTTGAACGACTTGGGCCGCAGCGACGAAGCAGAGGCCAAAGCCAGGCAGGCGCTGGAGATTTACGAGAAACTCGCGCATGCCAAGCCCGAGCGCTTTGAGCCGGATTGGGCGATGTCCCTCGACAATTACGCCAGCAGCTTGAGCGAGTTGGGCCGCAGCGACGAAGCAGAGGTCAAAGCCAAGCAGGGGCTGGAGATTTACGAGAAACTCGCGCGCGCCAAGCCCGAGCGCTTTGAGCCGGA
>JAGTRW010000074.1 GCA_018262095.1 Pseudomonadota bacterium
GTTTCCGATCTTTCGGCGACGCTCGGCGTCAAGGACTATACGGAGCAGGAAGTGCAACGCGCCGCGCTGAACCTCGAGCGCCTGGGCAAGGGCGACCTCGACCTCGACTTCGCTTCGCCCGCGTCCAACGAATATACGAAGGAAGTCGAAGCCCAGTTCGCCAAGATCGATGCCAGTTTCAAACAGGTCGGGACGTCGCTCAGCGCGTTGATCACCGATACCAACAAGCTGTCGGCCGACGCCATCAAGGGGCAGTTCGGCAGCCGTGCCGACGCGGCCAGGCACGCCGGCGAATTTTCCAAGGTGATCGCCGGCATCAACGGGACGCTCGACGTGGTCGTCGACAAGCTCGAATGGTACCGTTCTATCCTCGACGCCGTTCCCTTCCCGGTCCATGTGATCGACATGGACATGAAATGGACCTTCCTCAACAAGGCTTTCGAAAAACTGATGGTCGAACGCGGCTATGTGCGCGACCGTCAGGACGCTGTCGGCCGTCCGTGTTCGACGGCCAACGCCAACATCTGCAACACCAAGAACTGCGGCATCCAGCAGCTCAAGGTCGGCGTCAAGGAGAGCTATTTCGACTGGGGCAATTTGAAGTGCAAGCAGGATACCGCCAACGTGCTCAACGCCAAGGGCGAGGCGGTCGGCTATGTCGAAACGGTGTCCGACCTCACGGCGATGATCTCGGTCAAGGACTATACGGAAAAAGAAGTGCACCGCGTCGCCTTGAACCTCGATCGCATGGGCAAGGGCGACCTCAACCTCGACCTCAAGCCGCAGGCTTCTGATCAATACACCAAGGACGTCGAAGCGCAGTTCGCCAAGATCGACGGCAGCTTCATGCAGGGACTCAACGAGTTGGTCGACGCCATCGTCGATCCGATCAACGAGGTCAAGCGGGTGATGGGCGCGCTTGCCACCGGCGATCTGACGCAGTCGATCAGCCAGGACTACCAGGGCGAATTCCGCGTGCTCAAGGACGCCATCAACGAAACGACGGCCAAGCTCGCGTCGACCATCGCCGAAGTCAACTCGACGACCGAGACGCTGGTCAATGCCACCGGTCAGATCTCGGCGACCGCGCAGTCGCTGTCGCAGGCGTCCTCCGAGCAGGCGGCCAGCGTCGAGGAAACTTCAGCGTCGGTCGAACAGATGTCGGCGTCGATCCGGCAGAACACCGATAACGCCAAGGTCGCCAATACGATGTCGGCCGACGGCACCAAGAAGGCCGCCGACGGCGGTCAGGCGGTGACCGAGACGGTCGCGGCGATGAAGCAGATCGCCAAGAAGATCGGCATCATCGACGACATCGCCTACCAGACCAACCTCTTGGCGCTCAACGCGGCGATCGAAGCGGCGCGCGCCGGCGAACACGGCAAGGGCTTCGCGGTGGTCGCCGCCGAGGTCAGGAAGCTGGCCGAGCGCAGCCAGGTCGCCGCGCAGGAAATCGGGCAACTGGCTGGCAACAGCGTCGGACTCGCCGAACGGGCGGGCAAACTGCTCGACGAAATCGTTCCGGCGACGCGCAAGACCGCCGACCTGGTGCAGGAAATCACTGCGGCCTCGCAGGAGCAAACGGTCGGCGTCGACCAGGTCAATACCGCGATCAGTCAGCTGAGCCAGATCACCCAGCAAAACGCCTCGGCGTCCGAGGAACTTGCGGCCACCGCTGAAGAAATGAGCGGCCAGGCCGGCGCGCTTCAGGAACTGATGGGCTTCTTCTCGCTGGGATCGGGCGCCCAGGCCCATCACCAGGCACCGGCGGTGGTCAAGGCCAGACCGGCGGGCAAGGCGCCACGGGTCAGCGCTGCGCTTGGCGCGCCGGCCAAGAAGGGCGGCGGGCTTAACGAAGACGACTTTACGCGGTTCTGATCAAACAACGGGCCTTGACCTGGCTGCACGCGGCCAGTGCAGCGAGTCATCGGCCAGAGGAGGCGCAATGGAAGCGACGCAAACGCAACTTAGCAAGCCGCGGCTACGCAGCGCGGCGGACATCCGGGAGGTTGTTCCCGAGGTCGGGGAGCAGCACCAATACCTCACCTTCCTGTTGGCCGATGAAATGTTCGCCATCGGCATCCTGTCGATCCGGGAAATCATCGAGTACGGATTCGTCACCGACGTGCCGATGACGCCGCCTTTCATCCGCGGCGTCCTCAACCTGCGTGGCGCGGTGGTGCCGGTGGTCGATCTGGCGCGACGCTTTGGGCGCCCGGCACAGGAGAACACCAAGCGCACCTGCATCGTCATCGTCGAAATCGAGGCGGCCAACGGCAGCCAGCAAATGGGCGTGGTCGTCGATGCGGTGAGCGAGGTCCTGGAAATCCCGGCGAGCGAGATCGAGCCGCCGCCGGAATTCGGCGCGCGAATTCGCAACGACTTCATCAAGGGAATGGGCAAGATCAACGGCAAGTTTGTCATCGTCCTCGATCTCAACCGGGTGATGTCGATCGAAGAGGTGGCGGTCGTCGCCAATCTCGGAAGAATGGAGGCGCCGCTATCGGCGGCCTGACCCGCGGCCGGCCGGCAACGGTCGGCCCGAGCGAATCATTTGCCGGTAACGAAACGCCGGATCAAACGCGCCAATCCTTCGCAAATAGAATCGAGCCTGCCTGATGGTCGAACCGGCCCCCATTTCCGATCAGGAATTCACGCTGTTCCAGCGCCTGATTTACAAGATCGCCGGCATCAGCCTCTCCGATGCCAAGAAGGTTTTGCTCGTCGGCCGCTTGTCGCGCCGCCTTCGGGAATACGACTTCGCGACGTTCTCGCAATATTACCGAATGCTGTCGAGCGGCGAGCACCCCGAAGAGGTGCAGGCGATGGTCGACCTGTTGACCACCAACGAAACCTATTTTTTCCGCGAACCGCAGCACTTTGCCTTCCTGCGCGACGAAATCATCGGCAAGCGCAGCAACGTCTCGTCGCCTTTTCGCGTCTGGAGCGCGGCCAGTTCGAGCGGCGAGGAATGCTACACCTTGGCGATGGTGCTCGCCGAAAACCTGCCGAACACGCCGTGGGAGATCGTCGGCTCCGACATCAGTACGCGGGTGCTTGAAAAGGCGGCGACCGGCCATTACTCGCTCGATCGGACCGACGGGATTCCGCCTGGCTACATGGCCAAGTATTGCCTCAAGGGCGTTCGTTCGCAGGCCGGGAGTTTCCTGATCGTTCCCGAGTTGCGCCAGAAAACGCGTTTTCTGCAGATCAATCTGATGAGTCCGGTCAAGGCCAATATCGGCGAGTTCGACGTCATTTTTGTGCGCAACGTGATGATCTACTTCGACCAGCCAACCAAGGCGCAGGTCGTACGCAACCTGCTGCCACGACTCAAGCCCGGCGGACATCTGATCATCGGACACTCGGAAACGCTCAACGGAATTTGCGATGAGCTCGAAGCGGTGCGTCCGACGATCTATCGCAAGCCATGAACTCGCCCGTAGAATGCTTGTCCGTTGGCCTTCGCGCAGCGGAGCGGGACGCCGAGGCTCAACTCAGGAGTAATGATGGCTGACAAAATCAAGGTGCTGATCGTCGATGACTCGGCTCTTGTCCGACAGGTCGTCGCCCAGGCGCTGTCCACCGACGCCGAGATCGAAGTGATCGGCGCCGCGTCGGACCCAATCTTCGCGATGCAGAAAATGAAGTTGCAGTGGCCCGATGTGCTGGTGATCGATATCGAAATGCCGCGCATGGACGGCATCACCTTCCTCAAGAAGATCATGGCGCAGCGCCCGACGCCGGTGGTGATCTGCTCGTCGCTCGCCGAAGAAGGCGCGCAGGCGACCTTCGCGGCACTGGAAGCGGGAGCGATTTCGATCATCACCAAGCCCAAGATCGGTCTCAAGAGTTTTCTCGAAGACTCGTCAAACGACATCGTTTCCGCCGTGCGTAGTGCGGCGCGCGCCAATATGCGCGCGGTGCGCAGTGGCGCGTCGCCGAGCCGCCCGGTGAGCGCCGCTCCCGCTGCCAAATTGACCGCCGACGTGATGCTTAGCCCCGCCAGCAACCGGGCCTTGGTCCGCACCACCGATCAGATCGTGGCGATCGGGACGTCGACCGGGGGGACGCAGGCGCTCGAAGCGGTGCTCACCGAATTGCCGGCGACCTGTCTGGGAATCGTCATCGTCCAGCACATGCCGGAAAAATTCACGGCGATGTTTGCCGAGCGCCTCGACAGTATTTGTCAGATCGAGGTGCGTGAAGCCAGGAATGGCGACCGCGTCATCCCCGGCCGGGCGCTGATCGCGCCGGGGGGACGTCACATGATGCTCAAACGCAATGGCGCGCAATACGTGGTCGAGGTCGCCGATGGCCCGGTGGTCAACCGCCACAAGCCGTCGGTCGACGTGCTTTTCCGCTCGGCCGCCAAATTCGCCGGAGCGAACGCGTTGGGGATCATCATGACCGGAATGGGCGACGATGGCGCGCGCGGGATGAAGGAAATGCACGACGCCGGCGCCAGAACGATCGCCCAGGACGAGGCCAGTTGCGTCGTTTTCGGGATGCCCAAGGAGGCCATCAAGCTCGATGCGGTCGATCAGGTCATGGCGCTCGAGCAGATCCCCGCGGCGATTGTCAGCTACAGCCGAGGTCGTTGACCCGGGGAGGCGAACCTTGCGCTCGCCGGACTCCTGGGCACCCCGTCTTGGCTCGCCGGGTGCGCGCGCCTGAGTCAGCCGCAGCGCGGTGCCGCGGGCAACGACGGTGGGCCGATGTCGCGGTCTGCCATTTTTGTCATTGGCTTGCGGTACTGAAAACGCCGAACGATCCATTCTAGGATTTCAGCATTAATCGGGCGGCATTGCCGGCGCGCTGGTTCGTGCGGACAGCCGCCGTATCGCTGCCGGCTCCGTAATTCCCGCTGTTTGCTTCGGTTTGTACGGATGCACAATAAAGCCCCAGCGTGCGAGTATGTATTCGTCGGCGGGCCGGTGACCCGCAAAGCGAAATGGGCGCCGAGCTTAGCGAAATAACTCAAAGGGGTGAGGGCTTAATGCAGAACACGTCTGTCTCGCGGCTTGGCTTGGCGCCGCTGCTGGTTGCCGTACTTGGTGGCGGGCTGCTGATCTGGTGCGCTCCATCGCTGGTCGGCGTGGCGCTGGCGATCGGACTGCTGGGGGTGGCGGCCGGGCTGTCGTGGTGGGAGCGGCAGCGGGTCAGTGGCGTGCTCGAAGCGGTGCAGGCCGAGTGTGCTGCGGCGCAAGCGCTGCCGCGGCTTGAGCCCTATGTCCATAGTCTGCATGAGTTGGCCGATGCGTCGCTGATCCGCTGGTCGAAACACGTGGCGATCGTTCGCTCGCAGACCGAAGCGGCGGGGACCGAGTTGACGAGCGATTTCAGT
>JAGTRW010000042.1 GCA_018262095.1 Pseudomonadota bacterium
CCGGTCATCGACCGCCTTGCCGTTCTGCACGCCGCGCAGCAGCACCGTGAACAGCCCGTCCTGCTCGTTGAGGCGGTCGGCGATGCCGCGCGAGAGCGGTTGCGCCAGCGTCACTTCGCCGTTGAACAGCCCGGCACCGTTGGCGACGTCGATCATCCAGTCGGCGAAGGCGCGCAGAAAGTTGCCGTCGCCGATCTGCAGGATGCGAACAGGCTTGAGATTCGAAGCCGCACTGGCTTCAACATTGAACTTGCCCTGGGCAAGGTCGCTTCGATTCAGAACACGCACTGGTAATTCTCCAGGTAAAAATTAGGGTTGGTCGCGATCAATGACTGTCTTGCGCTGGCGCCTAGAGCGCGAAGTAGCGCTTGGCGTTTTGATACGACACGCCGCGAACGATTTCGCTGAGCGCTTCGATGTCGGCCGGGTACTCGCCGCCCTCGACCCATTGACCGAGCTGGCGACAGAGCAGACGGCGGAAATAATCGTGGCGCGGATACGATGCGAAGCTGCGCGAATCGGTCAGCATGCCGACAAAAGTGCCGAGCACGCCGTGGTTGCCGAGCGCCTGGAGCTGTTGCAGGTTGCCGTCCTTGTGGTCGTTGAACCACCAGGCCGGGCCGAGTTGCAGCTTGCCCGGGGTCGGACCGTCCTGGAAGCAGCCGATCAGCGTCGAGAGGATCTCGGTCATTCCGGGGTTGAGCGTGAACAGGATCGTCTTGGGCAACTGGTCGTCGGCGTCGAGCGAACCGAGCAGACCGCCGAGTCCGGCGCTGCAGCTCATGTCCGAGATCGAGTCGTAGCCGGTGTCGGGGCCGAGCGTGGCCAGCCGGCGCAGGTTGTTGTTGCGCTGTGCGCCCAGGTGCAGGCACATCACCCAGTCGTGGCTGGCGTAGACGCGGCCGATGGCTTCAAGGAAGCCGCGCAGGTACTGGCCGAGCTCGAGGTCGTCGAGTTGCTGGCCGCCGGTGCGCTTGGCAAACAAGGCTTCGAGCTGCTTGGCGCCGAGCGAAGCGGCGGGCAGCACGACGTCGACCGCATGGTCGGAAATCCGTGCGCCACGCGCGTGGAAGTAGTCGACGCGATTGGCCAGCGCAGCGATCAGCGAGTCGAACGAGTTGATCGAAACGCCCGAGACGGCCGAGAGGCGCTCAAGATAGGCGTTGAAATCGGGGTGGTTGATGCGCATCGCCTTGTCGGGTCGATAAGCCGGCAGCACCTTTGTCTTGAGCGCCGAGGCGGCAATTTCCGTATGCAGCAGCAGATCGTCGGCTGGATCGTCGGTGGTGCAGGCGACGTCCACCTTGGCCTGTTCGAGGAAAGACCAGGTATCCATTCCGGCGAGCTTGGCGTTGGCCTGCTCCCAGATCGCCGAGGCGTTCGCTTCGTTGATCAGCAGATCGATGCCGAGCAGGCGGCGCAGTTCGAGATGGCACCAGTGGTACATGGGGTTGCCGGCGGCCAGCGGCAGCACCTTGCAGAAGGCGCGGAACTTGGCTTCATCGGGCTGCTTGCCGGTGATGAAGTCTTCGGCGACGCCGGCGCTGCGCATCAAGCGCCATTTGTAATGGTCTCCACCGAGCCAGAGTTCGGCGATATTGCGGAAGACCTTGCGCGACGCGATTTCGCTCTGCTGCAGGTGGGAATGGTAGTCAATGATCGGCAGGTCGGCTGCGACATCGTGATACAGCTGACGGGCAATGGCGCTGTCGAGCAAAAAATCCTGGTTCATGAAAGCGTTCATATACGGAGTTCCTAGTTTGTTCAACACGATACGGCTCGTTGGCATCAGATTCATTCAAATAGACCATCGTCTGATATATTTCAAATTTACGCCTGATATATCAGCAAGGCAACTGTTTTTTTTGCGCAATTTAGACTCCTTGCGCTGGCGTGGCGTGGGCCGTCCGGTCGATGGCCGGTGATCGGTCGACTGTTCGGCCTGCGTTGCATCGCGGGAAAACGCTCTGACCCCGAGCACCGTCGAGTCGCTGCGTTCTGCTCATGAGCCCGGGGTTCCGGCTTACCCCGTTCCTGGTAGCGCGCTCGTCTCCTCGGCGGCCATCCTGTCGCTCGCCGATGCACGGCGGCTTACCCCTTGGTGAGTAATCAATATAAGGGCATACGCGTATTTTTATTCTCGCCCTCCTGGCAATAAATTACATAGACGGCGGTGCTGAGATCCGGTGAGTCGCGACGGTTATGCGGCGCGCGCTGGCTTCGACTCAATTGGCGGCGAGCGGGGAAATCGAGGTTCGCCGCAGCGGCAATGAGGTGCTTCATGGCTAGCTCTTTGTTTCCTCGCTGCGAAGTCGTCAGTTGGTCTGCCTTCTATGACCTGGCGCGCAGGCTGGCGCGCCAGGTCTATGACTCCGCCTATCGGCCTGAGGTGATTGTCGCCATCGGCCGCGGCGGCTATGTTCCCGCTCGTGTTCTCGCCGATTTTCTCGGACAGATGGACCTCGCCAGTTTCAAGGTCGAGTGCTACGACCAGGTGCACAAGCAGCACCGGGCGCGCGTTCGTTATCCGCTGGCCGCTGACGTGACGGGGCGCCGCGTGCTGTTGGTCGATGATGTCGCCGACAGCGGCGAAACCTTCGCCGTGGCGCTCGCGCATCTGAACAGCCGCGGCGTACCCGCACAGATCCGTAGTGCGGCGTTGCACTACAAGGTCGTCTCGCCCTACGTGCCCGACTATTACGCGCAAAAGGTCGTCAAGTGGCGCTGGATCATCTACCCCTGGGCGGTTGCCGAAGACGTTGGCAGCTTCCTGCGTGCCATGGACCCGCCCCCGGTCGATGTCGGCGAGGCGGCGCGGCGATTGGACGTTGAGCACGCTATCCGTCTGCCGCACAAGGTGCTGGTCGACCTGCTGGCGATGACGCTGCCAGCGCGCAATCCGGCGATACCGTGAGCGAAGCGCAAGCCGCACGAGCGCAATTTCATTGGGCTTGCTTTTTGAGAAGGAGAACGCCATGAAGTCTCTGAGCTTTCCTGCCGGATTCCATCCGGTTCGCCGCGATCAACTGCGCCAGGAACGCGAGCACGACAGCTACAAACGCCGGCAGAAACCGCCCGAACCGTCGTCCTGTCCGGATTGCGGAGCCGTCTTTCGTGGCGGGCGCTGGCAGTGGGGGCCGTCTTCCGCGCTGTCGAACGAGGTGATTTGCCCGGCGTGTCAGCGCATCCGCGACCAGTTCCCCGCCGGCTTCCTGCACATTGGCGGCGCTTTTTTTGCCGAGCACCGCGACGAGCTGCTCAGCCTGATCAATCATCACGCCGAAAAAGAAAAGGTCGAACATCCGCTGGCGCGAGTCATGGGGATCGACGACGAAGATGACGGCGTGCTGCTGACGACGACCGACATCCACCTCGTGCGCGACCTCGGCGAGGCCCTGCACCATGCTTATCACGGCGAACTCGAGTTCTATCACAACGACGATGAAAAGCTGCTGCGCGTCCATTGGCGACGCTAGGCGGCCATTTCTTGAACTTCAAGCGGACTGGAGATCGATATGTCAATTGGTGAATTTTGCAATCGCGAAGTCGTTGTCGTCGAGCCAAGCTGCACGATTCTTGAGGCCGCGCGCCTGATGCGGCAACACCATGTCGGGGCGCTGGTGATCGTCGCCGCCGACGCTGGCGTGAATCGGCCGGTCGGCGTCGTCACCGATCGCGACCTGGCGGTCGAAGTGATGGCTGCCGGTCTCGACCCGGAGGAGGTTCTGGTCGGCGAGGTGGTGACCGAAGCGCTGTACAGCGTGCGTGAGTCCGAGGGCGTTTTTGAAACCATGCGCCTGATGCGCGATCACGGCGTTCGACGCCTGCCGGTGGTCGACGATCGCGGCGGCTTGCAGGGGATCTTCACGACCGACGATCTGCTCGCCTTGCTGGCTGAGGAAATGAACGAACTCTCCCGGCTGATCGTGCACGAGCAGGCCAAGGAGTTCCGGCGCCGCCGTTAGGCCATGGAGGGAAGGTGGCATCGGCAAGCTTTCGCATCTACGCCGAACTCAACGACTTTCTGCCGTCGGCACGCCGTGGGCAGGAGTTCAGCACGATTTGCGCGCGCGCGGCGACGACCAAACACATGATCGAAGCGCTCGGCGTGCCGCACACCGAGGTCGAGCTGATTCTGGTCAACGGCCAATCGGTCGGTTTCGAGCATCGCTTGCACGACGGTGACCGTGTCAGCGTCTATCCGCACTTCGCGGCACTCGACATCGCACCGCTGACGCGTGTTCGCCAACTCTCGCTGCCTCCCGACAAATTCATCGCCGATGCCCATTTGGGCGGCTTGGCCCGCCTGCTGCGCATGGCCGGTTTCGACACGCTTTACCGTAACGACTACGCCGACCGCGAGATCGTCGACATCGCCGCAACCCAAGGGCGCACCGTGCTCACGCGCGACCGCGACCTGCTCAAACAGCGCGCCATCAACGATGGCTGTTACCTGCATGCCATCCTGCCGGAATTGCAGTTTCGCGAGATTGTCTACCGCCTCGATCTGGCGCGCCGTATGCGGCCGTTCTCGCGCTGCCTGCGCTGCAATACCCCTTTGCAGGATGTTGATAAGCAGGCGGTCGGCGAACGACTGCCGCCTTCGGTTCGGGCGGGGCAGACGCGCTTTACCACTTGTCACCATTGTCGGCGCATCTTCTGGCCGGGAACACACTGGCAGCGCATGCGGAATTTCCTCGACGAGTCGCTGCCCGGGCCGCGGCAAGCGACGCCGAAGCGCGCGGGCCGTCAAGCCTGAAGCGGCGGGCGACGACGATTTTCGCTCTGCTATACTTCGCGCTTTGCGCGTAGCGGATTCTTCATGGCCATTAAATATCAGATCATTCCGGTGACGCCGTTTGAACAAAATTGCAGCCTGCTGTGGTGTGACCAGACACTGAGTGCGGCGGTGGTCGATCCGGGCGGGGATATCCCGCGCATCCTGGCTGCGGTCAAGAAGAACGGCGTCACGCTGGAAAAAATTCTGGTGACCCATGGCCATATCGACCATGCCGGCGCCGTCGCCGAACTCGCCGAGCGGCTGTCGTTGCCGATTGAAGGCCCGCAGCGCGAAGATCAGTTCTGGATCGACGGCATGCCCGAGCAAAGCCGGATGTTCGGTTTCCCCCATGTGCGTGCTTTTACCCCGGATCGCTGGCTCGAGCAGGGCGATCGCGTGAGCTTCGGCAAGGTCGAGCTGGACGTCCTGCACTGCCCCGGGCATACGCCCGGGCATCTGGTTTTCTTCAACGCCCCCGGCCGGCTGGCGATCGTCGGCGACGTTCTGTTCCAGGGATCGATCGGTCGTACCGATTTTCCGAAAGGTGATTTCGATACCTTGATTGCGTCGATCCGCGGGCGACTCTGGCCACTTGGCGACGATGTCGCCTTCATCCCCGGGCACGGGCCGATGTCGACGCTTGGCGCCGAGCGGCGCAGCAATCCGTTCTGCGGTGATTGATCGTGGCGCGCACCTACCAGTTATTGATCGAGGTCGCCGAGCCGGTCCAGGTGCGCGTCGGCCGGCTCGGCGCGTTTGATTTTCCCGCCGGACTCTATAGCTACACCGGCAGCGCGCTGCGAAATTTCGAGGCCAGGGTGAGCCGTCATCTGTCGAGCGCCAAGAAAATGCACTGGCACATCGACTATCTGCTTGCCGCGCCAGGCGTTCGCGTGCGCGAAGTACGGCGCTACGACGAAGCGGAATGTGCGGTCAATCAGCAGATCGTCGGCGAGCTTACGGTCGCTGGTTTTGGTGCCAGCGACTGCCGCTCAGGCTGTGGCAGCCATTTGAAGCGGCTGGTCTGAGGTTTCAGGCCTCGGCGCCGTCGCGTTCGTTGATGTTGATTCGGCTGGCCCAGTGGAGTGCCGCAAGCTGCGCTTTGGCGTGCGTCGCCGCGCTGATCCCCTGCTTGCCGAGAATCGCTTCGGCGTCTGAAAAATTACCGGCTTCGCCGGCAACGATCGCTGCCAGCAGTTGACCGAGAACGCCCCCTTGCGATCGGGCGATCAAGGCCGCGGTCACCTCGTCGGGCATCGGCAGTTCGGCCAGAATGTCTTTCATCGGCAAATTGATCAACACCTCGAGCAGGGAAAACAGGCCGATCATGAACGCGTTGTCGCACAACTCGGGATTGTCGGGGCGCGGCGCGAGCGCGGTGCAGAGCAACTCCATCTGACGACCACGCGCAGCGGCGATCTGCATCAGCGGGTTGGGGGCATTGCCATCGGCCAGGTTGTTGGCATAGATCAGCAGCTGTAGCCAGCGCTGCAACTGGCGACGCCCGAGGATCGCGATCGCCTGCGAAAAATTACTGATTCGGGTTCTGGCGCCAACGGCGACTGAATTGACCAGACGCAGCAGATTGTAGGAAAGCTTGGGTTCTTCGCGGAAGATCTCTTCGATCGCGCGCGTGTCGCCGTCCTGCCTGACGAGGTTTAATAGCTTGAGCAATTTCAAACGCGTCAGATCAGGTTCCTTGGCGCCAAGCGGGTTGTGCGAGGTCAGGAAATGGCTGTCCGACCAGTCGAATTTTTTGTCGGTCAGCCAGCCGTGCATTTCATGCGAACCGACGCTGCTGGCGATCTTGTGGAAGCCCATTCCCTCGCTGTACTCGAGGTCGCTTGCCGAGAGTTCCTGGCGGGCGAATGCCGCATCAATCCACAGGTAATCGAACGCGGTCAGCGGAATTTTCTGCAACAGCTCGCTGGCGTCGACGTGCACGCCGAAGCGATGGCCTTGCGAACGCAACGCAGCGCACTGCGCCACGATCGATGAGTTTTCAAGGCTGGCGGCAGCGAGGATGAAAATAATCTGTTTGGCGTCGAAATTATTGAAGAATGTCGCTTGTTCAAAAGCCGTCAGATCGAGCGGTGCGACCAGCGGCAACAGGTTGGCCAGTTGCGCTGCGTTCGCTTCCTTGAAGCAGCGAGCCAGATCGGCACTGTCGGTGCTAAAAGCACGGGCGGATTGCCAGTCGAACGCCGCCCAGCTACGGTCTACGGCGAGAATCGGACGAAAAAAAAAGTAAGCTTCTGACATTTGGGGAGTGCTCTTGGTTTTTGCGCAGTCTGGCCGGTTGCTGCTGTCAGACTATCTGATCCGTCTGGTCGCAGATTCTAACCCATATCGGCAGCGGCTGATCGAACTGTAGGGTAAGGCTCGCCGCGCGCTGCCATTCAATTTCTTGCTCGCCCTGTTTTGGTCGACCGAAAAAAAGCGTAGACTGAGCGATCACGCCGGAGGCTGCGATTCCGGCACCAGATCGACCTCCAATGACTGATGATCATGACCAATAACGCCGCCGCCCATGCCTTGAATGTTGACGTTTCGGAACCGATTCCTGCCGTGGATTTCAACCGCCGATTTTCACAACGAGCGCGCGCGATTGAGAGTTCGGCGATTCGCGAAATTCTCAAGGTGACCGAGCGTCCCGAGGTGATTTCCTTCGCCGGCGGTCTGCCTTCACCATTGACCTTTCCCGTAGACGTGATGCGTGGCGCGCTCGACCGGGTACTCGACAAATCGGGCCGGGAAGCGCTGCAATACAGCACTACCGAGGGTTACGCGCCGCTGCGCGAGTGGATCGCGGCGCGCGTCGGCACCCCCGAGGCGCCGGTTTCGCCCGACGAGGTGCTGATCGTCTCGGGATCGCAGCAGGGGCTCGATCTGCTGGCCAAAGTCCTAGTCGACCCGGGCGACACCGTGTTGGTCGAAACGCCGACATACCTGGGTGCCTTGCAGTCTTTCTCGCTGTTCGCGCCGAAATATGTCTCGATCGCTTCGGACGACGATGGGCTGCTGCCCGACGCGCTCACCGAGTCGATGCGCGGATCGAAATTCCTTTACTGCCTGCCGAATTTCCAGAATCCGACCGGCCGCCTGTTGTCCGAGGAACGTCGTTACCGTCTGGCCGAACGCGCGCGCGAACTCGACTTGTTGATCCTCGAAGACGACCCCTACGGGGCGCTGTCGTACGACGGTGAAACACCGCGCTCGATCCGTTCGTTGGCGCCGGAACGCACGGTCTATATGGGGTCATTCTCGAAGGTTCTGGCGCCGGGCCTGCGCCTGGGCTACGTGATCGCGCCGCCGGCGCTGCGCGGCAAACTGGTGCAGGCCAAGCAGGCGACCGATCTGCACACCGCGACGCTGTCGCAAATGGCGGTCTACGAAGTGATCAAGGATGGCTTTCTCGACAGCCATATCCCGACCATCCGTACGCTCTACCGCGATCAATGCGCGGCGATGCTGGCGGCACTGGGGCGTCACATGCCCGACGGCGTGCGCTGGAACACGCCGCGCGGCGGCATGTTCCTGTGGGCCGAGCTGCCGAGCGGAATGAATGCCACGGCGATTCTGGCGCGCGCCATCGAGCTCAACGTGGCTTTTGTTCCGGGCGCGCCTTTTTATGCGGCCAATCCGGTCAGCGAGTCGTTGCGGCTGGCTTTTGTCACCGTGCCGCCGGCGCAGATCGAAGAAGGCGTCAAGCGCCTGGCCGGTGTGATTCGCGCCAGTCTCTAGCGTTTTTCGTCGCGCAGTTCGCGGCGCAGGATCTTGCCGATCGGCGTTTTCGGCAGACTGTCGCGAAAGTCGATGAAGTGCGGTCGCTTGTAGCCGGTGAGTTGCGTCTTGCAGTAGGCGACCAGCTCGTCTTCGCGCAGGCTGGGGTCCTTCTTCACCACCACCAGCTTGACCGCCTCGCCTGAGCGCTCGTCGGGAACGCCGATCACCGCGCATTCGGCAACGCCCGGATGGTTCATCACGACGCTTTCGACTTCGTTGGGGTAGACGTTGAATCCCGAGACCAGGATCATGTCCTTTTTGCGGTCGGTAATGGTGACGTAGCCTTGGTCATTCATGTGGCCGATGTCGCCGGTCTTGAGCCAGCCGTCGACGATCGCCTGCGCCGTTTCCTCTGCATTGTTCCAGTAGCCGCGCATCACCTGTGGCCCGCGCACGCAGATCTCGCCGGTGTGCCTGGCGATGTCGCCTTCGCCGGTCCATGGCGGCAGTTCGTTGAAAGCGTCGTCGCGGATCGACACGTCGGTCGACGCGACCGGCAGGCCGATGGTGCCGTTCCACGGCGTTCCGAGCAGCGTGCAGCAGACGCCTGGCGACGTTTCGGTGAGTCCGTAGGCTTCGGTGAGGCAGGTGCCGGTGATCCTCTGCCAGCGCTCGGCGACCGTTTTTTGCACCGATGCGCCGCCACCGGCGACCACCTTGAGCGCCGAAAAATCGAGCGTCGCGAAACCCGGTGTATTCATCAGGCCGTTGAACAGCGTGTTGACCCCGGTCAGTACGCTGAACTTCCAGCGCTTGAGTTCCTTGACGAAGGCGGGCAGATCGCGCGGGTTGGTGATCAGCACGGTCTGGCTGCCCCATTTCATGAAGGCCAGCGTCAGCGTCAGGCAGAAGATGTGGTACATCGGCAGCGGGGCGACGACGACCTCGCGGCCTTCGCTGAAGCTGCCCGAAATCCACAGGCTGGTCTGTTCGAGATTGGCGAGCAGGTTGCGGTGGGTGAGCATGGCGCCCTTGGCGACGCCAGTGGTTCCTCCCGTATATTGCAGGAAGGCGATGTCGTCGTGGCCGACCGCAAACGGCTTGAATGGTGCGCGAGCCCCCCGCGCGAGTGCCGCGCGCAAGGGCGTTGCGCACGCGATTCGCCACTTCGGAACCATTCTCTTGACGCGTTTGACGAGCGCGTTGACCAGCCAGCGCTTGGGCGCTGGCAGCAGGTCGCCGACCTGCGTACTGATTACCTGTTCGATCGCCGTATGCGGCAGAACCTGCTGCAACGTTCGCGCGAAATTCTCGAGGATGACGATCGCCCTGGCGCCCGAGTCCTTGAGCTGCTGTTCGAGCTCGCGCGCGGTGTAGAGCGGGTTGATATTGACCACCGTCAGGCCGGCGCGAACGATTCCGAACAGCACCACCGGGTACTGCAGCAGGTTGGGCAGCATGATGGCGACGCGGTCGCCGCGAACGATTCCCGGCAGGCCGAGCAGGAAAGCGGCGAAATCGCGCGACAGACGGTCGACTTCGCCAAAGCTGATGCCGTGGCCGAGGTTGTCGAAAGCCGGCTGGGCGGCGAAGCGGCGAAACGTGTCGTCAAGCAGTCCGGACAGCGAGGCGAAGGGAGGCAGCACAATTTCGCTCGGCATGTTCGCCGGATAGCTCTTCAACCAGATTTTTTCGCCCATAATTCTCTGCTCTCGGTGCAATGCCAAAGGTTAATCAAAAATGAAGCGACTTAATACAACGATTCGGCCCCGCCTGTCACCATGATTCCTGATTACTGGCAACATGCGTCGGCTACGCTGGCGCAGTGCGACCCGGTGATGGCCGCGCTGGTCGAACGTTTTTCGGGCGCCTCGCTGGTCTCGCGCGGCGATCCCTTCGTCACGCTGGCGCGCTCGATCGTCGGTCAGCAGATTTCGGTCAAGGCCGCCGACAGCGTCTGGCTGCGCCTGGCGGCGGCCTTGCCGTCGATCGCCCCGGCGCAGCTGCTGGCCAGTGACAGCCAGACGCTGCGCGCCTGCGGGCTGTCGGCGCGCAAGGTCGAGTATCTGGGCGACCTGGCTCGCCATTTTTCGAGCGGCCAGATTCATCTGAGCCGCTGGTCGTCGATGAGCGATGCGGAAATCATCGCCGAACTCACCGCGGTGCGCGGCATCGGCGTGTGGACCGCCGAAATGTTCCTGATCTTCAACCAGCTTCGCCCCGACGTCTTTCCGCTCGACGACATCGGCCTGCAGAAGGCCGTCGCGCGGCACTACCTGGCGGGTGAGCGTCCGGCCCGGGGAGTCCTTGCCGCCTACGGCGAGCGCTGGCGTCCGTGGCGCTCGGTGGCGACCTGGTACCTGTGGCGCAGCCTCGACCCGTTGCCGGTCGAGTATTGAGCGCGACGCCCGCGCCGCGCCTGTTGCGCCGCACCAACCGATCCAGTGGCTTTGGGTTAGAATGAGCGCCGTTTTAGAACCGGCCCAACGCTTGATGAAAATCAGTTTTCTCGACTTTGAACAGCAGATTGCCGACCTCGAAGGCAAGATCGAAACCTTGCGCTTCGCGCAGGACGATTCGGCGGTCGACATCTCCGAAGAGATCGCGCGTCTCGAGAAGAAGGGTCAGATCCTGACCAAGGAAGTCTACGCCAAGCTCTTGCCGTGGCAGATCGCGCAGGTCGCGCGTCATCCGCAACGCCCGCATACGCTCGACTACATCGATCTCGTCTTCACCGATTTCGAGGAGCTGCACGGCGACCGCGCTTTTGCCGACGACCACGCGATCGTCGGCGGCCTGGCGCGTTTCAACGGCCAGCCGGTGATGGTGATCGGCCATCAAAAGGGCAACGACACCAAGGAAAAGCTCTACCGCAACTTCGGCATGCCGCGTCCCGAGGGTTATCGCAAGGCGCTGCGCCTGATGCGCCTGGCCGAAAAATTCGGTCTGCCGGTGATGACCTTCATCGATACGCCCGGCGCTTATCCCGGCATTGACGCCGAGGAGCGCGGTCAGTCCGAAGCGATCGGTCGCAATCTCTACGTGATGGCCGAACTCAAGGTGCCGATCATCGTCACGGTGATCGGCGAGGGCGGTTCGGGCGGCGCGCTGGCGATCGGCATCGGCGACGTCGTGCAGATGCTGCAGTACTCGACCTACGCGGTGATTTCGCCCGAAGGCTGCGCGTCGATTCTCTGGAAGAGCGCCGAGAAAGCAAGCGAGGCCGCCGAAATCATGGGAATCACGGCGTCGCGCCTCAAAACGCTGGGGCTGATCGACAAGATCGTCAGCGAACCGCTCGGCGGCGCGCATCGCGATTACGCAGCGATGGGCGCGAGCCTCAAGAAAGCGCTGCAGGACAGCTTGAAACAGCTCTCTGCGCTGTCGACCGGCGAGTTGCTCGAAGCGCGCTTTGCGCGGCTGATGGCCTATGGCCGGACCAAAGAGCAGGCGCTGCGCTGATTTTTCCGCAGCGGGGGCTTCGCACCCGCTCGTCGCCATTCTTTCGGCTTTCATCGAAGCGCGTTTGCTCCCCGCTTCGCGTCTGTGCGTCGGTCTTTCCGGCGGGCGCGACTCGGTCGTCCTGCTGCATGCGCTTCACCGTCTGAGTTCCTGCGTCGATCACCCGTTCGCGTTGTCAGCGCTGCATGTCCACCACGGCCTTTCCGCCAACGCCGACGCTTGGGCAGCGTTCTGTTCCGAGTTGTGCACGCGCTGCGCGGTGCCGCTGTCGATCGTTCGCGTCACGGTCGCGCAGGGTAGCGGCGAAGGGCTGGAAAGTTCGGCGCGCCGCGCTCGCCACGCGGCGTTCGCCGACTGCGACGCGGATTTTCTGGTGCTCGCCCATCATCGCGACGATCAGGCCGAAACGGTGCTGCTCAATTTGCTGCGTGGTGCCGGAATCGCCGGTGCCGCCGGCATGCTTGCCGAGCGCGCGCAGGGCAGCGGCCCCGTACTGGTACGGCCGCTGCTCGACGTTCCGCGCGCACTGATCGAAGACTACGCAGCCGCGCAATCGCTTGCCTGGATCGACGACGAGAGCAATGCCGATACGCATTTTCGGCGCAATTACCTGCGCCACGAGGTGATGCCGCGGCTCGCAGCCACATTCCCCGGCGCGCCACAATCGCTGGCGCGCGCCGCCTCGCACTTTGCCGAAGGCGCACAGCTGCTCGACGAACTGGCGGCGATCGACCGCGCTGCGCTGGCCACGGCGGCCGGGCGCATCGATTTGGCCGGCTTCAACGCCCTGAGTCCGGCGCGAGCGCGCAACCTGCTGCGCTTCGCCTGGCTCGCCGCAGGTTTTCGCGCGCCCGACACGCGCTGGATCAACGAGGCGCTGCGCCAGCTGGCGAGCGCCGACAGCCTTTCGGAAACCTGCGTCGCGACCGTCGACGGCGAGCTTCACGTCTATCGCGGCGAACTGCATCTCGTCGGCCACGCGCCAGAGGTCTCCAACGTCGTCGTGTCCTGGTCGGGCGAGCCTGAGCTGCCGTGGGCTGGCGGACGCGTCGTTTTCGTTGCAGCAAGGGGCTCGGGAATCGACCGCCGACTGCTGCAAGGTGGCGAGGTGACGCTGCGACCGCGGCTTGGCGGCGAGCGCCTGCGGCCCGACGCCAAGCGGCCGCGCCGCAGCCTGCGCAAGCTTTGTCAGGACGCCGCGATTCCGCCGTGGGAGCGCTCGCGCCTGCCTTTGCTGTGGGTCGGCGGGACGCTCGCCTGGGTCGGCGGACTCGGCGTCGACGCCGCTTTTTCCTGCGCGCCGGGCGATGCCGGGGTGCTGCCGGTGTGGGCGCTGGCTCAGGTCGTTTCGCAGTAGCGTACGGCGCCCCAGCCGAGTTTGTCGAGAAGGTCGCGAAAATCCGCGGCGAGCGGCGCGTGTAGCTTGAGCGGCAGGCCGTTGACCGGATGGGTCAGCTGCATTTCGAGGCAGGCGAGCAGCAGGCGATGGCTGCCGAACAAGTCCTGAAACAGCCGGTTATGGCGTCCCTTGCCGTAGGTCGCGTCGCCGATGATCGGATGCGCGAGGTGCTTGAGGTGGCGACGCAACTGATGGCGGCGGCCGGTCAAGGGGTTGAGTTCGAGCAGCGCGTAACGGCTGGTCGGATAGCGATCGACGCGTTGCGCAAGTTCGGTGATGGCCAGGCGCCGGTAGTCGGTGATCGCGTCCTGCGCTGCGGCGACGCTTGCCGGATTACGGAACTCGTAATCGTCGTACTGGCGCGTCAGTGCATGGTCGATTCGCCCGGCTTCGGGCGGGTGGCCGCGAACGACCGCGAGATAGGTCTTGTCGATATGCTGCGCCTCGAACTGGTCGCTCAGCGTCCGCGCGATGGCGCGGTCGAGCGCGAAGAGCAGCACGCCCGAGGTGCCGCGATCGAGGCGATGGACGGGATGGACGTGCTGGCCAATCTGGTCGCGCAACAGCTGCACCGCAAAGCGCGTTTCGTGGCGGTCGAGAACGGTGCGATGGACCAGCAGTCCGGCCGGCTTGTTGATCGCGATCAAGTGCTCGTCGCGGTAGATGATAGTCAACTCGTTGTTCAGCGCGTTCAACTCGTCGCTCATCATCGTCGATCCGCGGCTTCTTGATCGAACTGCCCGTCGACGTAATACCAGCGCCCGTCGTCGCGAACGAAGCGGCTGACTTCGTGCAGCCGCTGCGCGCGGCCGGCGATCTTGTAGCGCGCGACGAATTCGACCAGCGCACTGTCAGCGCCGGTCGCCTCAAAGCGCTTGATCGATAGTCCGAGCCAGCGCGTTGCTTCGTCCGGTGTGACGTCTGTCGGTCGCGTGCTGGCGTGCCAGGTCGCCAGCAGATAAGGCTCGAGCGCCAGCACGTAGGCGCTGTAGCGCGAGCGCATCAGCGCTTCGGCGGTCGGCGCGGCAACGCCGGCGTGGTAAACGCCGCAGCACTCGGCGTAGCCTTTCGGCTGGCCGCAGGGACAGGGCGCGGCACTGGTCTTTTTCGGTGGCATGGCGGTTGGCGGCAGGGTCGTGAGGCCGGTCATTGTCGCGCAGGCGCGGTGCCATCGCCAGCGTGCCGTGATTGTTCCCACCGGATTGGCAGTAGCCAATAAAATGACCGGGCGCGCAGAGATCTCTGCGCCGCATCGACCATTACCGATAGAGACGACATGAAAATATTGCTGAGCACCACCAGTTTTCAGGACACCCCGGGACCGCACCACGATCTGCTGGCGAAGAGCGGCTTTGAAGTGGTGCGCGCGCGCGGACCGCTCAGTGAAGCGCAGATGCTCGATCTGATCAGCGAGAATGGTGGTTTCGACGCCTTGCTCAACGGCGACGACCGGATCAGTGCGCGTGTCATCGACGCGGCGGGAGACAAGCTCAAGGTCATCGCCAAGTACGGGATCGGACTCGATTCGATCGACGTCGCGCACGCCACGGCGAAGCGAATTCCGGTGCTGTTCACCCCCGGCGTCAATCACACGACCGTCGCCGAGCATGCCTTCGGTCTGATGATCGCGCTGGCCAAGGATTTCTGGATTCACGCCAGCGCGGTGAAAAACGGCCAGTGGACGCGCCGCACCGGCCATGAATTGATGGGCAAGACGCTCGGCATCCTCGGGCTGGGCCGCATCGGCCAGGAGGTAGTCAAGCGCGCCAACGCCTTCGGTATGCGCTGCGTCGCCCATGGCCGGTCCTGGCCCGAAACCTTCGCCGCAGAGCATCAGGTCGAACGCATGGCGAGCGCCGAGGCGCTGCTGCAACGCGCTGACGTGGTCTCGCTGCACTTGAGTCTGGATGACGCCAATCGCGGCCTGATCAATTCGCGAACGCTGGCGCTGATGAAGCCGGGCGCTTACCTGATCAACACCGCACGCGGCGGCTTGGTGGTCGAGGACGACATCGCGCAGGCCTGCCGCAGCGGCCATCTCGCCGGCTACGCGACCGACGTCGTCGACGAGGAGCCGATGCGGCCGGGTCATCCTTTCCAGCTCATCGACTCGATCCTGGTGACGCCGCACATCGGCAGCCGCACCTTCGAGAGCGTCGAACGCCAGGCGGTGCGCGCGGTCACCAACCTCGTCGAGTTCCTGTCCGGCGGCAGCGACTTCATTCAGGCCAACCGCTTCTAGCCGATCGGTCGGCCGCTGCGGCGAATCAAAATGATTGCATCGTCAAATGAAGGATGGTAGCGTGCTGATTCGAATTAGCATGGGATAAACCCGGGATTTTTCGGAAAATATAACCATCAATAATCATGGCGGTGTCAGCATGTTCGGTGTTTCGCTTGCAAAAAATCCCTCATTTATTGTCGTCCAACGACTTCTTCGCCGGTAGCGCGACGGCCAACATGCCCTTCCTCGCGATCGAGCTCGATGCCGGTAAGATGACCTCGCTCGACGAGATCAAGGACAGTTTCAAGAAGAGCGTCGGCTATCTGCTCAAGAATTACTGATCGCCGAAGCAAATCCGAGTCCAGACTCGGATTTTCCGCTTGAGCAGGTGGGGTATATTTCCCCCTGCTCAAACGCCAGTTTGCATCGGCGCCTTCGCCCGTTGACCGTACGATCGCTGGCCGCCGAGCTGACGATAGTAAAAACGAGGCGGGATTTTGTGACACACTGTGCGCGGTAACCGTGTTCGGACGCGTTCCTTGTCGCTTCCTCGCGCTTGACGCCAAAAACTTTGGAGATTTCTGACGACATGCTCAACAACATGAAGATCGCCACTCGTCTTACGCTCGGCTTTGGCATCGTTTCCTTCTTGCTGCTGGTGGTCATGGTGCTCGGGCTGCAGAGTCTTTCTTCGCTCAAGTCCGGGCTGGCGGCGACCAACGCGGCAAGCCAATACGCCAAGGCGACCGGGGACACCCAGGGCACCTTGCTCAATCTGGTGCTGACGGTCCAGATGGTGGCCGGCGGATTTGACGACGCCCGGATGAACGAGAGCCTGGCCAAGATGAACCAGCTCAAAGGCGAACTCGATGCCGATGTCGCCGCATTCGCCAAGCTCGACTCGTCGGTCCTGGCCGATAACGAAAAACTGCTGTTTGCTCAGGTTGAGGCGGAAGCGAAGAAGTTCGCTGCGCCGCTGCAGAAGGTCGACGAACTCGTCAAGTCGTTCCAGAATGCCGTCGCCACCGACGTCGCCGAAAAGGAGATTGCCCCGGCGGCGGGCAAGATGAGCGTCGCGCTCACCGAATTGGCCAAGCTGCAGAACGCCAAAATCGCCGCCACCGAAGCGGCCTCGAGCGCGACGTACAGCAATACCCGCGCGGTGCTGCTGGCGATGAGCGTGTGCGCGCTGCTGATCAGCGCCGGACTGGGCTTCTGGGTGATCCGCAGCGTCACTGCGCCGCTGCGTCAGGCGGTTGATGTCGCCAGCCTGGTTGCGGCGGGCGACCTCACCGGCAAGGTGTTGGTCGAATCGCGCGACGAAACCGGGCAATTGCTCGACGCGTTGCAGGACATGAAGGAGCATCTGGCGCTTGCCGTCGGCGGGGTGAGGCGCGGTGCTGACGCCGTCAAGGCGACGTCGGCCGACCTGGCATTGACCGCTGCCAGCTTGCTCGACGGCGCCAACCGGCAATCCGAGTCGGCAGCGTCAACCGCGGCGTCGCTCGAGGAAATCGCCGTCAGCGTTTCCTGCGTCGCCGATGCCGCCGTCGGCCTGCGCGACCTGTCGGATCAGAGCCTGCAGGCCAGCAACCGCGGCAACGACCGGCTGCATCAACTGCTCGGCGAGATGACCGGCGTCCAGAACTCGGTCGGCGAGATCGAACAGGTTATCGTCAAATTCATCGAGAGCACTCAGGCGATCACCAGCATGACCCGTCAGGTTCGCGATATCGCCGACCAGACCAATCTTTTGGCGCTCAACGCCGCGATCGAGGCGGCTCGCGCCGGCGAACACGGGCGGGGATTTGCCGTCGTTGCTGATGAAGTTCGCAAACTCGCCGAAATGTCGTCGCAGTCGGCCAAGCGGATCGACGAAATCACTCAGAACCTGGCGCAGCAGTCGTCCGCCGTCGCGCAGGTCGTCGAGCGCGGCAAGACTTCGCTCAAGGCCAGCGAGAGCGCGGTGGCCAGCGTTTCGCAGGCGTTTGGCGAAGCGCGCGACGTGTCCGAGCGAACGCATCGCGGCATGGGCGAGATTACCGGGTCGGTCAGCGAGCAGAAGATCGCCATTAACGAAATCACCAGGGCGATGGAAGCGATCGCGCAGATGGCTGACCAGAGCCGCTCGAGCGTCGAGCAAGCTGACCGCAAGGCACACGAGATGGAACAGGTCGCCGTGCAGATGGAAGCTTCGGTCAAGATCTTCAAGACCTGAGCCAGACCGTCACTTTCTGCCGGTCGATGCGCGAACGATCAGGCGCGGTTCAAGTTGCAGTTCGGTCGCTGCGGCTTCGCCCGTCTTGATCATGTGCAACAGCAGTTCCATCGCCTTTTCGCCTTGCTCTTGGCTGCACATGTCGACGGTCGTCAGCGGCGGCGTCATGAAGCGCGTCGTCGGCACATTGTCGAAGCCGGCGATGGCGATCTGCCCGGGAACCTCGACGCCGAGCACGCAGGCCTGATGCAGCAGGCCGATGGCGATCATGTCGTTGTAGCAGACGATGGCGTCGCAGCCGTCCGCGCCGTAAATCGCCGACGCGGCAATGCTCTCGCCGGCCTCCATGGTCTGCGCTTCCAGTTCGATGACGCTGATCTTGGCCTCGGGCATCGCTTCGCGCAGGCCGTGCAAGCGCTCCTGATCCCAGCGCGATTTCGGGTACGAGAGATAGGTCACCCGTCGGCGGCCGCTTTCCGCCAGGTGTTTGCCGAGCAGGTAAGCCGCCTGGTAACCGCGGATGCGCACCGACGCCAGTGGCTGCGCGTCGATTCGGCCCGGTTCGGTTTGCCCGAACAGCACGGCCGGCTTGCGGCTCGCCTGCAACTGGGCGAGCGCGACTTCCGGCAGGCGCGAGCTGGCGATGATTCCGTCGACGCGCAGAGCCAGCGTGCTCAACAAGTTCTGGGCGTTTAGCTCCTTCTCCTTGAAATCGACGACCATCAGGCCGAAGCCGTGCGCTTCGGCGACCTGGCTCGCCCCCTGGATGACTCCGGTGAAGTGGGGGTTGCGCAGATCCTGGACGGCGAGTCCGACGACGCGGGTCTGTCCGGTCGCCATGCTGCGTGCCGCCGGATTCTGGCGGTAGTCGAGCGTCTCGATCGCAGCGCGGATTCGCGCCTCGACCGCTTGGGAGAAGCTCTTCTGCCGGTTGATGAGCTTGGACACGGTGGTCGCCGAGACGCCGGCCATGGCGGCAACATCCTGGAGGGTAGCGGGGCGACGAGTGGGCATCGGTGTCTGCTGGGTTCTGAAGGCGGGAAGTGTCTCAAAATCACCTGCGATAATCAAATTCGCCGTCAAAGGCGCCGAATCAAGCCGGAGGATTAGCGCTTGACCTTGATCTGTTGCGAGATTAGAATTTCGTTGGGTTAGCGCTAATCCTTTTGCTGTGCAGATCAGGCGCATGCCAAAAAAATCCGTCTTGTACGAGAGCAATCTTCAAGCGAGCCGGCATATTAAATAAAGGAGATTGAAATGAGGTTTTCGGTGTTGAAATGTTGCTCGCTGGCGATTTTGATGGCTTTTGGCGTCGCTCAGGCGAGGGATCTTCGTTCTGCCGACGTGCACCCCAACGACTATCCGACCGTCCAGGCCGTCACGCATATGGGCAAAGTGATCGGCGAGAAGACCGGCGGCAAGTACAAGGTCAAGGTCTTCGGCAATAGCGCGCTGGGTTCGGAGAAGGACACCATCGAACAGGTCAAGATCGGCGCGCTCGACATGGTTCGGGTCAATACCTCGGCGTTCCACGGGATCGTCCCGGAAACGCTGATCCCGTCGTTCCCATTCATTTTCCGCGACATGGATCATTTCCGGAAGACCATGTACGGCAAGCTCGGCGACGAAATTCTGTCGGCCATGGAGCGTGCGGGTTTTGTCGGCCTGTGCATGTACGAATCGGGCGCGCGTTCGCTTTATGCCAAGAAGCCGATCAGGACGCTGGCCGACGTCAAGGGAATGAAGATTCGCGTTCCGCCTTCGGATCTCTTCCTGTCGATGATTACCGCGATGGGCGCTTCGCCGACGCCGGTTCCCTACGCCGAGGTCTATACCGGCCTCAAAACGGGTCTGGTCGACGCGGCTGAAAACAACTACCCGTCGTACGAAACCGCCAAGCACTACGAAGCGGCCAATGTCTACAGCGAAACGCAGCACATGATTTCGCCGGAAATCGTCGTCTTCTCGAAAAAGGTCTGGGACACCCTGTCGAAGGAGGAGCAGAAGATCATCCGCGAGGCAGCCAAGGAGTCGGTCGGCGTCTACGTCAAGCTGTGGGCTGAAAAGGAAAAGTCGGCCAAGGCGACGCTCAAGCAGCTCGGCGTTCAGTTCGTCGACGATGTCGATCGCAAGCAATTCGTCGAGGCGGAGAAGGTCGTTTGGGACAAGTACGCGACGACGCCCGAGCTCAAGGACCTGGTCAAACGGATCGTCGACACCAAGTAGAAGCGCAAATCGCCATCCAGGGCGCGGTCTCTGGATGGCCTTCGAAGGATGATTGAAGAATGAAAATGGAAGCTCAGCGCGTCACGTCGGATGGGCCATCGAACGAGCAATTGCTTTACTTCACCACGTCGAGTCTGGATCAGCAGGATGAATCGCTGGTCTTCATCAGCGACCAGACCGGCCACCCCAACATCTTCGTTCGCGACCTCAAAAGCGGGAACGAACGGCAGCTGACGCAAAACACCCAGGGCACGCTCAAGTCCTACGTCTATTTCAACGGCAACGAGCAGCGTGGGCTGGGCAAGGCGAGCATCAGTTTCGACGCCAACCACCGCCGAGTTTATTACGTTCTGGGCGACGCGATCTGCTGTACCAGCCTCGCCGGCGAAACGCGAATTCTCAACCATGTTCCCGCCGATCAGGTCACCGCTTTTTCGCACGTCAGCGCCGACGGCAAGCGACTGTGCTTGCCGACCACCGATGCGCGCGCGCTCGAGGCCGATCGCTTTGTCAACGACAGTCCGGCCTACGCCGCAGCGCAGGAAAAAAAGAACGAGGTGATCAGCGACAAGCCCGACTACGATATCGACGAGCGTGTGCGCAACGAAGGCTTGTCGTCGTGGATCAACGTTTACGACACGCAAACCGGCGAACTGCTGGCGCGCGAGCAGGTCAAGAGCGCGTGGATCACCCACGTGCAGTTTTCGCCGGTCGATTCGTCGCATATCCTCTACAACCACGAATGGCCGTCCGATTGCGGAATTCGCCGGATGTGGCTATGGGACGGCAAGCAGCACCGGCGTCTGCGCAGCGCAGGTGACTGGCGCAGCAAGGATGACTGGACCTGCCATGAAATGTGGCAGGCCGATGGTGCGTTCATCATCTATCACGGAAAATACGCCGACGGGCGTGCTTACGTCGGCCGCGTCGATCCGCAGGGGATGAATCCGATCGAGATCGCACTGCCCGACGAGTACCACCGCTACGGCCATTTCACAGCCGGCAACCGGCACAACGACTGGCTCGTTTCCGACGGCTACTACCACCCCGCAGGTGTTCCGGAGAACGACAACTGGGGCGGCGAATGGATCAGCCTGCTCAAGGTCGATTGGGAGCAGCGCAGCATCGAGTGGCAGGCGCTGTGCCCGCACGAGTCGTTCTGGGACTGCCAGGACAGCCATCCGCATCCGATCTTCGACCATGCCGACGGCGCAGTCTATTTCACGTCGAACAAGTCGGGTAGCCGGGCGGTCTATCGCGTTGCGGTTGCTTAATAAAAGAACCGACTAAGCCGGTAATGCCGCTGAGCTAAGAGAAAAATCGCCGCTCGCCCTGAGCTTGTAGAACGGTCGGTGGGTGGCGGTTTTTGCTTTGTGGCGAAGCCGCTCATGATTCGACAGACTCACCACGAACGGCTTAAGTGAACGGTATTGCTGACTAAGCCGGCCGGAAAATTTGGCCCGCAGCGCAAGCAGAAACTGCTGTTCATGCTTGCGCTTTTCGGCGACTATTCCCCCCAAAGAAACAGCGAGTTTCGTTTGTAGCTACAACCTGATGGCACGCTGCGCTTCTTTTGGGGCGATTGTTAGAGCGCAGCAATCTTGGCGCGCATTGATTCCGTTCCGCTGACGATTTTGTCGAGAATGGCGTCCAAGGCCCAGAAGCGTTCCCGCACGTCGAAAGTGATCGTCCGGCTTCTGATCGAAGCGAAGGTGCCTATGCGCTGGTGGTACATCTTCGCCAGCACCGGATAGCCGAAGGCTTCGGAAAGTGCCGCCAGAACCAGGAAGGTCGCGACCTCTTCGGCGAGTTCAGGATGCTTTGTTCCCGACGTATAGAGCCATTTGTAGAGATCAGGATGGAAATTGGTTGATACGCCGTTAAAGCCGTGCGATCCGGCTTTCATCGCGTCGTAGGCAATTGCGGCATTGGCGTTGAGGATCGCGAAAGGCGTTCCCGCTGCCATTGAGACGCGGTGCTTGACGGTAGTGAGGTCGCATGAGACGTCTTTGAGCATTACAAAGCGACCGCTGTCGATGCAGAACTTGAGTTCGTCGTCCGAGAGCAGGCGGCGATACGGCGCCGGGCATTCGTAGAGGCCTAGCGGCATGTCCTTGGGCAACTGGTCGAGCAGCCATTGCAGGTTGCCGCGCAAGGCGGCTGTGCCGCGATTTTTCGGGTCGAGATGGTTGGTCACCAGCACGACGCCGTCGGCGCCCGAGTTGGCAGCGACTAGCAACTCTTCAAGTTGGCCATGCGGATCGTCACTGATATGTCCAGAAACGACGACCGGCACGCGTCCGGCGGCCTGGCGAACGACGAATTTTGCCAGCGCCTCGCGTTCGGCGAGCGACAGGAAAACCATCTCGCTCGACTGGCAGACGGCGAACAAGGCGTCCGAGCCATTGGCGATATACCACTCGATCAGTCGCTCAAGCCCGGGATAGTCAACTTCGCCTGACTCCAGTAAAGGGGTGATCATTACCGGGACAATGCCCTCGATCTTCTTTTCAGCCATTTTCATTCTCTCCTCAAAATAAGTATGCGCTGGGGGCGAACGCGAACCATATGTCTTTGCTAAATCGTTATAGCGGCGATTCTAGGATACATTTCCGCCGACTACAAGAAGAAAAAGTGGCCTCGGGTTACGCGGGCATAGGCTAGATGCCAAAGCTATCTTGTCATTCTGTGTTTTTTGAAAAAAGACTTGACACAGATATTTTTGCCTAAGAAACTGTGCGCTAAATCGTGACAGCATAGAGCAGTCAAGAAATGAAGCTCACGTTTTCGAAGCGCATGTTTCAGCCTTAACAACAAACACTCGGGGAGGGGTAACTGATGTGGTGCACGCGATTTGTCGATGGGTTCTTCAAAGTGGTTGAGGGCTTTTTGGCCCTTTGCCTATTGTCGATGGTGGTCATGGTTTTCGGTAACGTTGTTCTGCGTTATGGCTTCAACTCAGGCATTACGATTTCTGAAGAAATGTCGCGTTTCGTCTTCATGTGGTTGACCTTTATCGGAGCAGTCGTGGCCATGCGCGAGGGATCGCACTTGGGCGTCGATACGCTGGTAACGCGTTTGTCTAGGACCGGTAAAAAAATATGCTTAGTCATCAGTGAAGTATTGATGCTGCTTTGCTGCGGAGTCTTTTTCTGGGGGACTTGGCTGCAACACGAGATCAATGCGACCAACATTGCTCCGGTGACAGGGCTGAACATGATCTGGGTTTACGGTATCGGATATGCGACAAGCCTTGGAATAGGCGCTTTGATATTGCACAAACTGTGGCGTCTGGCGACGGGGAAAATTACCGATGAGGAGCTGGTTCAGGTCAAGGAAAGCGAAGAAGAGGCCATTGTTCTAGCAGCGGAAGCTGGTGCGCTTAAGAATCAGGAAGGTAAATAGTCATGACCATCATCATCTTTCTTTTTTCATTGCTTGGTGCGATGGCGCTAGGTATGCCGATCGCCTTCTCGCTGCTGGTTTGCGGCGCGGCAATGATGTTGTTTCAGGGTAATTTTGATGCGACGATTCTTTCGCAAAAGATCGTTGAAGGTACCGACAGCTTCCCTCTTTTGGCCATTCCGTTCTTTTTGCTGTCTGGCGAACTGATGAACGCGGGGGGGATTTCTAAGCGCATTGTCGACTTTGCTCTGGCCTGGGTAGGGCATATTCGCGGAGGTCTGGGGCTGGTTGCGATCATGGCTTCCGTGATCATGGCTGCGATGTCCGGGGCGGCGGCTGCTGATGCGGCTGCGCTTGGGGCGTTGCTCATTCCTATGATGCGAGGTGCTGGATACGATGTACGCACTGCCGGTGGTCTACTTTCTGCCGGTAGCGTCATCGCTCCGGTCATCCCACCATCCATTGGTTTGATAGTGTTTGGAGTTATTGCCAATGTATCCATCGGCAAGCTGTTCATGGCGGGTATCTTCCCCGGCATCCTGATGGGAGCGTCACTGGTTATTGCCTGGATCTGGGTTGTTCGCAAACAGAAAATTCAGGAACTTCCTCCGATGCCGATTGCACAGCGTTTGCGTGTGACGGCCCAGGGAACCTGGGCGCTGTTCATGCCGCTGGGAATTATCGGCGGCTTGAAGCTCGGCGTGGTGACGCCGACTGAAGCCGGCGTCTTTGCTTGCGTCTATGCGTTCTTTGTCGGCAAATTCGTATATGGCGAACTGAAATGGAGTGCAATCTATCCCATCTTGGTCGCTTCAGCAAAGACAACGGCGGTCGTCGTTTTCCTGATCGCTACGGCGCTGGTTTCAGGATGGTTAATAGCCGTCTCTGAAGTGCCTCATGAAGTAAGCAAGTTATTGGCTCCGTTTATCGATAGTCCCATTCTGCTGATGTTCATCATGATGGCGTTGGTGGTCGTGGTGGGAACGGCATTGGATTTTGCCCCGACAGTCTTGATCCTGACTCCGGTCCTGATGCCCGTTGTCAAACAAGCCGGTATTGACCCCGTGTATTTCGGGGTGCTGTTCATCATGAATAATGCGATCGGGCTGATTACTCCCCCCGTCGGAATTGTGCTCAACGTGATTTGCGGCGTGGCCAAAATCACGATGGACGATTTGATGAAAGGGCTGTGGCCGTTCCTGTTCGCAGAGATAGCGGCACTGTTTCTGATGGTGTTGTTCCCTTCGCTGGTTCTTGTGCCTCTTAAGTGGTTGATTTAATTCGTAATTTTATTGTAATTAAACCGGTCGGGACGGGTTCCCGGATTCCAATGATCTTGAAGGAGTGAGGATATGCAACATCCAACCAAATCCATTAAAGTTAGCGCGCTTTGCACAACTGTCTTGGCCACTTCATTTGCTTTTTCAGTTGGTGTAGCCGTGGCGGCTCCAACTGGTTTTCAGGAACGTACGCTTCGTGTCGCCAATGGCGTGAGCGAAGATCATCCGAATGGCGATGGCGAAAAAAAGATGTCGCAATGTGCTGCTGAGAAATCTGGTGGCAAGATGAAGATTCAGTTGTTCTGGAACGGGATGTTGGGCAACGAACTTGCGACCATTCAACAGGTACGTACCGGTTCTCTGGAAATGGTTCTTGCTTCCCCTGCGCCGATTACCGGTATCGTTCCCGAGCTGGGAGTGTTTGATCTGCCTTTTCTTTTTGACAACAGTACCGAAGCCCGCCGTATTCTCGATGGCAAGATCGGTGACTGGTTCAACGCCAAGATGATGAATTCTGGCCTGGTCAATCTGGCATGGATGGAAAGTGGCTTCCGTCATACCACGAACTCCAAGCGCCCGATCACGAAATGGGAAGATTTCCAGGGCATCAAGATGCGGGTGATGCAGAGCCCTATCTATCTGGATACGTTCAAGGAAATGGGTGCCAACGCCGTTCCGATGGCTTTCTCGGAGGTCTATTCAGCGCTTGAAATGAAGGCGGTGGATGGTCAGGAAAACCCTGTGAATAACATCGAGAATATGAAGTTCTATGAAGTGCAGAAATACTTGTCTTTCACCAAGCATTCCTATACGCCAACGCTGGTCATGGTGTCCAAGAAGATTTGGGACACCATGTCTCCGGAAGAGCAGAAAACGCTGAAAGATTGTGCAGTCGAAGGGCGTGATGTACAGCGCAAGGCCAATACCGCAGCGGAGACCAAGAGCGTCGAAATGATGAAGTCGAAGGGGATCGTTGTTAATGATGTTTCCTCGGCAGAGTTGGCTCGCATTCGTGATAAAACCAAGCCGATCAGCGATGCTTATGCAAGCAAACTGAATCAGGAAGCGGTCTCAATGGTGTTCGGCGAGCTCAAGTTGATCCGAAGCGGTAAGTAAGAATGATGGAGGCATCGTCTTTTCTCCGAAGAGGTGATGCCTCCTATTAACAAAGTACGACAGCGATGATAAAAGAGATCGACATGACCAGAAAGATGAAAGTTCTCGTGACCGCCACCAACTATTCGACGTTGTGCGCGGAGGCTAAGAAACTGCTGGAAAGCAACAATTGCGAGGTTATCGAAAATCCGTTCGGCCGGCCCATGACCTTTGATGAACTCAAAGGCTATGTACCCAATGCTGATGCAGTGGTGGTTGGCGTAGATACTTGGGATGAGTCGGTGTTCCGGATTGCGCCTAATCTGAAAGTGCTTTCCAGATTTGGTGTCGGGGTGGATAACATTGATATCGAAAAAGCGCGCGAATTTGGCATCAAGGTTACAAATGCTGCGGGGAGGAATGCCAATGCGGTTGCTGAGTTGACGATTGGTCTGGTTTTGTCTGCCATGCGTGGTATCCATACGCTTCACCAAAGCACGCAGCAAGGGCGATGGGATCGCTTCGTGGGCGATGAGTTGATTGGCAGGAAGGTCGGTTTGCTCGGGTTTGGATGCATCGCGCAGAAAGTGGCCAGAAAGCTTTCGGGGTTTGATGTCGATATCATCGCCTTTGACAAATACCCCAATCTTAAAGCCGCTCAAGAACTCGACGTCAGTATGGTGACGTGGGAAGAAGTGTTGGAGCAATCCGATGTGGTTTGCATGCTATTGCCAAGCCTTAAGGAAACCCGTCATTTTATGAACGAAAAAACTTTTGCGTTGATGAAGGACAAGGCGTACTTCATTAATACGGCGCGTGGCGCGCTGGTCGATGAAAAAGCGCTATATGCCAGCTTGCAGAGCGGAAAACTGAGTGCGGCGGCGATCGATGTTTATGAGAGCGAACCCACTTCTGCCGAAAATCCGTTGTTCAAACTTGCTAACATCGTGACAACGCCGCACACTGCAGCCGAAACTTACGAGACCTACCACGAGATCGGCCTGTTTACAGCGCAAGCCATCCTCGATGTGTTTTCTGGGAAAACGCCAAATAACCTTCTGTGATTACAGGGATTCCACCTCGCGGGAAAGCCTTATGTAGATGTCTTCTGATGCCACACGTTTTTTCATGGTGGCTTGAGGCAATGGCTGCAGTCTTATATCTGGCTTGTCGCAGGTGGTGAAGCCTGTCTGTTTGCCGGGGGTTACTGATTGTTCAGTACGTGTTTTATCATTAGCCTGTTGTGTAGTAGTGGCTGACGCGGCAGCGATATGGCGCGCGATCAGAAGATGCTCGGTCAAGTTTGGTGGGGTGATTTCCTGAACGACGCGCTTTCCCTGGAGGGGCTGGTTAGGCAACTCTGATGCGAGCGTGTTCGGCGAGTGGTCTAGAATAGTCCGCCCAACCTCTTGAGGAGCGAATCGTGACGACTTACCAGCCCGCCGCCACCCGTTATGACTCAATGCCGTATCGCCGCGTCGGGCGCAGCGGTTTGCAACTGCCTGCGCTGTCGCTCGGCCTGTGGCACAACTTCGGCATCGACGATGATCAGGCGGTCGCCCGCAGCCTGCTGCTGCGCGCTTTCGACCTTGGCATCACGCACTTCGATCTGGCCAACAACTACGGTCCGCCGCCGGGCGCTGCCGAGTCCTTGCTCGGCAATATCCTGGCGAGCGATCTGGCCGCCTATCGCGACGAGCTGATCATCTCGACCAAGGCGGGCTACCGGCAGTGGCCCGGCCCTTACGGCATCGATGGCTCGCGCAAGAGCCTGCTGGCCAATCTCGACCAGAGCCTCAAGCGCCTGCAGATCGACTACGTCGATATTTTCTATTCGCACCGCTACGATCCGCACACGCCGCTCGAAGAAACGATGGGTGCGCTGGCCTCTGCCGTCGAGCAAGGCAAGGCGCTGTACGTCGGCATCTCGTCGTATTCGGCGAAGAAGACGCGCGAGGCGGCGCAACTGCTCAAGGCCATGGGCGTGCCGTGCGTCATTCATCAGCCCTCGTATTCGATGCTCAATCGCTGGGTCGAGGACGATCTTCTCGATACGCTCAAGGACCAGGGGATCGGCTGCATCGTTTTTTCGCCGCTGGCGCAGGGCCTGCTGAGCGGGAAATACTGCGGCGGGGTGCCGGCCGACTCGCGCAAGGCCAAGGGCGCAGCGTCGTTTCGCGACAACTACGTGACCGAATCGAATCTCGAAAAAATCAGGCAGTTGGCGGCGATCGCCGAGCGCCGCGGCCAGTCGCTGGCGCAGATGGCGCTGGCCTGGGTGCTGCGCGATCCGCAAGTGAGCTCGGCGCTGATCGGCGCGAGCAAGATCAGCCAGCTCGAGGAAAACGTCGCGGCGCTCGCCAACTTGAACTTCTCTTCCGAAGAACTCGCCGAAATCGACCTCTGGGCCAAGGACGCCGACCTCAACATCTGGGCTGAGTCGAGCACCGCCGGCTGATTCTTGCTCTTGTCGCGAGCTGCGGAGATCCGGTACCCGGGGGCAAGAGCCGTCATTCCCGCGCAAGCGGGAATCCAGATGCCTCCCTCCCAAAAGGGCATGCTCTCGCGCTCTTGAGAACGAACTGGATTCCCGCCTGCCCCCGCGGGAATGACGATAAACCCATGGCTGGACATCATCGGCCGCATCGAGTAGCATCGCGCCCCCTTGATTATCTAGCCCTCCATGTCCCAAGCTTTTTCTGCGCGCGCCTGCGGCATCGATTTCGGAACTTCAAACTCGACCGTCGGCCATTGCCGGTCCGGGCAGGCGACGCTGATGCGGCTCGAAGACGGCAAAGTCACGCTGCCGTCGGTCGTCTTCTTCAACGCCGAGGACGACAGCACGCGCTTTGGTCGTGCAGGTCTCGCCGAGTATCTGGCGGGTTACGAGGGCCGTCTGATGCGCTCGCTCAAGAGCCTGCTGGGCAGCAGCCTGATCGACGGCAAGACCGAGGTTCACGGCCGCTCGCTGCGCTTTCGCGACCTGCTCGCACAGTTCATCGGCGACCTCAAGCGGCGCGCCGACGAGCACGGCGGCCGCGTCTTCGAGCAGGTGGTGATCGGTCGGCCGGTCTATTTCGTCGACGACGACTCGGCTGCCGACCGGACCGCCGAAGCGACGCTGGCCGAGATCGCGCACGCGGTCGGTTTTGCGGAAGTGAGCTTTCAATACGAGCCGATCGCCGCAGCGTTCCACTACGAAACGACGATCGACCGCGAGGAGCTGGTGCTGGTCGCCGACATCGGCGGCGGCACCTCGGACTTCTCGCTCGTTCGCCTTTCGCCGCTGCGCGCCAAAATGACCGACCGCCAGAGCGACGTGCTGGCGAGCGGCGGCGTGCATATCGGCGGCACCGATTTCGACCGCCAGCTCAGCCTCGCTTGCGTCATGCCCAGCCTGGGTTACCGCAGCCTGTCGACTGCCGGGCGCGAGATGCCGTCGAGCATCTTCTTCAACCTCGCGACCTGGCACAGCATCAACCTGGCCTACACACGCCAGGTGCTGGCCGAGCAGAAGCAGCTGGCGCTCGATTCGAGCGAACCGCGCAAAGCGGCGCGTCTGCTCGCGTTGATCGAGCAGCGTGCCGGCCACTGGCTGGCCAGCGAAGTGGAACAGGCGAAAATCGCGCTATCCGATCAGCCCGCCACGCAGCTGGTGCTCGACCGCCTGACCGACAGTTTTTGCGTGCCGATTGCGCGCGGCCAATTCGATGAGGCCACCGCGGCGCTGGTCGGCAAGGTCGAAGCGACGGTCGGCGCGCTGCTGCGCGATGCCGGGCTCGCCGCGGCGAACATCGACACGGTGTTCTTTACCGGCGGTTCGAGCGGAATCTCTCGCCTGCGCCAGCGCATCGCCGCCTTGTTGCCGCAGGCGCGAGTCGTCGAAGGCGACCTCTTCGGCAGCATCGGCGCCGGCCTCGCGGTCGAAGCGGCAAGGCGCTACGGCTAGCGCGGCGGCGAGCGACCCTGAACTCCCGGCCGGCCTCTTCAAAAAGCGGAGATTCAAAGGGCTTGCGTCATCCTCGAACGAGTCATTCCTGCGGCATTGGTCGGTGACATCAAGTCAAGGATTCCGGGGGCGTGGAAATGATGGCCCCGGAAATGTTCAGCGCGTCCCTAATCTCTGTTTCGTCTTGCCTTGGCCTTTACGACGGAGTTGACGAGCTGCCCAAACGCTCGATCCTTCTTGCGCTTCTCAAGATAAGACATGTCGTGAAACTCGGATTCCTTCTTGAGCTTGAGGTAGTTCTGAAAATGCGCCGCATCAAGCTCGTCTTGCTCTATTGCTTTCTGAACCGCACACCCGGGCTCGTTGCCGTGCGTGCAATTGGCGAAGCGGCAGTTCATCGAATGCTGCTCTATATCGGCAAAACTAGCATCTATTGCCTGGCCGACGCCAAGCATTCCGAGCTCGCGCATTCCCGGCGTGTCGACCAACAAGGGGCCGTCTTCAAGCGCAATGAGCTGGCGCCGAGTGGTCGTATGGCGGCCTTCTCCGCTGTCGCTTACTGCTCCCGTCGCCAATGGAGGCATCCCCGGATTGCCGACCAGGTGGTTGATCAACGTGGTCTTGCCAACGCCGGACGAGCCGAGCAAGCAGTAAATCTTTCCCGGCAGCATGAGTTCGCGGAGCTGATCGAACCCCGACCCGGTCAGGTTGCTGAGCGTGAATATCGGGTCTCTGATGCCGGCGCGGCGGATCTGGTCGATCAGTTGCTCCAGCCCCTCCGGACTGATCAGGTCGGTCTTGGTCAGAAGGATGACCGGCTCGATACGCCCACCGCTCACCATCACCAGATAACGCTCAAGCCTTGGCAGATTGAAATCATAGTGGCACGACAGAACAATGAAGGCCGCGTCGATGTTGGCGGCAATCATTTGGAACTCGATATTTTTCCCGGGGCTTTTCCGTCTCAGGAAAGACTTCCTCGGCAGGATGCGGTGGATGGTCGCATGGGTTGCGTCATCGTGATACTGCACAGCGACCCAATCACCGACGCACGGCAAATCGCTTGGCGACGCGCTGGCGAAGGCCAAGCTGCCGCTTAGCGTGGCGGCTATCTCGCCGGTCTCATTGCTGACGAGATATCGGTCGCGATCGACGGTACTCACTCGGACGATCGAATCGCCGTGGCTGCCAGGCCCATCGGTCGATACGTCGCTTTCTGGGATGGCGCGCGCAGACGTCGTCGGCCCCGAAACCTCGCGCTTGGGCGCGATGTGGTCGCCTTCGCAGAAGGGGTTAAAAACCTGTTGTTGGTGTTTGGAAATAGACATGTTGGAAATCCGTATGCAGTAATCTGAACGTACAAAAACAGCAAGCCCCGGAAGGTGCTCGCCAAGTTGTTGTGCTCATCGATAACCGAAACACCTTGCTAACGCAGGGTCGGGGTTATCGGATTACGGCAATCTCCAACATTCAAACCTCTAAGCCGAGAGAGGGAAACAGCGAATTACGCGGACCGAGAGTCTATCCACCCTGGCGGCTGAAATCAAGATTCCTGGCGACAGGGCTCGCGCCGGCAGGCAGGAGGCCATGAATCGTCGCGACTGACCGTCAGTCGCCAAAGTGGTTTGCCGCTTGCCGAGCGAGTTCCCGACTTCGGAATGCGCGACGGTAAGCGCCAGCCGCAATGGCGAGGGCAACAACGATCAGCGCTGCGGCCACTGCAAAGGTGATCCGCATGCCGCTGGCAACGGCTTCGGGGGGCGCCTTCGTCATCTCGCTCGTCGCCGATCCGAAGGCGAAAACAGCGCCCATGACCGATGCGCCGGTGATCAGCCCCAGGTTACGGGACAGGTTGAGCATCCCGGAAACGGCGCCGCGCTGGTCCGCACCGACATCGCTCATGACCGCAGTGTTGTTGGCCGTCTGGAAGAGCGCATAGCTGGCGGTCATCAAGACGATAGCGGCGATGTAGCCGGGGATGCCGAAACGGCTTGGCAGCACGGCTAGCGCGAAGGCACCGACGCCCATGCCGATCAGTCCACCGGCGGCGACGCGTTGGGTGCCCAGCCAGTCCGCCAGGCGCCCGGCGGGAACGGCGGTGAGCGCAGCGACCAGCGGGCCGACGGACAGGACGAGTCCGACCCGCGCCGCATCGAGCCCGAGGCTACGAGAAAGATAGAAGGGGCCGACCACCAGGGTCGCCATCATCACCGTTGAAACGAGGGCGCTGGTGGTCAGGCTTGCGCTCAGCTCACGCTGGCGGAACATCGCCATGCGGATCAAGGGTGAGGCGCTTCTCGTTTCGACCAGGACAAAGAGGCCAAGGCCGAAACAGGCAGCCAACAGCAGCGCCATGTTGAGCGGACCAAAACTGCCATGCCCGCTGGTCATCGCCAGCGCATAGGCGGCGAGCGTCAGTGCGAGCAGCAGCGTGCCGATCGTATCGAAGCCGGCGCCTTCGCTTCTCGCTTTCCGCTGTCCAACGGGCAGGTAGCGATGCGCGAGAAAAAGCGTCAGGGCACCCAGCGGCAGGTTGATGAAAAAGATCGTCCGCCAACCGAAGCCGGCGATCAGGATGCCGCCGAGCGACGGGCCGAGCGCCGTGCCAATCGCCGACATCGCTCCGAGCAGCCCGATCGCGCTGCCGGTTTTTTCCTTCGCCACCGTTTCTCCGACAAACGCCATGGTGAGTGCCATCATGGTCGCCGCGCCCAGGCCTTGCAGCGCACGGGCGGCGATCAGCAGCCCCAGGGTCGGCGCAATGGCGCACAGCAACGAGGCCGTCGTGAACAGGAAGATGCCGGCGATCAGCAGGCGTCGGCGGCCGACGATGTCGCCAAGTCGTCCGGCGCTGACGATCAGCGTGGTGATCGCCAGCAGATAGGCGAGAACGATCCACTGAACCGCCTGGAAGGAGGCATGGAATGCCGTTGCCAGGTTCGGCAAGGCCACATTGGCAATGCTGGTGCCGAGCGCCGATAGCAGCACGCAGAGCGCAAGGCTGGCGAGCGCCCAGCGCAGCGCAGGCGTGGCTTCCGTGTTGGGCGATAGCGAATCAACTGGCGCGGCAACGATTGTTTTCATCGTAAACTCCTGTTTGGGCGGCTCCCAATATGGGATACGGGGCTGTCTGAATCGTAGGGCTTGGGGTGGCCAGGCGGAAGTCACAAGGTGTGCACTTTATTCGTGCGTTTGGCGCCATGTGTCGGCCAAACCCTGCTAGGGTTGAACCATGTCGAAACCCGATCTGAACCTGCTGGTCACGCTTGATGTGTTGCTCGCCGAAGGCAGCGTGGCGCGAGCGGCCCGGCGGCTGCGCCTGAGTCCGTCGGCGATGAGCCGGGCGCTGGCGCGCTTGCGCGAAACGACGGGTGATCCGCTGCTGGTCAGGGCCGGGCGCGGTCTCGTTGCGACGCCGCGGGCGATCGAATTGCGCGAACGCGTCAGTCAGCTTGTGCAGGACAGCGAAGCCGTCTTGCGCCCGGCCGAGACGCTCCGCCTCGAACGCTTGGTCAAAACGTTCACGTTGCGGACCAGTGAAGGCTTTGTCGAAAATTTCGGAGCGGACCTTATCGCCCGCGTTGGCGCACAAGCGCCGGGCGTACGGCTATGCTTTTTGCAGAAAGCGGACAAAGACAGCACGCTGCTGCGCGACGGGATCGTCGACCTCGAAACCGGCGTCATCGGCGCGACGACCGCACCCGAATTGCGGGTGCAAGCCTTGTTCAGAGACCGCTTCGTTGGTGTCGTGCGCAGCGGACACCCGCTCAGCCAAGGTGAGTTGACGCCTTCCCGCTATGCCGCCGGCCAGCACATTTACGTCTCGCGGCAGGGCTTGGACAAGGGGCCGATCGACGAGGCGCTAGGCAGACTGGGCCTGGAGCGGAAGGTCGTCACGATCGTCGGCGGCTTTTCGACCGCGCTGGCCCTGGCTCGGGCGTCCGACCTGATCGCCAGCGTTCCCGAACGACATACCGGGAATCTGCGCGTCGCCATGCATAGCTTCACCATTCCGGTTCCCACGCCGGAGATCACCGTTTCCATGCTTTGGCACCCGAGACTGGATGGCGATCCCGCCCAGCGCTGGCTGCGGGGTCAGGTCCGGGAGGCCTGCGCGGCGCTGCGCTGAGATGCTTGGACCGACGCCGACAGCGCCGTTGGATGGGGGCTGAATCGCTTTGCTGTGTTCGCGCTTGCCGAGTTATCGTTGCTGCTGCGTCTCTTGTCGGCCGGCAACCGCCAAAGATGATGGTTTTGGCATCCGGGAGGGCGCCGGGGAGGGCGAATTGGTGTAGGCGACCCTCGGCGGACATACGCGGTGACCGCGGTTCTTTGGCCGGTGACTAAGTGAAGCGGCGCTCGTGAGTGCTTGGCACTTCAAACGGTTGCCGTCACGTCGACGATGCCATGTCAACCGCGGCGCGCCGCTTCGATTGCCGCGATGTCGATCTTTCTCATCTGCATCATCGCATTGAACGCGCGTTTGGCGGCAGCGGGATCGGGATCGGTGATCGCCCTCGTCAGGGCAATCGGCGTGATCTGCCATGACAATCCCCATTTGTCCTGGCACCAGCCGCACGCGCTCTCCTGGCCGCCGTTGCCGACGATTGCCTCCCAGTAGCGATCCGTTTCGGCCTGGTCGGCAGTTGCGACCTGAAACGAGAATGCCCAGTTGTGCTTGACCTCGGGTCCGCCATTGAGCCCGAGACAGGGAATACCCATCACGGAGAACTCGACGGTCAACACATCCCCTTGCCTCCCCGACGGATAATCCCCCGGAGCAAGATGTACGGCGTCGACGAACGAATCGGGAAAGGTCTTGGCGTAAAACCGCGCCGCGTCTTCGGCGTAGCCCTTCCTGTCGTGTTCCCTAGTGGCCGGCGGCGAGCCCGATAATGGTCTCGAAGCCGCCCCAGAACATGCGCTTGCCGTCGAACGGCATTTTCGAAGGGTCCATCGATTCCTCAAGTTGCGGGTCGTCCATAGCCGCTTTGCTGATGCGCTCGCGCTCTTCTTTGCTCGCATACACGACCCACGCCAAGGCAATCACTTCGTCGTCCTTGAGCTGCACCGCCTGCGGAAACGACGTGACCTTGCCAGGCTGGGCGTCGTCGCTGATCGAGTCGGAATAATAAAGAGCACCATGGCGCAGGTGAGCTTGGCCCCATTCCTCGGACATGCGCTTGTACGTATCAAGTTTGGCTCGGGGAACGGGAATCACGATGGCGTCAATGTAGTGTGACATGCGGACCTCCACCTGTGGGAAAACTGATTTGACCGAGCATGCCCGCCGCTGTTCCATTCCCGCTACAGCGTTGGCCGGCAGCCTGCTATTCCGCAGACCAGCTTTGCAGGCCGCGCGGCGCGGCCCGAGTGCCCGCGAATTTGAAGCCGATCGCGGTGACATGACGTAAGGCCGGTTCTGGGCGGTAGACTGAACTGGCGCCTGCACCAGTAAGCGACCGCGCAACGAAATCAACGGATTTTTCAGCGACGGCATCGTGGTGGTATCCCGTCGAGTACGATCGACCAGAAGCTGTCAGGAACCAACCGAACCGAAAGCTGCCACACAGCGGCATTGCTCTACACGCCATCGGGCGTTAAGCGGAGGCAAACGATGACACGAGTTCGCGTTGAGAGCTTTACCATCTCGCTCGATGGTTACGGAGCCGGTCCGGGTCAAGGCCTCAATAATCCGCTCGGCGTCGGCGGGACGGAATTACACCAGTGGCTATTCCCGACACGCACGCTTCAGTGGGCTTTGTTCCGCAACGACGGCGGTACGACCGGAGTTGACGAGGATTTCGCCGCTCGCGGTTTTCAGAATGTTGGCGCCTGGATTCTTGGCAGAAACATGTTCGGCCCCATTCGCGGGGACTGGTCCGACACGAACTGGAAAGGTTGGTGGGGCGACAATCCGCCCTATCACGTTCCCACCTTCATCTTGGCGCATCATGCTCGTTCCCCCATTGAGATGGAAGGCGGCACCACGTTCCACTTCATAACAGGAGGTATTCGCGAGGCGCTCGACCGTGCGCGCGAGGCCGCTGCCGGAATGGACGTGCGGATCGGCGGAGGGGCGAACACAATACGGCAGTATCTTCGGGAGGCCCTCATCGATGAACTGCACATTGCCATCGCGCCAG
>JAGTRW010000075.1 GCA_018262095.1 Pseudomonadota bacterium
CGGTGGCTCCAAGAATGCGGGGCCGCGTTAGCGACCCCGAATAGCCGCTTCGAGCGGCTCACAACTGAATGCCCCCGGCTCTGCCGGGGGATTGTTACACCGAGTGGTTGATGCGCCGGCGGCCTGGCGTGGTCGTTTGGCCGTCCGGACCGTATAGATCCAGCGAGCTCGCGCCGCCGCGCAAGGCTTCGAGCGCCTTGCTGTTGTACTGCATGTGCAGGCGGATCAATTCGCCGTTGAGGCGGTTGAGTTCGCGCGCTTCGCCGGCCAGCGCAAGAACTCTCGCCCAGGCCTTGGCCGCGATTTCTTCCTTGGGGTGTTTGGCGCACCAAGCCTCGACGCCGCTGCGGTCGGCGCCAAATCCCAGCAAGGCCAGCGCGGCGTTGCGCTGTGCGGCGAATTCATTGAGTTGGGCGGCGAACTTCAGTTTCTGTTCGGCATACGCGGCAAGCGCATCGGTATCCCCGCCGCGCAGCGAATTTTGTTCAAGCTTGAGCAGGTCGACAAATTGCTCGACGGTCTGCGCTTCGCCGACCATCGTCTGCTGCAGGGTGGATAATCCCGCGTTGCTTCCCGCCATCAGGCCTGCCGCTGTGAATCCACGAGCTGTTTGGCAGAGGCGATCAGTCGATCGGCAATGGCGCCGACGTTGATCGTGAAGCGGCCGTCCGAGATGGCCTGCTTGATTTCAGAAACGCGTGCCGCGTCGAACGACTGTTCGTCATCGACGGCGGAGAGCTGGGTGGACAGCGCGCTGAGTTGAACGTCGTCCTTGCCGGTCGAGCTGGCTTTGCTGGCCGACTGCGCGCGCGTCGCTAGCGGCGCGCTGGCGGGTTTACTCGAACTCTCGATCTTCATGGCCGGGCCTCTAATAGTTTTCTGCTTACACGTGCTTACGGCGCAAAGCAGACGAACTTTAGCACTAATTTAACGATTTATCAGTTCAAATCAGTTCGCTATCTCGACAATCCCTCCGGTTCGGGCGATCCCGCTGACGGTTTGGCCGGAGTCGGTGCGAACCTGGACCGGCTGGCCGGCCGCGGCGTTGCCCAGCGCCTTGCCCGAACTGCTGACGCTGAAGCCGACGCCTTTGGCCACCGTTCTGACGCTCTGCCCCTGGTAGACGGCCCAGGGCGTGATCAACTGGTCGCTGCGTAGCGGTTGGCCGGCGGAAAAACCGTTTTTCACCGTCCTGCCGATCGCTTGCTCTTGGTCGGTGATGACGCTCGCCGGCAGGCTCGAGAGATCGCCGCTACGAACGACGATGTCGGCGGCGCTGAGCACATAGCCGGCAGGCATCGCGCGAGCCGAAATCAGGTAGTTGCCGCTGACCTTGACGCTAACCTGGATATAGACCGTCCAGGTCGATGGGCCGAGGCAGCGAACGCCAACGGTCGATTTTCCCCACAGCTTGCTTCCCGCCGGCAGAAAAGGCTCAAAAGCGCTGCATGGCGAGAGTTGGGTGCGTGGATCGAGCGGAACGACACTGTAGCTGACCTTGCCCGGCAAGCCTTGAGTCTGGATGCGCAGGTAGTCGTCGAGCGTGCCGTAAAGGGTGCTTTGTGCTTGGCAAAGCAGCGGCGTCAGTAGCAGCAGCCAGGAAATGGCGACAAATTTTCGCAGCGATCCGCATAAGAGTAGGAAATTCATTGCGCTATTTTGCCCTATCGCCGCGTTCCGGCGTAACAATCTGCTCAGACCTTGCCCGGTCATCCGGCAATATTTGCCGATATCCCGGCAGATGTCGGCCGCAGTGATGCCAAGTCCTTCGCCCCGCTTGACCGCGGGGGACTGCGCGCGATGGGCTCAGGAGTCCTGGCACGGGAATTGCATTAAGTCGCAGGGACCAATCGCCGAACCGGAGTCATCGTGGCCAGCAAAATCGACAATGCGCTTTCCTTCCAGCAACAGGTTCTGGGCTTGCGCGCCCAGCGGCAGCAGATTCTGGCGGGCAATATCGCCAATGCCGATACACCGAACTACAAGGCGCGCGACTTCGACTTCTCGGCGGCGCTCAAGGAGGCGGTGGCGGGCCGCAGCAGCGGCAATCTGGCGCTGAGCACGACCGACGCGGCGCATTTGCCAGGTAGTACGCAGCAGAGTTCAGCGCGCCTGCTTTACCGCAATCCGGCACAGCCGAGCGCCGATGGCAATACCGTCGAGATGGACATTGAGCGCGCCCAGTTTTCAGAGAATGCCGTGCAGTACGAGGCCAGCGTGGCCTTCATCACGGCGCAGATCAAACTGCTGACCGCTGCGGTCCAGGCCTGATCCCATGGGCATGTTCAGTACCTTTCACATCGCCGGCAGCGCGCTCTCGGCGCAGTCGATGCGCCTCAACGCGGTGGCCAGCAACCTGGCCAACGCCGACAGCGTGGTCGGTGCCGACGGCAAGCCGTACCGTGCCAAACAGGTGGTCTTCGAAGCCACGCCGATCAACGGCGAGAGCGGGCAAGGGGTGCGCGTCAAACAGATCGTCGAGGACGCCAGCCCGGGGCGAATGTCTTATGACCCGCGCAATCCGGCGGCCGACGACAAGGGCTACGTGACGATGCCCAACGTCAGCGTGGTCGACGAAATGGTCAATATGATTTCAGCCTCGCGTTCGTATCAGACCAACGCCGAGGTAATGAATACCGCCAAGCAGCTGCTGCTCAAAACGCTGACGCTCGGCCAGTAACGAGATAACGCCAAGGAGAACGAGATGACCACAACAACCTCTGCCACATCCGGCACCACCGTTTTTGACGCGATCAACACCGCCAATGGCGTGGGTGCGACGACAGCGTCGACTTCGGAGGCAACGCAAGACCGTTTCCTCAAATTGTTGGTAACGCAGTTACAGAATCAGGACCCGCTCAACCCGATGGACAATGCCCAGATGACCACTCAACTGGCACAGATCAGCACGGTGACCGGAATCGACAAGCTTAATACCACGCTCAGCTCGATGATCGATAGCGTGGCCAGCAGCCAGAATGTGCAGACGGCCGGAATGATCGGCAAGAGCGTGCTGGTCGCCGGTTCCAACCTGGAGCTGACGTCAAGCACGGCGAAAGACTCTACGGGCAAAGATGTGACGACGAAGACGGCGGTCGGTGGCGTCAAGCTGGCTAGCGCGGCCGATTCGGTGACGGTGACCATCAAGGACAAGAGCGGCAATGTGGTCAGCGTCCAGAATCTCGGCGCGCAAAAGGCGGGGGTCTTCAACTATTCCTGGGATGGAACAACCGACGCCAAAACGACCGCCGACGACGGAACCTACTCCATTTCGGTCAGCGCTTTGCAGGGGACCAACAAAGTCGAGGCCACTGCCATGCAGTTTGGCACGGTTTCTGCTCTTATCCGTTCGGGCAGCACCTTCCTGCTCGATTTGGGTAGCCTCGGCAATGTCGCCTTGAGCGATGTGCAGCAGATTATTTGATAGGGGACGATTAAAATGGCATTCCAGCAAGGTCTAAGCGGCCTCAACGCGGCATCGAAGGCGCTCGATGTGACGAGCAACAACGTCTCCAATTCGGGAACGGTCGGTTTCAAGTCAGGCCAGGCGCACTTCGCCGACGTCTACGCCAATTCGCTCAACGGCTCGGGAACCTCGCAGACGGGGATCGGTACGACGACGACCGCCGTTCAGCAGCAATTTACCCAGGGCAACATCACGACGACCAGCAACTCGCTCGATATCTCGATCAACGGCAGCGGTTTCTACCGCATGGACACCAACGGCGCGATCACCTATAGCCGCTCAGGCCAGTTCCATCTGGACAAGAACGGCTACGTGATCGACGACCTGCAACGCAAGTTGACCGGTTACCTGGCCGATTCTGAAGGCGTCATCGTCAAAGCCGCGCCGCAAGACCTGCTCTTGAGTTCGGCCAACCAGGCGCCGGCGGCCACCGGCGCTTCGGGCTCGGCGAAAGAGGGCGTCGCCGCCAACATCAACTTCGATTCGCGCGCCACGGCGCCGACCGGAACCTTCGACACAACGATCGCGGCGACCGCAAACAAGAGCAGCAGCTACAATTTTTCGACCGCGACGACGATCTACGACACGCTCGGCAACGCGCACACGCTGACGATCTTTACCGCCAAGACGCAGGTTTCGGCGGCGACCACCGCCGCCACTGCGGCGGCCACCTCGGCGACCACCGCCGCTGCTGCGGCCACTGCGGCGGCGGCGACGGCCGCTAGCGCGGCGGCGACTGCGGCGACCGCCGCGGCGACCGCTGATCTTTCTGCCGCTGCCGCATTCGCTGATCCTAGCAATGCGACAAAAGTCGCCCAGGCCGCCACTGATGCCACCGCCGCCACCTCCGCTCAGACGGCGGCGACCGCTGCGGCAGCGACGGCCACCACCGCTCAGACGGCTGCCGCTGCGGCAGCGACCAAGGCGCAGGCCGCGGCCACCGCGGCGACCGCCGCCGCTGCGGTGACGCCGATTACCGCCGAGGCGCTCAAGGCGGCGACCACCGCCGCCGCTTCCGCCACCGCCGCGTACAACGATGCACTGGCCGCCAGTTCGAGCACCGGCCCGGTGTCGGCGGTCCAAGCCGCGATCAACGCCGTTACTGCGGCCAATGACGCAGTGACCAAGGCGACCACTCGGCCCTACAACGCCGCTGCCGCTGCCGCCTATACTGCTGCCGCCAACACTTACACCACGGTCGCGCTGCCGGCCTACACCCTGTCTCTTATACACATCTGACGCTGCCGACGACGGAGAGAGTGTAGATCTCGGTGGTCGCCGTATCATTAAAAAAGG
>JAGTRW010000043.1 GCA_018262095.1 Pseudomonadota bacterium
TCTACAGGGTTAAAGGTCGATCTCACAATCAACCTCTTACCATGACCACCCGCCTGCTTTCCACTGCAAACGCTTTTGCACACAAGTCAGCACACTACCCATCGGTTATCGTCAAAGGCAAGGAAGCATCTGGTTCGTGCGTGGCCTATTTGCAATCGGCAGCTTGTCCGACTATCGGCCCCAAAGTCCTCAGTTCGCGCAGCCGCTGATGCGCCTCGCTCTCTAAATCCACCGGGCTCTGATTCTTGGCCTGCAAGTAGTGGTGGACAAATACGTCCAGATACGCGGCTAGGGTTTGCGCAGCACGCGGCTCGCTGGCTAACTCCAGGCAGAGCGCCGCCACTTCAGATGTGCAGTGAAGATCGTCGCGCTGGGAGCGCCGCAACTTGTAGCGCGAGGGCTGATCAGGATTCAGGCTCAGCATCGGAAAGCCATCCAAATAAGGGCTCTTGCGGAACATCTTGCCCGCTTCAGCCCAAGTACCATCGAGCAAGATGAAGAGCGGCCGTTTGTCGGGTACGGCGCTGCTAGCTTGCGCCAAGCCAGGTATTGCCTGCACCACCCGAGCTGCCTCCACAGATTCTCCTGGATAAACCACGAGTGGCTGCCATTGGGGATCTGCCAGCAAGGCCAGCAAAGCAGGGTCAACCGCTGTTCGTGTCCATTCAAAAGCAAACGTGTCAGTCACCACATCGGCAATCAGCCAGCCCGTGTTGCTCGGCTTCAAAGCCTCAGTATCGCTCATGAGCAAACACATGCCCGCGCGCGTGGCCACCTTCGGGCGCAAGTTGCAAAGGCAATGGGTGATCGCCAGCCGGCAACCGGCGCAGCGCTCTTTTAGCCAGCCTCCGCGCGTTGAAAACGGTTTCGGGCTTCGCGCCAGGCGCGCCGTGCGCAGGCGCGAGACGGCGTGTGGTGAGTCAATAGGATGGCGCATGTCAATGAGGTAATTGTGGCCGTCAAGCTTTGTATTTATTGCGGCAGGTGCCATTAAATGGAGAGCGCCTATGGTTGTAGGCTTTGCCTGCCAGTGGTCGTCCCTATTGCTCCGGCCCGATGAAGTATCAAGCGGCATACCTGACGCGCTTGTCTTGGAAGTGGCCTATGACGCGCTCGGGATTTTGTTCCAACCGCATCATATGCGAATTGGCGGCCTCACGTAATTTGGCTTTGGTACGGACGCGAACCTGTTTGCCCATCGCTTGCTTGAGATCGGCATCGAGGCGCTCTTCCGGGTTGAGTTGCGGGCTATATGAACTACAGCGTGACATACTCGCCGCGCTGCGGCACGCGTACCGCGGTCCAGCCCAGCTGTTCGCCGATGGCCTGGGCGAAGGCGGCGGCGGCGAGCGCTTCGCCATGCATCACGAAGGTCTGCCTGGGCGGCGTTTTAAAACCGCGCAGCCAGGCGAGCAGCGACGCCTGGTCGGCGTGCGCCGAGAGGCCGCCGACGGTATAGATGCGCGCGCGGACTGGCACCGGCTGGCCGAAGAGATGGACCAGCCGTGCGCCGTCGACCAGCCGCCGGCCGAGCGTTCCGGCGGCCTGAAAACCGGCGATCAGGATGCTGCACTCGCTGCGCGGCAGGTTTTCGCGCAGGTGGTACTTGATCCGTCCGGCCTCGCACATGCCGCTCGCCGAGATGATGACCGCGCCGCTGCGGATCTCGTTGAGCGCTTTCGAATGCTCGACGTCGGCGACGAATTCGATCTTCATCTGCTCCGGGTGCGCGCGTACCCAGGCGATCAATTCGTTGGCCTGGGTGTCGAGCAGTTCGGGATGGTCGAGCGTGATGCGCGACGCTGAATTGGCCATCGGCGAGTCGACATAGACCTTGAGCGGCGAGAGGCGCTTGCGTTGCACCAGGTCGGCGAGGATGCAGATGATTTCCTGCGTGCGGCCGACGGCGAAAGCCGGAATGATCAGGTTGCCGTGGGTGGCGCGGGTGCGCTCGACGGCATCGACGATTTCGTCCTCGGTTTCGGGCAACGGACGGTGGGTGCGGTTGCCGTAGGTCGATTCGATCAGCAGCAGGTCGGCTTGCGCAACGACTTTTTCGGGGTCGTTGAGCACCGGCCGATCGAACATTCCGAGGTCGCCCGAGAAGACCAGCTTGCGCGCGCGGCCGTCGTCATCGACGTCCACTTCGAGCCACGCCGAACCCAGGATGTGGCCGGCGTCGTGGAAACGGACCTTGACCGTCGGTGCCGCGCTGATCGTTTTGCCGTAGGCGACCGGCCGCAGCAACTGCAGCGCCGACAGCGCCTGCGCCACCGTATAGAGCGGCGCGGCAACGCCACGCTCGCTGCTGCCGCGCCGATGCCGATGGCGCAACTGCCACTCGACTTCCTTCTCCTGAATGTGCGCGCTGTCTGGCAGCAACACCTCGAGCAGGTCGACGGTCGCACCGGTGGCATAGACCGGGCCGCGGAAGCCGAGCACCGCGAGCCGCGGCAACAGCCCCGAATGGTCGATGTGCGCATGGGTCAGCAGCACGAAGTCGATCTGGCGTGCGTCAAAGCCGAAGTTGAGCGCCTGCAGGTTCTTGGCGCGCGCTTCCGGCCCGCCCTGGAACATTCCGCAATCGACCAGGAAGCGAACGCCACCGACTTCGACCAATGTACATGAGCCGGTCACCTCGCCGGCAGCGCCTAGAAAACCGAGTCGCATGCTTGTCTCCCGTAATCGATGACCGAGCATGAACCGGATGCGCGCGCAATGCAAACGCCGGTGTTCAATTTTGCCAAGGGCTTCGCCAGGCTCAGCCCGAACGGGTCAATTGATCAGCGGCGCTAGAGTCGCCGGCACTTGATCCGGCCCAGCGCCGCCGCGCCGATCAGGCGCAGCAGCGGCGGCGACGGCGCCCAGCAGCCGCCCTGGACGACGAAGCGATTGGCGGCATCGACCACGGTCCCGGCGCTCCTCGATTCGGCAATCGCTGGCACCAGACCGAGTTCGGCACAGGCGCGCTGATGGCGCTCGAACGCTTGCGCGTCAAGACCGCCCTGTTCGTCAAAGACGAGAATGTCGAATGTGCTCCAGACGACGCGAATCGGCCGCTGGTCGACCACTTCGACGGCGACGTCGCTCATGCGTATCCGGCTTGCGGCAAAGCGCGGCAGTAAGTGCCTTGCTGGCGCCTGCAGCATCAGCTCGAAGGTCCGCCTCGGCAGCCGATAGAGTGCGTCGTCCCGGTCGAGAACGAACATTCGGCACGATAGCCGCAGTGGCGCGCCGTCCGGCGCTTGCCGCGATGCTTGCGCTCCGGGCGCGGTCGAAGCGCCAGGCAAGGAGCCTGCATCGTTATCGATCTGTAAGAACATCGCTCATGCCCCCACTTCAGATCTGTTTTGACGTACTGCCGTCAGTGCACCGCGAAATAGTACTGCATGTCAGCGTCCTTGGGCAGATTACCGTGATCGTCGGTCGTTAAGCCCGGTAGCGCGACGTTTGCGCAGCAAATGGTGTCTAATGGCGGCTCGAATTGCTGCCGATTGATGCCATGTCCGACGAGAACCAGATCCTGATCCCCCAGTCCTTCATTGCGCTCTATCTCGATCCCGGACGGTCGCGGCCCAATGCGCCGCGCGACGAGGTCGCCGGCCGTTACGAACTGTGCGAGGATATGGCCGGTCTGCTCACCGAACACGCGCAGACGATGGTTTTCGAGCAAGGCGCCGGCGAGGCGCAGGTGCTGCTGCGCTGCCGTCAGAGCCTGCTCGCCGAAGCGTCGGTGTTTTCCGAGCCGGAGGCCGACTGGATCATCTCGCGGCTCGCCGAACTACTGGGCTGGGCGCTGCCGTCCCCCTGATGGTGCCTTAAGATGACTCCTTTGATCGACGCCTACGCAGCGCATTCCCGATCCCCTCCATTCCGACCAAGAGTATTCATCACCATGATCCGTCTTCGCCAACTCATCGTCCTGCTGTTCGCCGTTCTCGTCCCGATCGCGCCCGCCGCTGCCAAGCCTGCCGCGCCGCTGGCTCAGCTCGACGCGCAGGCAGCCGGCTTTTCGTCGTACGTGCTGGCCAACGGCTTCAAGATCATCCTGCTGCCGTTTCCGTCGGCCGCCAACGCGCGCGTCGAACTCGTCGTCAAGACCGGCAGCAAGCTCGAAGGCTACGGCGAAACGGGGATGGCGCATCTGCTCGAGCACATGCTGTTCAAGAGCGCCGGTAAACGCACCGACCTCAAGAGCGAGCTCACCGCGCTGGGCGCCAACTGGAACGGAACGACCAGCGTCGACCGAACCAATTTCTACGAGACGGTCGCCGCCGACCCCGCCAAGATCGACGAAGCGATCCGCATCGAGGCCGACCGCTTGATCCGCGCGAGCTTCACCAAGGAGCACCTGGCGAGCGAAATGAGCGTCGTGCGCAACGAGCTCGAGCGCGGCGACAGCGATCCGGGCAGCCTGGTGATGCGCGCGCTGCAGCGCCAGAGTTTCTTCTGGCACGGCTATTCGCGGCCGACCATCGGCGCGCGCAGCGACATCGAGGACGCGCCTTTTTCGGCGCTGCAGGCTTTTCACGACAAGCACTACCGTCCCGACAACGCGGCGCTGATCGTTTCCGGCAACTTCGAGCCGCAGCGCGTGCTGGCGCTCGCCAGCCGCTTGTTTGCGCAGGCGCGCAACCCGGCCGCACCGAAGATCGCGAGCTGGACGCGCGAGGAGACGCGCGCGACGACCAACCGCAGCGAGATCTTCCTGCCGGCGGGCAAGACGATCGCCGCCAGCGCCTGGAAGTTGCCGGGAATCGGCGAGCGCCAGACCTACGCGCTCGACTTGGGCGTTGCCGCGATTTGCGACGAGGACTGGGGCAGCCTGCGCAAGGACCTGGTGATCGAGCGCAAGATTGCCGTTTCGGTGTCGTGCGGAACGCAGATCCACACCGACTACAGCCTGCTGATCGCTTCGGCGAGCGCCGGGCAACAGGCCGACGCCGAAGCGCTCTCCACGGCGCTGCGCGAGCACGTCGAGGCCGCCGCCGCCAAGGGCGTGACGCAGGAGCAACTCGACCGCGCGCGGCTCACCGAGCTCAACGCTTACGAGCGGCTTGAAAATTCGCACGAGCAGCTCGCTTCGCTGATCTCGCAGGCCGAGGTCGCCGGCGACTGGCGCCTTTATTTCTGGCAGCGCGACATGGTGCGTGCCGTCGATCTTGACGAGGTCAACGCTGCGCTCAAGCGCTGGGCGGTTGCCGTCAATCGCAGCGACGTCTTGCTGCGCCACGCCGACGGCGTCGCCGCGCCGCAATTGCCGACCAAGCTGGCACCCGACGTCGGCACGCTGCTTGCGGGCAAGGACTGGCCGGCGATCACGACGCTTGCCGATCCGCTGCCTAATTCGGCGCGCGAACTGGCCAAGGCGACGATCAACATCGCGCTCGACGGCCAGCGCGCGCGCGCCGCGCTGATTTCGCGGCGAACGCAGGGCGACCGCGCGTGGCTCAACCTGGCCAACGACTACGGCAACGAGGCATCGCTTGCCGGCCGGCGAACGGCGTGCAGCTTCGGCGATCAGTTGCTCGCCTACGGCGGCGCCGGACTCAACCGCGACCAGCTGGCGGCCAAGCTCGACGCGCTGCAGGCGCAATGGTCGCTGGGCCTCTCCGGCATCTCGATCGAGGCGCCGCGCCGCCACCTCAAGCAAGCGCTCGACCTGCTGCTCGCGGTCTGGGCGGCACCGGCCTTGCCCGAGGACGAGTTCAACCGGCTCAAGGCGGCGAGTATTGCCAGGCTCGAAGCATCGCTCAAGGACCCGGCGCAGGTCGCCGCCAACGCCGCCAGCCTGCGTTTTGACAATTACCCGGCCGGCCACCCCTTGCAGCCGCTCTCGCTCGAACAGCTGCTGGCGGAGGCGCGCGCCGTGACCTTCAATGAGGCGCGCGCCTGCGTCGCCGATTTTTCGGGGCTGGCGCAAGTGCGCCTGGCGCTGGTCGGCGCTTTCTCTGCTGCCGACGTGCAGGCGATGTGGGCGCGGGTCGACCAACTGCCGCGCGCCAAAATCGCCTACCAACGGGTTCGCGATCTGGAAGCGCCGCTTGCCGTCGATACCTCGCCGATCAAGGTCTCGATGCCCGAAAAACCCAATGCCATGGTCGCCGGATCGACGCTGCTCAGGATTACCGACGAGGCGGCCGATTTCCCGGCGCTGCGCATCGCCGTCAAGATCCTCGGCGGTGACGCCGACAGCCGCATCTGGACCCGGCTGCGCGAACGCGAGGGCTTGGCCTACGGCGCCGGCGTCGGTCTCTCCGGCAATTCCTTCGATCCGCGCAGCCGGCTCGCGCTGCAGGCGAGCGCCGCCAGCGACAAGGCCGAGGCGGCGCTCAACGGCTTGCAGGACGAGCTGGCGCGCGCGCTCAAGGACGGCTTTACGGTGGCCGAAGTCGAGCGCGCCAAGCGCGCCTGGCTGCAGGAACGCAAGACCTCGTTGCGCGACGAACGCTCGTACGCGGCGAGTCTCGCGCTGGGACTGTACAGCGGGCGCGACTATGCCTGGCTGGCGCAGTACGACGACAAGATTGCGCAGCTCGACGCGCCGCAGGTGACGCGCGCCTTGCGCAAGTACCTCGCCGACGCGCCGCTGGTCTGGGCGATCGGTCGCGGCGACTAAGAACGGTGGCCGAGCTGGCGCGATAGTTCGCGCGCCGTATCGCCGATCTGTTGGGCGAGCGGTACAAAGCGCTCGGCGGCAATGTCGAGGATCGTTCCGACCGCGCTGAGCGCGGCGACGACATGGCCCTGGGCGTCGAGCACCGGCGCGGCGACGCAGCGGATATTGGCGATGTCCTCTTGGTCGTCGGACGCCCAGCCGCGCGCCTTGACTTCGCGCAGATGCGCGCGAAATGAATCGGCGTCGACGATGGTGTTGGCGGTTTTGCGCTGCCAGTCGTGGTGCGCCAGGATGGCGTCGAGTTCGGCCGGCGGCAGCCAGGCCAGCAGCACCTTGCCAAGCGACGAGCTGTGCAGCGACAGGCGCTTGCCGACCCAGGTGTTGACCCGGATTTCGCGGTTGCCTTCGACCTTGAGCAGGTAGACCGCTTCGTCGCCTTCCATCACGCCCAGGTGGCAGGTCAGTTGCACGTCCTGCGCCAGCTGCTTGAGCGCGGGTAGCGCCAGTTCGTTGAGCTGGCGCTGATTGGCGGCGATCGAACCGAGTTCGAACAGCCGCAGCCCGAGCACGTAGCCGCGGTTGCTCTGCATCTGCAGCGCCCCCAGTCGGCACAGCGTGGTCACCAGGTGATGGCAACTGCTGCTTGGCAATCCGAGTCCGGTTTTGATCTGAGAAAAGCTCAGGCCGGGTTGTTGCGCGACCAGTTCAAGGATGGCGAAGCCCTTGCTCAGCGCCGGGGCGACTGACTTTTCGGGCGCTGCAGGTGAAGATTCCGACATGCTTGATTGACTCCCGGTTGATCAAAACGCAATCTAAACCACAACGACTCAACGGGCACAACGAAAAGCGTCGGTTTTGGGGACTCTATTCCTCACCCGCTGGGTGACTCGCAAAAAACGATTTGGCTTATTGTTTTTTCGTCGTGTTCGTCGTGTCCGCCGTGGTTAACTGCTTTTTCCTAGTTGATGACTGCGGCGCGCGTCCGGTCGCTTGTCAGCGTCAGACCGTCTGCCTATACTATCCCATTCATGGTACGGATGTTCCGTATGTGGAATTATTTAGGGAGAAAACATGTCGATCGATCGCTTGCGTGGTGTCATTCCGCCGGTTCCCACAATGTTCAACGACGACGGCAGCTTCGCTGCGCAGGGCATGGGGGTTCTCATCGACCGCCTGCTGGCGTCGGACATCGACGGCTTCCTGTTTCTCGGCAGCGCCGGCGAGTTCGCTCAGCTCTCGCACGCTGCGCGCAAGGACATCGCCGAATTCTGTGTGCGCCGCGTCGCCGGCCGCCGGCCGGTGATCATCGGCACCGCGTCGTGCTCGACCGCCGAAGTGATCGACTTGAGCAAGCACGCGGGCGCCATCGGCGCCGACGCGGTGATGGTCGTCAACCCCTACTACTCGCTGCTCTCGGAAGATCGCCTCTACACGCACTATCGGCAGATCGCCGAAGCGTCGCCGTTGCCGGTGCTGCTCTACAACTTCCCGGCGCTCACCGGCCAGGATCTCTCGGTCGATCTGGTCGCGCGCCTGGCCAACGACTGTCCCAACATCGTCGGCATCAAGGATACCGTCGATTGCCTGAGCCACATCCGGCGGATCATCCTCGAAGTCAAGGGCGCGCGCCCCGACTTCCTGGTCTTCTGCGGTTACGACGAATACATGGTCGATACGCTGCTGCTGGGCGGCGACGGCGTCATTCCGGCGACGTCGAATTTCGCCCCGCAGGTCAGCTGCGGCATCTACCGTGCCGTGCGCGCCGGTGATTTCGCCGCGCTCAAGGTGCTGGTGCCGCAACTAGCGCGGTTGCAAAAAATCTATTCGCTCGACGTTCCGTTTACCGGCTTGATCAAGGAAGCGATCCGCCTGTGCGGTGCCGACACGCCGGCCGCCGTGCTGGCGCCGGCGACGCCGCCCGATGCGCAGACCAGGCAGCGGCTGGTCGCCATCCTCGAACAAGTCGGCGTCTTGTCGGCCTGATCGTTGCCGTCGGGCCAAGATCGGTGGCCCCGAAAATCATGCTCAATGGAAGAGTCTGGTGCTTTGCCGCGCAGTAGGTTTATAGTGAGCGGCGAGAACTGCGCGGCGGCCCCGGCGTGCCGGGGGCGTTGCCAAGACCAACGCGTTGAAAGGGGGCACCATGAAAACGGCAATCCTGCGAGGCAGCGTCCTTTTGGCCGCGACCGTTCTGCTGACGGCCTGTGGCCAGAAGGAAATCAGCTACCAGGCCGACGTCCAACCGATCCTCAAGCAGTACTGCCTGGAATGCCACGTCGAGGGCGGCGACGGCTACGCCAAGAGCGGGCTGTCGATGGCCAGCCACGAGAGTCTGCTGAAGGGAACCAAATTCGGCAGCATCATCAAGCCCGGCGACGGCCTCGGCAGCGTGTTGATTCAGCTCGTCGAAGGGCGCGCCGATCCGTCGATCAAGATGCCGCATGGCAAAGCCGCGATGCCCAAGGACAAGATCGAGGTGCTCAAACAATGGGTGGTGCAGGGCGCCAAGAACAACTGACGGTCAGCGTTGCTCTCCCACACAAGCCCGCCGCGCGCGGGCTTTTTTTGAGCGACGCTCAGCCGCTCGCGCTCGCCTGGATTAATTTGCGCGTCGGATGAATTTTTCGCGGAGGCGCTTCTCTAACCGGGGTTCGTCCGCCGGCGATTGCTCTTTGCGCCCGGATCAGAACCGTTTGTTGTCGATGTCCGACCCTCTAGACGTGCCAAAGGAGACGCTCATGAATAGACTCAAACTGACGCTCGTACTGCTCGGATTGGCGACCCTCGCCGCCTGTTCTTCCTACGCCACGCGCGCTGCCGCGCCGGTCACGGTATCCGGCGAATTGCTCACCGCCAGCAATGGCATGACGCTCTATACCTTCGACCGGGACCCGGTCGGCAGCGGCAAGAGCGTCTGCAACGCTGGCTGCGTGGCCAATTGGCCGCCGCTGCTGGCGACCAGCAGCGACGCCGCGAGCGGCGACTATAGCGTGATCATCCGCGACGACGGCAGCCGGCAGTGGGCGTTCAAGGGCAAGCCGCTCTATTACTGGGCCAAGGACCAGAAACCGGGCGACAAGACGGGCGACGGCATCAATCAGGTCTGGCATGTCGCCCGGCCCTGAGTCGCCGCTTGCCGCTGTATTCAAATAAGGAGGGGAATATGAAGCACCAGTTGAAGAAAACCTTGCTCGCGGTCGCCGTCGTCGCCGCTGTCGTCCTGGCGCCCGCAGTCCTTGCCGAGCCAAGCGCAGCGACCAAGAAGATGAGTTTTTTCGTCACCAGTGTCGGCTCGGGCAAGGGCGGCGATCTGGGCGGGCTGGCCGGCGCCGATCAACACTGCCAGGCGCTGGCGCAAGCCGTCGGCGCCGGCCAGCGAACCTGGCACGCCTACCTTTCGACCAGCGCGACAGCGACCTCTCCGGCGGTCAATGCGCGCGATCGCATCGGCGCCGGTCCCTGGTACAACGCCAAGGGCGTGCTCATCGCGCGCAACGTCGACGAACTGCACGTTGATAATCATCTCAACAAGCAGACGGCGCTCACCGAGCAGGGCGAGGTGATCAACGGCCGCGGCGACACGCCCAATACCCACGACATGCTGACCGGGTCGGATGCGCAGGGTCGCGCTTTTCCGGGCGACACGGATACCACCTGCAGCAACTGGACGAGCAGCGCCGACGGCTCGGCGCAGGTCGGCCACCACGACCGCACCGGACTCGACAGCAAGCCGCCCGCCTTGTCGTGGAACCACTCGCACCCGTCGCGCGGCTGCAGCATCGAGGGACTCAAGAGCACCGGCGGCAGCGGGCTGTTCTATTGCTTCGCGGTCAAGTGATGCGGCGCCCGCGGCGGGGAAACCCGCCGTCGATTCAGTCGGCCGGGCTCGATTTGCGCTGCGCCTTGGCCAGGCGGTCGTAGAGCACGACATTGACCGTGGCTGCGAGGTTCATGCAGCCGTGGGTCGGGACGTAAATGATGTCGCGGCACCACGACGTGATATTGGACTGCAGTCCGCCGTCTTCCGGGCCGAAGATGTAGAAGGCTCGTTCCGGATGCTGGTATTCGGTGAGCGGCTTGGCGTCCGGGTGCACCTCGATGGCCACCGGAATGCAGCCGAAGGGGATCACTTTCCGCAGATCGTCGACGCCGATCAACGGCAGTTGCAGATGGACTTTCTTGGTGTCGGTGCGAAATTCATTGGCGCGCTCGTAGCGCTTGCCGGTGTAAAAAACGGTGTTGACGCCGTAGCACCCGGCGGCGCGCATGATCGAACCGACGTTCTCGGGGCCCTTGGGATTGTCGAGTCCGATGCACGAATAGCCGGTGTAGGTTTTGATCGCTTGGTTTCTGGTGATGGTTTCCATGGTGGTCTTTAGCTGTTTTCCGGCAATGCATCGCAACGATCCGGTCAGGGTCGGTCGTCCCCCGCTTTCAGGCGATGAGGGTGTATCGTAACGAATTTTTGATCGGGCCTTGTCTATTCAAGCGGGGCCCTTCGCTGCAGGAGAGTGTGTGATGAACGCAAAAAAAGTGGCGATAGTGACCGCCGCGGGCAGTGGTATGGGCGCCGCGGCAGCGCGCAAACTCGCCGCCGATGGCTTTGATGTTGCCATTCTATCCTCGTCCGGCAAGGGCGAGGCGCTGGCCAATGAACTGGGCGGGATCGGAGTGACCGGATCCAACCAGTCGAACGAGGATCTGCAGCGACTGGTCGACCAGGTGGTCGACGCGTGGGGTCGTATCGACGTGCTGGTCAACAGCGCTGGGCACGGCCCCAAGGGGCCGCTGCTGGAACTCTCGGACGACGACTGGCACAAGGGTTTGGACGTCTACCTGCTCAACGTCGTTCGTCCGACCCGGCTGGTCACGCCGATCATGCAGGCACAGAAATCGGGCGTGATCATCAATATCTCGACCTTCGCCGCGTTCGAACCCGATCCCGTTTTTCCGACATCGGGCGTGTTCCGCGCGGGGCTTGCCGCGTTCGCCAAGCTGTTCGCCGACCGGTACGCGGCGGAGAATATCCGCATGAACAACGTCCTGCCGGGATTCATCGACAGCCGCCCGGAAAAGCCGGAATTTCGCGAGCGGATTCCGCTCGGGCGCTACGGCACGGCGCAGGAGATCGCCGCGGTGATCGGCTTTCTGGCTTCCTCCGGCGCCGGCTACATCACCGGACAGAATCTGCGCGTCGACGGCGGCATTACCCGTTCGGTGTAGCGCGATCGTCGGTCAGCTAGCCAGGCTGATCGGCGCCGGCCAGCGCCGGTCGATGCGCGCGATGATCATTTCTGAGCACAGGCGGCGCAGGGTCTGCACGTAGGGATTGGCGTTGAGGAACGACGCTTCGCCGAAGTAGATCGGGATCTTCGGCAGCGCGCTCTCCAGGCTGACCGAGGCGATGTCCTTGTCCTGCGTGTCGTTGCACCAACTCGGGATGATGGCGAAGCCCAATCCTTCCTTGACGCAGCGCTTGACGCTCGAACAGCCTGACGTCGATACGGCGATATGCGGCTCCCGATCGTCATGCTTCAGGAAATCGAGCGCCAGATTGCGCAGCGTCTGACCCGGCTCGTAAGTGATGAACGGCCGGTCTTTTCCCCACGCCGCAATGTCGGTGGGGCGGGGCGGCGCACCCCAGGCGCGCGGGTAAACCAGCGTCAGGTGAAACGAGCAGATCAGGTGCTGCGGGACGACTTCGTCGCCGAAATAGCGCTCGCTCATGCAAACGTCGAGGCTGCCGTCCTTGATCAGATCAGAGAGGATCGTGTCGCGCTCGTAGGCCAGAACCTCGACGTCGGGATGGATTCGATAAAAGGCGGAGAGTATCGACGGCAGCAGATAGTAGAAATACGCCTGCGGCAGGCCGATCCGGATCACCGGACGCTCCTTGTCGACGATGAAGCTCAGACGCGCCAGCATGGTCTCGAGTTCCGGCTGCAACAGCCGGTACAGACTGCTGCCGCGCTCGGTCAGCGCGACCGTCTTGGCGCCTTGATCCGATTTGACCAGTCGTTCGCCAATCAATTGTTCGAGCCGGCGCACATGGTTGGCCGCCGATTGATAAGACATATTGAGCTTGCGCGCGGCAGCCGAAAACGATCCGTCCTGGGCGACGACGAAGAAGGTCTGAATCAGAGTCAGGCTCGCTTTTTTCATATTCTTCCGTTCTGCTGGGCAAATTGTCGACTTTCGAATAGAAGCGAGCGAGATCAACGCCAGTTTCGTGCCATTTCTTCAAGTGCTTGAAAGCATGAGAATCGCGCGTCTCGCAGATCGGTCTCTAGCGAAAAACCGATCGATGTTGGTGCGGTTCATGGCGCCGGCGCATCAATTTGGTGAGGTCGCCTCGGCGCGCAACGCGGTCTTTCTCGTGAAAAGACAGGTCACCAAGCATGGCCTTCCATAGGACTTTGCGAGAACACGATAGTTGCAAAAAAACAGACAAGCAGACGCTGTTCATTTGTATCGACGGATCAATCGCCCGGCCGTAATCTCGCCACATCAAATCACCACGCCCAATGAACCGAAACCCATGTCTGCTGCGCAAAACTCTCCTCGTGTTGTCGTCATCGGCGCTGGAATCGTCGGCGCGGCGACGGCCTATTATCTGACCCGAGCCGGGGCGCAGGTGACCGTCATCGACGCGCTGACGCCGGCGGCCGGGGCCTCGGGCGCTTCCGACGGCGCCGTGTCGGTGGCGACCAAACGACCCGGCCCGATGATGCGTCTGGCGCGCGAGGCGCGCAGTCTCTACGGCGCGCTCGAGCGCGACGGCGTGCTGTCCGGTTTGTTTCATCGTCGTTCGACCTATCTGTTTGCGCGCACCGCCGAGGAGGTCGCCTTGCTCGAGAGCCATGGCGCTGACCTGGCGAACGAAGGCGAACGCGTGATTGCGCTGACGCGCAACGATCTGCTGGCGCGGATTCCGGGTTTCGGTGCCGCCATCCTGGCCGGACTCGAAGTGCCGGATGACGGTCACGCGCTCGGCTATCAGGTGGTCAATCGCTTGCTCGCGCAAGCCGGTGTCGTTGTTCGCCGCCATTGCCCGGTACGCGGACTCAGCATCGCGCAGCGACGCGTGGTCGGCGTCGAAACCGACGATCAGCAGATTGCCGCCGACGTGGTGGTGGTCGCCGCCGGACTCGGTTCGAGCCCCTTGATGGGAATCGACGACGTGCTGGTCCCGCGCAAGGGGCAACTGATCGTCACCGATCGTGCTTCGACCAAGGGCGCGGCGCTCCCCGGGCCGCTGATGTCGGCGCGCTATCTGGTCGCCAAGCGAGCGGCCACGCCGGGGCAAAGCGGCGTCAGTCTGGTCATCGATCCGCTGCGCACCGGCCAGTTCCTGATCGGCAGCAGCCGCGAGGAGGGCTGTGCCGACCGCCAGACCGACGCGCGAACGGTCGCCGCGATTTTGCGCGACGCGCTCGAGGTCTACCCGGCGCTCGCGCGCCAGCGCGTGATCCGGACTTTCGCCGGCGTGCGTACGGCGACGCGCGACGGCCTGCCGATCGTCGGCCACCACCCGCAACTCGCGGGGCTGGTGATCGCCACCGGCTTCGAAGGCGACGGCATCTGCCTCGGCCCCTTGATGGGCGCAGCGGCAGCGCGCCTGGCCTGCGGCCTTGAGGCGCAAATCGACATCGACTTTCTGACCCCCAAACGTTTTCCGACGCCGGCTATGGCGACCTGAAGCAAGGCCTGTCGGCATTTCCAGTGGATAGCGGTTTCGTGCGTTGCAGTCGGCGCAGGGAGCTTCGCGTCAATCAACCAAGGACTCACATGACATCAAATGTAATCAAGGTGCTCAACCCGTACTCCGGAATTTGCGTCGGCACGGTGGTCGCCGCCGACACCGCGGCGGTTGCTGCGGCAATCAGTTCGGCACGTCGCGCCTGGCGCGAGTTTCGCTACTCGACACCGATCGAACGCAAGACGCTGCTCTTTGCGCTCGCCGAGCGTGTCGGAGAAAATGCCGAGGGCCTGGCCAGGATGATCTCGGGCGAGGTCGGCAAGACCATTGCCGAGGCGCGCAACGAGGTGCGGCGAGCGCAAAATACGCTGCGTCTTTCCGGCGAGGCGGGTCTGGTGCTGCATGGCGAAGTGTTGTCGTGCGCCGTCGTTCCCGGCGCCGCCGACAAGAGCGCGGCGCTGACTTTCGAGCCGGCCGGCGTGGTCGGCGCGATCACACCGTTCAATTATCCGCTCAACCTGCTCTGTCACAAGCTCGGTCCGGCGATCGCCGCCGGCAACGCGCTGGTCGTCAAGCCGTCGCCCAAAGCGCCGCTGACCGCCGCGTGGCTTGGCCGGCTGGCGCAGCAGGCCGGATTTCCGAGCGGGCTGGTGACTATCGTCGATGGCTATGCCGACACGGCAGTCGCGCTGGCGACCGGCGACATCGACATCCTGAGCTTTACCGGCGGAACGGCGGCCGGCCTCGCGCTCAAGAATGCGTCGGGCCTGGTGCGCTGCCTGATGGAGCTGGGCGGCAACGATCCGCTGATCGTCATGCCCGACGCCGATCTCGAGCGCGCGGCGCGCACCGCGCTCGCCCAGCGCATGGAAATCGCCGGCCAGAGCTGCGCCGCAGCCAAGCGGCTCTATCTGCACCGCGACATTCACGACCAGATGATCGGTCGCCTGAGCACGCTGCTTGCCGCGATCCGCACCGGCGATCCGGCCGAGGAAAGCTGCGAGATGGGGCCGGTGATCGACGAGGCGGCGGCGGCTGAAGTCGAAGCCAGAGTGCGCGGCGCGATCGCCCTGGGCGCGCGCTGCGTCGTCGGCGGCCAGCGCCGCGCAACGCTGTTCGAACCGACGCTGCTCGACGACGTTCCCGAAACGTCGGCGCTCTTCCAAAGCGAGACCTTCGGCCCGGTGATTGCCGTGCGCCGCTTCGACTCGCCGGACAGCGTGATCGACGAATTGGACGCCAGCCCGTACGGCTTGCAGGCGGGAATTTTCACCAACGACCATGCGCTGATCAGGCGCCTCGCGCGCGAGCTGCGCGTCGGCGGCGTGATGGTCAACGAAGGGCCGGACTTCCGTGCCGAGAACGTTCCGTTCGGCGGAATCAAATCGAGCGGTCTGGGCCGTGAAGGCGTCCATGTGACGCTGCGCGAAATGAGCAATCTCAAAGTAGTGATCGACTAAGCGATGAAAGGAATCACCATGCAGCAATCTTCTTTGCGCCAACGTTTGTCGGGCGTCTTTACCGCGCTCGTCACCCCGATGCAAGACGGCGCGCTCGACCTCTCCGCTTTCGAACGTCATGTCGCGGCGCAACTCGATGCCGGAATACACGGCCTGGTGCCGGTCGGAACCACCGGCGAAGCGGCGACGCTGAGCCGCGCTGAAATCGCGCAGCTCATCGGCTCGACGGTTGCGCTGGCTGGCGGGAACGCCTTTGTGATGGCCGGCGTCGGTTCGAATTCGACGACGACCACCATCGACAACGCGCGTCACGCCGCCGATCTTGGCGTCGACGGCCTGCTCGTCGTCACGCCCTATTACAACAAGCCGTCGCAGAACGGTTTGTTCGACCATTTCGCGGCAGTGGCGGCGGCGGTCGACTTGCCGATCACGCTCTACAGCGTTCCCGGCCGCACCGGCGTCGAGCTTGCCGCGCCAACCGCGGCGCGGCTGGCGGCGGCCTGCCCGAACATCGTCTCGATCAAGGAAGCCGGCGGACGCTGCGAGCGCGTCAGCGAATTGCGCCTCGCCTGCGGCGCCGACTTCGTCGTGCACTCGGGCGACGATGCGCTGACCTTGCCCTTTCTGGCGCTCGGCGCGGCGGGCGTGATCAGCGTCGCGTCCAACCTGCTGCCGCGCGAAATGGTTCGCCTCTACGACGCCTGGCAGGCGGGTGATTGCGCCTTGGCGTTGAGGCTGCACGAGGGGATTTACGACCTGCTGCGCCACCTCTTCATCGAGAGCAATCCGGTTCCGGTCAAGGCGGCGTTGGCCGCCGCCGGGCTGATGTCCGCCGAGGTCAGAGCGCCGCTTGGCGCGCTCACGACCGACTCACAGGCGGCGCTCAGGCAGAGCCTGACGCGTTTCGAAGAATGGCGCGGCGTCTCCGAACAGCCATGAGCGCGAGCGTCGCGGCGGCGGCCGGCAAAGCGTATCGCGCTGCGCGAGCGCGGCGATGGCGCGCTCGCCTGGGCGACGCCAGCCTGCAAAAAAACGCACAAGTTCACCGCCTTCATTTGTATCGACTTGCCCAAACCCCGACGTTAATCTCATCGTCGAGAGCGTGTCGGTTTTCACTGAGAGAAAAAGCCATGGTCCTGAATCGCTATCGTCATCAACTGCCAGCCAGCGAAGCGTTGGCCCTGGCGGCTGCGTTCAAATGAGCGGCACGCTCTACTGGATGGGCGACGCCGTGGCCTTCCGTGCGGGCGAGACGGTTGCGGCGGCGCTGCGCCGCAGCGGCATCGACGACTTCGGTCCGGCGCTCGGCGAGCTGCGCGCTCGCTATTTTTGCGGTATCGGCAGTTGCCAGGCCTGTCTCGTTTCGCTCAATGGCGATTCGCTGATCGAGGCTTGCCTGACGCCAGCGCGCGAAGGCATGCGTTTGAGCGCCGCCTTGCCGCTCGCCGAGGAGCACGGCCATGAGTGAGCCCGACGTTCTGGTGGTCGGCGGCGGCCCGGCCGGTGTCGCCGCGGCGATTGAACTCGCGCAACTGGGCCTGACCGTGACGCTGGCCGAACAAGGCAGCCGTCTGGGGGGAGCGATCCACCGTCAATACGTCGGCCAGGGCGAGAGTCCGTTGGCGATTCCCGGCCGCCATCGCCGCCACTGGCAAGGGCTTGCGCTGGGGCTGGCGAACGCCGGCGAGCGCATCCGGGTCATGGTCGAAGCGGTCTTTCTTGGCGTCGACGGCGACTCGCGATTTCTGCTCGACGACCGCCGCGCCGGCAAGGTCATCGGCCTGTCGCCGAAGGCGGTCGTCCTGGCGGTCGGCGCGATCGAACGCATCGTTCCGCGTCCAGGCTGGGAGCTTCCCGGCGTGACCACCGCCGGCGGCATGCAGCTGCAGCTCAAGGAAACCGGCGAAGCGCCGACCGGCGCGATTCTGATTGCAGGCAACGGGCCTTTGCCGCTGGCGCTGGGGGCCCAACTGGCCGCCGCCGGCAACCCGCCGCTGGCCATTCTCGAGCGCGGCGAGCCGTGGCGTGCGGCGCTGCGCCATCCCGCGGCTGCGGTCGCTGGCCTGCGCTCGCCGGCGCACGTCGCCGAGGCCGCCGGCTACGCGCTTCGCCTGGCACGCGCCGGCGTACCGTACCGCAGCGGCTGGAGCGTCACGGCGATCGAGGCGCTGCGCCAAGGTCTGCTGGTCAGTTGCCAGCACGTCAGTGGGCGAACGATGCAGCACCGCGTTGCCCATCTCGCGTTGCACGACGGTCTGGCCACCAATAGCAGCGGATTGCCGGCGCCCGTCGTCGACGGCGTTGCCATCGTCAGGGCCGGCGATTGTCGCGAGGTGCTCGGTGCCGACGCGGCGATTAGCGATGGCCTGCGCGCCGCGCGAACGATTGCCCGGCAGCTCTGCCCGGCGGCGCCGCAGCGCGAGCTTGCGCGCGACTTCGAGCGCGAGCTCGCGGCGGCGCGGCGCATGCAGCGCTCGATCCAGACCTTGTGCCGGGCGGCGGATTGGCCGATCGCGCCGGACACCGTCGTCTGTCGCTGCGAGGGCTTGCGGCGCAGCGACCTCGATTCGCTGCAGGGCGCGTCGTCGGCGCGTGAAATCCGCCTGCTCGGCCGGTTCGGAATGGGCGCCTGCCAGGGGCGTTCGTGCCTGGCCAGCGTCAAGGCGATCACTGCCGAAGCCGGCGCTTCATTCGACATCACGGTGGCCGACCCGGTCGTTCAGCGCTGGCCGCTGCGCCCGGTTTCGGTGGTTGCGCTGGCCGCCTTCAGCGACGTCTAGAAAGTTCCTTTTTATCAACCGGCAATTTTGCCGTTCTCTTTCGGAGAAGACCATGCAACAAGAAAGCAGACGTAGGTTCACGATGAACGTGCTTGCCCTATCCGCAGCCGCCTGTTTTTCGGGTACGGTGCTGGCCCAGGGGAACACCGAGGCCACCTCGACCTGGGACCGCATCGCGGCGACCAAAACGATACGCATCGGCGCGGTTCCCGGCGCGCCGCCCAACTACCAGAAGGACCCGGCCACCGGCGAGTGGAGCGGAATCATGATCGACCTGGCCAAGAACCTGGCCGCCAAGCTGAACGTTCGCCTGGAAATCCTCGAGACGACCTGGGGCAACTCGATCCTCGACCTGCAGACCAACAAGATCGACATTTTCTTCGGCCTGAACCCGACGCCGCAGCGCGCCGAAGTCATCAACTTCTCCGATCCGCTCTATCAGAACGCCTATAGCCTGATCGCCAAGAAGGGCTTCAATCCGAAGACCTGGGACGAGCTCAACAAGCCGGAAATCACCATCGCCGTCGACGTCGGTTCATCCTACGACAACCTGGTCACCGCGATGTACGACAAGGCCAAGATCCTGCGCTTCGAGAAGTCCAACGACGCCACGCTGGCGGTGCAGACCGGCCGTGCCGACGTGCAGCCGCTGGTGGTCACGGTGTCGACCGGAATCGTCAAGAAGAACCCGAACATCGGTCATCTGGTCGTCCCCGAACCGGTCAAGGCCTCGAGCAGCAACGCCGGATTCCGCAAGGAGGCGAGCAAGCAATGGGTGAACTACGTCAATAGCTGGATTGCCGAGACGCGCAAAGCCGGGACCGTCAATACCATCGTGCTGACCAATCTGGACAAGCTGATGGGAATCAAGCGCAACGAGATCCCGGTCATCGTCAATTTTTGATCCGCTGCGATCGCTTCGGTCCGCTCATGGCGAGCGATGCTGATCGGATCGAAGCGCAGTTTTTTGACTTGAGTGGATTCGTCCCAATCCAGGAGATAACGTGTACCAATGGAATTTTGCCTTTCTCGTTGACTTCCGCGGCTTGTTGCTCAGCGGCGTCCTGTACACGCTGGGCTATACCGTCTTGTGCATCGTACTGGGGCTGCTGTTCGGGCTCATTGCGGGAATCGGTCAGCTGTCGCCGTCGAAGTGGATCAACTCGCCGCTCAAGGCGTATGTCGAGATCTTTCGCTGCACGCCGGTGCTGATCCAGCTGATCTGGTTCTACTACGCGCTGCCCAGCCTGCTCGGCATCGAAATGTCGGCGTCGACCGCGGCGATCCTGGCGCTCTCCTTGTACGGCGGCGCTTTCTATTCGGAGATCATCCGCGGCGGCATCATCTCGATCGACCCGGGGCAGCCGGAAGCGGCGCGCGCGCTGGGTATGACCAAGTTCCAGATCATGCACCGCGTCGTCCTGCCACAGGCCTTGCGGCGCATGACGCCGCCGCTGCTCAACCAGTCGATCATGCAGCTCAAGAACACTTCGCTGGTGTCGGTGCTGGCGCTGCCCGACCTGGTCTACCAGGGCCAGCTGATCGTCCATGAGACGTACCGGCCGCTCGAAACCTATACGCTGATCGCGCTGATCTATCTGGCCATCCTGCTGCCGACGACGACGCTCGTCAAGCGACTCGAGACGCGCACTGCACTATAAACCCCGCAACTTGCCTATGGATAAGCTCATGACCGAAGCGATGATTGAAATTGACGGATTACACAAGCAGTTTGGCGACAACGTCGTGCTCAAGGGAATTTCGATGCGCGTCGCCAAAGGCACGGTGGTCGCCCTGATCGGATCGTCGGGTTCCGGCAAGTCGACGCTGCTCAGATGCATCAATCTGCTGACGATCCCCGACGCCGGATCGGTTCGCGTCGGCTCTCACGTCATGACCTATTCGGGTGATAGCACCCAGTTGCCCAAGGATCGCGAGCAGGCGGCGTTTCGCGCCAATACCGGGATGGTCTTCCAGCATTTCAACCTGTTTCCGCACATGACCGTGTTGCACAACGTGATGGAAGGCATGGTGACGGTGTTGCGCAAGCCAAGGGCGCAGGCTGAACAAGAGGCCATCGCACTGCTTGAGAAAGTCGGCCTGCGCGACAAGGCCGGTGAGTTCCCGCACTGCCTCTCGGGCGGGCAGAAGCAGCGCGTGGCGATCGCGCGTGCGCTGGCGATGCAGCCGCAGGTGATGCTCTTCGACGAGGCGACTTCAGCGCTCGACCCCGAACTGGTCGGCGAGGTGCAAGCGGTGATGCGCGCGCTCGCCGACGACGGCATGACGATGATCATCGTCACGCACGAGATTTCGTTTGCCCGCGAACTGGCCGACGAAGTCGTCTTCATGGGCGACGGCGTCGTCGTCGAAAGCGGACCGGCCAAGGACGTCATCGACAACCCCCGGCAGAGCGCGACGAGGCTGTTTCTGTCGCGCTTCAACGGCAAGTCGCCCGGCCGCGATGAGTCGCCTCGGGTCAACCGCTGCTGAGCCGGCAGCCTAGCCTTTTCAATATTGGAGTTAGCCATGTCTACTCAATCGTCCAAACGCAATGTCCTGGTCGTCGGCGCCGGCAGACTGGGGTCGGCGATCATCAGGCGCCTGCAGGCCAGCGAAAACTATGGCGTCAGCATCGCCGATCCGCACCGTGAGACCTTGCAGAGGAACCGAGCGATGGGGGTTGAAGGCGTCGAGCTGTGCGGAACGCAATATTTGCCGATCCTCAAAAACGCCATGCAGAACGTCTCGGCGGTGATCTGCGCGGCGCCCGATTTTGTCGCCCTCGACGTCGCGCGCGCCGCGCTTGAATGCGGCTGCCATTACCTCGACGCTGCGGAGAACCCGGCGACACGCAGTCAGATCGGCGCGCTCGCCGCGGGCGCCGGGTCGGCTTTCGTCCCGGGCTGCGGGCTGGCGCCTGGTTACGTCAGTTCGCTGGCGGCCGAGGTCTTGCGCGAAGCCGGGCCGGGCGCCGAAATCACGGTCTATGTCGGTGCCTTGCCGAAGCAGCGGATCAATCGCCTCGGCTACGGAAACATGTGGGGAATCGACGGCCTGATGACCGAATACACGTCGCCGTGTCGCGCCATCCGCGCTCGACAGATCGTCGATCTGTTGCCCTTGTCCGAGCTCGAGGATTTCCATTTCAAGGGAATGAAGTTCGAAGCGTTTACCACCGCCGGAACGCTCGACGATCTGGTGCAGTCGAACGCCGGTCGGGTCAATGGCCTGGCCTTCAAGACGATACGCTATCCGGGCCATCTCGATTACATGAAGCTGCTGATCGACGACCTCGGCTTGGGCGCCCGTACCGCGATGCTCAAAAGCCTGCTGCTCAACGGACTGCCCAGGGTCGATGCCGACCAGCTGATCGTCTGCGTCGAAGCGCGCGCGGCAGCCGGCACCGATCTTCCGCTTCGCCGCGAACTGCACTTCACGTCGACCGAACTGCCCGGCGGGCAATCCGAAAGTTCGGTGGCGAGCGTTTCGGCTGATCATGTCTGTTCGGTGATGGATCTGCTGTGCGGCGAGAGCCTGCCGGCGCATGGGCTGCTTTCGCATTCGGAAATCAGCTTGGGCACGCTGTCGCAAAGCGTCTTTTTCAAACCGCTCGATCAAGGCTAGAGAGGCCACCGCCGGGCGCCGCGTCGAGCGGCAATCCTGGCGTGTTGCGGCGCAGAACCCGCGTGCTTGCTGGCGTCTACGGCCGGGGGGTCGAAGACGGCCGTGTTCATTGGCGCGCAGCGATGCGCAATTGCGTTACCATGACGATCGCCCAATCTCAAAGAAAGCCGATTCCATGAGCACGCTATTCGACCCGCTCAACGCCGGTGCGCTGACCTTGCCCAATCGCCTGCTGATGGCGCCGCTGACGCGCTGTCGCGCCGGCGCCGAGCACCTGCCGAACGCGCTGATGGCGCAGTACTACGCGCAGCGTGCCAGCGCCGGGCTGATCGTCGCCGAGGCGACGATGGCGATCGAGGGCAATTCGTCGTTCTGGATGGAACCTGGAATTTACAATGCCGCCCAGGTCGCCGGCTGGCAACTGACGACCGCTGCCGTGCATGCGGCGGGCGGCCGCATCGTGCTCCAGCTCTGGCACGGCGGGCGCGCCTGCCACCCGCTGCTCAACGGTGGCGCGCAGCCGGTGGCGCCCAGTCCTTTGATGATCACCGGCGACGAGGTACGCACGCCGCAGGGCAAGCAGCCCTACGTCGTTCCGCGTGAATTGCGCGACGACGAACTGCCGGCGATCGTTGCGGGCTTCGCCAAGGCCGCCGAAAATGCCAAGGCGGCGGGCTTTGACGGCGTCGAAGTGCACGGCGCCAACGGCTACCTGCTCGACGAATTCCTGCGCGACGGCGCCAACCAGCGCGTCGGCCGCTATGGCGGCAGCGTCGACAACCGCGCCCGGCTGATGTTCGAAGTGATCGAAGCGGTGAGCCGCGTGTGGGGCAGCGATCGGGTCGGCTTGCGTCTGTCGCCGCTCAACAGCTACAACAGCATGATCGACAGCGACCCGATCGGCCTTTCGACCTGGCTCGCCAAGCGGCTCAACGACTTCGACCTCGCCTACCTGCATCTGATGCGCGGCGATTTCCTGCAGCAACAGCGCGGCGACGTGATGACGCCGGTGCGTGCCAATTACCGCGGCGTGCTGATCGGCAATATGGGCTACACGGCCGTCGAGGCCAGCGCCGCGATCGCGCAGGGCAAAGTCGATGGCGTCGCCTTCGGCACCGCTTTCCTGGCCAATCCGGACCTGCCGGCGCGGATTGCGGCCGGCGCGCCGCTCAATGCGCCGCAGCCGGCGAGCTTCTACACGCCGGGGCCCGAGGGCTATACCGATTATCCGTCGTGGTCGTGATCGGCGATCATGGGCTTGGAACAAGAGGCTGGCAAGGCCGGGGAGAATCCGGCGGAGCAAGGCTTCGTCGTGATCTGCCTGTGCGCGCAATGGTGCGGCACCTGTCGCGACTATCGCGCCGGGTTCGATGCGCTGACGCCTGAGTTTCCGGGAATCCGCTTCAGTTGGCTCGATATCGAAGAGCAGGCTGACGCGCTCGGCGACCTCGATATCGAAAATTTTCCGACGCTCTATATCCGGCGCGGTGACTCGGTGCTCTTCTTCGGGACGATGCTGCCGCATCTGGGCAATTTGCGCCGCTTGATCGAGACCTTTCTCGAACAGACGCCCGAGCAAAGCCGGGATTATGCGCGCTCGACGCCGGAGCGCGCCGGCTGGCAGGACGATCCGGATCTTCGCGAGCTGGGCGGCCGGTGAATCCTGTGCGCCCAGCGAGAGCGCCGGCCGGGTTCTATGAACGATAGAGCGGCGCTCGTCCGCGGTTGGACGACGCGCTGCCTGCTCGCCGGGTCGGTCCTGGTGTTGCTGCTGCTGTTGGCGTTCCAGCTCGGCTTGAGCTACCTGGATCAGATCCGCAGTGCCGAAGTCAGCACGCGCAACCTGGCGGCGATCCTCGACGCGCGACTCGAGGCGACCTTGCGTCGCACCGATGCCGATCTGCAGGCGCTGGCCCGTGAAATTCCGGTCGCGGCGCTGAACCAGAAAGCGGTCGCGCGTTACGCGCCGCGCATCAACCCTCGCCTCGACAGCAGTTTGCTCAACATGAATGAAATGGCCGGCTATCGCGTTCATGACGCCAATGGCGACACCCTCTATGCGTCAGGCAAGGTGCATCGCACACCGGTCAACATCGCCGGCCGCGCGTATTTCCAGCGGCTGCGCGACGATCCCTCGGCCGGGTTGGTGTTCTCCGACGTGGTCGCCAGGCGCAGCACCGGCAGGCCGGTGCTGGTCGTCGCGCGCGCCTTGCGCGATCGCCAGGGGAAGTTCCTGGGCATCGTCAATGGCTTGGTCGAACTCGAGTATTACCGCAGTCAGTTCAAGGCGCTCGACCTCGGCATGCAGGGAATCGTTGCGCTGCGCCGCAGCGACAGCCAGGCGCTGGTCGTCCGCGTACCGGAACTGCCGGGCGGGGCGAACGCGGCGCTCTCGCCCGATCATCCGGTCGTCAGACGCCTGGCTTCGGGTGAACAGGCGGTGACGTTGCACTATGCGGCTGAGCCTGACCATGTCACGCGCATCATGGGGATTCAGACGATGTCGAATTTTCCCTTCTATTTCGCCGTCGGCGTCGGCCAGGATGAAGTGCTCGCCGGCTGGCGTCAGCAGGCGCTGGTGGTCGGCGTAAGCACGCTGTTGCTGCTCGGGCTGTTCGCGGCGCTGCTCTGGCGCTTGTGGACCATGCGTCGGCGCGAAGCGGTGATGCTCTGCTCTTTGGCGCAGAGTGCGGCGCAGTTTCGCAAGCTCGCCGAGATCGTTCCGGTGGGAATCTGCCACCTCGATGTCGATGGAAAATACACCTACGTCAACGGGCGTCATCTCGAACTGACCGGTCGCAGTCGTGACGAGCTATTGGGGCAGCACTGGTCGACCTGCTTGCATCCAGACGACCGCGTGGCGATCGGTGGTTCGTGGGGAAAACCGGGCACGATGGTCGGTACCCTGGTCGCCGAATATCGCTTTGTTCGCCCCGACGGGCAATTGATCCATGTGCTCGGCGAGCTTTGCGACGAGGTCGAGGCGGACGGTCAGGTGCAGGGCTACCTCATCGCGCATACCGATATCACCCGGCGCCGCGAAATCGAAGCCGAGCTGCTGGTCGCCAAGCAGCAGGCGGAGCGGTCGAATCTCGACAAGACCCATTTTCTGGTGGCGGCCAGTCACGACCTGCGCCAGCCGATCCAGGCCATCAACCTGTTTCGCGACGCGCTGGGTCGAACCGCGCTGTCCGAAGAGCAGCAAACGATTTCGAACTTCCTCGCCTTGTCGGTCCATTCGCTGGGTGAAATGCTCTACGCGCTGCTCGACATCTCAAAGCTCGATGCGGGCCAGTTCAAACCGCAAATGAGAGCGGTGTCGGTCGACGAACTGTTCGCCGCAATTGACGAAGCGTTTTCGCCATTGGCGCTGAGCAAAGGGCTGCGCTTCAAGCTCTTCTCTCCGCTCAAGGGACTGCTGCTGCTGACCGACCCCGGAATCGGCTTCAGCGTGCTGCGCAATCTGATCGACAACGCGTTCAAATACACCGACGTCGGCGGCGTTCTGGTCGGCGCTCGCCAGCGCGGCGGCCGCGCGATCATCCAGGTCTGGGATACCGGCATCGGCATTGAATATTCGTTGGGCCAGCAGATTTTCGACGAGTGTTTTCAGGTCAACAACGGCTCGCGCGACCGCAGCAAAGGACTGGGGCTGGGCCTGTCGATCGCGCGACGCATGGCGCAATTGCTCGGCGGAGAACTGCGTTTCCGTTCGCGACTCGGCCGGGGAACAGTCTTCGAGGTCAGCCTGCCGCTGGCCAAAGATTCGGCGGTGGTGACCGTCGCGGGCGCTGAAGACGGTCGATCGTGCGCGCCAGAGGACGGTGCCGTGGCCCTCCTGCGCGGTTGCCGCGTGGTGGTCGTCGAGGACGATGCGATGGTCGCCAAGGCGATCGAGATCGCTTTGCAGAATGTGGGTGTCGACGTCGCAGTTTTTGCCGACGCCGAGCAGGCGCTGGCCTGGCCGGGAATTCTCGGCGCCGCTTTTTACCTTTCCGACTTCACGCTGCCCGGCGCCAACGGTCTGAGCTTGCTCGATGCGCTCGAACAACGTTCGGCGTCGCCGATCAGTGCCGCGCTGATGACCGGTGAAACCTCGCCGCAGCTGCTCGGTCTGATGCGCGCATCGTGCTGGCCGGTGCTGGTCAAGCCGGTCGGTCTGTCGAGTCTGCTGGCGCTGATGCAGCGTGCGCTGGTGACCCGGGCAGTGATCGCGCGTTGACTAGCGGCGGCGCTTGCGGCTGCGCGGCTGTCCGCGCTCGAGGATTTTTTGCGCCGTGCGGTCAAGTTCGACGGGGTGGGCCGCTTCGAGCTGGCGCAAGCGCTCGCTCAAGGTCGCCAAGGACGGCGGGAAGTCGCCTTCCTTGCCGGCAAAGACGATCTTGTTGTCGCCCTCTTCGGCTTCGACGACGACCGCCTTGCCGCCAAACGAATCGCTGATGCGCGCGATATAACTGCCGTAGCCGGTATCGTCGGCGCACAGGTTGACGACCAGCACGCCGCCCGTGCGCAGCGCATTGTGGCAATCGTCGTAAAAAGCGGCGCTGCACAGCTGGCGCGCCTGTCCGTTGCGATCGAAACCATCGACCAGCAGCACGTCGAAGCCTTCTGCTTCGTCGGCCGCGCGGCGAACGAAATCGGCGCCGTCGGCGCAGACAATGCGCAAGCGCGCGTCGTCGTCGGGAATGCCAAACTGGTGGCGCAGCGCGATCACTTCGGGCGATATTTCAATCGCCGTGAACTCGGCGTCGGGCAGGCGGCGGCGACAGTATTTGACCAGCGATCCGCCCCCCAGTCCGATCATCGCGATGCGCAAGGGCTTGGGCTGGAAGAGCAGGAAACCCATCATCGTTCGCGTGTAGTCGAGCACCAGGCGTTCGGGGTCGGCCTTGAGCATGCGGCTCTGGATCGTCGGAAAGCCGAAGTGCAGCGACAGTTCGCCCTCTTCTTCGAGGACCTGCGGCGATGCGGTGGAGTCGTTCGTGAGGTCGGTGAGCATGGCGCATTATCGCAGCCGGCACGCCACTTTCGCGAGTCATTTAAACCTTTCGGGTCGCTACTGGTCACATATTGCGCAGGCGGCGTCCGGCGATCGTTGTTCGCCGCACCGTCGTCGTGACGTTCTGACGCTGAAATTCTCCGGTGAAAAAATGGAACGATATTTCGATTTCATTGGCGCCGGGCCGGAAATCGTTCCTCTCAGGTTATACTGGCGATGCTCAATTCAATGTAGGAACTGCAAAAATGGATACTGGTTTGAACTCCCCCGTTGCCCCGTCGGATATCGCCGCCGAAGACCTCAACGCGGCGATCAATCTGCGCCTCGCGTTGCTTGGCCTGCCGCTCGCGGCCGGCGCGGAGGAAGCGCCGATCACGCGCCTGATGGCGCCGATCCTCGCCCGCCAGCGCGAGTTGAGCCGTCGTCTGTCCGATCGGCTGTGCCCGGCGGATACCCGGATTCAGAGCTTCCTCAAGGAGTATCTGGCCGACGTCGGTCCGGCGCCGCAATTGCCTGGACGCAGTCTGGTGCTCGATCAGGCGGGGCTGGCGCGCGCCATGTCGTTGCCGGCCGCTGGCGATTTCTTCAAGTCGCCGCTGCTTTCGAGCTATCGCCTGCGCAACGGCGTGCTGCACAATCCGGCCAACGACCGGCGCACCACCGCCGGCGTTTTTCACATCGCCGAGGGCGGTCTGCCGGTCCCCGACGACAAGCTGGCGGTTCCCAAGCTGACTTTCGCGAAGCTGCTGGCGATGGCGCTCAACCCGCCGCCTGACTCGCTGCAGTTGCCGTTCACCGCCGGCCAAGCGGCGCCCGCGATGTGCTTCGTGTCGCTGCTGCTGCGTCCGCTGGTGGTTCCCGCCGTGCCCGGCTTCACCACCGAGAAGCGAATGGAAACGCGTTTCTTCGTTCCCGGCGGGCTGGTCGCCAACCTCGATTTCGTCGAAAGCATCTTCGGCAACGCCGGCGATCCCTATTTGCCGGAGAACGACGCGTCGCTCGACCCGGACAGCTGGACCGGCCATACCGGCTGCGTGATTCTGGCGCCGCACCTGACGCATGTGCCCAAGCACCTGCTCGGCCTGCCGCACTGGGACGCGGCGACGCCGCTGCAACGCCGCGATGGCATGTGCTACAAGAGCGAGAGCGAGCTCTATAACGGCGGCAACGCCTTCAAATTGTGCGCGCGCGACGCGCGCGGGGTGATCTTGACGATCATCGCCGACAATTATTTCGGTTACTGCAAGAAGGAAATCAAGACCCAGATCAGCTATTCGGCGAATCTTTTCGGTTCGGCCGAGGAGGAGCACTCCGGCGGCGCGCTCGTTTTCCCGAGCTATAACGAGGGGCTCGAGTACACCGACCTGACGGCCGGCGATGCCTATTCGCTGGGCGACGTGCTGGCGCGCGACGGCGACCGTTTCGCTCTGCAGCCGCAGGGCCACGCGCTCGACCGCACGCTGCCGCAGGTGGTGCTGGTTCCCGAGAAATCGACCTTCAGTCTGCGCACGCAGACCGTGTCGTGGCCGAGCGCCGATGGCCAGACTTCGTCGATCAAGCTGCTGGCGGGAAAGACCTATATCGGGCCCAACGGTTACCGCATGCAGATGGAGCCGCCGAATGCCGAGCGTCGGCAATGGAGCCTGGTCGGCACCTCGGCGGACGTCACCGTCTGCCACAAGCCGAGCACGGTTTCGGGGGGCGGCAAGTCGGAGATTTCGAAGGCGATCTCCGACGCCATCCTGGTCGGATCGGTTTACGTCGCCGATTTTGAGAAGGACATGGATAGCGTGACCGAAATTCTGGCGCGCGACTTCTCCGACCGCTTCTGCGATCCGGAAAAGAACGGCATCGACCATCGCCTGATTCTCAGCGCCGAGCGCTCGATGGGCAGCGTCATCAAGCTGCTGACGCCGTCGACACGCGACTACAACGACGACTACAACGCGTGGTTGCGCGCCATCCCGCAACACGTCAAGGAGCTGGTTTTCGTCGTCAAGCGCTTTCACCGGCCGGAATGGGGCGATGACTGGCGCAGCCATTATTCGCTCGATACCATCAACGGGCGTCCGGGCAACTCGCTCAAGCTCGACGGCAGCAAGCTCTATGTCAATACGCTGCGCGTCGGCTTCGAGAAAGACGGTTCGTGGCGCGTTTTTGGCCTGCGCCACGACTTCCACCCGGCGATCAAGGTGCAGACCGAGGACGACATCACGGCCAGCGTCGTCGCCCCGGGGGGCGAACCCGAAGCGCTGTCGCGCAAGTACGTGCAGAACTGCGAGTACCGTCTGTTCCAGCGCCCCGACGACGCGATCCACCGCGGTTATGACCGGCAGGCCGAGGCCGATATCGCGCAGCCGGGCAATTTCATTTCCAACTTCGAGCCGCTCGACGGCGATGATGCGCGCGAGCTGGTCGACGACGCGATCGGTTTTGGCGAGTTTACCGCGCCGATGCAGCAGCTGATCGCCGCCGCCGCGCAGGCGCCCGCCGCTTCGTCGCCGGCCTATTTCGTTTCGTCGGCGCACCCGCGTCTGGTCGGCGGAAAGCCGTCGAAGAATCCACGTTATCTGCAGCTGCGTTCCGATATCGCCTGCCCGCAGGAGACGGCGATCGCCGACCTGGCGATGCGCCTCTACCGCCGCCAGCCGACCAGCGCGCCGCTGATCACGCCGGTGCATGTGGTCGCCGCCGGCCGCCGCAACAATCCTCCGGAGGACGGCATCCACGCGCTCTGTCCATACAATCCGCTGCACTACATGGAATTGCCCGAGCTGTTCATCGAGTTCATCAGTTCGATGACCGGAAAATCGCCGTCGACCACCGGTGCGGGCTCCGAAGGCGCGCTGACCAAGGGGCCGTTCAACGCGTTGCCGGCGATCATCGACCTTAACGCGGCCTTCGTCTCGTTTGCCCTGACCGGCTACGACGGCTGGGTTTCGTCGGCCGGCTATGTCGGGCCCAATGTGCGCGTCGATCACGACGTCAGTCTGCTGATCCCCGAGATGTTCGCGCGCATGCGCCCGAGCGAGCGCGACGCCAAGAACCTGATCGCCCGTGGCGCGCTCGAGCGCGTCGCCGACTTCGAGCACCGCGGTCAACCGGTTCTCGCCAGCCGTCTCGGTTATCGAATGACGGCGCGTCTGGCGAGCGTCTACTTCGGACGCATCTTCCTGCATCCGCATGCGGTGTTCACCGATGAGATGCTGCGTCCGGAACTCCAGGACATGGATATCTTCGCCGACGGCGTCGCCAACATCGTCGCCACCCATCAACGCGTCGCCGAAAGCTATTTCACCGACGGCAGCATTGCGCTGGCCTGTCCGCCGCTCAAAGCCTTGCTCGAGATCATGGCGCACGGCAAAACGGCTGAAGGCCTCGGGCTGGAGGCCGACGCGGTGCGCTCGCTGTTTACGCGTGAAAGCGTGTTGGCCAGCGACTGGTACGCCGCGCGCCTCGACGCCAAACAGCATGCGGACGAGGCGCGGGTCAAGAGCGCGATGGCTGCGCTCTACGACTTTCTCGATCGCCCCGGCAACTCGGGCGTGGCTCAGCGGCTCGGGCTCGCGGCGCGTCGCGCCGAGGTCCAGGCCGAGCGCGTTCGCGTCGGCTCGGCGGAATATCGCGCCGGACTGGTCGGCACCCTCGGCCTGCAGCCGCTTTGAATCGCCGGCGCTGAAGCGCGGCGGGCCGCGCCGGCGGCTCGCCAGTTGCTCGCGCGGGTCAGGACGACTTCTTGCCGGTTTTTGGCGCGGGGGCGGGCGCCGGTTTCTCCATCGCCTGCTGCATTTGCGTTTGGATCTGCTGCATCAGCGCCCACGGCCACAGCGTCGACTGCAGCGGGTCCGGCGTTTCGTCCTTGGCGCCGGCTTCTTTCGCCGACTTGGCCGCGGGCGTTGGCGTCAGTTGCTCTGGATTGATGCTGGCCATCGCGCGCACGGCCTTGAGTGCGCTGCACTGCATCTCAAGCGTCTGGATGGTCATCTGCAGCATCGACAGATTCATCTTGAGCCAGCCCTCGACTGCCTTGAGGTCGACCAGCCGTTTTTCGATTTCGTCGACGTCAAAGGTCGGCGTGACCATTCCAGGCAGCGAAAATCCCATCTTGCCCCACAGGTTCTGGGCGAATTCCAAAGGGTCGTTTGTTTGTTTGCTGTCCGGCATGGCGGACCTCCTTCATAAGGCGTCGGATTATCTTCGGGCCAGGCCGTGCTATTTGTGTGCCAAGCCCGGGCTTGGTGTTAGAGTACACGTTCATCATAACGCCACTTGCATTCGCCACCATGACCAAACTCATCGTTGTCGAAGACCACGCTTTGGTTCGGGAAGGTCTTGTCCAGACCTTGCGTCAGATTGAGGAAGGCGTCGAGATTTTCGCGGTGGCCGATAGCATGGGGGCCAATTCGCTGCTCGAGCAGGAGTATCAGTTCGACCTGATGGTGCTGGATCTGGGCCTGCCCGGACTCGACGGACTTTCCTGCCTGAGAACCTTCCGTCAGCAATACGCGGCGATGCCGGTGGTGATCCTGTCGGCCTACGACGACGCCAATACCGTGAGCAAGGCGATGAAATTCGGCGCCGCAGCCTTTGTACCCAAGACCTGTTCGAGCGACCGCTTGCTGACCGTCTTGCGCGAGGTGCTGGCCGGCGAGATCGTCGCCCCGGATGCCTTGTTGAGCGCCAACGTCTCGGATGTTTCGCGGCACAAGCCGGTCGGTGCGCAGAGCAAGCCGTCGGATTTCGGCTTGTCGAAAAGGCAGGCCGAGGTGCTCGGTCTGATGGCGCGCGGCAAGTCCAACCGCGACATCGCGACCTTGCTCGGCTTGACCGAAGGCACCGTCAAGATTCACCTGACCGCGATCTTCAAGGTGCTGGGGGTGGCCAGCCGGACGCAGGCGATGGTGGTGGTCGCCCGCCGCGGTATTCGGCTCTAGTTGACCGGCTTAGCGTCGATAGCAGTAGAGGCAGGTCTGCCGGCCGTCATCGACTTCGATCACGGCGCTCGCTTCAACGTCCGGAACGGGGAAGCTGTTGCTGATGAACACGCTGCCCGAGACCATTTCGCGTTGAGCCTTGGCCCATAACTCGGACATCGGCTCGGGCGACAGGAAGGCATAAACGACGTCGTAGGGCGCCAGGTCGAGCTGCCAGATGTCGCCCCAACGCCAGCGGCAGTTGGCCAGTCCGGCGGTGCGCAGGTAGCCGATCAGCCAGGTCGCCGGAGCGTTTTCGACGCCGGTGAATTGCGTTTCGGGTCGCGTCTTGGCGAGCGGGCGAACGACGCTGCCGATGCCGGCGCCGAGGTCGACGAAGTGCGCGCCAGGGCGATCCGCAATCAGCTCGGCGAGCGCCGCCGCCGTCTCGCTGTTCGACAAGTAGAGCGGGATGCGGCCGCTGATCGCGCCGCGATAAACCAGCAGCATCAGGATCAAGGCCAGCAGGAACCAGCCGGGGTCGATCGCCAGCGCGGCAACTCCCCAGGCGGCCGGCGCGAACAGCGCGTGGATCAGCCGCCACCACCACGGTTGGCGCGCAAGGCTGGCGATCAGCAACGCGACGCCGCCGATCGCGAAGGCGGTTTCCGGCCAAGGCAGCGCTTCGTTGCGGATACCGAAATACGGCCAGGCCAGCGAGAGCACGGCGAACGCCGCTGCGCACTGCAAGGCGAGCTGTCTGAAATGCTGCCGCTGCGGGCTTGGCGAGTCGCTGTCGGCGTCGGGGGCGGGTGATGGCAAAGCGTGGCTCCAGTGGTTTTCGGGCATTGTATCCGGTGGCACGCCGGGGTGCTCGGCAAGGTCTCGTATAAAAATAGCGGAAATGCTGTATTTCGGCATGCTTTCTGCTACAATGCTGCCCGGCTCGAAAAAAAGTGTTTGACAATCCTTTGTTGGGGCGTCAAAATTTTCGGTTCCGAGTTGGAGGGATACCCAAGTGGCCAACGGGATCAGACTGTAAATCTGACGGCTCTGCCTTCGAAGGTTCGAATCCTTCTCCCTCCACCAAGAATATCGCTGCAAGTGGTCGGTTGTGCTTCGGGTAAATGGTTGTGCGGGTGTAGCTCAATGGTAGAGCTGAAGCCTTCCAAGCTTAAGACGAGGGTTCGATTCCCTTCACCCGCTCCACGCAGCAGGTTGTGGCTGTGAAATTGGCAAGCAAGATGCCCATGTAGCTCAGTGGTAGAGCACTCCCTTGGTAAGGGAGAGGTCGGCAGTTCGATCCTGCCCATGGGCACCAGAATTTGTGCACCGAAGGTTTTTTAACATCTAACGTTTTGAGGTACCGGCAATGGCTAAGGCAAAATTTGAACGTACGAAGCCGCACGTAAACGTCGGCACGATTGGTCACGTTGACCATGGCAAGACCACCCTGACGGCGGCGATCAC
>JAGTRW010000044.1 GCA_018262095.1 Pseudomonadota bacterium
GCATCTGCGCACTCGCCGCTATCGAGGTTGAACTCGTGCAGCTTGTAGAGCAACGCGCGCCGGCTGATGCCAAGCTCGCTCGCGGTGCGCGAACGGTTGGCGAGATTTGATGCTCAAGCCGTGGTAATCAGGCCCCGATCAGACTGGCCAGCCCCAACAGCAACAGCAACAGCAACCAGAGCAACAAGGCACGCCAGACCAAGCCGACCGCGCTCTGCATGAAATCGACATCGGCTTCGTCGCCGGTCCCCATCTCGGCGCGATCGGCAATCTCGCCGGCCTCGACCAACGGCATTCCCAGGCGGACCCCGAGCGCCCCGGCGCCGCTCGCCAGAACAATGCCGATGCCGCTGCCCAGGTGGCTATCGGGCCATTTGTCGGCCTGCGTACGCCAACAGTAAACGGCATCCTCGAAATTGCCGACGATGGCGAAACCTGCGGCCGTCAGACGCAGCGGCAACCAGTCGATCAGCGCAAAAGCCTGTTGCGAGAAGCGCCCGAAACTGCCGTCATCATCGTCGCTGCGCCGCCCCCATTGGTCGGCAAGAAATGCCGCGACGCGATAAAGGACGGCGCCACACGGTCCCGGCAGCAGCACGAAACAGACCAGTACGCCAAACACGTGGCGATGCGCTGCGCTGAGCGCTTCTTCGATCGCCAGCCGGGCAATCTCCGACGACGAAAGTTGATCGGCCGGGCGCCCGCGCCACTCGCCGAGCAGCTTGCGCGCATGCGGCAAATCGTCCATGCGCAGCGCCAGTTGGATATCGGTGTAATAGTGGCTGAACTGCCGAAACCCCATCGTCAGATAGAGAATCACGACGGTCCATAGCCAGGCCAGCAAGGGATTGACGGCATAGAGCGCGGCATCAACGCCGCCGGCCACCAGCACCAGCCCGCCGACGGCGACCAGCCAGGCAATCAGGCCGTGAGCCGCTTCGCCGGCGTTGAACAGGCCTTCAAGAAAGCGCGCGAGCCGAGTCAACGGTTGGTGCACGACCAGGCGGTAAGGCAAGGGCCGAATCTGCTCAATCAGCAGAACGGCGATCAGGGAAAAAAGGGCCATGGCAAAAGTGTGAAGGGATGGCACGAGAAGATCGGCGCCCGCCCAATGTCTCAAAAAACCAAGATACCATAATTCCTGAGCCGTCGGCCGATCGCCACGCGGACGATCAAACCGCCAGCGCCCGCGAGAGCGTCACGATGATCCCGGCCGTGGCGCCCCAGATGAAGTAGTCGCCGTAGGGCATGGCGAAATAGTGGCGCAACTTCCCCCGATAGTGCAATGAATGTTGCTGATGATTGGCCGCGTCCATCAGGAAGGAAAACGGCACTTCGAAGATCTCGGCGACCTCGCCAGGCTCCGGGTGCAAATCGAAAGGCGGCTTGACGACCGCCACCACCGGCGTCACGCGAAAGCCGGTGCCGGTGCGGTACTCGGGCAAATAGCCAAGAATCTCGACATGCCTCGCTGACAAACCGATTTCTTCCTGCGCTTCACGCAAGGCGGTTGCCGCTGGAGAGTCGTCCTCGGGCTCGACTCGCCCACCGGGAAAGCTGATCTGCCCCGGGTGATCCTTGAGGTGCGCAGTGCGTTGCGTGAGCAGCACCGACGGCCCGCCCTGGCGCAGGACGATCGGAAAGAGCACCGAAGCCGGCGTCAGTTCCTCGTCGCCGACCCCATCCTCGAGCACAAAAACGCTGCGCGAAGGACATGGCTGCAGCACCGAGCGCAGCCGATCAAGATCGATCCCCTGCGGTTTTCCTGGCGCGCCGTTCACCGGATCAGTTGCTCGCTTCCTCATCTTCTATTTCGGCGCGCACTGCGTTGAGGGCATCCTGCAAGGTTTCTTCGGACAGCGCATTGATCGACGTAGCAACCAGATCGGCAGACTCCACGGCGCCAACCGGCAGGTGCTTGCTGTCCAGACAGGCGATCAGAGCCGCGGTCGAACCGACGACGCGCAGCAAGGTCTGCCGCTCGGTCATCAACAATTCGAGTTCGCGGCGCAACATGATTATTTCCTGGTCGCGATCGGGCATTCAATTCTCCTAGTAACGTTTCTTCAGCGTCATGGTTTCGCCATTGCGCTGCATTTCCATACGGTTCAAAAAACTCATCCCGAGCAGTGCGATCGGCATATCCTGTTGATGCACCATGGCGTCAACGTTGTTTAAAAAAATTTCACCGACACGCACGGTGTCGAGCTTGACGCGTGAAACGACGGCCTGACCATTGGCCGTATTGGTGATTCCCCGCTGCCCGCGACTGGCGTCAATGCCGATCCGGCGCGCATCGCTGGCGCCCAGAGAGACCAGCGACGCGCCGGTATCGACGAGAAAACGGACGCTGGTTCCATTGATGTTTCCGGTGGCATAAAAATGCCCCGCCGCATCAGCGGTCAAAACAGCCGTTGCCGGACCGCCCCCCGACGGTTGCACCGCGACGTTCTGACCGACCCGCAATACCCGCTTCTTGCCGTCGACTTCAAGGGTCGCAGTCTCCCCCTCGATCGCCAGCACTTTCACCCCCTCGTCAGTGCGGGCACCCAGCGCGACGATGCGTGGCGGGCCGCCGTCGATGGTCAGCAAAGCCTTGCCCGGAAACAGCCCGGCCAGACCGACGTCAGCCCCCTTCGCCGGCGACGTGGCCAGCAATAGGCAGATCAAGGCCGCCGGGGTAAAATCGCTGAAGCGCCGAAGACCAGCGCCAAAACCAGCGCCTTTGCCCAGCAAGCCTCCGACCATGAAACCTGTTGCCATTTTTCGTCACGCCGAAAACGAGGGACCGGGCTATTTTGCCACATTCCTCGACCAACACTCGATTCCTTGGCAACTGATCGCCATCGACCGCGGTGAAACGGTGCCGACACGGCCCGGCGACTATTCCGGACTTTGCCTGATGGGCGGGCCGATGAGCGTCAACGATCCGCTGCCCTGGATCGCTAAGTTGTGCGCACTGATCGGCGATGCCGTGCGCCAGAACATCCCGGTGATCGGTCATTGCCTGGGCGGGCAGCTGATCAGCAAGGCGCTCGGCGGCAACATCACGCGCAGCGCGTACAAGGAAATCGGCTGGGGACGCGTACGCGCCGAAAACAACGACAGCGCAGATCGCTGGCTCGGCGATTGGCGGCAAAAAACGGGCGGCCTCGCCGAAGTGTTCCAGTGGCACGGCGAAACGTTCAGCATTCCGCGCGGCGCGCAACGAATCTTTGGCAATGCGTTCTGCGCCAACCAGATGTTCGCACAGGGCCCTCATCTGGCGATGCAGTGCCATGTCGAAATAAGCGCCGAGATGATCGCCGCGTGGTGCGCGGCCTGGCCGGACGAGGTCAAAGGCCTTGACCCGCTGCCGCCGACGGTGCAGACAGCACAGCAAATGTTGGCCGACGCGCCGCCCCGCCTTGATGCCATGCGCCAACTCGCCGACCAGCTGTACACGGTGTGGATCGGCGGACTGAACAGCGCTTTGCCCCCCGCTGCGCTCAAGGACTGAGCCGCCCGCCGGCTACACGGTGGGCTGGCGGGCTGGCAATACAGCGGCCACGAAACTACCATGGCAAGACCGATTGCACTCTTGTCACGCCTGCCGTTTGCGGAGGACGCCATGGGAATTCTCGATTGGTTCAAGAACCGTCCTGGTCAATACGATCCCGACCGGGTATCCGACGAATTGATTCAGTGGGCGGTCGACAAGTCGATTGCCTTGATCAATCCGCGGCTCAAGTTGCTAGCGAATTATCAGCGGCGATTGCAACCGGCGATCGAGACGACCATCGCCTTTCTGCGCGCGCAGGTCTCGGTGTTGCCTGCCGTCCATTCGCTTTCGGCGAAGACCTGGTCTACCGACCCGGCGTTACGGGCCTTTTTTGCCGCGCCGAGCGATATCCCCGCGCTGCTCGGCAACTCGGACAATCTGCGCACCCTGTTCGACAAGTTCCCCGAACTTCCCGAAGCGTGCCTGGTTCTCGGCATGGCGTTCAAGGAGCAGCGGACCTTCGGCATGGCGCTGCAGGGCGAGATGGTGCAACGCGATGTGGCGCAAACCAGCGTGAGCTTCTCGGACCACCGGGCGCGCCTGTGCAGCCATGACGAATCGCGATTGCGCCGCATCATCGGCGTCGAGGTTTTCGAATACCTGTTGGCGCACGCCTTGGCTGAGATCGGTGCAGAGCGCGCCGAACGGCGCGAACTGCAGGAAAATCGTTCGCTGATCCGCGCCCGCCTGAGGTTGCTGCAGCAACACGGACCAGGCCTGGGATCGATGTTTGGCGCCGAGCCTGCGGCGCGCAGCGAGCAGGACCGGCTGGCCAGCGAACTGCTCGAGAACGAGCGGCAACTCGAATCGATCGGCGGCAACGAGTCCTTGCTCGAGGCGGAATTCGAATGTCTGCGGGACGTTCTCGGCAAGCCGCAAGCCTATCTGCACTTCGAGCCGAAGCGCTTGCGGCTCAATACGATGAACGTAATACTCGATCAATCGAGCACCGACCGGGTCGCCGACGTCGATTTCGCCGTTGCCGAACTGAGCGGGACGCCGCCGATACGGCGCGCCTTCGTGCTGGCGCGCGTTGCGCGTGATGAGCTTCCGCCGCCGAAAAAAATCGATTTTGCCGACGCGGCACGCTACCTTTGAAGCGCTCGTCTAGAACAGGACGCCGAACAGCGTTTTGAGCAGTTCTTCCAGGGACATCAGGGTCAAGGCCAGCGGCACGATCGGCGCCAGGGTGGCGACGACAAGCCGCAGCACGTCGTCCTTTTTGATTGGCGCAAGGTGCATGCTCCTCACCACGTTGTAACTCCCGGAAAGATCGGCGAGCGACTGGATGTCGCTGCTGCCGACCAGCGCCTCGTCGGCCGGTGCGCCGCCGCGCAGCCATTTGGCATCGAACTCGCGAACGTAGCGCTCGGCCAAGGTCCCGTACTCGCGCAGTCCCTTGCGCCTGGCCTGCGCGAGCTGGGGCAAAAAGACCAGCAGCGGGCCGAGGACCACGCACAGGAGAAAGATCACCATGACGGCGATCTCGACCTTGAACTCGGTCAGCACCGCACCGACGAAGAAGATGCGGTTGGCCAGGTTTCCGGCGAGCAAGGCGCCGTGCGCCACAGCGAGGATAGTGAAGGCATAGACCTGTTCGGAAAGAAAGCTCAGACCGCCGACCTGATCCGGATGCGTAGCAACCAGGCTCAGGTCGATGCGCGACACCAGCCACAGAAAGCGCGCCCAGACGAACAAGCGAAAATACCAGCGGCACAGCAGGAACTGGAAGACCGGCAGGCTCACGTAGCCGTACCAGAGCCCGGCGAGCGAGAACTTCGCGCCGCCTGCAGACGATGTCGCATACCAAGTCAGCGTATCGAGCGCGACATACTGGCGCCAGACGATCATCACCCCGACGCCATAGACGAGAACGATCAGCAAGACCTCGGCGAGCACCGAATTGCGCAGCCGAAAGGCCGACGCGATTGCGGCTTCGAATCGCCCGACGGCGTTTTCCGGAATCAAATTGCGCTCGCGAAATTGCTGCAGCAGCAGGCGCATGCGCCGGTGCACCACCAGTTCGGCGACGATCAACAGCGGCAAGGCGACCAGGAAACGAATGTGGACTTCGATGTCGAGCAGAAACGGCACCACCGCACGCTGCCCCCACGCCGACCCTTCCCAGGTCGACAGCAGCAGCAGCGGCAACCAGGTCAGCAAGGTGAACACAATGAGGCGTTGACGCACCATCAACAACGCGTCGTCGGACAGGTGAGCGCGGCGCAGAAGCTGGAAAAGCGGTCCGCCCAGAACCAGAGAAAAGTCAGGCGGATTCTGGAACTGACTCGAACCGACGGTTCGTTGCGGGGTGCTCAATTTCATGGCAGGCCTCTTCGCACGGCAGCGTCGCCTTGGGCTCACGCGGCGCCGACTGGTCTGTTGAGGAGAGTTTGCTCATTGGCTACTGGTCGTCATGCCGCCCAAGCAGGGAACGGCATTGATCGAGGGATCCAGCCACCGGGTTCATTGAAAACGGCCGAAGCGCCGTCGCCAGCAACCCTCCTGGCCGGCGGCGGCGTGTTCCTTGCCCTTATTTGGCTTTGCGCTGTTTTTCCGGACCGACGGCTGATGGCGAGTACTCGGGAATATATTTGAACGGATAATCGACGCCTTTGTAGAGACCGATCTTGCGCTTGGGCAGCTTGACCTTTTCGCTCGGTACAAGCTCGTAGGGAACGTGCTCCAGCAGATGGCTGATGACGTTGAGGCGGACCCGCTTCTTGTCCTCGGAACGGGCGACGAACCACGGCGCCCATGACGAATCGCTGGCGGCGAACATCTCATCGCGCGCCTGCGTATAGTCGTCCCAGCGGGTGAACGATTTGACGTCCATCGGTGACAGCTTCCAGATCTTGCGCCCGTCGGTGATGCGGTCGCGCAATCGCCGCTCCTGCTCCTGCGGGCTGACCTCGAGCCAGTACTTGAGCAGAATGATTCCCGACTCGACCATCGCGCGCTCGACGCCGGGTACCGCTGCGAGGAAACCCTTGACCTGTTCGGGCGTGCAGAAACCCATCACTTTCTCGACCCCGGCCCGGTTGTACCAGCTACGGTCGAAAATCACCACCTCGCCGGCCGCCGGCAGATGACCGATGTAGCGCTGCACGTACATCTGACTCTTCTCGCGCTCGGTCGGCGCCGGCAATGCAACGACGCGAAACACGCGCGGACTGACGCGCTCGGTGATGGCCTTGATGGTACCGCCCTTGCCCGCGCCGTCACGCCCTTCGAAGACGAGGCAGACCTTGAGCCCCTTATGCACCACCCACTGTTGCAGCTTGACGAGTTCGACATGCAGCCGCTTGAGCTCTTTTTCGTAGGCTTTGTTACCGAGCGCTTCCTTGCCTAATCCCGTTGCCGGAAAATCCTGCTTCTTGCCCGCCATGATCGCCTCCTTGAAGTCGAAGAAAAACCCGCTGCCGCCGTCCTCGTTACTGCGCCACTAACCCAAATAACATACTATACCTAGACCTCGCCGTTCGCTGCTGCCAAAATAGGCAGCGACAATTCGGCGTGTTGTGACGTTGGCAATTTTGGCCAGACAGTGACTGCTGGGCCGCAAAGAAATATCCTGATCAATCCGCAAGTTCAGATTCAATGCAATGGGAATCCATGAGCAATCGATTTCGTTTTCTTACGACCGCGCTTGCCGGCTTGCTGCTGATCGGATCGCTGGCGCATGCCGGCGAAGCAAGGCCGCCGCGTATCGCGCTGGTTCTCGGCGGCGGCGGCGCGCGCGGCGCGGCGCACATCGGCGTGCTCGAGGTGCTCGAGAAACTGCGCGTTCCGGTCGACTGCGTGGCGGGAACGAGCATGGGCGCGCTGGTTTCCGGCGCCTATGCCTCGGGCTTGTCGCCGGCGGCGATGCGCAGCGAACTGGCGAAAGCGGACTGGAACGACATGTTCCAGGACAACCCACCGTATTCCGAAATCAATTACCGCAACAAGGTGATTTCGACGCGTTTCATGCCGGGCTCTGAAACCGGGGTGAGCGAAAAAGGCGTTGCCTATCAGGGCGGTGTCGTCTCCGGGCAGAAGATCAAGCTGTTCTTCAACCGCCTGGTCAATTCCGACTTGGGCGAACGCAACATCGAATCGCTGCCGCTACCGCTGTCGATCATCGCCACCGACATCGGCAACGGCGACAAGGTGGTCTTCCGCGACGGCAGCCTGACCAAAGCCATGCGCGCCAGCATGTCGGTTCCCGGACTGATGGCGCCGATCGAACATCAAGGGCACAAGCTGGTCGATGGCGGCCTGGTCGACAACGTACCGATCGACGAAGCGCGCGCGCGCTGCCAGGCCGACATCGTGATTGCCGTCAATGTCGGTTCGCCGCTGATGAAAGCCGAAGACGTCGGCTCCCTGCTCACCGTCTCGGTGCAGATGGTCAATATCCTGACCGAACAGAACGTCACGCGTTCGTTGGCTTCGCTCAAGCCGACCGACATCTACATCAAGCCCGACTTGGAAGGGATCACGGCCGGCGATTTTTCCAAGAGTTCGGAAACTGCCGATCGCGGCAAAGTCGCGGCGGAGGCTTTGGCCGATCGGCTCAAGCCCTTGGCGGTAAGCGAGGAGGCCTACGCCGCGTGGTCGCAAAAGATCGCCTATGCCCGGCAGACGGCGCCGCGAATTGACGAGATCCAGATCGCCAAGCTCAAGACGGTCAATCCCGCGGCGCTCGAGCGGCATCTGCGAGTCAAGCCCGGCGACCAGGTCGACGACGCGAAGCTCAACCAGGACATGTTGCGTGCCTACGGCGACGGCTGGTACGAAAGCGTCGACTATTCGCTGCTCACCGAGCGCGACCGCAACATCCTGCGCGTGCTGCCGATGGAAAAGAGCTGGGGCCCCGACTACCTGCGCTTCGGTGTCAGCCTGTACTCCGACTTCAAGCAGGATTCGTCCTTTACGCTGCGTACGGCCTACGACAAAACCTGGCTTAACTCGCTGGGCGGCGAATTGCTGGTCGGCGCTGAGATTGGCCGCAAGAATGCTTTGGCCGTCGATTTGTATCAACCACTTGAAGACCGACAACGCTATTTCCTGGAGTCTTCAGCGTCGTACTCGACCGAGACCGTTGGCATTTATCAGGATAGCCACAAGATCGCCGACTACGAAAAGACCAAGGGCAACGTGTCGCTGGGCGCCGGAGTCAACGTCGGCCTGCTCGGCCAGCTACGCGTCGGCTGGCGGCAGAGCTGGCTCGATGCCAACCTGAAGACCGGAATTCCAATAGCGATGTATCCTGAAAGCACGACGACGTCTTACGGTGGCGCGTACGCCGGACTCGATTTCGACCAGATGGATCGGCTTTATTTCCCGACCTCAGGCTGGTCGTCCAGGCTCGCATACTTCAACTCGCCGGGCGAAGGCTACAGCAGGGTTTTTGCCTTACTAGGCGGCGCCCACGCCTTCGGCGATTATGTGCTCAACGCCAAAATCAGCTATCAGGGTTCGGTCAAAGGCCGCTTGCCGGCCTACGACGCCGCCACGCTGGGCGGTTTCTATGAGTTGTCCGGCTTCGCCCAGAATCAGCTCAGCGGCGACGACATCAGCTACGCTGGGCTGCGCCTTGAAAAAATCATCGGCCGCTTGCCGATGGGCTTGCGCGGCGATATGCGCGCCGGGTTTTCGCTCGAGACCGGCAAGGTCGGCACGCCCTATACCGAAACCCAGCTTACCGGGCGAATCAATTCGGCGTCGATCTACCTTGGCGGTGAAACGCCGCTCGGGCCGGTCTATCTGGGCTACGGACGATCCGACAGCGGCGCGTCGAGCGTCTACCTGTTCCTTGGAACACCTTGAAAGGAGAACATCATGCTTGGTAAATTCATCGTCAGTGTCGTCGTCGCCCTGGGCCTAGCCTTGGCGGGCAGTACGCCGTCCTTCGCCGCCAAGAACAGCAAGGAAGAACAGCGCGCTGAAGTGCGCAAAACCAGTCAACAGATTCTGGGCCAACTCTACCGGATCAAACCGTCGGCCAGGAGTGCGGTCGCTTCGGCCGCCGGCTATGCGGTGTTCAGCAACTTTGGCATGAAAATCCTTTTCGCCGGGGGCGGCGCCGGTTCGGGTCTCGCCGTCAATAACGCCAGCAAGCAGGAAATCTTCATGAAGATGGTCGAGGTCCAGGCCGGTCTGGGTCTGGGCGTCAAGAAATTCCGCGTCGTTTTCATCTTTGAAACGCAAGCTGCATTCAACGAATTCGTCAACTCCGGCTGGGAATTTGGCGGCCAGGCGACGGCTGCGGCGAGCTATGATCAAAAGGGCAGCGCCTATCAGGGCGCGGCATCGGTGATGCCCGGCGTATGGGTGTATCAGATGACCGACGAGGGCTTGGCGCTCGAGCTGACCGGTAAGGGGACCAAGTATTACAAGAACGATGATCTGAATTGAGGGGCTGCTCATTGCGTTGCCAATGAGCGATGAGATGTCAGCTGTTTAACTTTTATTCCAGGAGATCTTCATGAAACACCCTATTTCGCTGCGCCTTGCCGTAATTGCCGTTCTCGCCGTCCTGCCAACGCTGGCCTTGGCGCAGATCGCGCCCACCGGTGCGGTCGTGGTGCAGAAGGACAAGGGCGCGGTACGCGCCGCCAAGACGGTTGTCGTGCAAGGCGCGATCACCGCCATTGACCAGGAAAGTCGGCACCTGACGATCAAAGGCGGCGGCGGCAACGAGTTGTCTCTGGTCGCCGGCCCCGAGGTCAAGAACTTTGCGCAATTGAAAGTCGGCGATATCGTAACGCTCAACGCCATCCGCTCGCTGGCGCTTGAATTGAAGAAGGGCGGCACGGCCGCGCGCGAACGCGTCGAGAGCACCGAGACGGTGCAAGCCAAGCCAGGCGAGAAACCGATGGCCGGCGAAGCGACGACCGTTCGCGCCATCGCCGACGTCACGGCGGTCAACCAGAAGACGGGAATGGTCACCTTGCGTGGCCCCGAGCGCACGCTTGACCTGGAGGTCAAGGACAAGGCCATCTTGAAGGACATCGCCGTTGGCGATCAGGTCGAGGCCACCTATGTCGAGGCGATCGCCATTTCGGTCAAGGGCGCCAAGCCGGCCAAGACGGTGAAGTAAACGCTGGATCGCCGCCCGAGCGTCGATCGTGCGCTCGGGCGGTAAGCTGCGGCGAGATTGCCGCCTCAGTGAGAGATCGATTCCGGCGGTACGCTGCAGCAGCCGCATCGGTTGCCAGAGCAAACTGATAGTGAGGATACCGAAATGACCAAACGCTCCCTGTACTTGCTTGCCTTGTCGCTCGCCCTGATCGGCGAAGCCGGCGCGCAGCAATTTGTTTACCCCGCCAAGGGGCAGTCGCCTGAGCAGCAGAAGGCCGACGAGTCCGCCTGCTATTCCTGGGCGGTCCAGCAAAGCGGTTTCGACCCTGCCAAGCCGCCGCCTGCGCCAGCGCCAGCCAAGCCGCCGACGACCGCGACGGGAACGACCCCGGGGGCGGGAGTACGCGGCGCGGCGCGTGGCGCGGTAGTCGGCGAACTGGTCGGCGGCGACGCGGGTGCTGGCGCCGCCGCCGGAGCGGTCGCCGCGCGCGGACAAAGCCGCCGGCAGAATGCGGCAGCGGCACAACAAGGACAACAGCAGGCGAGTGCCCAACAGCAGCAGCAACAAGCGGCTTTCGGCAGAGCGCGAGCAGCATGCCTCGAAGGACGCGGCTACAGCGTCAAATGACGCGCCAATGGAAAGCGGGAGGAAGCAAGATGAATTCTTTTTTTTGCAACTCAGCGGGCAAACGAAGATGGTCGCTACGCGGCACCTTTCTGGTGCTCTGGATAGCCGCCTCTGGCGCCTTCGCCCAGGCGCCGGCCGCCAGCGGCGGCGGTGCGCCGGCGATGAGTACGGCGCAACTCGACCAACTGGTCGGGCCGATCGCGCTCTACCCGGATGACCTGGTCGGAATCATTCTTCCCGGGGCGACGTATCCAATCGAGATCGTTCAGGCCGATCGTTTTCTCGACAAGCGAAAGAGCGACAAAAATCTGAAGATCAACGACGCCTGGCACGATTCGATCAAGTCGCTGCTCAACTACCCTGACGTAGTCAAGAAGATGAGCACCGATCTCGACTGGACGACGGCGCTGGGCGAAGCCGTGGTCGCCGACCAGGGCGGCGTCCTGGCAGCGATTCAGCGCTTTCGGCGCAAAGTGCAGGCGGCCGGCAACCTCAAATCCGACGACAAGCAGACGGTCGTCGTCGAAAAGGAAGTGATCCAGGTCGTTCAGGCCAACCCGGAAGTGATCTACGTGCCGCAGTACAACCCATCGACCATCGTGGTCGCGGGTAGCTATCCGAGTTACAGCTATTATCCGGCACCTTATCCGGTTTATTACTACCCCTACCCGCCGGGCGCTGCCTTCGCCACCGGGCTGATCTGGGGCGCGGCGGTCACCGCCGCCTGGAACGGCGGCCACTATGACACGCACTACGGCGGCGGCGGCAACAACACGATCAACGTCAACCGCAATACGACGGTCAATACCGGCAACATCAATACCGGAAACCTTAACCGCGCGACTTCCCAGTCGGCGCAGGGAACGGCGTGGAAATCCGAAAAGCAGCCGGGCCAGGTCAGCGGCGCGGCGAGTCGTCCGACCACGCGTACCGGCGACCTGCAAGGCGCTGGTGCGGGAAGCAATCTGGCCGCGGGCGGTGCTCGTCCGACGGCGGACTCGCGGCCGAGTGCCGGCACCAGCGAGCGCGGCGCGGCACCCAGCAGCGGCATGCAAAACCGTGGCGGCGATGCCTTTGGCGGCTACGACTCGGGGCGTGATGCGCGAGCCGACAGTTCGCGCGGCGCGGCGAGCCGTGAATCGATGAACTCGCCATCACGCGAACAGTCTTTCCAGGGCGGCGGCGCACGTTTCGGTGGTCGCGGCGGCCGTCGATAAGGAGAACAAGATGACTACGATCAAGACTGGCACATCCATGTCAATTCAATTTTCCCGGTTGGCGTCGCTCCTTCGCGGTCTGGCGCTGGCGCTGCTGCTATCGACTTCGCTGCCCGGTGGCGTCGGCATCGCCGCCGAACAACAGACCTTTGCCACGCCCGAAGCGGCGGTCAGCGCACTGATCGACGCGCTCAAGGCCGACGACGATGCGGCGCTGATCTCGATTTTTGGCGAGCGGCACAAGCGCCTGGTGGTGTCTCCGGACAAAGCCGAGAACAGCGCACTGCGGGCCAAAGTGCTGGCCCGACTTGAGACCTTGCACGTGCTTGAAGACGCGGGGCCCGATCGGCGCAGCTTGCTGATCGGCGACGCGGCCTGGCCGCTGCCGATTCCGCTGGTGCGTGAGCAAGGCGCTTGGCGCTTCGCCACCGAATTGGGCGAGGATGAAATCATCAATCGCCGGATCGGCGCCAACGAACGCGAAGCCATCAGCGTGCTGCGCGCCTATCTTGACGCGCAACGGCAGTACGCTGCGCGCGACCGCAACGGCGACGAGGTCCTCGAGTATGCGCAGAAGCTAGGCAGCAGCCCGGGCCAGCACGATGGCCTCTATTGGCCGGCCGACGAAGCAAAAGGCGAAGAAGCCAGCCCCTTCGGGCCGCTGATCGCAGCCAGCGCCGACTACCTCAAGGGGCACCAGGCCGGTGATTCTTTCCGGGGCTACCACTTCCGTATCCTGACTCGGCAAGGCAAGAGCGCGCCCGGCGGCGCCTTCAGCTATGTCATCAACGGCCGCATGATTGCCGGCTTTGCGCTGATCGCCTACCCGGCGCAATACGGCGAAAGTGGCGTAATGACCTTCATCGTCAGCAACCACGGCAAGATCTACCAGAAGGATCTTGGCGCGGCGACCGCCAAAGCTGCAGCGCGGATCAGGGAATTCAACCCGGACGCGTCGTGGCAGGCGATCGGCGATCGCTCTTGAGTCAACACTGGCCGACCTGAGGCGACCCAGGTGAAATCGACGCTGCGCGTGCTGGCGGCGCTGGTCTTCGCGATCGACGCGATGGCCAGCGACTTCGGCAGCCCGGGCGGCCCCGAACCCGCCAACATCGACGCGCTTAGCGACGTCCTGCGCCAGGATCCCTACGCGCTGGAGTTGCTGATCAGCTTCGGCACCTCCAAGGGCGGCTCGGCGGGCCATCTCGCGCTGGGCATCCGCGACGCCGCGGGTGACGACGACCGCGTCTACTCCGCCAACTTCTATGCCGACCGTTCGCCCAAACACGAGAGCGGTTTTTACACCGACGATCTGATGCTCGGCATCGCCAAAAAGGAGTACCTGTTCAAGACGCGCTCGTCGCTCGCAGAGACCACGTCGTTTGGCCTCGACTTCGGCGAAATCTACAAGCGATCGGTGATCGGCATTCGCGTCTACGGCGTTGCGGCCGAAGAGAAGGACGCCATCGCCGCGTTCTTCGCGCGAATCAACGACGACTATCACCAGCGGACCCGCGATACCGAATACCACGCGGGTGAAATCAAGTACGACTATATGCACCTTAACTGCGCCAAGACCATCGGCTCGGCATTCCGCTTTGCTGCCGGCTACGGCGATCTGGAAATCACCAGCGCCAAGGTGCTCACCCAGCGGCGGCTGGTCGTCGCCGCCAAGGCCAACATCCCCACCGAAATGGCGATCAAGCTCGTCAAGGCCTGGCACCAGCGCGGCTACGCGATGGACGTGGTGTTCTACAAGAAATACGGCAACTCGACTTATGTGGACCCGCACGACGAGGACAAGGTCGCTTTCAAGGACTTGCCCAACCGTTTCCCTTCGGTGTTGTCGCGCGACTTTCGTAGCGACGAGGGCGAGTACCAGGACTTCGACAACCTCTTCGCGATGTACCTGCTCAACAACATGGGCAAGTACAGCGTGCGCGTCGATGAACAGACCAAGCGCCTGGTGGTCAAAAAATACAAACAGCCGATGGCTTACCCCGAGGCCGCCGAACTGGCGACCCGCGACGCCCGATCAGACAGCAAGAGCTTCCGCCTGCTGCGTCGCTTCCTGCCCAGGGGAAGCAAGATCGACGAAGCCGCGGATAACACGCAGCTCTACAATATCCCCGACGACGGCAAGACGCTGCCCTAAAAAAAAGCGCGGCCAACCGGTCCGCGCTTTTCTTGGGGATTTGAGCAACTCAATCCTTGTGCTCGACCACCACGCACTGATAGACGCCGCCGAAAAAGGTCTTCTTGCGCCAGGTGAAGCGCTCGGCATTCGTCGCGTACGAACACAGTTCGTTGTTCCAGAGCGCCTCGGCAAAGGGTTCCAGATAATGATTGACGAGCTTGAGGATGTAACGAATCGGCTGCCATTTGGCCGGATTATGGTAATCGACGAAAACCGCCTTGCTGCCCTTGGGCAGTTTTTCGAGCATGTTATTGACGATTTCGTATTTCTTCTCGTCGGGAACCTCGTGCAGCAGGAAGAAGCTGCAAATCAGGTCGTAATCGACCGATTTCACGCCGTCAAAATCCGCTGCATCGCTGCGAATGACCTTGGTCCAATCCATGCTGTCGAGCTTGCGATGACCATGCTCGATCTGGATCGGCGTCACGTCGGTCAGATGGAACGAGCCCGTCGGACCAACCTTTTGCGCAGCACGCGTCACCAGATCGCCATAAACGTGCGCCAGTTGCCAAACGCGCATTCCCGGCTTGATCTCGTTGAGATACGCGCGCATCAGACGTTGATCGTTGAGAAACAGCAGAATCCGCACGACCCAGATGTGGTCGAGCGCGCGCACCCACTTGGGATCGACATACGCCCAATCGTACACTTCGGTCATGTACGCGGGGACGCCCTCGTAGTAGGGGTCAATGGCGAGTGACGCGTGATTCTTGGTCATTTATCAAATCCGATCGAGTCAAATCCCCAGATCAGCCGGCCGGGCACCGCAAGCGTTGCGGCAAACAGAACAGAAGCAGGGGCAGAAAACCGTAAATTATCCCTGACCTTGGCTTGCCGGTCAAACCATTGCGCCCTCGCGGGATGCTGATCAGTGCGCTGTTTTGGTCGCATTTACCCACTTCGATTGAAGCAATCGCAGCGCCAAAAAATATGCAAAAAAACTTGCTACCCCCCGCCCGCCAAGCAACGACGGGCCTTCGCTCAAAATACGGGAATCGCGCAAGCGATTGATTTGCCGTTGATTTAAATCAAATCCACATATTTTCCGACCAACGCCGCTCGCCAAAAAAATTTTCAATCGTCGCGTGCGCAGCGACGATTCGCGACGCCGAACGGGTTTCTGCGCTGCCGCCGGGTCAGACCGGCAGTGGCGCGAAGAGCGCGGCGATGTCGTCTTCGCCAAATTTGAGGCTGACCTGACGATCCTCGGACAAGATTCCGGCAGCGAGTTCGGCCTTGCGTTCCTGCAAGGTAAGAATTTTTTCCTCGATGCTGCCGGCGATGATCAGCTTGTAGACGAAAACCGGCTTGTCCTGACCGAGGCGATGCGCGCGGTCGGTCGCCTGATTCTCGACCGCCGGATTCCACCACGGGTCGTAATGGATCACGGTATCGGCGGCGGTCAGATTGAGTCCGACACCACCCGCCTTGAGGCTGATCAGGAAAATCGGGACTTCGCCCGCCTGGAATCGACGTACCGGCGTCTCGCGATCGACGGTATCGCCGGTCAGGATGACGTAGCCCAAGCCCGCGCGCTTGAGTTCAGCCTCGATCAGCGCGAGCATGCTGGTAAATTGCGAGAAGAGCAGGATGCGCCGTCCCTCATCGACTTGCTCGGGCAACATGGTCATCAACAGATCGAGCTTGGCGCGCTCCTTGACCTTCTGCGCCGAGACGGCCTTGACCAGACGTGGATCGCAGCAAACCTGGCGCAGCTTGAGCAGCGCGTCGAGGATGATGATCTGGCTGCGACCGAAGCCCTTGCTGGCGATCTCTTCGCGAACCATGGCGTCCATCGTCGCGCGGATCGTCTCATACAGATCGCGCTGACTTCCCGCGAGTTCGACCTTGCGCACGATGATCGTCTTGGGCGGCAGCTCGCGCGCCACTTCTTCCTTCTTGCGGCGCAGGACAAACGGGCGAATGCGCCGCGCCAGCAGGTGGCGGCGCTCGCCGTCGCCGAGCTTCTCGATCGGCGTACGCCAGTATTTGGTGAAGGTATTGCTGTCGCCGAGAAAACCAGGCAGCAGGAAGTCGAACTGGCTCCACAATTCGCCAAGATGGTTTTCCAGCGGCGTTCCGGTCAGACACAGGCGATGCCGCGCCTCAATCCGGCGCACCACCTCGGCGCCCTGACTGCGCGCGTTCTTGACCGTCTGCGCTTCGTCGAGGATCAGCAGGTGATAGCGATAACGCGTCAGCTCATGGGCATCGCGCCAGAGCAAGGGATAGGTCGTCAGCACCACGTCGTGCTGGCCGATCTCGCCAAACCGCGTCTTGCGCTCCGGACCGTGCAAGGACAGGATCGACAGGCTCGGCGCAAAGCGTGCGGCCTCGTTCTTCCAGTTGAAGATCAGCGAGGTCGGCAAGACGATCAGCGCCGGACGATCGAGGCGCCCGGCCTCCTTTTCGACCAGCAAATGCGCCAGCGCCTGCGCGGTCTTGCCCAAGCCCATGTCGTCGGCCAGGATTCCCGAGAGATTTTGCTGGCGCAGAAACTGTAGCCAGGCCAGCCCCTCTTTCTGGTACGAGCGCAGTTCGAGTCCAAGACTGGCAGGCGGCTCGATGTTGGTAATTCCCTGAGCGGCCGACAACTGGTCGGCCAGCGCCAACACGTCGCCCTGCCCGCGAAACAACCAGCGGCTGGTGTCGGTCAAATCAGCCAGACGCGGTGCGTCAAAACGCGACAGACGCAGCGTGTCGCCGCCCGAAAAACCGTCGAAGAGGTCGATCAGCGTCGTCGCCAACGGCTTGAGGCGCCCGGCCGGTGCGCGAATGCGCAGATTGGCCGGGGTCTTGAGCTCGATCATTTCGTCGTCGGCAATCTGCTGCAACAGCACGCCGTCGAGCCAGCGCGCATCGCGCCGGAACAGCGACGCCAAGAGCGGTGCCAGCGGCAAACGCTGACCTTCGACGATGATTCCCATATCGAGATCGAACCAGCCGGTATCAACCTCGAGCAGTTCGGCTTCCCAGGCGTCGACGTGCAGCGCGTGATGGCGAAAATCGTCGTCAAATTCGACCTGCCAGCCGGCCTCGCGCAAGCGCGGCAAGGCATCCTGCATGAACTCGGGCCAGCCCGCCTCATTGGCCAGCGCATAGGCGCTGTCGGGCGGGCTGCCGAAGGTGTGCAGCGCATAACCCGGGATTTTCTGCAAGCCGGTTTGCGCCAGAGCGTCCATCAAGGCTTTTTCGCGATCGAGCTGACGCACCACGCGAACCGTCTCGCCGTCCGGCAGCGTCGAGAACTCGCGAACGTCATCGGGCTTGATTTCAGCATCCTGATAGCGAAACACCGGCAACACCACGTCGAAAGCACCGGCGTTGTAGCTCGCCTCATAGTCGCGCCAACTGCGGTTGCCATGGGTCGCCAGCGTTTTCAGGCGCAACACCGGGACCGGGCTGGCGTCGATGCGGCGCAGCTGACTGCTGGCGTCCTCGGCGGGTAGCGGCAACTCGGGCGCCAGTTCGGCCAAGGCTTCGGCGACCAGCGCGGCCTCGCTGGCAGACAGCGGTGGCAGCGCAAACAGCCGCGCGATGACCTCCGGATTGCCCGGCACCTCGAGCGGACCGGTGATGCCTTCGTCCAGATCGATATACCACGGGGGTTGCAGCATCACCACCAGGCTGGCGGCAGGCGCCGGCTTGAAACAGGGCCGCTGCCGCCCGTTGCCATCCAGCCGCCAGCTGACGCTGGCCGGACGCGCCGGCGCCAGCAGCAGCGGCGAGCGATCGGTTTCTGCCAGCAAGCGTCCGGTCTGCGCCATGCGCCGCAAGACCTCGCCGCCGTGCTGCGGACCCAGGCCAAAGGCGCGCAAGCCGCTGTCATAACCCCGCCCGGCCCAGAGCAGACGAAGGATGGCCAGATCGTCCTCGCTGACAAACGGTGGCGGCTTGACCAAGGCCCGGTCGATGGTCCACCACTCCTCGGTGGTTTCAGGATCGCGCCCCTTATGCACGGTCACGCCAAAGCCCTCGGCGTTTTCGGTCCAGTGCAGGACATAAAACAACTGATTGCGGCTAGCAGCGCCCCGGCTGCCTTTCTTGCTCACCGCCAGCGACACTTGACGCAACTCTTCCACCCACGACAGCACGCCGGGATTGATGCGTTCCTTCAGGTCTTCAACGGTCTTTGACGACATGGACATCACAACTCGATTGGCAAACAGCGCCATGCCTCACACGAGGCAAACACCAGTACACGCAGGAAAATATCAAGAGACTGACCATGCCGCACGGGTCGTGCGGCGCCAAGGCGCTACGCGCCGTACTCAATCGCGGAAATTGCCGTACTTGATCGGAAAATCAGTGATCGATTTCTTGATCAGCGCGATGGCTTCCTGCAGCACATCGCGCTTGGCGCCGGTGACGCGTACCGCGTCGCCCTGAATCGCCGCCTGAACCTTGAGCTTGGAGTCCTTGAGCAGCTTGACGATTTTCTTCGACAATTCGCTCTCGATGCCGATCTTGATCTTGAGCTCCTGCTTGACCTTGTCGCCCGATATCTTCTGCAGCGGCTGCGGATCGAGGCGCTTGGTGCAATCCGGCTCCTTTTTTTCCATTTCGGGAAAAAGGATGTCCTTGATCTGACCGAGCTGAAAATCCGAGTCGGCGTGCAGCGTGATCACCTTGTCCTTCTCGTTAAGCTCGACCTTGGCGCTGGTGCCCTTGAAATCGTGACGCCCGATGATTTTCTTGCCGGTCGTATCGATGGCGTTCTTGAGCGCCACCATATCCACTTCTGAAGAAAAATCGAATGACGGCATCAGAGCCTCCGCTTAAGCAAAATGACAAACGTAATGATAGGGTTCGTCACACGAAATCTCGAACGACGAATTGCCGGGAACTTCGAAAGACTGGCCGGCGGCGTAGGTCGTCCAGTCGCCCTCGCCCTTGCGGCGAACCTTGCACGAACCGCCGACGCCTTCCATGATTTCCGGCGCGCCGGTGTTGAAGGTCAGCGACGACGGCAGGATCACGCCGACCGTTTTGCTGGTGCCGTCGGCCAGGCGCACGGTGTGGCTGACGCACTTGCCGTCGAAATAGACGTTGGCCTGCTTGACGACGCTTACGTTATCGAACTGAGTCATTTCAAATTCCCCATAATTTTTCAAAAACCGTCTTGGCGATGAAGCCGAGCATGCCGAACGACAACACGAAGAACAGCACCATCGTCCCGGTGCGGCCGGCCTTCGCTTTCCATGCCAGCTCGCCGATGATGAACAGCATGTAGAGCATGAAGGCACCGACCCCGAAGGTCATGCCAAAGCTCGACACCTGTGCCTCAGTAAAGCCTAGCATCGGCGTTCATGTTCGGCGCGGGGCGTTGGCCACGCGCCGCAGGCGTTGCGACACCACATCAGACCTTGACGCGACCGAGCACGAGGTACTCCATCAGCGCTTTTTGCACGTGCAGCCGGTTCTCGGCTTCGTCCCAGACGACGCTCTGCGGACCGTCGATGACTTCGGCGGAAACTTCTTCGCCACGATGCGCCGGCAGGCAGTGCAGGAACAGCGCGTTGGGCTGCGCCACGCGCATCATCTCGGCATCGACCTGCCAGTCGGCAAAATCGCGCATGCGTTCAGCATTTTCAGCCTCAAAGCCCATCGACGTCCACACGTCGGTGGTCACGATGTCGGCGCCGCGGGCAGCTTCCATCGGATCGGCAAACTCCTTGAAATGGCCGGTACCGTAGAGCCCGGCGCGCTCGGCTTCGATTTCGTAGCCCGGCGGCGTCGACACATTGACGTTGAAATCGAGCACCTCGGCGGCCTGCAGCCAGGTATTGCAAACGTTGTTCGAGTCGCCGATCCAGGCCACCGTCTTGCCCTGAATCGGCCCGCGTTGTTCGATGTAGGTGTAGATATCGGCCATGATCTGGCACGGATGATACTCGTTGGTCAGCCCGTTGATCACCGGCACACGCGAGTTCGACGCCAGGCGCTCGACGATTCCCTGCTCGAAGGTGCGGATCATGATCAGGTCGCTCATTCGCGAAATCACCTGCGCCGCATCCTCGACCGGCTCGCCGCGACCGAGCTGCGAGTCACGGGTATTGAGATAGATCGCCGCGCCGCCGAGCTGCTGGACACCGGCTTCGAACGAAAGACGGGTGCGCGTGCTGGCCTTCTCGAAAATCATCACCAGCGTTCGATCGGAGAGCGGCCAATACGGCTGGTAAGACTTGAATTGCGCCTTGATCCAGCGCGTGCGTTCGAACAGATAATCGTATTCGTCGCGACTTAAGTCCTTGAACTGCAGATAATGTTTGACGCCAGGTTTGACAGGGCTCATGGCAACTCTCGATCAGGGCGCAAGAAAATCAAGGATCAGCGCGCTAAGCCGGGCGACGAGTTCACGCCCTTCGTCGGCGCTGAAGTTCAGAGGCGGCAACAGACGCACCACCTTGTCGGCAGTCACGTTGATCAGCAGGCCGGCGGCGAGCGCGCGCATCACCAGTTCGCCGCACGGGCGATCGAGTTCGACGCCGATCATCAAGCCCTGGCCGCGGATGTCGACGACGCCCTTGGCGCCGGCCAAGGCCTCGCCCAAGCCGCCGCGAACCAATTGCCCAACCGTCTGCGCGTTGGCGATCAGCTGATCTTTCTCAACCACGTCGATGGTCGTCAGCGCCGCCGTCGTCGCCAGCTGGTTGCCGCCGAAGGTCGAGCCGTGATTGCCCGGTTTGAACAGCCCCGCGGCTTTGCCGGCGGTGAGGCAGGCGCCGATCGGCACACCGCCGCCCAGCCCCTTGGCCATCGTCACCACGTCGGGGACGATTCCTGAATGCTGAAAACCGAACCAGGTTCCGGTGCGCCCCATGCCGCACTGCACCTCGTCGCACAGCAGCAGCCAGCCGTGCTCGTCGCACAGTTTGCGCAGTTCGCGCTGATAGTCGACATCGGCAGTATGGATACCGCCCTCGCCCTGGACGATTTCAAGCATCACCGCGACGACGTTGTGCCCGGCAACCGTGCGAATAGCCGCCAGGTCATTGTAGGGAACGCGTACGAAACCGGAAACCAGCGGTTCGAAACCCGCTTGCGTCTTGCGGTTGCCGGTTGCCGACAAAGTCGCCATGGTGCGCCCATGAAAAGCATTTTCCATGACGATGATCGCCGGACTGTCGATTCCCTGCTGGTGACCATAGAAACGCGCGAGCTTGATTGCCGCTTCGTTGGCCTCGCATCCCGAATTGCAGAAGAAAACCTCGTCCATTCCCGACAGCGCGGCCAATTTGTCGGCCAGCTGTTCCTGTTGCGGCATGCGGTAGAGATTCGAGCTGTGCAGCAAGCGCCCGGCCTGCGCGGCAATCGCCGCGACCAGCCGGGGATGATTGTGGCCGAGCGTGGACACGGCGATTCCCGACATCGCATCGAGATAGCGCTTGCCGTCGCTGTCGGTGATCCAACTTCCCTCGCCATGACTGAAGGCGACGGGCAAGCGCGCGTAGGTATTCATTAGGTGCGACATATGCAAACAACCCCTTGCTGAGGCTCTGAAACTGAAACGGCGGCTTGCGCCGCCGGAATAATCACGCATCAGTACCAATCCGGTCGCTCGCGACAATGGCCCCAAAGGCCTGCGCGCCGAACTGGCAAGGGGAAGAATTTTAAGGGAAAAGCGGTGGTTTGTATATAAGCGTAATAAGCGCGAAAGATCGCACAGGCACGCTACAATGCCGCATGCGCATTGCTGTCTTCAACCAAAAAGGTGGTGTTGGCAAAACCACGACGACGCTCAACCTCGCCGCGGCGTGCGTTCGCGACGGTGGCCAACCGCTGGTTCTCGACCTCGACCCGCAATGCCACCTTTCGGTCATCCACGGCGCCAGCCCGCTCGATTCGACGCGCAGCCTGTTCGGTTTTTTCCAGGGCGTTCGCGGTCTTGACGAACTCACCATCCCCTGGGAAGGCATCGGGCGGCTGATCCCTTCGCACCAGCAGTTGATCAAGGTCGATTCGATCTTCGGCAAGGGCCCGGCGGTTCTCAACAAGCTGCGGCTTGGCCTTGAGGCGATTGACGAATCGGTGCCGGGCAACGCGGCGCAAACGACGCTGATCGATTGCTGCCCCTATGTCGGCGTGCTGGCGCTCAACGCCATTTTTGCCTGCGATGTCCTGCTCATTCCGATCTCGACCGATTACCTGTCCTTGCAGGCGGCCGAACAGATGACCCGAACGCTGGAGATTCTCGAACCGGTACTCAAACGACGCGTCGAGCGCCGCTACCTGCTGACGCGCTACGATCGCCGGCGCAAGATGAGCATCGATATCCAGGAGATGCTGCGCGGGCGCTACGACCACGAGGTCTGCCAAACGGTCATTACGGAGAATGTGGCGATCGCTGAAAGCCCGGCGAAGAACTGCGACGTGTTCAGCCATGCGGAATCAAGCGTCGGTGCCAAAGACTACAACGCACTCTTTTACGAACTGCGGCGAAACCGATTCATTTGAGCTAATCGGTCGGCCAGATCGAAGGCGGCCCCGAAATCAGGTCGACGACGTCTTCGAAAGTCACCGGACCGGTGCGCGGCGCCTGAATGAGCAGGCGCTTCGCTTCGAGAATTTCGCAGCCCAAATAGATCTGGCGCAATTTACGCTCGGCGTCGGACTCGTCCTTGCCAAATATCAACAGATTGTCGACCACGGCTCCGCTGCGCGTACGGATACGAAAACCATATTTGGCGGTAGGTGACAAATACATAAATCTGCCTCTGCATCAAATAGATGTAACGACTATATGCAGTAAATTATCTGAATATAAGCCAAGTGTCTATTTCTTTTATATAAGCAGTTTTTAGACAAAAATGATGAAATCATAAGCAGCGAGCACAGCGCGGTGAGCAAGGCGCTTTTCTGTTAGAATCCGCGCTCGCCGAAAGGTCATTAGCGCTTCCAAAAAACTCTTTTTATACTTCCCCGCCAAGACATGCGATTCTCGTCCAACACTCCATTCATCATCGTCGGCCTGACCCGCAACGGCAAAAAATTCCGCCCCAGCGACTGGGCCGAACGGTTGTGCGGCGTCCTTTCAGCCTTCGGGGCCGAAAAGAAAATGAAGTACTCGCGCTACGTGGGGCCAGGACACTACAACGACGAAAAAGCCGTTTTCGTCGACGGGCAGCTCTATGACATTGAGCCAATGGCTTATCGCTTTGTACTCAACTTTGCCCAGGACAACGACCTGCAACTGATCGAAGGCGCCTGCGCGATCACCGGCAAGGAAAAATAACTCAGACCAGGAAGAAGTCGCCGGCGCTACCGGCGACTTGCCGAACAGCAATAAAAAACGGCGCCGAAAGCGCCGTTTTTAAGTTCACAAAAAAAGAGACTGACTCAGGCGGCAACCAGCGCCTTGATCTGAGCCGAGAGACGACCCTTGTGCCGTGACGCCTTGTTCTTGTGAATGATCTTCTTGTCGGCGATACGATCGATCACCGAAACCGATGCTTGATAAATACTTTGAGCAGCAGCCTTGTCGCCAGCGACAATCGCCTTTTGCACACGCTTTACGGCCGTGCGCAGAGTGGAGCGCAGGCTGGCGTTGTGGGCGCGTTGCTTAACGGCTTGGCGGGCGCGCTTGCGGGCTTGTGCGCTGTTGGCCATGTATGTGGGTCCCTAAAAAATCTGATGGGTTAATCGAGAAGGCGCGATTTTACAGACTTCGCCGGACCAACGCAAGCGGCATTTTCATGCAGGAGATCGATCCGGCGCTGCGTTTTTCCGCTGGCGCCACTAAGCGGCTAAGATGGCGTCTTTTGCGCAACACCCAGAAAAGACCTGATGAACCTGCTTAGAACCCTCGCCACGATCAGCAGCATGACACTCTTGTCGCGCATTCTTGGTTTCGTTCGCGATTTCGTGATCGCCCGGATTTTCGGTGCCGGGATACTGACCGACGCCTTCTTTGTCGCCTTCAAACTGCCCAACCTGCTGCGCCGACTATTTGCCGAGGGCGCCTTCGCCCAGGCCTTCGTTCCGATTCTCGGCGAATACAAGAACAAGCGCTCGGAAACTGAAACCAGACAACTCGTCGACCACGTCGCCAGCCTGTTGCTGCTCGTTCTGCTCGCGGTCACGCTGATCGGCATGGCGGCGGCGCCGCTGCTGGTCTATATCTCGGCGCCAGGATTTGCCGCCGACGCCGGCAAATTCGCGCTGACCGTCACGCTGACGCGAATCACCTTTCCCTACATCCTGTTCATGTCGCTGGTCGCGCTCTCCGGCGGCATCCTCAACACCTGGAGCCGCTTCGCCATCCCGGCCTTCACCCCGGTGCTGCTCAACGTCGCGATGATCGTCATGGCGCTGTTCGCCGCGCCCTGGTTTGAGCGACCGATCCTGGCGCTGGGCTGGGCCGTTTTTCTCGGTGGCGCATTGCAGCTCGCCTTCCAGATCCCCTTCCTCAAGCGCATCAATATGTTGCCGCGCTTTGCAGTCGACTGGAAAGACGCTGGCGTGCGGCGCATCCTGAAATTAATGGCGCCGGCCGTCCTCGGCGTCTCGGTGGCGCAGATCAGCCTGTTGATCAATACAGTCTTCGCCTCGTTCCTGGGTACCGGCAGCGTCTCCTGGCTCTACTATGCCGACCGGCTGATGGAATTCCCCTCGGGAATCCTCGGCGCTGCGCTGGGAACCATCCTGCTGCCGTCGCTCGCCAAATACCACGCGACCGACAAGTACGACGAGTACTCAAAATTGCTCGACTGGGGATTGCGCCTGACTTTGCTGCTCGCGGCACCGGCGGCGCTGGCGCTGGCGATCATCGCCGTGCCGCTGATCACGACCCTCTTCCACCACGGTGCGTTCAGCGCGGTCGATGTCTTCAGGACGCGCGACGCGCTCACCGCCTACAGCGTCGGCCTGCTCGGGCTGATCCTGATCAAGGTGCTGGCGCCCGGATTTTACGCACGGCAAAACGTTCGCACGCCGGTCAAGATCGCGCTCGTCTCGTTATTCGTCACGCAACTGCTCAATCTGGCGCTGATCGGCTGGCTCAAGCACGCGGGACTCGCGCTGTCGATCGGTCTGGCCGCCTGCCTCAACGCCGCCCTGCTCTATCGCGGCCTGCGCCGGCACGGAATCTATTCGCCACAGCCCGGCTGGCCGAAATTCTATGCCAAGCTCGCCATCGCCCTGCTGGTGATGGGCGTCGCGCTGTGGTTTGCCGGCGGCGACGCCGCCGACTGGTTGCGCTGGGATACCACGCAACGCCTGCTGCGCCTATTGGCCATTGTCATTTTCGGTGCTACCGTTTATTTCGCTACACTATGGGTCACGGGATTTCGCTTGGGCGATTTCAAACGCCGTGCGGCGCAATAAGCCTTCTTGAGGAGAAAGCATGAAACTGACGAGCAGCAGCTTCAGCGACGGGAATGTGATCCCGGGCGAACTAGCCTTTTGCATTGCCAATCGCGCACATCATGTCTGCCTGGGCAAGAACCTCAACCCGCAACTTGCCTGGGATGACGTCCCTGCCGCAACCCAATCCTTCGCGCTGATCTGCCACGACCCCGACGTACCGAGCGTCGGCGACGACGTCAACCAGGAGGATCGCAGCGTCCCGGCAGCGCTGGCGCGCGTCGACTTTTTCCACTGGGTGCTCTTCGACCTGCCGGCCGATCTGCGCGAGATCAAACCAGGCGAGTATTCGAACGAGGTGACGCCGCGCGGCAAGGCGGGTCCGGCGGCGGCGCACGGCGCGCGCCAGGGGATCAACGACTATACGGGGTGGTTCGCCAGCGACAACGACATGCGCGGCGACTACTACGGCTACGACGGTCCCTGCCCACCGTGGAACGACGAAATCGTTCACCACTACGTATTCACGCTCTACGCGCTCGACGTCGCCGCGCTGCCGATCGACGGCAAGGCCAGCGGATCACAATTGCGCGCCGCAATGGCCGGACACGTTCTCGGCCAGGCCAGTCTGACCGGCCTATACACGCTCAACCCCGCCGTCACGATCTAGTCGGCGAGCGCAACGGAGCAGCGAAAGCCGCCTCGTTGGCGCTTGAGTCCGATCAGCTCACGAGACCAGCGGCAGGATCGGAACGATCATCAGCGCGACGATGTTGATGATCTTGATCAGCGGATTGACCGCCGGACCGGCGGTGTCCTTGTACGGATCGCCGACGGTGTCGCCGGTCACCGACGCCATGTGCGCTTCCGACCCCTTGCCGCCGAAATGGCCGTCCTCGATGTATTTCTTGGCGTTGTCCCAGGCGCCGCCGCCGGTCGTCATCGAAATGGCGACAAAGAGACCGGTGACGATGGTCCCCATCAACAGGCCGCCGAGCGCCTTCGGGCCGAGCAGCAGGCCGACAATCACCGGCACCAGCACCGGCAGCAGCGAAGGAACGATCATTTCCTTGATCGCTGCGCTAGTCAGCATGCCGACCGCGCGCGAGTAATCGGGCTTGGCGTCACCGTCCATGATTCCCGGAATCTCCCTGAACTGGCGGCGCACTTCGATCACCACCGCCGCCGCCGCGCGCCCGACCGCTTCCATCGCCAAGGCGCTGAACAGATAGGGAATCAGGCCGCCGATGAACAGCCCGATGATCACCATGTGATCGGAGAGATCGAAAGCCATCACGTAATTGAAACGCGCCTCGAGCGCATGCGTGTAGTCGGCAAACAGCACCAGCGCCGCGAGGCCGGCCGAACCGATCGCATAGCCCTTGGTCACCGCCTTGGTGGTGTTGCCGACAGCGTCGAGCGGATCGGTGACGTCGCGCACTTCCTGCGGCAAACCGGCCATTTCGGCGATGCCGCCGGCGTTGTCGGTAATCGGCCCGTAGGCGTCCAAGGCAACGATGATTCCGGTCATCGAGAGCATCGCCGTCGCCGCAATCGCAATGCCGTAGAGTCCGGCCAGCGCAAAAGTGACGTAGATCGCCAGACAGACCGAAAGCACCGGCGCCGCGGTGGCCTTCATCGAAACGCCGAGCCCGGCGATGATGTTGGTTCCGTGCCCGGTGGTCGACGCTTGCGCGACCAGCTTGACCGGCGCGAAATCGGTCCCGGTGTAATACTCGGTGATCCACACCAGCAAGCCGGTGAGCACCAGCCCGACCGTTGCCGCGCCGAAAATGGCGAGCGAACTGATCAGTTTGCCGTCGGCCAGCGCGATGCCGTCGCCGAGCATCCAGGTCGTGATCGGATAGAAGGCCAGCAAGGCCAGCACGCCGGCAACCGCCAGTCCGCGATAAAGCGCGTTCATGATCTTGCCGCCTTCACTCGCCTTGACGAAGGAACAGCCGATGATCGAGGCGATGATCGCGACGCCGCCGAGCACCAGCGGGTAGATGATCAGATTGTCGTTGGCGGTGGCTGCGCCCTTGACCATCATCGCGCCGAGCACCATCGTCGCGACCACCGTCACCGCGTAGGTCTCGAAAAGGTCGGCGGCCATCCCGGCGCAGTCGCCGACGTTGTCGCCGACGTTGTCGGCGATCACCGCCGGATTGCGTGGATCGTCCTCGGGAATCCCGGCTTCGACCTTGCCGACCAGATCAGCGCCGACGTCGGCACCCTTGGTGAAGATGCCGCCGCCGAGGCGCGCGAAAATCGAAATCAGCGATCCGCCGAAGGCCAGGCCGACCAAAGGTTCAACCGCCTGCTGAAAATCGGCGCCGCTGCCGCGCAGCGCCGCGTAGTAACCGGCGACGCCGAGCAGACCGAGGCCGACGACCAGCATACCGGTGATCGCCCCACCCTTGAAGGCGACGTCAAGCGCCGCCGCGACACCGCGCCGCGCGGCCTCGGCGGTCCGCACGTTGGCGCGCACCGAGACGTTCATGCCGATGAAACCGGTCGCTCCCGAGAGCACCGCCCCGATCACAAAACCAACCGCCATCAGCGGGCCCAGGAAAACGCCGATGAAGATCGCCAGGACCAGGCCAACGGCGGCAATCGTCGTATATTGACGGTTAAGGTAGGCCGACGCGCCGACCTCAATCGCCTTGGCGATCTCCTGCATACGCTCGTTGCCCGCCGGCAACGAGAGAATCCACCGGGTCATTGCAGCGCCGTAGAGCACTGCAATCACGGCACAAACGAGCGAGAATACGAGACCTGCCGACATGGAACCCCCTTACCAAGATGACTCAGCACCGCAGGCAAACGACCGCGGCCACTGATCGCGCAACGCTGCACAGACCACCTACCCGCTTCTCTGACGGAAGTTGGGGTTTGCCAGAAAACCGACTTTCTGTTCGTCCAGAAAACGCTAGTGTTGATTCCCACTCACGCCATTAGTTCAACGCGTCAAAAGCGGCCTGCCTGATCTGATCGATACTTCCGACGCCGGCAATCTTGCGGCACTTGGGCGCCTTGGGATCGCCGCTCGCCGACCATTTTTCATAGTATTCGATCAAGGGAACGGTCTGCGAGTGATAGACCTGAAGGCGTTTCTTGACGGTTTCTTCCTTGTCGTCGTCGCGCTGAATCAAATCCTCGCCAGTCACATCGTCGCGGCCTTCGACCTTCGGCGGATTGAACTTGAGGTGGTAGGTTCGGCCCGACGCCGGATGCACGCGACGGCCGCTCATGCGCTCGACGATTTCCGAATCGGCGACGTCGATCTCGAGAACGAAATCGATCCCCATGCCCGCAGCCTTCATCGCTTCAGCCTGCGGCAGCGTGCGCGGAAAACCGTCAAACAGATAGCCGGCGCGGCAATCATCCTGCTGCAAGCGGTCCTTGACCAGACCGATGATGATCTCGTCAGAGACCAGCCCACCAACATCCATCACCTTCTTGGCGGCTATCCCAAGCGGGGTGCCGGCCTTGATCGCGGCACGCAGCATATCGCCGGTGGAAATCTGCGGGATGCCGTATTTTTCGCAGATAAATTGCGCCTGCGTACCCTTGCCGGCACCCGGCGCGCCTAGAATGATAAGTTTCATTACTCGTCACTTTCTGAGAAATTCAAACTGAAGCAGCTTTCGAAATCAAATGGTATTGTGCACTGAAGCATAAGAACGCCGCAAGAGGGCAATAAACAGCTTAAATCCCTTTTTCGGCGTCACTTTATGCGCTTCTAAAAAATTGCTGCATATGCGCAGCGTCTTCCGGCGTATCGACGCCCGGCATCGGCAGATGGCTCGAGATGAGCACGCTGATGCGGTAACCATGCCACAGCGCGCGCAACTGCTCGAGCGCCTCGAAGCGTTCAAGCGGCGATGGCGCCAGGCGCGCGTAAGCGCGCAAAAACCGCGCGCGATAGGCATACAACCCGATGTGCCGGTAGGCCGGAATCCCGGACGGCAGGCTGCCCGTCTCGCGCGCAAAGTGATCGCGCGCATAGGGGATCGTCGCGCGCGAAAAATAGAGCGCGTCGCCGTCCGCCTTGCACACCACCTTGACGATGCTCGGATTGAGGAAATCGGCGGCACTGTCGATCGGATGCGCGACCGTCGCGATATCGGCGCCGCTCTTGGCCAGTTGCCGCGCGGTTTCGGCGACCAGCGCCGGATCGATCAACGGCTCGTCGCCCTGCACATTGACGACGATGGTGTCGTCGCCCCAGCCCAGGCGGTCGACGACTTCGGCCAGGCGATCGGTTCCGGTCGGATGATCGGCGCGCGTCAGCAAGACCGACAAGCCGTGCGCTGCGGCCGCCGCCTCGACGTCTTGATGATCGGTCGCCACCCAGATTTCTTCGGCGCCGGAAAGCGCCGCGCGCTCGGCGACGCGCACGACCATCGGCTTGCCGCCGAGGTCGAGCAAGGGTTTGGCCGGCAGACGCGTCGACGCATAACGCGCCGGAACCACCACCTTGAAACTGACGTCGTCGGCGCTCATTCGAACTCCTCCGCCGCCAGTTGGCGCGCCTCGTCAGGCAGCATCACCGGAATGTCGTCGCGCACCGGAAAAGCCAGTTTGCATGGCTTACAGACGAGTTCCGAAGCGCTCTTGCGGTATTCGAGATTGGCCTTGCAGATCGGGCAGACCAGAATATCAAGCAATCGTGCATCCATCGATTTTCTCCAGTATTGTGTCGAGCAATGACTTGCCGTCGGCGGCGGCAACAAGCTGCGCATCGACCGGCAGCACCCAGGCTTCGCGCGTCGTCAATGCGGCGCATTTTACCGCATCTTTCTCGGTCATCAGCAGCACACCATCATCTGCGAAGGCCAGATCTGCCGCGCTGTAATCGTGATGATCGGCGAACGCATGCGCCTCGAAGACGAGACCCTGCGCTGCCAGCTGCGCAAAGAAGCGCGCCGGATCGCCGATGCCGGCGATCGCGTAGAGCCGTTTGCCGACCAGGTCCAGCGCCGCGCAATGGCGCTGATCGTCGTGCAGCGCGAAGAAGCGCTGAGCGCAAAGCCGCATCGCGAACTGCGGCAAGTCGCGCGCTGCGCCGCGCAGCGGTTCCGGCACCTCGGCGAGCGAATTCCAGACCACCGCGGTGACCGATGACAGGCGCTGCAGCGGCTCGCGCAACGGCCCGGCGGGCAACAACTGCGAGTTGCCCGCGCCGCGCGCGTCGAATACCGCGATTTCGACCGTACGCTGCAATCGATAGTGCTGCAGGCCGTCGTCCGAAACGATGACATTGCATTCGGGATGCGCCGCCAGCAGCGCCTGCGCGGTCCGCACACGGTCGCCACCGACATGGACCGGAACGCCACTGCGCCGCGCCAGCAGCAATGGTTCGTCGCCGACTTGCGCCGGATCGCCATCGGCGGTCACCGCATGACCGCTCGCGGCGGCGCCGCGATAGCCGCGGCTGATGATTCCAGGTCGCCACCCGGCTTCACGCAAGCGCTGGGTCAGCCACAGCACGAGCGGCGTCTTGCCGCTGCCGCCGACGGTCAGGTTGCCGACCACGATCACCGGCACCGGCAAACGATACGAGCGCAGCAGCGCACCGCGATAGAGGCCACGACGCACGCTAACCAACAGCCGGAACAGCCAGGAGATGGGCAACAGCGCAAACAGTGCGCAGGCCAGTGGTCGCTGGTACCAGAGGCGGGCCAGGCGCTGTGCGCAACCGGCTTGACTCATGTCAGCGCCCCTCAGTGCGGCGATTGCGTGGCGAACGAAATATGGGGGTAACCGGCGGCCTGCGCGGCCTGCATGATATCGACGACGCTTTGATGCGTCGCCTTGGCGTCGGCGTTGATCACGATCACCGGATCCTTGGCATCGCCTGCCGCGCGGCGCAAGGCTTCGCTGATCGACTGGACGTCGGCAGCCGCGAGCGGCGCCTTATTGACCAGCACCTGCCCGGTCGCCGTCACGGCGACGCTCACTTCGTTGGGCTGCTCGGCCTGCTTGCTGGCGTCGGCCGTCGGCAGATTGATCTCGAGCCCGGAAAATTTGGCATAGGTGGTCGTCAGCATCAGAAAAATGATGATCACCAGCAGCACGTCGATCAGCGGAATTAGATTGATCTCGGGCTCGTCGGACCCGCGACCGCGTTGAAAATTCATGGCGCGCTCCTAAGCCTTGCGCTCGCCGTGCAACACCTCGACCAGACGCACCGCCTGCTGCTGCATCTCGATCACGAAACCATTGACCAGCGCGCGGAAGTGGCGCCAGAAAATCATTCCGGGAATGGCGATGACCAGACCGAAGCCGGTGTTGTAGAGCGCCACCGAGATGCCGTGCGCCAGTTGCATCGGATTGGTTCCGGTCGGCGACTGCGAGCCGAAAATTTCGATCATCCCGACGACGGTACCGAACAGGCCCATCAGCGGGCTGATCGAGGCGATGGTGCCGAGCGTCGTGAGATAACGCTCAAGCTCATGCGCGACGCCACCGCCCGCTTCCTCGACCGATTCGCGCATGATCTCGCGCGAACTGCCGACGTTGCGCAGGCCAGCCGACAGCACGCGACCGAGCGGCGACTCCTCCTCCAAGCGGTTGAGCATTGCCTCATTAACACCACCCTGCCGGTACTCGGCGATCACGCGCTGCAGCAAACCGCTGGGCAGCACCTTGACTCGACGCAATGCCACCAGACGCTCGATGATCAGCGCGACGGCAATGATCGATGCCAACAGCAAGGGCCAGATAGGCCAACCGGCCGCCAGAATGATAGAAAACACGCTTTCTCCCCAAGGATTTCTTCAACGGCGGACTTTAGCCTGAGCCGACGCCAGCGGCAAGCCCTGGACCAAAGTAATGTTGAAAATCTTATCCACATTTTCTGTGGATAACTTTGTGGATTAAAGGCGATCAAAACGCCTAAGTCCCCCTTTCGAAAGGCTTTTTCTTACTTTGCAAAAAAAACAGGCAATACAGTTAATCGTTAAAAATCAATACGTTATAAAAACACCATATGCAAAAGTAATTTTTCAAAAAAAGTGGCGCTACGGACAGCACCGAGTGTGAATGAATTGACATCGCGGTAGAATTGAGGCATGTCCGAACCCTCCCTCTACAGCACCGGGGGGGGGGGGGGGGGGGGGGGGGGGGGGGGGGGGGGGGGG